>NZ_JAQFPJ010000001.1:0-955061 GCF_027712065.1 Bacillus cereus group sp. BcHK124
AAGAAGCAGCGATTGAAGAAGAACAATCAGTTGTAGAAGAAGCAGCGATTGAAGAAGAACAACCAGTTGTGGAAGAAGCAGCGATTGAAGAAGAACAATCAGTTGTAGAAGAAGCAGCGATTGAAGAAGAACAACCAGTTGTGGAAGAAACAGTGATTGAAGAAGAACAACCAGTTGCAGAGGAAACACCGGTCGCAGAAGAGCCACCAGTTGTACAAAAAGAAGAACCTAAACGTGAGAAAAAGCGTCACGTACCATTCAATGTTGTTATGTTGAAACAAGATAGAGCGCGATTAGTGGAAAGACATGCGGCTAGAACGAATGCAATGCAACCTTCTATGAAAGAACGAGTAGAGAATAAGCCTGTACACCAAGTAGAAGAAAAACCAATGCAGCAAGTAGTGGTAGAACCACAAGTGGAAGAAAAACCAATGAAGCAAGTGGCAGTAGAACCACAAGTGGAAGAAAAACCAATGAAGCAAGTGGCAGTAGAACCACAAGTGGAAGAAAAACCAATGCAGCAAGTAGTGGTAGAACCACAAGTGGAAGAAAAACCAATGCAACAAGTAGTAGTAGAGCCACAAACAGAAGAAAAACCAATGCAACAAGTAGTAGTAGAACCACAAGTAGAAGAACGCCCAGTGCAGCAAGTAGTAGTAGAGCCACAAACAGAAGAAAAACCAATGCAACAAGTAGTAGTAGAACCACAAGTAGAAGAACGTCCAGTGCAGCAAGTGGTAGTAGAATCTCAACAAGTACAAAAGCCAATTTCAAGTACGGAAGTAGAAGAGAAAGCATATGTTGTAAATCAAAGAGAGAATGATGTGCGAAATGTATTGCAAACACCACCGACGTATACGATTCCGTCATTAACATTGCTATCGATTCCGCAGCAAGCAGCGTTAGATAATACGGAATGGTTGGAAGAACAGAAAGAATTATTAGATACAACGTTTAATAATTTCCACGTTGGCGCACATGTTATTAATGTATCGCAAGGTCCAGCAGTAACTCGTTTTGAGGTACAGCCAGATCCAGGTGTGAAAGTAAATAAAATTACAAACTTAAGTGATGATATTAAGCTAAGTTTAGCGGCAAAAGATATTCGTATTGAAGCGCCGATTCCAGGGAAGAGTGCGATTGGAATCGAAGTTCCAAATAAAGAAAGTAAGCCAGTATTTCTTCGTGAAATTTTAAGAAGTCCTGTGTTTACAAAGAGCGAATCACCGCTTACAGTTGCGCTTGGACTTGATATTTCAGGTGATCCAATTGTAACGGATATTCGAAAAATGCCACACGGACTTATTGCGGGTGCAACAGGTTCTGGTAAAAGTGTGTGTATTAACGCCATTTTAACGAGCATTTTATATAAAGCGAAACCACATGAAGTGAAGTTAATGTTAATTGATCCGAAGATGGTTGAGCTTGCACCATACAATTCTGTTCCACATCTTGTAGCACCTGTTATTACGGATGTAAAAGCAGCGACAGCTGCATTAAAATGGGCAGTTGAAGAAATGGAGCGCCGTTATGAATTATTTGCGCACGCAGGAGCTCGTGATTTAACTCGTTACAATACGATTGTAAGTGAGCGAGAAATTCCGGGAGAGACATTACCTTATATCGTTATTGTCATTGACGAGTTAGCCGACTTAATGATGGTAGCACCTGGTGATGTTGAGGAAGCGATTTGTCGTATTGCGCAAAAAGCACGTGCTTGTGGTATTCATTTATTAGTAGCGACGCAGCGTCCATCTGTAGATGTTATTACAGGTTTAATTAAGTCAAACATTCCAACGCGTATTGCGTTTACTGTATCATCTCAAGTTGATTCGCGTACGATTATTGATATTGGGGGCGCGGAGAAATTACTTGGCCGTGGTGATATGTTATTCTTAGGGAACGGTACATCTAAGCCAGTTCGTGTACAAGGTGTATATGTATCGGATGATGAGATTGAAAAGACAGTTGATCATGTGAAAAAGCAAATGAAACCGAATTACTTATTTAAGCAAGAGGATTTATTAGCGAAAACAGAACAGGCTGAGTCGGAAGACGAATTGTTCCTTGATGCATGTCAATTTGTTGTAGAACAAGGGGGAGCGTCCACATCTTCTGTACAGCGAAAATTCCGCATCGGTTATAATCGCGCGGCACGTCTCATTGAAGAGATGGAATCGCAAGGAATTATTTCTGAAGGTAGAGGAACGAAGCCAAGAGATGTCCTTATTTCAGAGGATGAATTTGCCGCTATGCAGGAAACAAATGTATAGTAAACGGTTTTGCTGTATACTAAGAGAAAATGTTGGATAGTAAAGTAGGGAGTAAAGCGACATGAAAGAAATTGAATTAAAATTAAAAGGTGAAATAAATAGACTAACAAATAAAACATTTAAATTTGACGAACGTGTTGGAGAAGGTTGGTTTTCAGCCGTTTACTTTTTAAAGACTAGAGAAATCATCGAAGAATTTCGCCCGAAAAGTGTTGTAACGATGCAATTTTTCCAAAAGGAAAATGCAGTTCTTTGCGGAACGGATGAAGTCATTGCATTGCTACAAACATTCGCTAAAAATCCTGAGGAACTTGAAATTAACTCTTTAAAAGATGGCGATAAAATTAGTCCATTTGAAACAGTGTTAACAATTCATGGTCCTTATGAAAATTTCGGATTTTTAGAAGGTGTCATTGATGGGATTTTAGCTCGTCGTACATCGGTTGCGACAAACGTATATAACGTTGTCCAAGCTGCACGTAGTGTAGATAAAGAAAAACCAGTTATTTTCATGGGAGATCGTGATGATCATTATACACAACAAGCTGGTGATGGTTATGCAGCATACATCGGAGGCATGAGCGCACAAGCGACGCATGCGATGAATGAATGGTGGGGCAAAAGTGGTATGGGGACGATGCCTCACGCATTAATTCAAATGTTTAATGGTGATGTTGTGGAAGCAGCAAAAGCATATCATAAGAAATTCCCAGAAGATGAATTAGTTGTATTAATTGATTACAACAATGATGTCATTACAGACGCACTTCGCGTAGCGCGTGAATTTGGATCAACATTAAAAGGTGTACGTGTAGATACGTCTCGTACGATGATTGATCAATACTTCATTCGCCACCCAGAAGTGCTTGGAACATTCGATCCACGTGGTGTAAACCCATCGCTCGTATTCGCACTTCGTAAAGCACTTGATGAAGAAGGATTCCAGCATGTAGACATCGTTGTAACTGGTGGATTTGATGAGAAGCGTATTCGTGAATTTGAAGCTCAAAACGTACCTGTTGATATATACGGAGTAGGAAGTAGCTTATTAAAAATGAATATTGGCTTTACTGGTGATAATGTAGAATTAAATGGAAAACCAGAAGCGAAAGCTGGTCGTAAATATCGTCCAAACCCACGTTTAGAGCGTGTTCAATTAGAAAAAAGAGAAGATATGTAAAAGAGAGAAAAACTGATAGGTGATTGACCCTATCAGTTTTTCTGTTATCATAGTATAGCGGCTTCTTTTTTGCTATAATGGATTTGTTATGGACATAAAAAAGAAGTACGTACGAGTTTATCCTGATAAGTGAAGGGAAGAATAACTTCACTACATCAAAAATGTATGATGATTACCAAAATAAGAAAAGATTCATATACTGTCTTATAGATAGGCCGTTGTATTAGTTCGAAATGTTGGAGGTTCTTTAAGATGACAGTTTACCATTTTGTAGGAATTAAAGGAACAGGAATGAGTTCATTAGCGCAAATTCTTCATGACATGAAGCATACTGTTCAAGGGTCTGATTATGAAAAGCGTTTCTTTACACAAACAGCGTTGGAAAAGCGTAGTATCTCGATTCTTCCTTTTGATAAAAGTAATGTAAAAGAAGGACAAGTGATTATTGCAGGAAATGCATTTCCTGATACGCATGAAGAAATCGTAGCAGCAAAAGAATTAAATATCCCAGTACATCGTTACCATCACTTCTTAGGTGACCTTATGAATCAATACACAAGTGTTGCTGTAACTGGTGCACATGGAAAAACATCAACAACTGGTTTGTTAGCCCATGTAATGCAAGGTGCACACCCTACATCTTACCTTATTGGAGATGGAACAGGGCATGGGGTAGAAAATAGTAAGTATTTTGTATTTGAAGCTTGTGAGTATCGTCGTCATTTCTTGTCTTACAATCCAGACTATGCGATTATGACAAACATTGATTTTGATCATCCGGATTATTTCACAGATATCAATGATGTATTCAGTGCATTCCAAGAGATGGCATTGCAAGTGAAAAAAGGCATTATTGCATGTGGAGATGATGAAGAACTTCAAAAAATTCAAGCGAAAGTACCTGTTATTTTCTATGGATTTGGAGAAGATAATGATTTCCAAGCACGTAACATTCAAAAGAGAACAGATGGTACTATTTTCGATGTATTCGTTCGTAATACGTACTATGACACGTTCAAAATTACAGGATACGGCAACCACAGCGTATTAAATGCATTAGCAGTAATCGCGCTTTGCCATTATGAAAACGTTGATGTAGAAGCAGTTAAGCATCAGCTAACAACTTTTGAAGGCGTAAAACGTCGCTTTAATGAAAAGCCAATGGGAGAGCAAGTTATTATCGATGACTACGCACACCATCCGACAGAAATTAATGCAACGATTGAAGCAGCTCGTCAAAAACATCCAGAGCGTGAAATTGTCGCTGTATTCCAGCCACACACATTCTCACGTACAGAAAAGTTCTTAGATGAGTTCGCTGAAAGCCTAAGCAAAGCGGATCAAGTATACTTATGTGATATTTTCGGATCAGCGCGCGAAAACAAGGGTGAATTAACAATCGAAGATCTGCAAAAGCGTATTGACGGTGCAGAATTAATTACAGATACAACAACGGATGTACTAAAGAAACATAAAAACGGCGTTCTCATTTTCATGGGCGCAGGAGACATCCAAAAATTCGAAGCAGCTTACGTAAAAGAAGTTCAAGTTGCAGAGAAGTAATAGAAAAGACGCATAGCGGTGGCTGTGCGTCTTTTTTGTTGTGTTCGATACATTTAAAAAGCATTGATAGGTTGGTATTGTTTATTCTTTTTGTAGAGTTGTTTTAACAAAACGATATAAATTGAACTAAAAAGTACATATCCAATTAAATAATAGAATGAAAACATATCGAATTGTTTTGTAATCATAATTCGAATCGCGAAAAATGCAAATGGAAGTGCAATCAAAGCGCTAGTACTAAAGGAAATCACTGTTTTTAAAAATTGTAATTGCTTTGTATTCCAATGATTTTTTCTACAAATAAACCAAATGTTGCTGGCGATAAAGGCTAGTAAAAATGGCAAGCAGGCTGAAATATTGATAAAACCAAGTACAATCGGTATTGATAGAGCGCCAAGTGGAGCAATTGAAAAACCTGTAAAGTATTTAATAAATGTATTTGTAGATTGCTGTACATCTTGAATAACGTCTGTATATTCTGCTGCAATTTCCTTTGCTAATTCTTTTGGAGGAAGAAATTCTTCAATCACTTGTGAAGGAATGATTCCTAATGGTATCCCTTCACTTTCTTTACATAATGCATTTTCGTATAAATCGGATTTGATTTCTAGCATGTGTTGCTCTCTTGCTGATGTAGGTAAGTTCATTAAACCTTTGTGAAGGTCATGTAAGAAAGAAGCAATGAGTTCATTTGCAAAGAATTGTTCTTTGTTCATTTTTTATCCTCTCCTTTAGCTAGTAACATTAGAGCTTGATACACTTCCTCGTAATCATGTAAGCGATTATGTAAAATTTCTCTCCCTTCGTCTGTAATTCGGTAGTATTTTCTTTTTGGTCCATCACCGGACTCTTCCCAATAGGAAACGGCCCAATTGTTTTTCGTGATTCGATTTAATATAGGATAAATCGAACCGTTTGGGATATGAAATACAGGGATATCTTGTAATGCACTTGTAATTTCGTATCCGTACATAGGTTGTTTACTTATTAAAGATAAAATAGCGAGATCAAAAACACCTTTACGTAATTGAATTATAAAATTATCATTTTTTTCCATACTTTAACTATATATGATTCATATCTAGATATCAATCGTATATAGTGGATTTTTATTTTCGTATTGACCTAGAGCTAACTCTAGGTTGTAAGATGAATATGTAAAAACAAGGGGGAGAGAACATGTATAAAATCGGTGAAGTAGCAGAATTAACAGGGATGGGCATTCACACTTTGCGCTACTATGAGAAATTAGGTTTATTACCACCACCAACGCGAAATAGCGGTATTCGTCAATATACAGAAGGCGATGTACGTTTATTAAAATTTTTATATTCATTAAAACAAACCGGAATGTCATTAGAAGAGATGGCTGAGTTTGCAAGTGATGGGTGCATTATAGAGGAAATTAGGCAGAAGAAAGAGGAAGTACCAGCGAAAGTAAAAAAGAGAATTTCAATTTTAACAACTCATTTAGAAAGGTTAAAAGAACAGCAGGAACAATTACAAAAAGTTGTTCAGCTAACGGAGGAGAAGTTAGAAATTTATTACGGTTTTTTAGAAGAAAAAGACTTGGAGGCCGGCAATGAAAAATAAAGTATATACGCAGTTATTAGGTTTTGCGATATTTACTGGTGGGACATTTAATGCTTCGAAATATGCGGTGCAGTATTTCGAAGCAATTCATATAGCAGCATGGCGTTTTGGGATTGCTGCATTTGTGATGTTATGTTTGTTAAAAATACGAAAAGATTTTGATTTGGAAGTATGGATGCAGAATAGGACCTATTATCTTTTGCTAGGTATTGTTGGTGTATTCGGCTTTAACTTCTTTTTCTTTCTAGGAATGAAATATACAGAAGCTGTTAATGGTGCACTTATTATGGCGACAAATCCTCTCGTTACGACGCTGTTAGCAAGTGTCATTTTACGAGAGAAAATTGTGAAGCGCCAAGGTATTGGAATGTTACTTGCATTAATTGGCGTTGTTTTTGTACTTACACAAGGTTCGTTTACAATACTACCACATTTATCATTTTCAAAAGGGGATTTTTATATTTTATTAGGGAATATTTGCTGGGCGTTATACGGCGTGCTAGGCAGAAGGTTTATTAAAACTGGTAATCCAATACAAACGACGACATATACGATGACTATTGGTGCACTTGCCTTTATGATCATATCTTCTACACAAAAAAGTATAGTACCAGTTTTAGAAATTCCTTTGTTGGCATGGGGAGCAATTCTCTTTATGGCAATTGGAATGAGTGTGCTTGGTTACTTATGGTGGAATAATGGAATTGCTCAAATTGGTGCAGCAAGGACATCTTTATTTTTTAATCTAGTGCCTGTAGTTACAATGATTATTTCTTTTGTAGAGGGAGTAAATATAGCACCCGCACAATGTATAGGGATGATATTAGTTATTACGGGAGTATTGTGTTCTTCTGGTTTTATACAAATAAAAAAAGGGAAGTGTGAATATTGAACATTTTTCATTTAAAAAATGTTAGAATAATAAGAAAAATAAAAAAGGGAGCTAAAAAACATGTTCACACTCCGGGTAGACGACGAAATCGAATTACAATTATTAGAGAAGCATCATAAAGAGGGATTATATCAATTAATAGATCAAAACCGTAACCATTTAAGAAGATGGCTTCCTTGGATAGATGGGACGAAATCTGCTGATGCTTATAATGAGATTTGTCCGATGTGGTTAAAGAAGTTTGCAGAGGGAGACGGTTTTGAAAGTGGCATACGTTATAAAGGAAAGCTCGTTGGGATGGTAGGTATTCATCCAGTGAGCTGGGGGAAGAAAGCGGCAAGTCTCGGTTACTATCTGGCAGAAGATGCTGGCGGGAAAGGTATTATGACGCGTAGCGTGAAGGCTGTACTTCACTATGCATTTGAGAATTTAAAATTAAATAAAATGGAAATTAGATGCGGTGTTGAAAATGTGAAAAGTCGCGCTATTCCAGAACGTTTAGGGTTTAAGTTAGATGGTGTTTTAAGAGATGAAGAATGGCTATATGATCATTTTCATGATGTCGCAGTATATAGTTTACTAGCTTCAGAGTGGAAGGAGATTCGATGAACGAGAAGATACGCATTATTCCGTATGAAAGTACGTTTCAAGATGAAGTAGTAGATCTTATCGTTCATATTCAGCAAAAAGAGTACAATGTTCCCATTACGAAAGAAGAGCAGCCAGACCTACTTGAAATAGAAACGTTCTATCAAAGGAATCATGGGAACTTTTGGGTAGCAATTTATGATGGGAAAGTAGTTGGAACAGTAGCTTTATTAGATATTGGGAATCATCAAGTAGCGTTAAGAAAAATGTTCGTAAAAAAAGAATTTCGCGGAAAAGAGTGGGGCGCATCACATAAGTTGCTCCAAACAGCAATTTCGTGGGCTGAGAATAAAAAGCTGAAAGACATTTACTTAGGAACGACAGTTAAATTTTTAGCAGCACATCGCTTTTATGAAAAGAATGATTTTCAAAGTGTGAGTATAGATGAGTTGCCAAAAAGTTTTCCAGTGTTGCAGGTGGATAAGAAATTTTATAGATATATTGTTTAAGAAGGTCATGTAGAAATGACCTTTTTTTATGAACTAAAATGGAAAAAGTGGTATAATTTAGGTTAGGGGGTGCGTGTATGAACTTTCCGATTCAAAGAAGTAAGTCAGTAGTCATTTTCGTTTGTCTCACGTTAGCTTTTATGTTTGTGTATCCACTTGTCATGATTGTCACAAATAAAGAGCAGTGGATGACAGCGTTAATTGGAATGGGTTTATGCTTCCTTGTAAATGTACCACTCGTTTGGGAAGTATTTATTAAACAGCATAAAGTAGAAAATGGTGTATTAAAGTACGGTATTTTAAATGATGATATCGTATTGAAAGAGATAAGAATCATTCGTCAAGTTGGGAAATCTCTTGAAATTACGACAAATGCATATAAAGTACATATGGTTGCGATGCCGCAACATATGAATGAATTTTTGGCGCTTATTGAGAAAGAGAATCCAAATGTGAAAATAGAAATGGTAGGGAAGAAATGAAATATGTAAAACCTTTGTTTTGTTTAGAAATATTATTTGTGCTTGTTGGTTGCACTAGAGTATATATGAAATGGGATCTGCCTTTATATGTACCAATATTAATAGGTACGATCGCAGTGGTGCTTTTATATTATTTTCATTTTCAGCAAACGAAAGGCGAGAAAAGTAGCTCTATATAGTTAGGAGAATTAGAAATGAAAAAAGTCCTTATGTTATTTGTATTTCTGCTAACCGCATCCTTTCTTTTACTAGGATGTAGTACAAAGAAGGAAAAGACGGATCTAAACTTAGAAAAGGCACAAAAAGTTGAAATTGAATCACTTACTGATTCAAGTGAAAAGAAAGTAATTACCGATAAGAAAGAAATTGAAAAGCTGTTTGAAGTCATGAAAATGGATAAGTGGGAAATGCAGTCGGCTCCTTTAGATACTCCGCAAGGGAAAACATTTAAAATGTATCAAGAAGGTACAACAAAATTATCGGAGTCGAGTAAAGATAAAAAGGAGTTACATGAAATTGGTACGATGACAGTATATAAAGATGTCCCTTATGTTGAAGTTAAAATGAAAAATAAGAAAATGAGTTTTAAAGTGCCAGAAGATGTGGCGAAAGACTTATTAAAATATTAAAAAACGCTCGGAAAAAATCCCGAGCGTTTTTCATTATTTTAAGTTCTCTGGGTTTAAAGCTTCTAATTCAGGTACAACGAATCGTCCGTCTTTACGGATTAGTACGTCGTCGAAGTAAATTTCGCCGCCGCCGTATTCAGGACGTTGGATGCACACTAAATCCCAGTGAATGTTCGAGTTGTTACCGTTCCATGCATCGTCGTAAGCTTGTCCAGGAGTGAAGTGGAAGCTGCCATCGATTTTTTCATCGAATAGGATGTCTCCCATTGGATGTAAGATGTATGGGTTTACGCCGATTGCGAACTCACCAACGTAGCGTGCGCCTTCGTCTGTATCGAAGATTTTGTTAATGCGCTCTGTATCGTTTGCAGTTGCTTCAACGATTTGTCCGTTCTCGAACTTAAGTTGTACATTTTCAAATGTATAACCGTTGTAAGGAGATGGCGTGTTGTAAGAAACTGTACCGTTAACAGAATCACGAACTGGTGCAGAGTATACTTCACCGTCTGGAATGTTTAAATGACCTGAGCATTTAATTGCTGGAATGTCTTTAATAGAGAATGTTAAGTCAGTTCCAGGTCCAGTTAGGCGCACTTTATCTGTTTTATTCATTAATGTAACAAGGCTATCCATCGCCTTATCCATTTTACCGTAGTCTAAGTTACATACTTCGAAGTAGAAGTCTTCGAAAGCTTCTGTGCTCATTTTCGCAAGCTGTGCCATAGAAGCATTTGGGTAGCGAAGAACAACCCAGCGTGTTTTCGGAACGCGAATGTCTCTATGAACTTTCTTACCAACTGTCTGACCATGAATTTGCATTCTTTCACTTGGCACGTCAGCTTGTTCGTTAATGTTATCGCCAGAGCGAAGACCGATATAAGCGTCCATATCTTTCATTACGCTTGCTTCATAGGCTGCGATTTGTTCAAAATGTTCTTCAGTAGCACCCATTAATAAAGAGCGATCTACTTGATGATCTTTTAAAGAAACGAATGGGAAACCACCAGCTGCATATGCTTCTTTAACAAGTGCAGTTACAAGTTCTTTTTGTAAGCCAAAGTTTTCAATTAATACTTTTTCGCCTTTTTGTAAGCGAATAGAGTAGTTAATTAAATTGTATGCTAACTTTTCAATGCGTGGATCTTTCATATGTAAAGCCTCCCTACTAATTATGTATCCTCTCCTATTGTAACCTACTTAGTGGAATTTGTTGAATGATTTATGTTAAAGTTAACGAATAAGTATGAAAATTCTAATGAAAAGATAGGGATTAGAACGAAACGGAAAATGATTGTATAATAGGGGAAAGTATGAAAAAGATAAAGGAAGTGATGAAATGCAAGTTCTTTTATATGTAAGTGCGGCTATTATCGCGGTTGCTTTCGCTGTATTAGTAGTGTATGTATGCAGAACGTTGTTATCGGTTCAGAAGACGTTAGAAAACGTTGCAAGTACGTTAGAAGGTTTAGAAAAGCAAATGCAAGGAATTAGCGTAGAGACGGAGCAATTATTACATAAAACAAATGCGTTAGCTGATGACATTCAACAGAAGTCACAATCATTAAATAAAGTAGTATCGGGTGTAGATGGAATTGGAACGACAATCCATTCCTTAAATACGAAACTTCGTAATGTATCAGAGTCTGTTACGGACGAAATTGAAAATAATGCAGATAAAGTAGCGCAAGTTGTACAGTGGAGTAGCGCAGCAATTGAAGTATACAATCATTATCGTGCGACAAGGCAAGAGAAAAAGGTTGAAAAAGAAGAGCGTAAATTAGAAAGACTTGAGAAAAAAGCTGAAAAGAAAGAGAAGCGCTCTAGACTTCGTATGAGAGGTGAATCGTAATGAATATGACAAAACTTGAAACAATTGAAGAGCTCGAAGTATTAATAGAAAAAAACGAGCCTTATGTTCTTTTTAAACATAGTACGACATGCCCGATTAGTCATGGTGCCTATACAGAATTTCAAGCTTATTGTAGTGAAGAAAGAGCGGTACCAGCGTACTACTTATACGTACAAGATGCGAGAGATGTTTCGAATCGTGTTGCAGAACAGTACAGCATGAAACATGAATCTCCGCAAGTGTTATACATAAAAGATGGGATGGTAGTATGGAATACGTCTCATTGGAACATTAAAAAAGATGTTTTAGAAGAGAATATTAAGTAAAAAGAAGCAAGCGAAAGGTGCTTGCTTCTTTTTTTTGTTTTTGTTGAAATATATTTAATGGTACACTGTTATTAGTTCAAATTAAATAACTAGATTGTTGAAAGTAGGTTTTAAGTAATGAAGAAAATGGCATTATCCTTCGCGGTCGTAAGTTTATTACTAGGAGCTTGTAGTAATGATACGATTAGTAAGAAGGATGAAGTTATACAAAAGGATACGAAAGAAAAAAGTATGATTCCGAGAACTGCTGTTTCTAAAGATTATTATAGAACTGTAATTCCTTTAAAAGAACAAAAGGTTATAAATACAGCTAATGTAAAAACAAATTCTAAATTAGATTTAGCAGAGTATGAAAATGGTTTAATGAATATTGCAAAAGAGCAATTTGATACAGAAAACCATGTGCTTCAATTAAATCAGTATATTCCTGAGAAGTTAGTTGATGAACTAGTCGCAAAAGTAGAAGCACCTGTTTTGACAAATATTATAGAACAAGACTATTTCGGGAAACAGAATTCAAATGAATTAAGTTTATCCGGCGTTGTAATTGGGTTAGCTATGTCTTCAAGTGTATCCAATGAAGAGGCAATGTCTAAGGGGACTGAAGTTGCTAAGCAACTTATTGAAGCTATTCATAAAAATGACAAGTATAATAAATCTCCAATTACGTTTGCTATCTTTAAGCAAGAAAGTACAAGTTCTTTAAAAAATGGCACGTATATTGCTAGTGCTACCGTTCAAAAGAATGATACGAACCTTGGAAATTGGAATGCAATTGAAGAAAAAGCGTATTCATATCCTTCCGATGAATTTACACAAGCACATGGAGAAGATAATGAAAAAATAAATAAATTTGCTGAGGCAATGAAAGGTTTTTCTCCTGGAGACTTTATCCCAGTAAATGCTAAAGTTTCTTATAAGAAAAATCAAATGGATACATTAAATATGGATATTGTTATTAAATATAACGGTAAAACAGAATTAATGGCTCTTACTCAACTCGCCGCTCAAAGTATGTTAGACCAATTACCGAAAGATGCAAAAGTACAATTGCAGATAAAGTCCGAGAATAAAATTGAGGCAATTGTTATAAAAGAGAAAAACAGCGATAAACCGTTTGTTTCCTTCTTATAAAAAAAGACAGTGTTTAAACTGTCTTTTTTTACTGTAAATGAAAGGGGACGATGGGACAGGGCGTCACGTAATACGCTCCATATTTCCGCTGTACTAATCTCAATTTACCCCTATCATTGTCGATTTTTGTTGGTAAGTCGATATATTCAAAAAATCGCTGATATAAATTTCAATTACTAGCTAGCGTACTGCTTAAAATAAGATTTCTACTTATGAAACATCTATATTTTTACAAAAAATACCCTTTTTTTCATGAAAAATACGAAAATACGAGAAAAGAAGCGAATTTTTTCGAAACTTTTGCGGGAAAATATTGTATGACCCTGCGTTTTTATCGTATCATTAGTAAAAGGAAGAACTCGGGACGATTGGTGGCATCTGCAAATAGAGTTGATGTCTTTTTTTCATTCAAGTAACCGATACATAAAAATAGATAGCAAAAATAGAAGGAGTGTGCGATGAGATGAACGTAACAATATATGATGTAGCGCGCGAAGCGAACGTTTCAATGGCTACCGTGTCACGCGTTGTGAACGGTAACCCAAATGTAAAGCCTACAACAAGAAAGAAAGTATTAGAAGCAATTGATCGTTTAGGATACCGCCCAAATGCGGTAGCACGTGGATTAGCAAGTAAGAAGACAACTACAGTAGGTGTTATTATTCCTGATATCTCAAATACGTTTTATGCAGAACTTGCTCGTGGAATTGAAGATATCGCAACAATGTACAAATATAACATCATTTTAAGTAACTCTGACCAAAACAAAGAGAAAGAGTTCCATTTATTAAATACGATGCTTGGAAAACAAGTGGACGGAATTGTTTTCATGGGTGAAGATATTACAGACATTCACATTGAAGAATTTAAAAAGTCTCCAGTACCAATCGTATTAGCAGCGTCATTTGATGAGCAAAATGAAACGCCATCAGTAAACATTGATTATACACAAGCAGCTTACGACGCAATGAAGCACTTTATTGAACAAGGACATAAGCGTATCGGTTTCGTCTCTGGTCCTTTCATTGATAAAGCGGGAAGCGCGAAGAAATTACAAGGTTATAAAAAAGCTCTAGAAGAAGCAGGTATTTCATATGATGAAAATCTTGTAATAGATGGAGATTACACATATGATTCAGGTATCGAAGCATTCGAAAAGCTTTGGGGCCTTGATGAGAAGCCGTCAGCAATCTTCGTATCTTCTGATGAAATGGCACTAGGTGTAATCCACGCAGCACAAGACGCTGGATTAAACGTACCAACTGATGTAGAAGTACTTGGTTTCGATAATACACGCCTTGCATTAATGGTTCGTCCGCAACTTTCAACAGTTGTACAACCGATGTATGATATCGGTGCAGTAGCAATGCGTCTATTAACAAAGTATATGAACAAAGAAAAAGTGGAAGATCACACTGTTATCTTACCTCACCGTATCCAATTTAGAGATTCAACGAAGTAAGTATAAAAAAGCTCACAGCGATTGCTGTGAGCTTTTATTTATATTCAGGATAGTATGTTTGAACTATAGTATCCACCGTTTCATTTTTCTTAACGTGTAAAAATCTTGCGTATAATTCTTTTCCAGTTTCAAATGGTGTATCGTCTAATTCAAACACATGTAATAGTTTTCGAAACGCCCACGTTACTTGCTCACCGTACATATTATCGTACGTATGCTCAGACTGTATAGCGATTTGTTCACCTAGTGCATGGGCCTCTTCCAAACTGTGTGCCTTAACAAGAATAATACTTTCTTCAAAAAGTGTATCGTGATTTTCTTCATAATGCTCATCCATTTTCGTAGGATCAGACTCACCAGAATGAACAGATTCAAACAATAATTTTACAGCGTACATATTATGCTGCATGTTTCACTCTATAAATAATACTTGCGACAAGTGAAGCAGGTATTGTAAATACGTTACTTTGGTAATGGTAATGTATTTGGGATTCTTCATAAGACATATTGTCATATAGTTCGTTTTGTGACATATTCATTTTCTTCTGTTTTTCTTTGAGTATTTTAATGTAGTTATACTGTATTGGGACGAGAATGATGAAATAGGCTAATACGATTAGTGAAATCCAAATCATTATGAACACTCCCTTATAAAGAATATATATATATGGTAATTATATCAATATATATGAAAAATATCCATTTTTCTGGTGGTCAATTTCCTTTCCAAAATGCAAAAAGTTCTTCAGGACTTCGTAAATTATGTTCAAGACATGTTTGTGCAGTGTGTTTAAAGTTTTGTATGAATTGTTCTAACCGAGAAGGATCATATTGTTTCACATTGCCAGCAATAATAGTTTCATCTTTATCTAAGTTAAGTGATATTTTTAGCGAAGTTATATTTGTTTTTAGTTGCACAACTTCCATGTAAAAAAACTTTTTGTCTAAGTCAATTATAATATAATCATATCGCTCTACTTGTTTAAAGTATCCTACAATATCATCTTCCAATTGAAATCCTCCCGAGTATATGGCTTATTGGTGACTTCGCTACAAAATGGTATTGTTCCTTGTTATATGTCACATAAGTGCAATTTTAACTATTATAGGGCAATGTCATGTATAATAGAAAGAAAAGGCTTGTGAGGGGGGAGAAGAGATGATCGTTCTTTGGATAATTACGCTTTGTATGACTGCTATTTTTGCATATATGACGTTAAAACAAAATGGTTTAAAGCGATTTGTTCCAGGAAGTATTCTTGCAGGAATTGCCCTTATCACGTATGTAATTTCTATTTTTATTGAAAGTGTATCGGTGGATATGAGCACAAGTTTAATGTTTATGGGGATTACACTATTTGCAAGTAGTATTATGGTACTTATGGTTGCTGGTATTATTTTATTTATTCATATGAATTCGGAAACGTTATAGCATATAAAAAAGGCATGTTCCTCTCGGGACATGCCTTTTTATCCGTTCAATTATGCTCTATCTTTAGAAGAGTTTTGTTGTTTTAATAAGTCGCGAATTTCGCTAAGAAGTTCTTCTTCTTTTGTTGGTTCTGGAATTTCTTCCTCTTTTTCTTCTTCTTTTTTAGATGTTAGTTTGTTGAACACTTTAACAAACATAAAGATAGCCGCTGCAATAATTAAGAAATCAAAAATAGTTTGGATGAAGTTACCGTACATAATAGATGACTTACCGAATGTAAGTTTTAAATCTGTAAAGTCAACGCCACCTAATACCATACCAAGTAATGGTGTAATAACATCTTTTACTAAAGAACTAACGATTTTACCAAATGCAGCACCGATTACAACCCCGACAGCTAAATCAACGACATTCCCTTTGAAAGCGAACTTTTTAAACTCGTTCCACATGTGTTAATCCCATCCTTTCCACGATTCATTATGAAATTTATAATTCCTATCAACATATTCTATAGAAATTTGCGTGAGAAATAAAGAGGGAATGGGAATGAAAGTAAATTCTGAAAAATGTATCCGTTTTAATTTTTGTTTACATCATTCAGAAGAGATTGCAACATTTGCTGCGTTTTTAATCCTTCTAATCCATCTACAATAGGCTTTGTATCTCCTTGCACACATTCAATGAAATGATGAACAGCATCTTCAAAACCACGTTGTTTTAACGTCGTATCCCATGATGGGGAACCAATTTGAGAAACTGCATTTTCTTGCTCAACTTCAAATGCGTTCATGTTTTTTACGCGAATGATTTTTCCTGTTGTGACAAGTTCAATTTGTTCTAAATTTGTACCGGCATGGCGATGCATTGCGGTAGAAAGTAACAGTCCACTTGGCGTTGTATATGTATGATGTCCGTAAAGAAGTTCATTCTTTTCATTGATTTGCATCATATTATGAACGACGTTAAGCTCATCGTTAGCTAACCAGCGAGCGGTATCTACAATATGTAAGTAATCATCTAACATCGTAAAGTCGTACGTATATGGTCCGACTTTATTTGTGCGGTGTTTTTCAATTCGAACCCATGAAATATTATGAGCTTGCTCTTTTGCTGCAACATACATAGGAACGAATCGGCGATTAAATCCGACCATTAACTTTCGGTTATACTTTTCGCTCAACTCAACTAGTTTCTCAGCTTGTTCTACTGTAGCAGCTAGCGGCTTATCAACGTAAACATCGATTCCTTTTTTCAGAAGTTCAGAAACGATTTCATAATGCGATGCAGTTGAACTATGAACGAAGATTGCATCGCATTCCGAAGCTAACGTTTCAATAGAATGGAAGTCTTGAATGCGGTATTGCTGGCAAACTTGTTTTCTTTTCTCCGCGTTAGGTGTAAACGCCCCTACAAAATTCCAATCTGTTTCTTTTGTAAGTGTTGGAAGATAAGCTTTTTGTGCAATACTTCCAAGTCCAATCATCCCAATTTTAGGTTTGTTCATATGTAATCCCACCCTATTCATATTGATATAACGGGTTAAATGTAGCATAGGGTGGGGGAGGAAGGCAAAAATTAGCTTTTACTTATGTCCTTCCAGCGAGTCATTCTCTATTTCTTTAAAGTTATGAGCATGTTGCAATGAAGGAAACATTATCATTGCCGTGCATGTCTATAACTGTAAGTAAAAGTATATATAAGGTAATTTATGTTAAAATGTAAAAGGGGATAAAACATCTGTGCCAACACACAAGATAGTTTGAGAGGGCGTGCTACATTTTGGGGGATATATTAAAAGATAATAAATCAAACAAGGCTCTAAAGATTGGAACCAATATCATACTTATCTTATTAATTATCGGTGCAATACAAATGTTTTATGATGAAGATTTTACGAATGATCATTTCGGTGGGTTATTTATGATGGTCTTTTTTGCAATTAAAATAGTTTCTAGTTTTCTAATAAGTTTAAAAGAAGGAGATAAAAAGGCAGTATTTATTGATTTAGGTTTAGTGGTTTTGTGTGTTCTTCTTTTAATTGTTACTAGTTGAAATACTTCTTTTGAAAAAAGCTCATAGTCTTACAGAGACTGTGAGCTTTCCTTAATAATAACGGTACTGATGTAGCTATTTATAAAATGTTCGAGTAGTAGAAGTAAACTGAGCAGCTTCTTCCAAAAAGGGATAATGGTTACTCTCTTCAAATGTCACAAAAATAGAATTACGTATACCCTCATGCATCTCGATAGAATACTGAATTGGGCACTGCACATCGTGTCTTCCGCATATAATAAGTGTCTTTGTTTTCATAGAAGGTAAATGTTCTCGTAAATTAAATGCTGGATATTCGTGAGAAAAAGCATTTATTCGGCTAGCAGACATTATTTTTTTGATCGGTTTATCAAAATAAGAGTTGTAGTTTTCTGGTTTATACAATGATAATTTTGTTCTCTTAGTAGCTAGTTCTTTTCGTTCTTCATTTGTAAGGTGAGGGCTTTTTAAGTTTTCGATGAGTTGTTGCATATAATGAAACTGCGGATGTTCTGGATGATAAATACAAAATGGTGTTTCCGTGTAGTTACTTGCTGCGGCTCCGACCACGACTAATGATTGTAAGGAATGTGGATAGGTAATCGCGTATAAAAGTCCGAGCATACCACCTGTTGAATGGCCGGCGAAATGCCATATTGGAAGTTGTAAAGATTCTCGTATCGCTTCTAAATCGTGAATGGTTTCAGTCATACTTAATTCTTTTTCTGAATTGGCTTTTACAGAGTTACCAGCGTCTCGTAAATTAATGAGGAATACACGATGCGTAGAAGTGAAAACATCCGCAAAGTAATCACCCGTTTCATTAAATTGTGAATAGTGATGTGTAATGCAAAGTGGTTCGCCATTTCCCTTTGTAAAAAGTTCAAATGTGCCACGTTTCGTGTGGATCATTTGTTGTGTCCACATAATATCACGACCTTTCCTTATAAAGTCCGTTAGTACATAAAAATATATCAGCGATTATTAGAATATATAGGCGCAACTTGAAATATATCAGCGATTATCAAAATATATCGGCGCAACTTGAAATATATCAGCGATTATTAAAATATATCGACTTACCGACAAAAAACGACAATAATAGCAAGCTATAAATAAAAGGAGGCTATTCAAAAACGAGCCTCCTTTTCGTTTAGTACAAAGATTTTGTCATATTATTCCGAATAATTTCAAGGGATTTCGCTACAGTTAATGCGTTCTTTTCTTCAATTTCTGGTTTGCGGGGGATAGGTTTATACATGTTGTCTGGATCTTCCCATGTGAGGGGAAGTTCTGTTTCTGCTTGTCCTTTCCAAGCTTCAATCCATTCTGGAGGGAGATAACCTGAGATGTTTTGGATGTTGTTCATTTCGAGCCAAATGAGTGCCCAAGCTCTTGGGACGACGCGCCAGTGGTCATAGCCACCGCCGCCGACAGCAATCCAACGACCTTCGCAATATTCGTTAGCGATTTCGCGAGCGAGCTTCGGTATTTCACGGTAAATATTCATCGTTGCGCAAAGGTGTGTAAGTGGATCGTAGTAATGTGCGTCAGCGCCATTTTGCGTTAAAATAATATCCGGTTTAAAGTATGCGGCCACTTCTTTTACGACAGTTCGATAGGAATCTAAGAAAGATTCGTCTTCTGTAAAAGCATCGAGTGGAACGTTAAAAGAATAACTATAACCATTACCTTGTCCACGTTCATTTACAGCTCCAGTTCCAGGGAATAAATATCGACCGGTTTCATGTAGTGAAATGGTGCATACGTTAGGATCGTCATAAAAAGACCACTGTACACCATCACCGTGATGAGCATCTGTATCAATATATAAAACGCGTAAACCGTATTTCTTTTGAATATATTTCATTGCGATAGAGCTATCGTTATAAATGCAAAAGCCAGATGCTTTGCCGCGGAAGCCATGATGTAAGCCGCCTCCTAAGTTAAGCGCGTGTTTTACTTTCCCGGAAAGAACAGCATCGACAGCTGTTAACGTACCACCAACGAGTAATGCGCTTGCTTCGTGCATATTTGGAAACATCGGTGTATCTTCTGTTCCGAGTCCATATGTCATCGCAATTGATTTTTCTAACTTACCTTCTCCAGCACGTTTTACCGCATTTATGTACTCCTCTGTATGAATGTAGGCAATTTCTTCATCTGTAGCCATCCTTGGTGAAATGATTTGGGAAGGAGAGATGAAACCACCCTTTTGTAATAAATCATACGTAAGTGTGACGCGCAGTTGGTTAAAAGGATGATCAGGGCTAAATGAATAGCCCCGAAAGTCATCCGAATAAATAAACGCGCTACTCATGCTTGCATCCCCATAATGTTCGGCCATAATACGCGGTAGCCTTCTGTTTCAAGTGCATCAATCACTTTTAGCGGATTCATCGTTTGAATGCGGAAAACGAGTACTTTATCATTCTCATCTTTTGCTGGGTAGACGAGAACGCTCACGATATTGATTTGTAAATCGCTAAAAATAGCAACGACTTTTCCAAGAATACCAGGTTCATTTTTTACTTGAATTTCAATTTGTGAACTCGGTTGATGTGCCCCTGTTAATTTCACTAACGTATGCAGTACAGTCGATTCAGAAATGATTCCGACTAACTTTCCAGCCTTTGTAACAGGAAGACAGCCAATTTTATTTTCAAAAAATAAAGTAGCAATTTCCTCAACGAAATCGAGAGGATGGCAAGTCATAACAGGATGTTTCATGATCAGTTCAAGCGGTTGCTTCAGCATATCGAGTGAAACTTGTTCATCTAAAATAGACGGACTTGCATCTCTTACATCCCGATCAGAAATAATGCCTACGACATGATTATTTTGATCGACAATTGGAATGTGCCGAATGCCTTTCGTACGTATCGTTCGGATTGCTGTTTCGATTGTATCGTTTGGATGTAATGTCACTACATCTTGATTCATAATTTCTTCTACAATCATTCCAGTTGCCCCCTTTATTAGTACATAAAACGATTGTGAAAACGTAGACGATCAAATGCTTGAATAGAATCCGTATCAACGCGTTTACCGATGCGGACCATTAAACAGTTAGCAGGATGTGAACAAATTTCAGGATCATCTGTAGCCATCCATTGTAACCCGCCAGCATTCATCATCTTTTCCATTACTTTTCGGTACTCCCAAACATTTAAGCCTGTTTGTTTCAAATCCCAGTGCCAATAATATTCAGTCGTCAATATAATGTAATCTTCCATATAATCGTCCATCATAGAAACCTCTAGTAAGTTCTTTCCGACAGAACTCCCGCGGAAGGCTGGGACCACTTCAATTGCCCCAAGCTCAATTAAGTTTTCCATTTTTCCTTCTGACCATCGTTCAAGTGGATCAGGATACAAGTATGTAACATATCCAACAATCGTTTGGTCATGTCTAGCAATAATGAGACGAGCTTCTGGCAATTTAGAAATTTCGACAATTGCTTTATATTGCTGCTCGGCAGGACGAAACGCAACTAAATCTGGATGAAATTCATACATTTCTAAGTTATGTGTAGAGACAGGCCCTTCAATAATTAAAGTGCCTTTCGCTGTTTTTAAGTTTCTAGCATTATATATTTTTTTATGGATCAATGTATTGCTCACCACCTTGAGGGTTTGTGAATCTATTCATATCGTACTTTATAATATATGCGATGTGAATCGAATTTTGTCATTAAAAATTTGTCTAAAAATCAACAAATATACTGAAAATTTTAAATAATGTTATTATAATAGATAATAGAATACATAGGAGGGGGATGTAAAGTATGAAAGTAGAAACGCTTCCTGTCATTAAAGGAGAAAATAATTTGCCGAATTATGATGAGGCATACGCAAATTTTAACTGGGAAGAGGTTAATAAAAACTTTACTTGGAATGAAACAGGCCGAGTAAATATGGCGTATGAGGCAATTGATAAGCATGCGAAATCCGATCGAAAGAATAAAGTAGCCCTTTATTATCAAGATGGATCGCGAAAAGAGAAGTATACATTTAAGGAAATGAAGGATTTTTCTAATAAAGCAGGAAACGTCCTAAAAAATTATGGTGATGTAGAAAAAGGCGATCGCGTTTTTATTTTTATGCCGCGTTCCCCAGAGTTATATTTCGCACTTCTTGGTGCAGTGAAATTAGGGGCAATTGTTGGTCCGTTATTTGAAGCATTTATGGAAGGCGCAGTTCGCGATCGTTTAGAAGATAGCGAAGCAAAAGTGTTAATTACAACACCTGAATTGTTAGAGCGTGTACCATTAAATGATTTACCAGCTTTAAAAACAGTTTTCCTTGTTGGGGATCATGTAGAAGAAGGCGGTAAGACAGTAGCGTTCAACCCTTTATTTGAACAAGCTTCAAAAGAATTACATATTGAATGGTTAGGCCGTGAAGACGGTTTGATTCTACATTATACGTCTGGTTCTACTGGTAAGCCAAAAGGTGTGCTCCATGCGCAAAACGCAATGGTTCAGCACTATCAAACGGCGAAATGGGTATTAGATTTAAAAGAAGACGATGTATATTGGTGTACAGCTGACCCAGGCTGGGTAACTGGTACAGCTTACGGTATTTTCGCACCGTGGTTAGTCGGAGCATCAAATGTTATTTTAGGCGGACGTTTTAGTCCAGAAGCTTGGTATGAAGCGCTGCAAGATTACGGCGTAACAGTTTGGTATAGCGCACCAACAGCGTTCCGTATGTTAATGGGTGCTGGACAAGATGCAATTAAAAAATATGATTTATCACAAGTGCGCCACGTATTAAGCGTTGGTGAACCGTTAAATCCAGAGGTAATTCGATGGGGTATGAACGCATTTGGACTTCGTATTCATGATACGTGGTGGATGACAGAGACAGGTGGACAAGTTATTTGTAACTACCCTTGTATGGAAATCCGTCCAGGTTCAATGGGTAAACCAATTCCAGGTGTAAAAGCAGCGATTGTTGATAATGAAGGAAATGAAGTGCCTCCATACACAATGGGTAACTTAGCAATTGGTAAAGGTTGGCCAGCGATGATGCGTGGAATTTGGAATAACAAACAAAAGTATGAGTCTTACTTCATGCCAGGCGATTGGTACGTATCAGGTGACTCTGCATACATGGATGAAGATGGATACTTCTGGTTCCAAGGGCGTATTGACGATGTAATTATGACGTCAGGTGAGCGCGTTGGACCATTTGAAGTAGAAAGCAAATTAATCGAGCATGCTGCCGTTGCAGAAGCTGGTGTAATCGGTATTCCTGATCCGGTGCGCGGCGAAATTATTAAAGCATTTATCGCGCTTCGTGCAGGTTACGAACCATCTGAAGAATTAAAAGAAGAAATTCGTCAATTTGTAAAGAAAGGTCTAGCAGCTCATGCAGCGCCAAGACAAATTGAATTTAGAGATAAATTACCGAAAACGAGAAGCGGTAAAATTATGCGCCGCGTATTAAAAGCGTGGGAGTTAAACTTACCAACAGGTGACTTATCAACGATGGAAGATTAAGAGAGAAAGGTCTGAACGAAATAATGTTCAGACCTTTCTTTTTGTAAATAGTAAAGGAGTTAACGTAGATGAAGATACCAAATTTAGAAGGAGACATAGTGTGCTTACGTTCTATAGAACCGGAAAAGGATTACAAACAGTGGTATGAGGTAATGAAAGATCCTGATATGCATCGTTGGACAGCGAATACGATCCCGAAAGATAGTAATGAAATGAAAGAGCTGTTACACACTTATAAAAATTTGGAAGAGATTATAGCTTGGTCAATTATAATGAAACAATCAAAGGAAATGATAGGGACATATTGGATTTCTGTGCCAACGGTGAATGAAAATAAAAAGTTAATTGTGAGTGCAGAGGCTCAGCGGATTGCACGTAAGTTTTGGCGTACAGGTGTCAATCGAGAAGCAAGGAATTTAATATATAATTACTTATTTTCAACTTTAGATGTGGATGAGATCCGTGCACAGGCATGGGATAAAAATATCAATTCATGCAGATCTATGGAGCAAATAGGATTTAAATTAGAGAATCAAGTGAAACGCTTATTCCCTAAATACAATGAGCTATTTTTGGAAAACCATTATGTACTATTTAAAGAGGACTGGTTTGGATAAAAGATTATGGCTGAAAAAATAAAATAATATTTGAACGAAGTGCCTTCCTCGTCTGTATACATTTATGAAAGAATAGATGAGGGAGGCTTTTTTTATGTCTAATAAATTACTTCTTACTTTTGCTTTAATTGGAATTATAGCTGTATTTTCTTGTGGTTTACTATTACCGATGCCAATCGGATTTAAAGTGTCGATGATCACAGCTGGAGTTATGATGATTGTTATGTTTTCCATCATTATTCCGTTTGATAGAAAGCATATAGTACGGAAAAAAGGATATAAAATTGATTTTACAAAAACAAAAGTATATTTTCGCTGGAATGTATTTGATACGATTTCGGCTTGCCTGGCAGTGTATGCATGCATATGTGTGCAAGCGTTAAATATTTTAGTTTCAACCGGCCAGACAATTCAAAATCCGTACGTTCAATTTTTTACGAATCAATCACAAGTATGGATTATTGTCGCAAGTTGCTATTTAATTTCCCGCATTTCGTTAACGTTAAAAGGTATCAAGGAGATCAAAAATCATGGCGCAGATTGGGATTGAGGAGGAGCTCATGCTTGCGTATCAAAGTGGAGATAAGCAGGCTGGGGAAAAACTATATATTTTAATCAAACCAGCGCTATACACATTTTTATATCGATTTAACCGAGATGAACAATTGAGTATCGACCTTGTCCAAGATACGTTTTTGACGCTAGAGCGTAAGAAACATATGTATGAACCTGAAAAGGGAAAAATAAAAACGTATTTATTTCAAATTGGTTATCGTCTTATGATTAATAAATTAAATAGGAGAAAAAAGTGGCGTACACTTTTGCCGTTTTTAGTGCCGATTCAGGAAAAAGAATTTTCTCACGAAGATCGGCTCACAGTAAGGGAAGCAATTTTGAAAGTTCCGGAAGACCAGCGAGCTGTCCTTATTCTCTCTTATTATCATGATATGCAGCAAAAAGAAATTGCAGAGATATTAAACATTCCGATTGGAACAGTGAAATCGAGACTCCATAACGGGATAAAGAAATTGAAACAATTGCTGGAGGTGGATGAAATTGAGCGAAAATCCCTTTAAGAGTGAATATAAATTAAAACAGCATTTAGATAGTGACCATGTAGAAGTACCGGACTTTCCAAAAACGGTAAGTCGATTCGATCGATTAATCGGGTTTCTTGGTTCCCCGGCGAAAGATCCTGTGGAAGCGACAATTGGGAATGATTTATCAGTTGTGTTTCACGTATCGTTATTAGTTGGGGTTCCAATTCTTTCTCTTATTACGATACTCTTTATGACGCTGTAAAGGATTGGCAAGGAGGGAAACCCGACCCCTATTTGACACGCCTATATAAATGATGGTATAAAGAAAAGTATATGAATAATTGAGCGTGGAAAGGGAGAAGTAGTGATCATTTCCCTGTTTTAGAGAGCTGATGGCCGGTGAAAATCAGCACATAGATGATCGCGAATTACGCCCCTAGAGCATCTTTTTTCGATTGAATTGTATTCAAAAGGGAAGAGACGGTGCTAAGCCGTTATGTAAATAAGGTGGTAGGCTTTTTTTGGTCTGCAACTAGGGTGGTAACGCGATAATCAAAATCGTCCCTTATTTGAAGGGGCGATTTTTTTATGTTTTTAACCTTCACGCCAGTAATGAACTTAAAGGAGAGTATGTAGGATATGGGTATTTTACAAGATCTTGAATTTCGCGGTCTAATTAATCAGCAAACAGACGCTGAGGGCCTTGAGCAATTATTAGAAAAAGAAAGCGTTAAATTATACTGTGGTTTCGACCCGACAGCGGATAGCTTACACATCGGTCATATGTTACCAGTATTAATGTTACGTCGTTTCCAATTAGCTGGTCACCAACCAATCGCACTTGTTGGCGGTGGTACTGGTATGATCGGTGACCCAAGTGGTAAAAAAGCAGAGCGTACATTAAATACGAAAGATACAGTTGCTTACTACACAGAAAGCATTAAAAACCAACTTTCAAACTTCTTAGAGTTCGAAAACGTGGACAACCCAGCAACAATGGCTAACAACTATGATTGGCTTGGTAACTTAGATGTTATTTCATTCTTACGCGATATCGGTAAAAACTTCGGTTTAAACTATATGTTAGCAAAAGATACAGTAGCATCTCGTTTAGAGACTGGTATTTCATTTACTGAGTTTAGTTACATGATTTTACAATCATACGACTTCTTAAACTTATACCAACACCATAATTGCCGCCTACAAATCGGTGGTAGTGACCAATGGGGTAACATTACAGCTGGTCTTGAATTAATCCGTAAATCAGAAGAAGATGCGAAAGCATTCGGTTTAACAATTCCACTTGTTACTAAGTCTGATGGTACGAAGTTTGGTAAAACAGAAGGCGGTGCAATTTGGTTAGACCCAGAGAAAACAACTCCTTACGAGTTCTACCAATTCTGGATTAACACAGATGACCGAGACGTTGTTAAATACTTAAAATACTTTACATTCTTATCTCATGAAGAAATTCTTGAGCTTGAAAAGCAAGTAGCCGAAGCACCAGAAAAACGTGCAGCACAAAAAGCATTAGGTGCAGAAATGACAAAACTTGTTCACGGCGAAGAAGCATTAGAGCAAGCGATTAAAATTTCAGCTGCATTATTCAGCGGTTCTGTAGCAGAACTAACTGCAAGCGAAATCGAGCAAGGATTCAAAGACGTACCATCTGTAGAACGTACTGCAGAAGATACAGTATTAATCGACTTACTTGTAGAAAGCAAAATCTCTCCATCAAAACGTCAAGCACGTGAAGATGTAACGAACGGTGCAATCTACGTAAACGGTGAGCGTACACAAGCATTAGACTACGTTGTAACAGAAAAAGACCGCATCGAAGGTAAATTCACAATCATTCGCCGCGGTAAAAAGAAATATTTCTTAATTCGTTACTAATCAGAAACGAATATAAACAAATAGTACCCCGAATTATAGGCTGAAAAGTTTATGATTCGGGGTTTTTATGTATGAATTTAGATTGCCTTATGAGTTCTTGTAAATAGAATATGAAGAATTAATACGAGCATATAAAGTAAGCTAATGAGCATAACAATAAATGCTGTTGGATAAAATTTTGCTGCATATATAAAGAAATCGATTTGATAAATATCTTCGTAATTTGAAACGGTGCCTTTGAAGTAATTCGTAAACTTAGCGCTATATTTCCATTCATCAGGATCATCTATTAAATTACTTCCTTGATACCAATTAATAAGCGCGGAAGTAATAAACAACATACATGCACTGCCTAACTGAACCATTTGGTTTATCGTCACAATGAATCAACCTCCTATTTTATGGTTATTATAGCGTGCATTCATATACTTGTAACCATTTTGTTGTAATCTCCTTTTCGAGTTCATACGGAAATCACATGTAAGCGGTATGATAAATGTATAACAACTAGAAAGGAGTGGTAAAACGAAATGTCACTAGAAGCGCTCATTATTTTTTCTTTGCTAAATGCGGGTCAGCTTGCAGAGAATTCGAAGGTGGATGTACATAAAGAGCAGAAAGATGCTTATGTATATGTTCAGAAAGAGGAAAATAAATAATTTTATTTTATATATAAACGAAAAAAGCCAATCCACAGGATTGGCTTTTTGTCATTAACGAGAGTAGAACTCTACGATTAATGCTTCGTTGATTTCAGCTGGTAACTCAGCACGCTCAGCGTGACGAGTGTAAGTAGCTTCTAATTTGTCAGCATCGAAAGTTAAGTATTCTGGTACGAAGTTGTTAACTTCGATCGCTTCTTTAACAACAACAAGGTTGTTAGATTTTTCGCGAACGCTGATAGTTTGACCAGGTTTTACACGGTAAGATGGGATATCTACGCGAGCGCCATCAACCATGATGTGACCGTGGTTTACTAATTGGCGAGCTGCACGACGAGTGCGAGCTAAGCCCATACGGTAAACTAAGTTGTCAAGACGAGCTTCAAGAAGGATCATGAAGTTTTCGCCGTGCTTACCAGGCATTTTACCTGCTTGGTCAAATGTGCGACGGAATTGACGCTCAGTCATGCCGTACATGTGACGAAGTTTTTGTTTCTCTTGTAATTGTAAACCGTATTCTGAAAGTTTCTTACGTTGGTTAGGACCGTGAGGACCTGGTGCGTAAGGGCGTTTTTCTAATTCTTTTCCTGTGCCGCTTAGAGAGATTCCAAGACGACGAGACAGTTTCCAAGCTGGACCTGTATAACGAGCCATAGTTGACTCCTCCTTTAAAATGTTTTTATTTACGTAAAATAAAAACAGACGTAATCGATATTTACGGGCATTTTGTTTTCATGTACCTTCGCTCCAGCAGCAGGGAGTTACGAGATACACCTCCGCAGAGGAACAAAATACAAACGATAAACTCACATTACAAGGCTGCCTTTTTATTTTACACAAACGCTATTATATCTTTTACCCAGAGTTTCGTCAAGCGAGTACGTTTTTGTTTTATGCATATAAATTTTGGAAATGAACAAGAAGGAATTTAAAACGATATAAAAGAAGAGATAGAAACACAAATAAAACGCTTACATAAAATGTGGTAAAAACGTTCATCAAATTTTTGTTGGTGAATATGCGGCAATAAAAACATAAAAGGGGATGTTTTTATGAAAAAGAAGCATATGGAGACAGCGTTAATTCATCACGGTTATACATCAGAGGAACATAAAGGAAGTTTGACACCGCCTTTATTTCAAACGTCTACATTTACATTTGAGACTGCGCAGCAAGGAGAGGCGAGTTTTGCGGGAGTGGATCCATCTTATATTTACTCAAGACTTGGAAATCCAACTGTGAAATTATTTGAAGAACGTATGGCGGTGTTAGAAGGAGGAGAAGAAGCGCTTGCTTTCGGATCCGGTATGGCAGCTATTTCCGCAACTTTAATTGGTTTTCTAAAAGCTGGAGATCATATTATTTGTTCAAATGGATTATACGGATGCACGTACGGCTTTTTGGAAGTGTTGGAAGAAAAATTTATGATTACGCATTCGTTTTGTGATATGGAGACAGAGGCTGAGATTGAAAATAAAATTCGCCCAAATACAAAGCTTATTTTCGTTGAAACACCGATTAATCCGACAATGAAATTAATTGATTTAAAACAAGTGATTCAGGTTGCGAAGAGAAATGGTTTACTTGTCATTGTTGACAATACGTTTTGTTCACCTTATTTACAAAGACCGCTTGAACTTGGCTGTGACGCCGTTGTTCATAGTGCGACAAAATATATTGGGGGTCACGGTGACGTTGTAGCGGGTGTAACAATTTGTAAAACGAAAGCGTTAGCTGAAAAGATTCGCCCGATGCGAAAAGATATCGGCGGTATTATGGCGCCGTTTGATGCGTGGTTATTGTTACGCGGATTAAAGACACTAGCGGTAAGAATGGACCGCCATTGTGATAATGCGGAAAAAATTGTATCGTTCCTAAAAAATCATGATGCGGTAGAAGGTGTTTGGTATCCAGAAGGGGAGTTAGCATCTCGCCAAATGAAACGTGGGGGCGGCGTTATATCTTTTTCAATTAAAGGCGGGAAAGAAGAGACGCAGGCGTTTATTAATGAGCTTCACTTTATTACAATTGCGGTAAGTTTAGGAGATACAGAAACGTTAATTCAGCATCCGGCAACGATGACGCACGCTGCGATTCCAGCTGAGTTAAGACAAGAAATGGGCATTTATGATAATTTAATACGTTTATCTGTCGGTTTAGAATCGTGGGAGGATATCGCTTCTGATTTAGAGCAAGCGTTAAAGAAAATATCTACTGTTAGTAATCAATAAAAAAAGAGCTAGCTATCGGTTTTGTACGTCATGTACTTAATCGATAACTAGCTCTTTTTTGTTACATATGTTTTAGGAGTGTTTCCACAAACTTTTCTAAATAGCGCTGATCTATTTCGTCGAAACGATTTTTTTCAGGACTATCAATATCAAGTACACCAATGACATTCCCATCCTTAATAATCGGTACGACAATTTCTGAATTTGAAGCACTGTCGCAAGCGATATGCCCTGGGAATTGGTGGACGTCTGCTACAAGCTGCGTTGTTTTTGTTTCAGCTGCAACGCCGCAAACGCCTCGTCCAAATGGAATGCGCACGCAAGCAGGCATTCCTTGGAATGGTCCAAGAACAAGCTGATTTCCTTCTGTTACGTAAAAGCCAACCCAATTAACGCGATCTAAAAATTGGTTTAATAATGCGGACGCATTTGATAAGTTTGCGACTACGTTTGATTCGCCAGTTAATAATGCATCCAGTTGTTTTATTACTGTCTCATATTGCTGCACGCGAGATCCTGCATAACTTTCTTTAGTAAACATGGAAACAGCTCCTTTTTTATCGAGATGTGTAAAATATTAGCAAAATACGATGTATTTCACATGACTTTGTCGATAGAAAATTAAAGGAATTTGTCTTAAAAGTCAAGAAATTTACACTATAGCTGTTCAGTGAGAGGAAGTGAGCGCATGAAACAGACGAAACAAAAAGTAATCGATGCGGCAATATCGTTGTTTAACACGAAAGGGTATGATGGAACGTCGGTGCGAGACATTGCAAAGCGAGCGGATGTGAATGTAGCGAATATTTCATATTATTTTGCTGGAAAGCAGGGCCTATTAGAGCAGCTTATTACTAATTTTTTAGAAGGGTATATTCATGTGATTGAAACATCCTTTGAACAGAGGGAGTATTTGTCGGCTAAAGATGTAATGGTGCAAATGGTGCGCGGGATTTTACGATATCAATTTGATAATAGGGAGCTGACACGTTTCTTTTACCGAGAGCTGTCGCTTGATACGACATTAATTCGCGAAGTGATGACCGTTTATTTTTCTAAAGAAAGATATTATATAGAGCAAGTAATTAGACAAGGACAAATGAAACAAGAGTTTAAGAAGGTATCTTTTACAATGTTTATGACGCAATTAAAAGGCATGATGAATATGCCGTTTTTATATCCGCAATATATATCAGAAGTGCTGCATTCTTTTCCATCTGAGACCTTTTTCTTAGAAATGTACACGAAAGAAATTGAACAATGGATGGAACAAACATTATGTATAACGAATATGTATCAGGAATGGCCAAGAGCTGTTCATATGTGAGAAATCCCCACCTAACGAACGGAGGTGGGGATTTCTGTGCTTTCTTTTCTTTGCCATAAATTGTTGCATAATAGCGCGATAATTGTTAATGAAGCTCCGGCAATTTCAATTTTTTCGACTGTATAACCTTGAAAGATGGAACCGATAAGTGCAAGCACAGGAACTAAATTCATAAATAATATGCCGTTAATAGATGAAATATAGCGATTTCCTGCGTTCCAGCAAAATACTGCGATAACGCCTGCAATAATAGACATATATAAGAGTTCAAAACGAACGTTCATAATTGTCGATAGTGAAGGTACAGTAACGACGTTTGTATAAGTTAAAAAAGTGACGATAGTGATGAGTGAAATTGAGCCAAATAAACAAGTTAACGTCGTATACCTAAGTGGCGACCAAGATTGAAAACTAGCACCACCGTTTGTATAAATGACCCAGCAAGTAACGCCGCACAGCATAAGTATATTTGTTGAGAGGTGACTGGCAGCTCCAAATAATAAGTGAATATTTCCTTTTGAAATGACAAGCATAACACCGATAAGTGCAACGAACATACAAAGGAAAGTGTAGTTTTGTGGGCGCTTGTTTTTAGTTATCCACTGCAATAATAAAGCGATGAGTGGCATAAGAGACTGAATCATCGCGGCATGGATGGCTCCAGACGGTCCGGCAAGTTGTTGTCCGTAGAAAACGAGAAAACCATATCCTGCGAAACCGACTGTTCCGTAAAAAAGTAACGAAAGTGTTTTCTTTTCTAAGCGGAGTGACTTTGTCCCTTCGGTAAGTAATAACAGAATAAGAAAAATAATAGCTGCTGATCCATAGCGAATCGTTGTGAAGAAGAACGGATCGATAAACTGTAAGGCGTTTGCCATGACAGGAAACATAAATCCCCAAGCCGTTACGGCAAGTAAGCATAGGAGGGATCCGAGTAGCATTTGTTTTTTGTTCAAGAGTATCTTTCCCCTTTACATTTCGTTATAGTAAGTTGATGAAATAAGTATAAAGAGTAATTGTTTATAGAAGGAAATATCGATTTTTTATGACAGTTATAACTTTTTGTTAGAGGTGTGTACGATGGATTTAGAGGCAGTACGATCGTTTATTGAAGTGAAAAATACGCGAAATTTATCAAAGGCGAGTAAAATTTTACATATTTCTCAGCCGGCGCTTAGTAAACAAATTCAAAGGTTAGAGGCCGATTTAGAAGTTACTTTACTGAAGCGTTCCGCGCAAGGAGTGGAGTTAACGGAGGCTGGAGAGTTATTTATAAAAAGAATGTTACCGATTTTGGGACACATACATGAAGTGAAAGCCGAAATGAAGAAGTTTCAAGAGAAGAGGAACATTTCTATAGGGATATTGCCAAGTTTAGCAGCACATTACATAGCAAAATGTAAAGATATATTAGGTGACGGGTTCGAAATAGAATGGAAAATTGAGCATACGAAAGTACTGATAGGACTTTTTAAAGAACGGAAGATTGAAGCGATGTTCATCGATTCAGTAGTAGAAGGTGCTACGTGTATAAAAGAAATACGAGAAGAAAAAATTGTGTGTGTCGTTTCAAGTGATCATCTTTATAAAGAGAAAACAGTAATTCGAATGGAAGATTTGCAAAATGAAAAGTTAATCGTATACCCAGAAATCTGTGATGTTAGAAAAATGATTACGAATCTGTTTCAAGGGATAGGTGCGAAACCGATTATTGCATTTGAAACTTCTTATGCAGAACCGATGCTTGCGATGGTCAGTGCTGGACTTGGTATTACGTTACTTCCAGAAATATTAGTAGAGCAAGCGGTAAGACAAGGAAATGTGCATGCGATTTCTATTGAACCGCCACTTGTACGTAAAATATATTTCGCATCTCATATGGAAGAAGGGTATTTAGTTCATTCATTTGATGATGAGAGGTAATCCAAACAGAATATTGAGAAAGATTACAATTGCATTGAAAGAAACATGAAATTTTAAAAAAAACTAGGTCAAAAACAAACCATTACATGGTATGATTAGTACATTGTTAGTTGTTAAATATAGGGGAATTCCCTTTTTATACATAATGCCTTCCATTTCATAAACGGAACGGACAAAAAAAGAGATATAACTAGGAGGCTTTTTTGCATGGATTCTATCCTGACGATCGTTATCATTGTAGTAAGCTCTATTCTAGTGCTGCTCATGATAGAGCTTGTGATAAGAAATCGTTCATATAAAGATATTGAAGCACTTGAGCAGTGGAAACAAGAGATAAAAGATAAACCTGTGGCAGATGAACTAAAACGGGTGAAAGATTTAAATATGACGGGTCAAACAGAAGAACTGTTTGGTAAATGGCGTGAAGAATGGGATGAAATTGTATCAACAACCATTCCAAAAGCTGAAAAAGATTTAGCGCAAGCGCGAAAATTCGCCTCGCAATTCTCCTTCCGAAAAGCAAAGCATGCGATGAATGAATCCATAAGTGGTTTAGATGACGCTGATAATCGTATTACAGACATTTTAAATGAATTACAGCAATTGTTAGAAAGCCATGAAAAAAATAGCTCGGAAATCGAAGGGTTACGTGATACATATCGTAGTATGAAGAAGAGTGTTCTTGCTCATAGACATATGTATGGAGCAGCAGAGCAGAAAATCGAAGAGATGCTAGACGCTGAATCTGAGAAATTTAAAACCTTTGAAGAAGCAACAAATAATGGTGACTATTTAAAAGCGAGAGAAATTGTTATTAGTTTGGAAGAAGGTTTAGCAGATTTAGAAATCATTATTCACCAAATTCCAGATTTATTGGTAGAGTGTCAAGCGACGTTACCAGTTCAGCTGGAAGATTTATTACACGGACATAATGACATGGTAAGACAAGGTTATGTATTAGAGTATTTGGAAATCCCTAAAGAAGTTCGCGATATGAAGAAACAACTACAAATATGTTTAATGGATATACAGGAGCTTCACATAACGGAAGCGGCTGAAAAAGTAGAAAACTTAAAAACGAGTTTAGATAGCTTCTATGATCAACTAGAACAAGAAGTACATGCGAGACATTATGTGGAGCAAAAAACACTTTCTGTTTATGAAGACTTAGAAGAAATTCGCACTGAAACGATTGAAACAAAAGCAGAAACACAGCTTGTGAAACAAAGCTATCAGTTGCAAGATAAGGACATTGAGTCTCAAAAAGTAATTGAAAAGCAAATGCACATTTTAATGAAACGTTTTGAAATGCTGCAATTACGCGTTGCGGAACAAGATATTGCCTTCTCTATTATTCGTGAGGAACTAGAAGAGATTTATGAGCAATGTGAAACATTAAAAGTACTTCATGCAGAATATAAAGAAATGCTGCAAACGATGCGCAAAGAAGAATTTGAAGCACGTGAGAAGTTACAAGAAATGCGAAATACTATTTTCGAAACGAAACGCTTTATGCAAAAGTCGAATTTGCCAGGTCTTCCAGAGAGCATTATGGAAGATTTAAAAAGAGGACAAATGGCAATGCAAGCTGTATATGAGCAATTAGAAGTGAAGCCGTTAAATATGAATGCTGTAAATAGCAGTTTAGAAGAAGCTTACACAACTGTTAATGGTGTTGCTGAAATGACAGAAGAGTTAATTGGACAAGCGTATTTAGTTGAAAAATTAATTCAATACGGTAATCGTTACCGCAGTCATGATGAAAACCTTGCAGAGAGCTTAAATTATGCGGAGAAATTATTCCGTGAATATCAATACGATGCAGCTTTAGAACAAGCGGCTTCTGTACTAGAGCAACTTGAGCCTGGCGTTGTTCAAAAAATAGCTGAATATGTAGACAATGAACAAACCCTTTCATAAGGGTTTGTTTTTTTGTGTAATTTTGCAGGCGATGTTGCTATAATGAAGAGCGGAATACAGTAAGGTTATTCGTTTTAAAATATAACGGAACCTTTGAGTAGTCTTAGCGTAATGACACGTATTTGTGATATGATTATATGATGTGACAGCGCTGAAAGGGGAAGAACGATGATCTATTTTGATAATAGTGCGACGACAAAGCCATATCCAGAAGCTCTTCAATCGTACGTAACGGTTGCGGGGAAATATTTTGGGAATCCTTCTTCTATTCATTCGCTTGGAGGAGAGGCAGAGCGTCTATTAACACAATCAAGAACAATTGCAGCGCAGCTTCTTCACGTTAAACCTTCTGAAATTATTTTCACATCAGGTGGAACGGAAGGAAATAACCTTGCGATTAAAGGAATAGCGATGAGGAATCGTTCGCGCGGTAAACATATCATTACAACAAATATTGAACACGCGTCTGTGTTTGAAGCATATAAACAATTAGAAGATCTCGGTTTTGATGTAACATATTTACCGGTTAATGAGCATGGTGTTGTATCGGTAGAGGATGTAAAACGAGCGCTTCGTGAAGATACGATTCTTGTGTCAATTATTCACGTGAACAACGAGACTGGAGCAATTCAGCCCGTTGCTGAAATTGGAACTTTATTATCGAATTATCCGAAAATAAGATTCCATGTGGACCATGTACAAGGGATAGGAAAAGTACCGCTTAATTTATACGCTTCTCATATTGATCTTTGCTCAATATCTGGACATAAATTCCACAGTGTAAAAGGAACGGGTCTTCTTTATGTACGTGATGGCGTAAGGTTAGATCCAATTTTATCAGGTGGTCAACAAGAGCTGAAGTATCGCTCTGGTACAGAAAATTTACCTGGCATTGTAGCGATGGTGAAAGCACTTCGCATGACAATGGAACAAGTGAAAGAAAAGGTAGCTCATTTGCAAAGTTTACAAGCAGAGCTTGTTCGTTTCTTTAAAGAAATGGAAGATGTAACGATTAATACGTCGCTTGCATATGCAGCACCGCACATTTTAAATGTATCATTTGTAGGTTTAAAACCAGAAGTGGTCGTTCATGCTTTAGAAGAACACGGTGTATATGTATCAACGAAATCTGCTTGTTCTTCAAAAGCAAATGAAGTGAGCAGAGTGTTAGTGTCAATGGGAGTACCGCATGCCGCTGCTGCAAGTGCTATTCGCATTAGTTTGGCGCCAGAAAACACGATGGAAGAAGTAAAGCAATTTGAAGGTATTGTGAAAGAGACGATGCCAAAATTATATGAAGTGATGAGGTAAAGGAATATGATGACATATGAATATATTTTAGTTCGTTATGGAGAGATGACGACTAAAGGTAAGAACCGTTCTAAATTTGTAAGCACATTAAAAGATAACGTGAAGTTTAAACTGAAAAAATTCCCAAATATTAAAATCGATGCAACACATGACCGTATGTACATCCAATTAAATGGCGAAGATCATGAAGCGGTATCTGAAAGATTAAAAGACGTATTTGGTATTCATAAGTTTAACTTAGCGATGAAAGTACCATCAGAATTAGAAGATATTAAAAAAGGTGCATTAGCAGCTTTCTTACAAGTAAAAGGCGATGTGAAAACATTTAAAATTACTGTACACCGTTCTTATAAGCATTTCCCAATGAGAACAATGGAATTATTACCTGAGATTGGTGGACACATTCTAGAAAATACAGAAGATATTACTGTAGATGTTCATAATCCAGATGTAAATGTACGTGTAGAAATTCGCAGTGGTTACAGCTACATTATGTGCGATGAGCGTATGGGAGCTGGCGGTTTACCAGTTGGCGTTGGCGGAAAAGTAATGGTACTTCTTTCTGGTGGTATCGATAGCCCAGTAGCAGCGTACTTAACGATGAAACGCGGCGTATCTGTGGAAGCAGTTCACTTCCATAGCCCACCTTTCACAAGTGAGCGCGCAAAACAAAAAGTAATCGATTTAGCACAAGAGTTAACGAAATACTGTAAACGTGTAACACTTCACCTTGTTCCATTTACAGAAGTGCAAAAAACGATCAATAAAGAAATCCCATCTAGCTATTCAATGACAGTTATGCGCCGTATGATGATGCGTATTACAGAGCGTATCGCAGAGGAGCGTAACGCACTTGCGATCACGACTGGTGAAAGTCTTGGACAAGTAGCAAGCCAAACGTTAGATAGTATGCATACGATTAACGAAGTAACAAACTATCCGGTTATTCGTCCGCTTATTACGATGGACAAATTAGAAATTATTAAAATCGCTGAAGAAATTGGCACATATGATATTTCAATTCGTCCATACGAAGACTGCTGTACAGTATTCACACCAGCAAGCCCAGCGACGAAGCCGAAGCGTGAAAAAGCGAATCGTTTTGAGGCGAAATACGATTTCACACCATTAATCGAAGAAGCTGTAGCGAACAAAGAAACAATGGTATTACAAACAGTTGAAGTAGTGGCGGAAGAAGAAAAGTTTGAAGAACTTTTCTAAAACCATAAATTACCATATATAAACCGTGTATGAAGTCATGTTATTTATCACACTCTATACTCACAAGGAGGTGATATAACATGTCACGTAGCACAAATAAATTAGCGGTTCCTGGTGCTGAATCAGCATTAGACCAAATGAAATACGAAATCGCTCAAGAGTTTGGTGTTCAACTTGGAGCTGATGCAACAGCTCGCGCTAACGGTTCTGTTGGTGGTGAAATCACTAAACGTCTAGTTTCACTAGCTGAGCAACAATTAGGCGGTTTCCAAAAATAATCTCATATAAGATGGCTTAGAAAGAGCGGGTTCTCCCGCTCTTTCTTTTTTGTGTTGTGTCACTATTTGTCGGCAAGACGATATCCTTTGTCGAAACGTCGATATAGTTAATTTTTCGTTGATATATTCTAAGTTGTGTTCGATATATGTGAAAAATCGTTCATATAATTTCATTTACCAATTCGACAGAACTGAAAAATTTGTCAAAAGAAGAGGGTTCAAAATTGACAGAAAATTCTTTATTATATAAGGGAGGCATAAAGAAAAAGGAGGATGTTTATGAAGAGAGAGGAATTGTTGGCACCACCGTCTTATAATTTAGTTTCTGAAATAGAGAAATATACAGGTGATAAAGAGAAGCTTGCTTTGATTTGGCAAGATGATAAAGGGAATCGACGAGAAGTTACATACGCTGAGTTAATGAAAGGTGCAAATAAAATTGGAAACGCTTTTATAAAGAGTGGTCTGCAAAAAGGGGACAAGCTCCTCATTATGATGCCGCGTTTAATTGAAGCATACATGACGTATATCGCTGCGATTAAAGCAGGATTTGTCGTAATTCCGAGTTCGGAAATGTTACGCAAAAAGGATATTGAATACCGCATTGGACACGGGGAAGTAAAAGCAATCGTAAGTTATGAGCCGTACATTGGACAGTTTGATGATATAGAAGCGATGGAATCCCTTCAAAAATTCGTTCTGAGCGAGCAGTCAGTAGATGGATGGATCAATTTAAAAACAGCGTTAGAAACAGAAAGTGACATGTTAGAGATGGCAAAGACAGATAAAGAAGATATGGTCTTTTTATCTTACACGTCAGGAACGACAGGAAATCCAAAAGGTGTTGTTCATACACATGCGTGGGCATACGCTCATTTACGTACGAGCGCTCCAAATTGGCTCGGAATTGAAGAGAATGATGTTGTGTGGGCGACGGCTAGTCCAGGCTGGCAAAAGTGGATTTGGAGCCCGTTTTTAGCAACTCTAGGATCAGGGGCAACAGGATTTGTATACCACGGTAAGTTTGAACCGAAAACGTATTTAAATTTATTAGACGATAATAAGGTGAATGTGCTTTGTTGTACGCCGACTGAGTATAGATTAATGGCAAAGGTAGAAAATTTAAGCGAGTACAATTTAGGGGCGTTACATAGCGCTGTATCCGCAGGTGAGCCGTTAAATAGAGAAGTCATTGAAACGTTCCGAAAGCACTTTCATATTACAGTGAGAGATGGCTATGGGCAAACGGAAAATACATTGCTTGTTGGTGTAATGAAAGGGATGGATATTATACCAGGATCAATGGGAAAACCAACGCCAGGCAACCACGTTGATATCGTAAATGAGGAAGGTGTTCCGGTTAAAGTAGGCGAAGTTGGTGATATCGCAGTTCACATTGAAACGCCAGCCCTCTTTAAACAATATTACAAAGACGATGAGCGTACAGCGATGCAATTCCGCGGTGATTATTATATTACTGGTGATAAAGCGAAGAAAGATGAAGAAGGCTATTTCTGGTTTGAAGGGCGCGGTGATGATATTATTATTAGCTCTGGTTATACAATCGGGCCGTTTGAAGTAGAAGATGCGCTCGTAAAGCATCCTTACGTAAGAGAATGTGCAGTTGTCGCAAGTCCTGATGAAATTCGCGGAAGTGTCGTGAAGGCATTTATCGTATTAAGAGAGAATATAGAAAAGAACGAAGAAACATTAATTCCAATACTCCAACAACACGTCAAAGAACTCACTGCACCATATAAATACCCTCGTAAAATTGAATTTGTAGATGAACTACCAAAAACGATTTCTGGAAAAATCCGCCGTATTGAGCTTAGAAAACAAGAGATGGAGATTCCGTCAAAATAATGTTGAAAATAGTGAAATAAATAGTTGAATGAAGTATTAAGCATATGATATTATAAAAACGAACGTAAGTTCGATTTTATAAATTGAAAAATGAGGTGTCCGTATGATTTTAGGTATTAATCCGTACTTAGTTTTAGATGGTAGTGGGCAAGAAGCTGTACAGTTTTATAAAGAGGCGTTAGATGCAAAAGTAGAAGTCATGCAAACGTTTGGTGATATGCCTGAAAATCCAGAATACCCGGTTCCAGCTGAAGCAAAAGAGCGCGTTTTACACGCTACTTTAAAAGTTGGTAATACGGACCTTATGATTTCTGATACATTCCCAGGTAAAGGGCATGCAATTGGATCTCAAGTAACAATTGCAATTCAAATTAGTAACGCGGAAAAAGCGAAAGAAGTATTCAATAAGTTACAAGAGGGTGGCGAAGTTATTATGCCACTTCAAGAAACGTTCTGGAGCCCAGCATACGGACAAGTAAAAGATAAATTTAATATTGAATGGCAAATTACAACGTCTACTACTGAACAAAAGTAATGTTTAGAAAAGCACCATGTTTTGAAATGGTGCTTTTTTTTATACAATAAAAAATAAAGGAGATGAAATATATGGGGGAAATTTGGTATGGCGGCACCATTTACACAATGAGAGAAGAAAATGAAAAAGTGGACGCTATTTACGTTGAAAACGGTATGATCGTTGATGTTGGAAGTAAAGAAGAGTTAGAAAACCGATATGTTGCGGTTACATTGTACGATTTAGAAGACAAAACGATGATTCCAGGCCTCGTTGATAGCCATATGCATCTTATTGGTCACGGGGAGAGATTACTTCGTCTAGATTTATCAAATTGTACATCGTATAGCGAAGTGCTGACTCTCGTTCGGAAGCGCGTAGAAGAAGCACCAAAAGGTTCTTGGATTATTGGAGAAGGTTGGAATGAGAATAACTTTACAGATACGAAAGATGTTCACGCGCGTGATTTAGATGAAATTTCGAAAGAACATCCCATTTTATTAAAGAGAGTTTGCCGTCACGTTACATGGGTGAATTCATACATACTGCAAGAAGCAAATATAACAGAAAAGGCAGAAGATCCAAAAGGCGGGAAAATTGGCCGTGATTCATCAAATATGTTAACAGGGCTTTTATATGAACAAGGACAAGAGTTAATTAAACATGTGCAGCCTGAAATTGATGAAGCTTATTTACAAAGCGCTTTGCAAACAGCGATTAAAGATTGCTGGCAATATGGTCTCGTTGGTGGGCATACGGAAGATTTGAATTATTACGGTGGTTTTAGAAAAACGCACAATGCGTTTTCTCATGTCATAAAGGAAATGCCATTTAAAGCACATTTACTCGTTCACCATGAAGTAGCACAGGAACGAAAGGAATATGAAAATGAGCATTATATTGAATTTGGGGCAATGAAAATTTTTTCTGACGGTTCTTTTGGCGGAAGAACAGCATTATTAAGTGAACCGTATGAAGATGCGAAGGAAACGAATGGGGTTGCGATTTTCTCACGTGAAGAACTTGCGGAATTAGTGAAGAAAGCACGAGATTTACATATGCCAGTTGCGATTCATACTATCGGTGACTTATCGCTTGAATATGTCATTGATGCGCTTGAATTGTATCCGCCAGCAGAAGGATTACGTGACCGCATTATTCATTGTCAGCTAGCTCGTGAAGAGTTGATTGAAAGAATGAAAAACTTACAAGCCATTATTGATATACAACCAGTCTTTGTTTCATCGGATTTTCCATCAGTCATTGAAAAACTAGGCGAGCATCGTCTTCGTTATGCGTACGCTTGGAAGACGTTACTGGAAGCGGGATTACACTGTAACGGGGGCTCGGATGCTCCAATTGAGCAAGTGAATCCGTTTCTAGGCATATATAGCGCTGTTACACGCAGAAGTTTTATTGACGGTGTGTGCTATATGCCAGAGGAAAGGTTAACGGCATATGAGGCTGTCTCTTTATTTACAACAGGAAGTGCCTATGCAATTGGAAAAGAAGAGAAGCGAGGGCAAATTACAAAAGGATATGAAGCGGACTTTACGATATTAGACCGCAATATTTTTGAAATAGAGGCAGAAGAAATAAAAGAAGTACAAGCAGAGATGACCGTAATAGATGGCAAAGTCGTCTATAGAAAAGATGCGTAAAAATATATGAGCGATTATCGGAATATATCGACGGTAACTCGAAATATATCGACTTACCGACAAAAACTGACAAGAATAACGGCCGGATAGCGAGAGGTTGTTGTTCGCGCCAATCGAGGTAAATAAATAACCGTAGAATTATGGGCCACCATAATTCTACGGTTATTTTAATACTATAAAAATGTTCTCTGTACTTTTTCCCAGAAAGAGTTGTTTTTTAATTTAACTGTTTTAATTTGTTTATCGCTTAAGCGTACAACAGCTTTTTCCACTTGTTTAATGCTAAGCGCTTCATTATCCATACCGATAACAGGATAATCGTTACCGTCTGGTCTTAGTTTTAAAGTTAATGTACGTTCGTGATTTAAAATGAACGGTGAACCGAGCGTGCGGTATGTGTTGTTATTTAAAGATGCTAATTCACTTACTTGGAAGCAAGGGATAAGCGGATCAACAACTGCACCACGTAACGATTTATTATAAGCTGTACTTCCTGTTGGGGTAGAAACAACTAAACCGTCACCTCTAAATGTTTCGAAATATAAATTATCAACGTGAACGTCTACAACGAACGTTTTAATAATGCTAGAACGTAATGAGAACTCATTTAAACAATGGAAGGATGTGCTGCCATCCACATCTACCTCAATTGTTGGATATTTTCGCACTTCAATTTCATTTTTTGTAATTTCTTGAAGGGCTATATCAACGTGATCAATATGGAAATCGCAGTAGAATGAAATTTCATCTTTCGTAGAAATCCCTGCGTATAAACAATCTTCCCTAAAACCAGTTTTACGAACGGCTTGTAAGAAAGTTGCATCATCTCCAACACTGACGATAGCGTTTGCATTTTTTGGATGATCTAATATGGTAAATCCATTCTCTTCTAAAATACGATAGATTGGTTTCATTTTTTCAACGAGCTTTGCTTTGTCATCACCATAAAAGAAAAATAAATTGCGACGATCTGCCATTATGTATCCCTCCACTGCAGTTAAATTTTCTATGCTTCGTGCTACATATCATTAGAGTCCGTTCCCTGATGATATGTTCAAATAATATATTTCGATATAAATTGTCAAAATACCTTTTTATTTTTAGAAAAATTTTTATATTCAATCTTATGAAACTCTGTTTAATGATGAATAAAGTTGTCGATAATGGGTACGGAGTGAAAGGATGATACGTATGAAGTGGTTCGTAATTGGAATAATAATTCTTCTCCTTTTTATTTTGCTTATACTATTGTCGAAAATAAAGCTTAAAGTGACATTTTTATATTCAGAAATGGAAAAGCAATGTTTGTTTCAAGTGAAAATATGGATGATTCGCTATACATTTGATGTGTTGGAAAGAATTGAGAAGCAACAGAAGAAAACAGGGCAAAAAATCGAAAAAGCTGAAGAGGATGGCGGGCTCGATAATAAAATTATGGCACAACTTGATAGCATCGGGGAACTGATAAAAAAGCTTCAAGAAGTTCATACTATCGTTAAAGATTTTCTCAAACGAGTGAAAATCAATGGTTGGAGATGGCACACGCAAATTGGTGCAGGTGATGCAGCTAGTACTGGAATTGTTACCGGATATGCATGGGGGACAAAAGGAATGGCTGCTGGAGTTGTAGGACAATATATGCATATTGTCGACGTACCAGAATTTGAAATTACTCCTGTTTTTCAAGGGAAAGGGTTTGCGTCAAGATGTGAATTAACAGCATCCTTTCGTATATTCCGTGCTATAAAAACAGGTATTAAATTAATCGCGTTTATGAGAAAACAAAGATCTGGTACGACTGAAAACTCTGTTCAAGCATAAGGGGGGATATAGAATGGACCATCCAATTCAAGGTTTAATGACAACTGCAATGCAGCATTTAAAACAAATGACTGATGTAAATACAATTGTAGGCGATCCAATTAAAGCGGCAGATGGAAGTGTAATTCTTACCGTTTCAAAAGTTAGCTTCGGATTTGCTGCAGGTGGAAGTGAATTTGGTAAAATAGAACATTCAGGCCGTCATCCATTTGGCGGGGGAAGTGGTGGAGGAGTTTCTATTAATCCTGTTGCTTTTCTCGTTATAAATGGAGAAGGCGTAAAAGTGTTACATTTAGATAAGCAAACACACGTCATCGATAAAATAATTGAATTAGCGCCACAAGCTGTTGATAAAGTGAAAGAAATGATGGATAAACGAAAAGAAGACGATCCGGAATTTCAAATTTAACGAATAAAGAAGCTAATCAATGGATTAGCTTCTTTAATTTTTTTGTAAATAAAGCGATTTTATTTGCATTATCGATAGGGACAAACTATCATTTACATTGTACATATTTTGTTTAAATAAGGGAGGATTTTCAAGTGGCAAACGTAACTTTTAAAGGTAACCCAATGACTTTAGTTGGAACAGAAGTTAAAGTTGGCGATCAAGCGCCAAACTTCCAAGTGCTAGCAAATGACTTATCTCCAGTAAGTTTAGAAACATACAAAGGTGAAGTGAAATTAATTAGTGTTGTACCTTCAATCGACACAGGTGTGTGTGATGCACAAACACGTCGTTTTAACCAAGATGCAGCAGGTATTGAAAACGCGAAAGTATTAACAATTAGCGTTGACTTACCATTTGCTCAAAAACGCTGGTGTGCAGCAAACGGTTTAGAAAATGTTGTTACACTTTCTGACCACCGCGACCTTTCATTCGGTGAAGCTTACGGCTTAGTAATGAAAGAGCTTCGTTTACTTGCTCGTGCGGTATTCGTAGTAGATAGCAACGACAAAGTAGTTTACGTAGAATACGTAAGCGAAGGTACAAGCCATCCAAACTATGAAGCAGCATTAGAAGCAGCAAAAGCTGCAAAATAATGTGAAGGAAGATGACCTCTTTGAAAGAGGTCGTCTTCTCTCATATATTGCTATATGGAATCGATATACGAGAGAAGACGTTACATCATACATCACTAAAAAGGGAGCTCTAAAAAAGAGGTCGCTTTTTCTTTTGGGAAAAAATCAGATTATGGTATGATATAAGTTATGTGTAAAAGAGAGAAGGAGGAATGTACGTGAGTCAGACAGTAGAAACTTTATTTTCTATTTTTGATTCTTCTGCGGTAGTTTTACGTAAAGAATTAGATGTAACATATTTAGAGGCGCTTGTAGAAACAGGGGATAACTTGTTTGAAGGAGCGATTTTACAAGAGGAATTATCAGAATCAGCAATTGAAAGGCTGAATCGTGAATATAGTACGTTTAATGAAGAAACATATAAAGGTGAAGAAATTCGTAAAGCATTTCAGTTAGCCATCTTAAAAGGAATGAAAGAAGGCGTACAAGCGAATCACGAAATGACGCCTGATGCAGTTGGTATGTTCATGAGCTACTTATTCCATAAATTTATGAAGGGTCAAAATGAAATTACTGTGTTAGACCCTGCAATTGGAACGGGTAACTTGATGACGACAGTTTTCAATAGTGCTCAAGAAAACATTACGATGAGTGGATTTGGTGTAGAAGTGGACGAAGTGCTAATTAAACTTGCTTTAGTAAATGCGAATTTACAAAAGCATGCAATCGAATTCTTCCATCAAGATGGACTAGCACCGCTTTATATCGATCCAGTTGATGCAGTCGTTTCAGACTTACCGGTTGGTTACTATCCAAATGAAATCGGTGCAAGTGAATATAAGTTAAAAGCAGATGAAGGAATGTCATATGCCCACCACCTATTTATTGAACAAAGTGTGAAGCATACGAAAGAAGGCGGATACTTATTCTTCCTAGTACCGAACTTCATTTTTGAAAGTGATCAAGCACCGAAATTGCATGCATTTATTAAAGAAACATGCTTTATTCAGGGGTTATTACAGCTACCTGTTTCCATGTTTAAAAACGAGAAAAATGCAAAAAGTATATTTGTTCTCCAAAAGAAAGGCCCTAGTGTAACGATGCCAAAACAGGCGTTATTAGTGGAGTTACCTAAATTCTCCAACATGAAGGCGATGGAGGACATTATGGACCAATTAAATACTTGGTTTGCAACGCATAAATAAGGCCAGGTATATGTAACAGGGTTAGTAATTCATGTAGTACAGTTTTATATGATATGTCATATTTTTAAATATATACAAGATTTAACTGAATTTTTTTGAAATCTGTAATATATTTTTTTTCTTGGTGTTACAATTTTTTCACTTGAAATATATGTCGTACGATGTTTAAATTAAAATCGTGAGTATAAAATTTGCTAATGATGAAACGTTTTCATATTTAGTAAATTTGATCAGATAAAATCGAGCGGTTTGTGGAAACATCCACACAACTACCAAGAGAAAAAGGGGCGAAAGACTAGATGTCAAAAATCATCGCGATTAACGCAGGAAGCTCTTCCTTAAAATTCCAATTATTTGAAATGCCAAGTGAAACAGTATTAACAAAAGGTTTAGTAGAACGTATCGGTTTAGAAGATAGTATCTTCACTATTACTGTAGATGGCGAAAAACAAAAAGAAATTACAAACATTCCAGATCACGCAGTAGCAGTTAATATGCTTCTTAAAAAATTAACTGAAAACGGAATCGTTAAATCTCTAGACGAGATTGGCGGTATCGGTCACCGTGTTGTTCACGGCGGCGAAAAATTTGCTGACTCTGTTCTAATTACTGATGAAGTATTAGCTGATATCGAAGAATTAAGCGATTTAGCACCACTTCACAACCCAGCAAACGTTGTTGGTATTAAAGCATTCCAAGAAGTATTACCAAACGTACCAGCAGTAGCAGTATTCGATACAGCGTTCCACCAAACAATGCCGGAATCTGCATTCCTATACAGCTTACCATATGAGTACTATGAAAAATTCGGTATCCGTAAATACGGTTTCCACGGAACTTCTCATAAATATGTAACTGAGCGTGCAGCTGAGCTATTAGGTCGTCCACTTGAAAGCTTAAGCTTACTTTCTTGTCACTTAGGTAACGGTGCAAGTATCGCAGCAGTAGAAGGCGGTAAATCTATCGATACTTCTATGGGCTTCACTCCACTTGCTGGTGTAACAATGGGTACACGTTCTGGTAACATTGACCCTGCGTTAATTCCATACATCATGGAAAAAACAGGCCAAACAGTAGAAGAAGTAGTTAACGTATTGAACAAGAAGAGTGGTATGTTAGGTCTTACTGGTTACTCTAGTGACCTACGTGACATCATTGCGAAAGAAGAAGAAGGCGATCACCGTGCGAAAGTAGCACTTGATGTATTCGTAAGCCGTATCCACAAATACATCGGTTCTTACACTGCTCGTATGAAAGGTGTAGACGCAATCATCTTCACAGCTGGTGTAGGTGAAAACAGTGCGATTATTCGTGAACGCGTATTAGAAGGCCTTGAATACATGGGTGTATACTTCGATGCAAAACGCAATAACGTATTCGGCGAGGAAGCATTCATCAACTTCCCACATTCTCCAGTAAAAATTATTGTAATTCCAACTGACGAAGAAGTTATGATCGCTCGTGACGTACTACGTCTTGGAAACATTGGTTAATATATGAAAAGAAAGACGAGATCCTATAGGATTTCGTCTTTTTTCTTTTGAATATAGTTTAAAATTCCATCTGGATATAGTGCTTTTTTCTCCTGAATGAATGCTGTAATGGGAATCCATTTCGCATATGACACTGTTTGCTCATCTTGTATCTTCACTTTTTCCATTCCATATAGTGATGTGTCTAATAAGCGTAAAGAATATAGTTGAATGATTTCATGAGCAATTTCTCCATCAAGATGAAAGATATTTTCTAAGCAACCTAAATAATCGGTGATTTCCACTTCTGTATGAAGCTCTTCTTGAAATTCACGAATAACGGTATGTGCTGATTTTTCACCAAGTTCAATTGAACCGCCAAGAGGCCGGTAATATGTTTCATCGCCTGTATGATATTCTTGTACAAGAAGGCGACTGTCATGTATAGCAAGACCGAAAGCTTTTGCACGTGGATACATATACAATCACTCCTTATTTATCCCGCTTTAACGGGCAGTAAGACCCCCACCTCAAAATTCAGCGGAAGCAAAGAAGTTAGGTGGGGGATCAACTGTCCGTAAAAGTCCGATTGGTGAGGGCTGATAATCAGTGGGGGATGAACAAAACCCCCACTGATTAAAGTTTCACTTTATTTTGTATAAGGATGATTATAATGTATTGCGTAATAAAAGTGTCGTGTATTTAAGAATGTGGTCGAATTACGATGCCATTAAATAAGTCATTCCAAAATGCTTCATTGTACTGAAATACATCCATAATAGGACATTTTATAACGCAAATATTTTGCAATCCCCAATCTTCTTCCGTAACAGTTGGTACATCTTCAGGAATGAGTAATAGGACAGAGAATGTATGTGTAACGATTTGAGATAAAATCTGTTCTAAGGAACGTGCTTCTTCGTATGTTCCTCCAGTTCGAATAAACAATATGGATTGTGCCGTTTCAATTGTATTTAGAAAACGAGTAATACGATGCTCATAATTTAGTTTGATTTCTGTATAAGAAGGCCAAGAAGTTGGTGTGTTTACATCTGTTTTAAAGTCGTGGCAGGAGTCGATTTCATATAGATTGTCCCGGAGTCTTAATTTCGCACCATCATCCCAAAATGAGATGAAGGATAAGTTTTCTAACTGTAAAAAACGGTCAAATCGATTTTGTAATAATATATTCACTTTTTCTAATGATGGGCTTAGCATAAAATCAATAACGCCAAAAAATGGTGATAATTTGAATTGATATAATGCCCAAGCAGGCCAGCAGTTTTGTCCTAAACTGAATACTGCATGATATTCTTTTTTTATATCGGATAGATTCATGTGATTTATCTCATCCTTTTTGTTAATATTTTATGTCACTAAAAATGGTATGTGAATAAAGATAGACAAGCATATTTGCAAAGAATAAGCAGAAATATGTTACAATAGAAAAAAATCGAACGAGGTGGTTGTTACGATGCGATCGAAGCGAGAACAAGCCATTTTAGACAATATAAAAGAATGGGAATCGCAATTAGTTGAGCAAGAAGCGACTGATTTTCAAAAACTGTTTGATAAATGGGTACATACTACAATTGCGAAACTACCTGAGAAAAAACGAAAAGATTTCTTTACGAAAGCAGATGGATGGCTCTTTCATTTGCATGCATTGATTCAAAGTTCACAATCACAGTTAGATGCGCGTAATCGTATTTTAGGAACATCGAGATTATTTGATGAATCGATTGAGCAACTAGAGGATTTAAAAGCATTATCTATTGACCAATTAACATACATAGCAGAGCAGCAAACAGCACGCCATCGCCTATATTCATTCGTACAAGGCGGAGCAACGGGTGCTGGAGGTTTATTATTATTAACAGCTGATTTTCCGGTTATGATTGCGTTAAATGTGAAGGCTGTCCAACTTATTGCAACGTCATTTGGGCATGATGTGAATAAGCCGTATGAAATGATGCTTGCGTTAAAAGTATTTCATGCGTCATTACTACCAGGAAGACTTCAGCAATACGCATGGTACAATTTACTGCAAGAGTTAGAACAAGAAGATTCCTTCTTCTACGAAGGAGACGAAGCGGTGTTACAACCAGCTTCTACTGAAATTATTTTAAAACAAATTTTGAAAACATTTTCGATTTATGCTCTTCGTCGTAAATTATTCCAAGGTATTCCGGTAATTGGAATGGCAATCGGGTCTACAGTGAATTATCGTTTAACAAGAAACGTTACTGAATTTGCAAATAGATTTTATCAAGTGCGCCACATAGTCGAGAAGGAAAAAAGAGCATAAAAAAAGCGAGAGGCCGAAGCCTTTCGCTTTTTTAATTTGTTGCATGCTTTTTGGACATTGGAATAGATACTGGCTGCTTTTCTTCTGCTTTTTCTGTTTTTGGATAATAAATTAAATCCAATGTTTTTGCCTGTACGGCAATCGAAAGAATAGTAAAAGCAATTTCTGTCCAATTTAAATAATATAATGAAAGCGCAAGAACAATCGCGTCAAAGACGAAGAAAATTTGCCCAATTGTAAAACGTGTTTTTTTACTTAATACAATTGTTAAAATATCGTCTCCACCGGTTGCACCGCCAAATCGCAATATAAAACCGAGTCCAATACCAGCTAACGCACCGCCAACTACTGCAGCTATAAATAAATTGTTTGATAAATCGACCGTAAATGGAGAATAATTTTCCATAAGAGAATAAAATACTCCGAATGAAATTGAACCTAAGAATGAATAGCCAACCATTTTTCTACCTAACAATGACGCGCATAGTAGAATAATTGGGATATCCATCATTACAGTTGAAATAGATGGTGAAATATCATAAAAATTTTGGATGAATAGTGCGATACCTACAAAACCACCTTCTGTTAAGTGGTTTTGGAAGTGAATGTGATATAGCGCTGCTGCTAAAATAAATGAACCGATTAAAACCATAAAAACTTCTTTAATAATTTGTCGACTTTGGATGTTCCTCATCGTTATTCCTTCTTTCCGTAGTTAGTAGTCCTTTTTTGTGTTGTAAACTAACTACGAGCTCACATGTAGCTTCAGTTAGTTTACGAAAAAACTAACTACGCTATATGTCGCTGAAGAAATAACGAATAATCCTCTCGTCCATCAATTCTCCCTACTTTCGTTTTAGTTTAAGTCTTAAAACGACTAAACAAAACGTGGAGTAGGATTCTTCATTTAGCAATCCTGCTCTTCTTTGTTTTGTTTAGCTAGTAACAATTAAGCCCTAAACAAAACGCTATGTGTAAGAAGAGTCTTTTTTTTGCCAAATTATCCTTCGGGCAATCATAATTTCCCCACTCTCGTATTTTTTTCGCTAGACTAAAGTATCTGAGCTGGAAAATACGCTACGTGTATGATTCATCAATACGATGCCACATGCTCCTTCGAGCGATCATGATATCAAAATCCCTTCCTTCAAGATTTATATTATTATATCATACTTTCAAAAAATGTATGCGGATGGAAACCGACAATAAACGGAGGAAATCTACAAAAATTGTTATGTTTAAATATTTTTGTAGAAAAGCCTAAGTTATTTTGGAGAATTGGACAGTTTTTTTAGTTTGTCCAATAAGTAAGAAAAGAAGAGTTTCTATTCAGTTGTATTTTTATCATCATTTTTATCTTTAAAAAACGCATCCCAGCTAATCACACTTAAAAAAGTTAAAGCGATAATAACGAAAGCGCGCATAAGTGTAAGGCCTCCTTTTGTACATAGTATATGAATCATTTACTTTATAATGTGTCATATTTTTACAAATTTTAACTATTATGAGAGTATATTAATATAGATAGATAAAGAGGAGAGTGAGAATATGCTAAAAGACATGTTTAAAAGAAAAGAGTTAACATGTGTTTCATGTCAGAAAAAGATTCAATATGAAGAAGAGCTTGTTGCTTTTGTAAAGTTGCCGAAAGAAAGAAGTATATTAGTTGGTCCATTTGATGCGTGTTTGGCAAAAACAGCACAAGAAATATATTGTAAATCGTGTTACGACAAAAAAGCATGACCCAAAATAATTGAGGGGCATGCTTTTTTCATTGGTGTGCTTTCCCCTCAGATACATTTTGAGTGAGTCGATACCAAAGCCAAAGGTCATTAATGATGGAAGCGAGATCGGCAATTTCTGAATTCAGTTTGCAAGAAATTTCGAAGTCTTCTTCGTTATTTAAATGATGCTGTTTTGCATTAATATAATGTTCGAGTTCTTTTATACGATCAGGAATCTTTCCGCGAACTTGTTCCCATTTTAATAAAATCGCATGTTGCATTTTTTCGGGGATATCTTCCCAGTCTTCTTGTAAATGCGGAACTTCAATTCCGAGATGTTCATCGTATAAGAAATACTTTTCCATAAGTTCACCCCCGTTTTCCTGCTTATATTGTACAAAAAAACAGAAAGAAGTTCGACGAAATTGTTTGAAAAAATTTGAAAATGACTCTTGATACATTTTGTAAAAGGTGTTAAAGTGTGAATTATTATAAAAGAAAATGAATATTTATTCTTTAGGGGGATGCAAAATGGAGAAGAAAAAAGTTGTATTAGCATATTCTGGAGGCCTTGATACTTCCGTTGCAATTAAATGGTTACAAGAGAAGAATTATGATATTATCGCGCTTTGTTTAGACTTAGGGGAAGGTAAAGACTTAGCATTTGTAAAAGAAAAGGCACTTTCAGTAGGGGCAATTAAATCATATATGATTGATGTTCAAGAAGAATTTGCAAATGAATATGCATTGATGGCGATGCAAGCGCACACGTTATACGAAGGGAAATACCCTCTCGTTTCAGCGTTATCACGTCCGCTTATCGCGAAGAAATTAGTAGAGATTGCAGAACAAGAAGGAGCGACTGCAGTGGCACACGGATGTACAGGGAAAGGGAATGATCAAGTTCGTTTTGAAGTTTCTATTCAAGCGTTAAATCCTTACTTAGAAGTGATTGCGCCTGTACGTGAATGGAAATGGTCACGTGAAGAAGAAATTGCCTATGCAAAAGAAAACGATGTACCAATTCCGATTAATTTAGACAGCCCATTTTCAATCGATCAAAACTTATGGGGACGCAGTAATGAATGTGGCATTTTAGAAGATCCATGGGCAGCACCGCCAGAAGATGCATATGAGATGACATTAGCATTAGAAGATACACCGAATAAACCAGAGTTTGTAGAAATCGGTTTTGAAGCAGGCGTACCGACAACTTTAAATGGTACTGCATACCCACTTTCAGAACTTATTAAAACGTTAAATGCACTTGCTGGAAAACATGGCGTTGGACGTATCGATCACGTAGAAAATCGCCTTGTTGGTATTAAATCGCGTGAAGTATACGAATGCCCAGCAGCGATGACATTAATTACGGCGCACAAGGAACTGGAAGATTTAACACTCGTAAAAGAAGTAGCGCATTTTAAACCGATGATTGAGCAGAAAATAACAGAACTTATTTATAACGGCTTATGGTTCTCGCCTTTAAAACAAGCGCTGAATGCTTTCTTACAAGAAACGCAAAAAAATGTAACAGGCATGGTGCGTGTGAAATTATTTAAAGGCCATGCGATTGTAGAAGGACGTAAATCTGAGTACTCTTTATACGATGAAAAATTAGCAACGTATACTGCTCAGGATGAATTTAATCATGATGCAGCAGTTGGATTCATTTCATTATTCGGTTTACCGACGAAAGTATACAGCCAAGTGAATCAAAAGAAGGTGGAAGCGTGAGCAAACTTTGGGGCGGACGTTTTACAGAAGAAGCGGAAGCATGGGTTGAAGAGTTCGGAGCATCCATCTCCTTCGATCAACAATTAGTAAATCAAGATATAAACGGAAGTATTGCACACGTAACGATGCTAGCAAAGCAAGGCATCGTTACGAAAGAAGAAGCAGAGAAAATAAAGATAGGTCTTCAATATGTATTAGAAGAAGCGAAACAAAATAAATTGCATTTTTCCGTTGAAGCGGAAGACATTCATTTAAATATCGAAAAGATGTTAATTGAAAAAATCGGTGAAGTAGGCGGGAAACTTCATACTGGCCGAAGTCGTAACGATCAAGTCGCGACAGATATGCATTTATATTTAAAAGAAAAAGTAGAACATATTATAAAAGCTACAAAACAATTGCAAACTGTTCTTGTTCATCAAGCAGAAAATAATATTGAAACAATTATGCCTGGTTATACGCACTTGCAGCGTGCCCAGCCAATTTCATTTGCGCATCATATTCTCGCTTATTTTTGGATGTTAGAGCGTGATGTGAATCGTTATGAAGATTCATTAAAGCGTATTAACATTTCCCCATTAGGAGCAGGAGCGTTAGCAGGAACGACATTCCCAATTGACCGAGAATATAGTGCGGAGCTTCTTGGATTTAATGGAATGTATGAAAATAGTTTAGATGCAGTAAGCGATCGTGATTTCATACTGGAGTTCCTAAGTAACTCCTCTATGCTTATGATGCACTTATCGCGCTTTTGCGAAGAACTTATTTTATGGAGTAGCCAAGAGTTTCAATTTATTGAAATGAGCGATCAATATGCAACGGGAAGCAGCATTATGCCGCAAAAGAAAAATCCAGATATGGCGGAACTAATCCGTGGTAAAACAGGCAGAGTATACGGTAATTTATTTAGTTTACTTACAGTAATGAAGGGATTACCGCTCGCTTACAATAAAGACTTGCAAGAAGATAAAGAAGGAATGTTTGATACAGTAAAAACAGTAGAAGGATGCCTTCATATTATGGCAGGCATGCTAGAGACAATGACTGTAAACAAAGAAAAAATGGGGCAAGCTGTAACGCAAGATTTCTCTAACGCAACAGAAATTGCCGACTACTTAGCAAACAAAGGACTACCATTCCGTCAAGCTCATGAAATTGTTGGAAAGCTAGTGCTACACTGCACACAAAAAGGAATTTATTTAGTAGATGTACCACTTGCAACGTATAAAGAAATGAGCTCGTTATTTGAAGAAGATTTGTATGAAGTGCTGTCACCGTATGCGGCTGTAAAGCGCCGTAACAGTGCTGGTGGGACTGGATTTGAGCAAATTGAAAAAGCTTTGGAGAAGGCGAAAGGATTAGTTGGAGAGTTTGTAGGAATTAAATGATGTATGAGATAGAAGGTAAGGTGCTTTTTATAGAAAGCACCTTACCTTTTTGTATTTAGATTTTTATAGGAGTATTTATCATTTCATACTCATAAAATGATGTTTCTCATGTATCGCTAATAGTTGAATAGATTGAATCAAATTAGGATAGTGAGCAATTGGATCTAAAAATACGATATGCCCTGCAATATTTTCTTCTATATTTTGAACGAGTTTTTTTATTTCATTTGTTTCACGTGTAAGTAATTCTTCTAATTGAGTTACATTCATAGATTGATAGACTTTTTTTGAAGGGATTAAAATCCAAGGTGCTTTCATTCCTTTGCCATGCTTTTCTTTATATTCGGCATAAATGTCATGTATTTCAGTGGCAAATGGGGCGTTTTTTCTTAGCTTTGCATAAGGGATAAGGGTGAAAGAGAATTTAATTGCTACTTTAAGCATCTTTGCAATTAAATATAAGTGATAAAAGTGTTCACCAATAGACCATTTTTTGTCCTCTTTCCTATACCATAGTTGTTCTTTTGATAGTGAATGGAGATGAGGAAGGAATTCGTTCCTTTGTACATGTAATGTATGAAAATGTTTTGAGATATTTTCAGATTTCATATTTTGACAGCCTCCACATTTTTCCTAATTATAGCATTTTTCGTGTGGATGTAAGTAAGCCTAGAGCAATTTGCTCTAGGCTTACAATGTATCGATTAATCATACTTATGTCGATCTTCCGTAATTCGGATATACTCAATATCCATCAAATCTCTAAGCAGTGCACCGTTACTTAGTTCAACTCCATGTTTCTCTTTAAAATGTGCGCGAATTGTATCTAACATTTCGATTTCTTTCCCATTCACATCTAAAATAATACGTTCAGAATCATCCATGTAGCATCCTCCTTTTTTAAACATATATATTTTGTCCGTCTATTTCTAAAAAATGTATGTTAACGTAATGTTAGGAAATAAGAAAGGGATGGAAAATGAGACGTATTTATTTTATAGGGTTAATTTTGTACACATTAATTGTATTACATGTTGCATTCCCAAATGTTTTTTCATTTGAGGATGTAGAAACAGTACATATCGGGATATTTATCTTTATTCTATTTGTAGTAGACTGCTGTATTTCAATATGGCTTTCGAAAAGAAAACATGTACAAGATAAAAAAGAAATGGAACGAAAAAAGAGAAAACGTTCATTTTGGATGATGACGTACTGTTTATCCTTAGCGCTTACTGCTGTCTTTTTTAGTGAGCATGTTCCATTAGAAAGATTAAATATTGGCTTTGGAGCGTTCGTATTTGCATACTATTTTTTTATGCACTTTCTTCCTTATATGAAAGAAAAGCGAGGAGAAGAGGAAGATCCGCTTGTAGAAGAAGCGAGAGAACAAGAGCATAAGAGAATAGAAGAAGATATAAAGAAACTAGGGGAACAAAAATGGTATTTGAAATCTAAAATCATATATGTTCTTTGCTTTATTACGCCGCCAATTGGCTATTTGTATGTATTCTGCCTTCGTAAAAAAATGACAGAAGATGCAAGGCAATCTTATTTAACAGTAGCTACGATTATGATGGCATTGTGGTCTTTGAAGTTTCTTCCGCCTTATGTGTTGGCAGTAGCTATTATTGTGCTAGTTTGTCTTGTATTTATAGTGAAGTATGTGAAATAAGTTGTAGTTATATAGACTACAGCTATATAATTATAATTGTAATAATATTATATAATGATTTATTTGAAAAAGGGGATGCGGTATGGGTTTAATAAAATCAGTAACTGGAGCAGTGTCTAAAGCTGCAGCTGAAGTAGTGGGCGGTGCGATAGAAGTAGTAGGCGAAGTTACGAACAGTAATTTCATAAAGGATGTTGGAAAAGGGGTTAATAAAGCTACGGTTAAAACTGGAGAAATCGTTGGGAATCTTGCTGATGGGACGTATGATGCTATAGGCGGTCTCATTACAGATGATAAACAGCAAGCGAAGCGAGGATACAAAGAAATACTGGGAACGGTTCAAGATACAGCAACGACAATTGGGAAAGGTATTGTACATGTTTCAGAAAAGGGAGTTGAAACGGTGCAAGCGATACGGGAGGGAGATACTGATAAAGCGATAGAAGCAGGAAAAGAATTAGCGAAGGTTGCAGCTGTAGGCGTCTTCTCAGTTGGAGTTATTGATATAATTGATGGTGTGGATGGAATCGCCGACGGAGTAGAAGGCGATAGTGTAGCACAAGCATCAGCTCCAGAAGCAATGGATGTAGAATATGCAGCGGAGGAAAACCCGAATACTCATCATGTAACACCCCATGAAAGAGTTTTACCTGATGGAAGAACAATATGGGTAGATGGTGATGGGGATACGAGTGTAAATACACAAGGTGGCTGGGAGCAACATAATCCAGATTACAGAATTCCTAAAGTATAAATGAAAATAGGGTAGATAAGAGAAAGTCTCTTATCTACCCTATTCATTTTTATAAATTAAAGCTCACCTTGCTCCTCATCGCCACGAACAACAAGGACATCGCATTTCGCATAGCGAATAATATGTTCAGAGACGCTACCAATTAGGAAACGTTCAACAGCATTTAAACCAGTTGCACCACACATAATTAAATCTACTTTATGATTTGGAGCGATTTCTTTTGAAATTTTTGATTTAGGATTACCAAATTCTAATACAGTTTCAATTTTTTCAAGGCCAGCTTCAAGCGCAGTTTTTTTGTAGTCTTCTAATAAGTCTTCTGCAAATAGATTTGCACGTTCAGCAATTGCACGGCTATAAGCTTCTACTGCTGAGTATGCTTTTACATCAACGATATGAGCAATAGTTAATGTTGCATTGTTGCGTTTTGCGACTTGAATTGCTTTTTTAAAGGCTTTTTCTGCTTCTTTAGAACCATCCACCGCGATTAAAATATTTGTATATGTATTATTCATAGTAAATTCCTCCCAATCATTTTTATTACTGTTTACAACTTTATTATAAAACAAATTTTGGTAATGTGCTTGTCGGAAACGTTACAGAATTTCGAAAACTCTGTTTTGATTCATTTTAGTTGTAATTGGTGCGAGAACTTGTTACATATGAACTATAGCAATTTAAAAGGGGGCCGTTTTGTGAGACACGCGCTCATTACAGCCGGTACGAAAGGTTTAGGAAAGCAAGTAACAGAAAAATTATTGGCTAAAGGCTATTCAGTAACAGTAACATATCATAGCGATATCACGGCTATGGAAAAGATGAAAGAAACATATAAAAATATGGAAGAGCGTCTACAATTCGTGCAAGCGGATGTCACGAAAAAGGAAGATTTACATAAAATAGTAGAAGAATCGATAAGCCGTTTTGGTAAAATTGATTTCTTAATTAATAATGCTGGTCCATATGTATTTGAAAGAAAAAAGTTAGTCGATTATGAAGAATGCGAATGGAACGAAATGATTCAGGGTAATTTAACAGCGGTATTTCATTTGTTGAAACTTGTCGTTCCGGTTATGAGAAAACAGAACTTTGGCCGTATTATTAATTACGGATTCCAAGGGGCGGATAGTGCACCGGGATGGATTTATCGTTCAGCTTTTGCGGCAGCGAAAGTAGGACTTGTTTCATTAACGAAAACAGTAGCTTATGAAGAAGCAGAGTATGGTATTACTGCAAACATGGTATGTCCTGGTGATATTATTGGTGATATGAAAGAAGCGACAATTCAAGAAGCACGTCAGTTGAAAGAACGTAACACACCAATTGGTAGATCTGGAACAGGTGAAGATATCGCAAGAACGATTTCGTTTTTATGTGAAGACGATTCCGATATGATTACCGGTACAATTATTGAAGTGACTGGTGCAGTAGATGTTATTCATAGACATCGATAGAGAAAAATAAAGTGAAGTTTCGAATAACTGGACAGTTTATCCTGTATGCAAAGAGGTGCGGATAATACTGTCCTTTCATGTAAGATTAAATCTATCGGAAAACTTGTATTATTTTTTGTCAAATATTGAGATATTATGTTAAAATATAAGAGCGTAGAAAGCGCTTTAAAAAATGATTCAGGGGTCATTTCATAACTCAAGGGGGAACTAATCATGCGTATCGGTATTCCAACAGAAATTAAAAACAATGAAAACCGCGTGGCAATGACGCCAGCGGGAGCAGTACATTTAGTACAAAATGGTCATGAAGTTTTTGTTCAAAAAGGAGCAGGTTTAGGATCTGGCTTTACGGATGAAGAATACGTACAAGCTGGTGCAAAACTTGTTGCAACTGCTGAAGAAGCATGGAATCAAGATATGGTTATGAAGGTAAAAGAGCCAGTTGCAAGTGAATACGGCTATTTCCGTGAAGGTTTAATTTTATTCACATACTTACACTTAGCTCCAGAACCAGAATTAACGAAAGCATTAATTGATAACAAAGTTGTATCAATTGCATACGAAACAGTACAATTAGACAATCGTTCACTGCCATTACTTGCACCTATGAGTGAAGTAGCTGGTCGTATGTCTGCACAAATTGGTGCACAATTCCTCGAAAAAAACAAAGGCGGTAAAGGTATTTTACTGGCAGGCGTTCCAGGGGTAAAACGCGGCAAAGTAACAATTATCGGCGGTGGTCAAGCTGGTACAAACGCAGCGAAGATTGCAGTAGGTTTAGGTGCAGATGTAACAATCATCGACTTAAGTGCAGAACGTCTTCGTCAATTAGATGACATTTTCGGTAACCAAGTAAAAACATTAATGTCTAATCCATATAACATCGCAGAAGCTGTAAAAGAATCTGATCTTGTTATTGGTGCAGTATTAATTCCAGGTGCAAAAGCGCCAAAACTTGTAACAGAAGAAATGATTCAATCAATGGAGCCAGGTTCTGTCGTTGTAGATATCGCGATTGACCAAGGTGGTATTTTCGAAACAACTGACCGTATTACAACTCATGACAACCCAACTTACGAAAAACATGGCGTTGTTCATTATGCAGTTGCTAATATGCCAGGTGCGGTTCCACGTACATCAACTCTTGCATTAACAAACGTAACAGTACCATATGCAGTACAAATTGCGAACAAAGGCTATAAAGATGCTTGCTTAGGCAACACTGCATTATTAAAAGGTATTAACACATTAGATGGATATGTAACATTCGAGGCAGTTGCAGAAGCTCACGGCTTACAATACGCTGATGCAAAAGAGCTACTTGAAAAAGCTCCTGCTTTATCATAATAGAAATACATGTAAGCCCCTCCTTTCGTAAGGAGGGGCTTTTTATTGAGGCTAATTGTCTAGTTTCTTTACAATTTTCAATCCGAACATCATTGTAAAGAAAAGAATGCCGAACAAGTAATATAAGGCATACTCAACTCGTATCATCGAGTTTTTGTCAGTGATATATAAAATAAATAGTATCGCGGAGCCGACTAAATGAGAGAGACCGAAAATTTGTGCCATAAGTTTTAAACTCATCTTTTCGATTCTTTCATCCATCTCAGGTAATGGATATTTCTCTGCATCGGTCTTTTTTGTCTTAAAGAATATTCGTTTCACTACGAATAGTATCAAAGAGAAGAGTATGTATACGCCAGCGAATAAAAGGACAGAACTAATCTTTTCTTCGTCATTACTATTGAAATAAAGAAGAGCTGAACCTAACAGCAAAATGGTAAGATGCGAAATGAACTTTTGATTAAAAGTATTTTTCATTCTTTTTCCTCCCCAGTTTTATCTAATTGAAATAAATCTTCTACTTTACAGTTGAAAAACTCACATAATTTCAATGCTAATTCTAAACTTGGGTTGTATTTGTTTTTTTCGATAGCGATGAGGGATTGTCTAGTGATTTGAACAGAGGAAGCTAATTGTTCTTGGGTGATGTCTCTAACGACGCGGAATTGTTTTACCTTATTTTTAATCAAATATACAAAGTCTCCTTTTTGTAAATTTGTTACATTTATTATATCCATTTTTAGGTAATAAGTAAATGAAACTTTACAAAAAGTAAATAAAACTTTACGTGAAATATAGCTTGTTATAATGTTATTTTTTGTGATAATTTGGAATTAAATGAAAAATGAAAGTCAAAAGAGGGGATTGGGTGGGAAGCAAAAAGAGGAGGAAAAAGCAAGCAAAGAGACAAAAGTATATAAAGAAAAAACAGGAACAGAACATACCTCTTTCTAAAAAAATAGTCATTATGATAGAGAAAACATTTCGGTATATTTGTATGTTCTTGTACGTAATTTTTTGTGTGTTTTTATGCGGAATGGTTAAAAGTTTGGGGATCACCCCTAATTTTATTGAAGGTATTTTTGGCGTTACACTTGTTATGGTAGAAGGAATCTTATTCTTTATATTATTTAATAAAGTATGGCCTAGTCATGAAAGTAAGAAAGATAAGCAAAGAAAAATGAGCAAAAAATCTTCATACGCCTCAAGTTCATCAAGTGGATTCGGTGACTACAGTAGCAGTGATTGTAGTAGCTCAAGTGATGGCGGAGGAGATTGCGGAGGCGGTGGAGATTAAATTAGTTTTTTCAGAAGAACGATTAATGAAAGGGTGGGACGAAATATGGAGACTGTGAATTTATTAGAATTAACAAAAGACATTCAAGATCAACATAAAAACTTCGTTGTTTCAAATGTGAATAGTCATTGCTTACGAATCGCTGTATTTACTGGTGAATATGATTGGCACTATCATTCGAATTCGGATGAATTATTTATTGTGTTAGAGGGAGAATTACTTATTGATTTTGAAGATGGAGAAACAGCGGTATTAAAGCCGAATGATTCTATTTTAATTCCGGCATGTACGATTCATAGAACGAGAGCATTAAAGAGAACGGTAAATCTTTGTTTTGAAAATATAGAGGCGGATACGATTAAAGTGGAGCAATTATGAAAAAATTATCTGTAGCCGAGTATAGAAAAATCCTTCCGATTTTAGAAAGTCATACAAAAACGACGACGTTTGCTTATGCGGTATGTGATCAAATGATAGATGGTGAGGTTTTTGTAAACGAGAAGTTAACAGCAGGACTAATTCGTACAGCGAATGGCATTTATTATGTATTTGGTCATACGGATGATCAAAATTATAACGAAGATTTATTTTCGTATATAAAAACGTCTATTGAAAAAACAGAGAAGAGATTTACATTGTTTACTTCGAGTGACGAGTGGGAAATGATGATAGAAGAGCGTTTTAGTCATGTACTTCGAAACATTCCGCGAATGAAATTTCAAAGTGTAACCTTTGAAGGGAGAAAACGAGATTGTAACAAAAATACATATGAAGTGAAGCGTATTGATAGAAGAGATATAGAACGAAGCAGTGAATTTACAGAGGAGTATTACAAAGAATATTGGGGATCAAAAGAAACATTTTTAAACGGTGGTTTTGGATTTTGTATAGAACAAGAGGGAATGATTGTAGCGGAATGTGTTTCAATATTTAGTGGGAATGGATTCGCTGAAATTGATATTGTGACGCATAAAGCATATCAAGGGAAAGGATTAGCCCAAGCTGTTGCAACACGGTTCATTGAACATTGTATGCAAAATGATATTACACCGTGCTGGGATTGTTATGTAGACAATATTTCTTCGCGAAAATTAGCTAACAAATTAAGTTTTCATAATCCAATAGAATATAGATTATTTGTACGGAAGAAAACGGGGGAATAAAAATGAATGTGGAATTAACGAGATTTAAAGTAAAGCCTGGTAAAAGTCATCGTGTAGATGAATGGATGCAGCTTCTTAATGACAATATGAAAGAAGTACTTTTGACATTAAACGACGAAAAGATGTACGTTGAGACAATTTTCCGGGAAATAAGAGATGGAGAAGAGTACTTATATTGGTATTCTGTGCAAGGAGAAGGCGGGGCTCTTGTCGAAAATTCTCATCATGAAATTGATAAAAAGCATTTGGAATTTTGGTATGAATGTATTGATGAAGAAGCATCCGCTGTTGATATGAAAACAGAAGTCGTTATGATTCAAGAAGTTGTGAAGGATGCGATGAAATAATAGATTGGTATTTTGTAACCGTAACATGGTCATCTTTTTGGTTGGAATATATATTATTGGAGATGCTGTAGGATGACAATTAATAATAAATATATCACTCTCGATGAAATAGAAATAGTAAGAGAACCTTTAAATAAATTGCATGAATATCATAACAATAAATCAAAATATTTTTCTGGTGATTATCCAAGAATGACATTTGAGGAACGTATTGAAAATTATAAACAAAATTCAAAGTACGGAGAATATAGAATTGAATTATTAGTTGAGTCGGAAACAGATGATATATTAGGATTTTGTATAGCGTATAGTAAAAGAGCAAGTGGGAAGATTGAAGTTTTATTCGTTGATGAAAAATACCGAAGAAACGGATTTGGTTTGAAATTAATGAATAGTGCAGTGGAATGGTTTAAAGCGAAGAAGATAGATGAAATTGAATTAACAGTAGTGTACGGAAATGAAGCTGTATCGTTTTATGAAAAGCTGGGGTTTTATCCTCGTTCAATTATTATGGCGACTAAGTCATAACTATAGTGTGAGGAGAGATGAGTGGGAGTTTTTGTTTCAAAAAATGATTCATATGTTACTAAAGTATATGCGTAGAGCACATCAAAATAGATGTGCTTTTTATTATAATAAACATTTAGAAAGCTGTATTTAGATATCTTTAAGTGAAAATAAAAGGGGATATCACGAATCTTTTAGGACAAACTATAAAGAAATAAAAAACACCAAACCAAAAGACCTACCAATATATGGTGTAGTCGTAACAGGTAAAACAGAGGATTTACAAAGTTTACAAGGAGCGCCATATATTAAAGCGGCTGTTAGAGGTGTAACGGTTGAGAAATATTAATTACAGTCTATTAATGTGAATAATCAGAAAATTTATGTTATACTATGTGAAAAGGAGGTTTATATGAGGCAAATACATGGAGCAATTTATATTTACATAACAATGTTTTTCGTGGCGATATCTTATGGATTAGGGCACGTGTATTCGCATCCTATACTAACTTTTTTAAGCGGAGCATGTATGGCGTTTGCGCTTCTTGTCCACCTTTTCTCAGTTTGGATCGTGAAATTTCAATTAAATATTAGTGAAATAGAAGAAGGCACTTTTTAAGTGGCCTTCTTTTTCATTAGTATTTTCTTTTTAGGGAGTTGTTCGATTTGGTATGTTACTTTTTCAAGCGAGAGCAAAAGTTGGACGGGGCAATATAAAGGATATATTAAGGATGACAGTGAAGATGGAATGTTTACGTTTCAGTATAAGGGCGGGGATGGGAATACAGAATTCAAAAATTTGGAGATTTCTATTAGTGAAACGTTTCGTACAATGACACAAACGTCAGAAGTTCATAAAGGAGCAAGGATTGAAATGAAGTCTTCTTGTGTAAGTTGCGCGCCTCTATCTAAAGATGAACCGATAGAGATTGTGATTAAATGGGATGATAAGTATGAGGAGAAGATGGTTTTAAAGCGGAAATAGAAAAAGGCAGCACTCAAGCTGCCTTTTTGTTATTTTACAAATTGTAATTCTTTCGGGAATTTCGTTAAAATTTCTGATCCGTCTTTTGTGATGTAAATATCATCTTCAATACGAACGCCACCTACGTTTGGTACGTAAATACCTGGCTCGATTGTGAAGACCATACCTTCTTTTAATGGAGATTCGTTACCAGCTTTTACATCTGGGTATTCGTGCACGCTAATTCCAAGTCCGTGACCAAGGCGGTGCGGGAAGAAGTCGCCGTAACCTGCATCTGCGATAACAGAACGAGCAGCGTTGTCGATTGCGCCAAGTGTAACACCTGGTTTACATGCTTCAACTGCTTGTAGTTGTCCAGCAAGTACAGTGTTATAAATGCGAGTTTGTTCTTCAGAAATGTCACCGAATGCTACTGTACGTGTAATGTCAGAGCAATAACCATCAATGATTACGCCTAAATCAAATAGTACGAAATCGCCGCGTTTCATTTTGTTTGCACCTGGAATACCGTGTGGAAGGGCAGAGTTTGCACCTGCTAATACCATCGTATCAAATGACATTTTATGTATGCCTTCTGTTTTTAATTCGTGTTCAATAATTGCTAATACTTCTAGTTCGCTACGATCTTCTTTAATTGCATTTACACCAACTTCAACAGCATAGTCTGCCATTTTAGCTGCTTCGCGTAAAATAGAAAGTTCTTTTTCGTCTTTAATTAAACGAAGTTCACGAACTTTTTCCTCAGCTGACGTGAAAGCTGCATTTGGGAATAGTTTTGTTAATTCTTCGTAGCGCTCTACGTTTAAATGTTCTTTTTCAATTGCAACTGCATTTGCATTGATACCGCGGTCTTTAATTGCTTTTGCAATCATATCCCATGGTCTGTCAGTATCAGTAAAACCGATAATTTCATGTGCCCAGCCAGCGTTACGTGCTTGGCCTTCTTCCATTTTAGGGCAAATTAAAATAGGTTCTTTCTCTTGGAATACAAACATACCAAGAAGTCTTTCGTGTGGTTCACAGTGGAAGTTTGTCATGTAGAAGACGTTCGGTGTAGAAGTTAAGAACGCAGCTTCAACGTTTTTTTCTTTTAGCCATTGCATTAAATTTTCTAATCTAGCATTCATCGATTGGCACCCCCGAGATATTTAATTACAAATATAACTTTAACTCGGAAGAAAGCGTTATGACAAGTAAATCGATGTTAGAAAAGACAGGGAATTGAAAAATCATGTAGAATAAAAAGTGAGAATGTAATAAGGGGAGGAATGTAATAATGAAAGTATCTTATCATGGGCATTCAGTTGTAAAGATTGAAACGAATGGAAAAGTAATTTTAATTGATCCGTTTTTAACAGGAAATCCGAAAACAGATTTAAAGGCTGAAGATGTAAAAGTAGATGCGATTCTTTTATCGCATGGACATGGTGATCATGTTGGAGATACAGTAGAGCTTGCGAAGAAAAATAATGCAGTTGTAGTGGCACCATTTGAACTAGCGACATTTTTAAGTTGGCAAGGTGTAAAAACACATCCGATGCATATTGGTGGTTCACATGAATTTGACTTCGGAAAAGTGAAGTTTACACAAGCATTCCACGGCTCTAGTTATATTGATGAAGAAAATAAGACGATTACATATACAGGTATGCCAGCGGGTATTTTATTTACAGCAGAAGAGAAGACTTTGTACCATGCAGGGGATACTGCCCTATTCTCTGATATGAAATTAATAGGGGAATTAAATAACATTGATGTAGCATTTTTACCAATTGGTGATAATTTCACAATGGGACCAGAAGATGCTGTTTTAGCAGCAAAATGGGTTCAGGCGAAAACTGTTGTACCGATGCATTACAATACGTTCCCGGTTATTGAACAAGATCCATATCAATTTGTAGAAAAGCTACAAAATTGTACAGGGAAAGTATTAGAAGCTGGAGAAAGTATTACACTATAGAAAAGAAACCCTTCATTTGAAAAGACAAGTGAAGGGTTTTTTACGTGTGTAGAACAGCTTGTAAAGGTTGTACTTGTTTTGATGATTCTTTTCTTTTTGGAAGTGGCTGTTCAGGTGTTTCATTCAATTCCATTGCAACTTTTTTCCCGTCTACGAAAGCTAAAAATACAGCACTTACAACTTCTAATAATTTTTTCATCATGTATCCGCTCCTTTGTTTTATTTCTTGTCTTCATTGTATATGGAAGCGGCTGGACAAACTATCGAACGAGATGACAATACCATTACATTGTTGTAATGGAAGCGGTGGTGTAATGTAAGGCGTATTTTGTTATAAAAAAAATAGTACAGATATATAAAGAGAGAGTGTAACAGTTTTGAAAATATAGTATACTGAAAATACAACACATGAAGAATTTAGGGAAAAGAAAGTATGGTGAAACCATTTGGCTACCAAGCATAACCAAATTTTAGAACATATTAATAGCCTGCCAGTAGGGCATAAAATTTCTGTAAGGCAAATTGCAAAAGATTTGAGTGTAAGTGAAGGTACAGCTTATCGTGCAATTAAAGATGCAGAAAATAAAGGGTATGTTAGTACGATTGAACGTGTCGGAACAATTCGAATTGAACAAAAGAAGAAAGAAAATATTGAAAAGCTGACATATGCAGAAGTCGTTAACATTGTCGATGGTCAAGTACTTGGAGGCAGAGAAGGACTACATAAAACGTTAAATAAATTCGTAATCGGAGCAATGAAATTAGAAGCGATGATGCGCTATACAGAAGCTGGAAACTTACTTATTGTCGGTAATCGTACGAACGCACATCAATTAGCGTTAGAAACTGGAGCTGCGGTGTTAATTACGGGCGGATTTGATACGGAAGATCATGTGAAGAAATTAGCAGATGAATTAAAACTGCCGATTATTTCAAGTAGTTACGATACATTTACAGTGGCAACGTTAATTAACCGTGCGATTTACGATCAGCTGATTAAGAAAGAAATTGTACTCGTTGAAGATATTTTAACGCCAATTGAAGAAACGTTATATTTAAAGCCAGATGATACAGTGCAGCAATGGCATGCATATAACGAAGAGACGATGCACGGAAGATATCCGATTGTTGATGAAAATAAAAAGGTGTTAGGTATTGTAACTTCAAAAGATATGATCGGTGTAGCGAAAGAAACACCAATTGATAAAGTGATGACAAAGCATCCGATTACGGTAAATGGAAAAATGTCTGTCGCAGCTGCGGCACGTATGATGGTGTGGGAAGGTATTGAGTTACTTCCAGTTGTTGATGAAGGAAATAAGTTGCAAGGTATTATTAGCCGTCAAGATGTACTTCAGGCGTTGCAAATGATTCAGCGTCAACCGCAAGTCGGTGAAACAATCGATGATATTGTAACGAATCAATTTATGACGCCGAAAGAAGCGAAAAATGAGCATCTATATCAATTTTCAGTGACACCGCAAATGACGAATTCAATCGGAACGCTATCTTACGGTGTATTCGCAACGATTGTGACAGAAGCAACGAATCGCGTTATTCGTGCACAAAAGAAGAGCGATTTAATTGTTGAGAACTTAACAATTTATTTCGTAAAACCAGTTCAAATTGACAATGTTGTATCCGTTCATCCGAAAGTATTAGAAATTGGACGTAAATTTGGTAAGGTTGATGTAGAAGTACATCATGAAGGTAATGTTGTTGGAAAAGCGTTACTTATGGTGCAGTTAATTGATAAATAAAAAGATGGAGCAAGCCGCTTTGGTTTGTTCCATTTTTTTTAGAACGCTACAATAGGGAGTTTGTAAATTTAGTTTGCAATCGAATCTATCGCGTTCTGTTTCATATTCATAAGTATGGGCACGCAATCGTTTGAAGATGCTTGAACAATAATTGTGGAGGTGTCGAATGGGAGCAATAATTCTCTTTTTAGGGGTAGTATTTGCAATAACTTTTCATGTGTTAACACATAGAAGAATGGATATAAAGAAAAAGAAATTGTATGTAGTAAGTTTGATTTTCGCTATTGTTTGTTCCTTTATCTCTACAGCTGGAGAAAATAAGGGCGATTTTCTATACTTTGGTGTACCAGCTGAAACATTTGTTTATTATGGCGGATGGGAAATTTCGTTTCATCCATTAGGCTTTTTCTTTAACTTTATTTTGTTTTATTTTGTTTTGAATTTATTATTTAAGCTACGTAAGGGCTCGGGTAGAGAAGTAAAAAAGTAGCAGGATATGTATCGGTGCGGATAGAAAATTGGTGATTACTCGATAAGAAAGTTTAAGCTATTAATTATTACTATGCTTCACTATACGAACTAGGGGGATAGGAATGGATTTTCACACTGGAAAATGGTTATGTAAGCAATATAATTTAAATAGTTTTACGAAAGTTTCATTATTGCATGGGTGAATTTTATGATGGGATATGGGGAACATATTTCAGAACTAGCCATTCGACTTGGAACTGCTTCAAGAATCTTTTATATGGCTGGAAAAATACCATTAAGGCTTGATATTGAACCTATTAGAAAAGATCCTGGCGCTTTTATTCGGCGATATGTTCAGTATGCTGAAAAAGAGTTATGTGGAGAAACAGTTATATAAAGAAAAGACAGAATAGTAATTCATTTAGGTTGTATATTATGTTATGATTATATTGTAAGAAAATGGATTTTAGGAAGGTGGTATGCATTATGTCATCAACAGTACTCTTTTTTGGTAGTATCGCACTATTTTACTTTCTTATAATGATACCGATTCAATATTTATACTTACAAGGTTTACATGAAAAAAAGAAAAAAACAGGATTATCTCAGCGAGAGCTATATGAAAAAATGTCTTTTGGGGAAGAACAATTACACCTTCATGTGCAAGGCAACCCATTTAATATCCCTTCTGCGTTTGTCGCATATATGATTTTAAAAGTTAGAGGACGTAAAAAAGCATCACAATGTTGATGCTTTTTTACGTTGTTTCATAGACTTCGGCTTCTTCAACTGCTAATGGTAAGAAATGTTTATATTGGCGAAATCCATTAAATACACTTGCACTACCAAATAGAACAAATAAAACACCAACGATAATACGAGCGGTTGAAAGTTCTAAAAAGAATTGGTTTATCCCGAAGAATAAGACGAATGAACCGAGTGCCATTGCGGATTTTCCTGAGAGCCAACCTTTCTCCATTGGGCGGTTTGTACGAAAGTATTTTGTTTTGTAGAAGAGATACAACATAAATGAGACGATAATACAGAAGACTAATACTGGCATCATGCACACTCCCATCGTTTTATGAAAAATAATAGTGGAGAAAAAATATCTAAACTTTCTAACTTTTATTATAAAGCAATTGTTCGCATGTATGAAATACTTTCCGTTATAATGGAGGATAAAGTGAGACTTTCATTAGTGTGGGGATGTTTCCGCGCTAATGATTAGCCTACATTCATTGTTTTTTTACTGCACGTTGAAGTGAAGAAGTTGAATAAAAAGGAGATTATACATATGCATGAGCAAATTTTAGGAGCAATGAAAGAGTTTGATACAATTATTATTCATCGCCATGTGCGTCCGGATCCAGATGCGTTAGGTTCACAAGGCGGCCTTAGTACAATTCTACAAGAATCGTTTCCAGAGAAAAATATTTATACAGTTGGGTACAATGAACCGTCATTAGCATATTTACGAGTAATGGATGATATTGAAGATAGTGTATACGAAAATGCGCTTGTTATCGTTTGTGATACAGCAAATCAAGAACGTGTTGACGATCAACGCTATACAAAAGGGAAGATGTTAATCAAAATTGATCATCATCCAAATGAAGATCCATACGGAGACATTACGTGGGTAGATACGACAGCAAGTTCTACAAGCGAAATGATTTATGAGTTTTATAATTATGGAAAAGATAAAGGATTACAAATAACAAAAGAAGCAGCTCGTCTTATTTTAGCAGGTATTGTTGGGGATACAGGTCGTTTCTTATTCCCGAATACAACAGCGAAAACACTTCGTTACGTAAGTGAGCTTGTTGATATGGATGTGAAATTCACAGATTTATACAATGAAATGTATAAAACAAAAGAAAAAATCGCTCGTTTAAACGGTTATATTTTACAAAACTTTACGATGGTAGAAGAAGGAGCAGCTTACATTAAATTAACGAAAGAAGTATTAGAAAAGTTTGATGTACTTCCTTCTGAGGCATCTGGCGTTGTTGGAGCACTTGGTAATATTGATGGATTAAAGGCATGGGTTCTATTTTTAGAGGAAGACGATGTGATTCGTGTTCGCCTTCGTTCAAAAGGACCAGTTATAAATAAATTAGCAATGCAATATAACGGTGGAGGACATCCGATGGCTTCTGGTGCAAAAGCATCTTCTTGGGAAGAAGCGGATCGTCTATTTGCTGATTTACGTGAGATTTGTAAATAAGAAATTATATGTTAGAACGAAAAGAAGGAGTGGCGCTAAAGCCCTCCTTCTTTATTTTTCTTTCTCTATCGTAATGCTAATTTCAAGCACGGTATCAAAAGATATTGTATCGACTTTAAAACGGTATAGCCGATCGTAATGTTTGTACGTCTTGTTTTCGATTACTTTTTTGAGTAGGTCTTTATTTTTTGCGATACTTTGTATGTTTTTCGTTAAAAGATGCTGGAGGTCATTATGGATAGATGTAGTCATATTTTCGAGTGTAAGATTGTCTAAATCGTATTTTTCTCGATTTATAAGTTTTATTTTAATCTCTTGAATGGTTAAGAGCCGTTTATTTTCAGTATTCAATTTTTCTTGATCTTCGAGAAGGACGTGGAGCTTTGCTTCTTGTTTTTCTATAATTTCTCTTTGTTCTGCTATTTTACTAGCTTGTTCTTCTTGAAAAACACCGTATATGTACAAAAAAATAAACCAGCTCAACACACCTCCAACAGCAGCGCCAGCTAAAACTAAGTACCATCTTTTCGCTGTATTGGCACTTGGTACTCTCATACATGCTCCTGCGTTAGCCATTTAATAATAATAAGACCAGTTTGCATACCACCTGTTGCGAAAAAAATAAGGAGAATTTGTTTTACGATATCTTTCATATCCCCGCCAAAGAAACTTCTTTCAAAACTATAAAACGTATCAAATGTTCCGCCAATCGCTGCAACGAGTGCCCAAATTCTTAAATTTTGGGCGAATTGATTAATGTAAGTGAGAGTTGGTTTTCCGATAAGAAATGCACCAAATCCACCAATTAATGAACCACCAAGTATAACCCCAAAGGCAATAAAATAACTAATAATAAGCAGAGAGAAAAAAGTGTGTTCTCTTACATCCATCGTCATTCCCCTTTCTTCTTCATATATATGGACAAAGTATAAGAAGTATGTTTTGATTTCCTCTTTCCTCTTCACCTATAATAAAAGTAGTCAAATAGGTAAAGAGAGGGTACAACAGTGAAGTTTGTGCATTTACAATGTCAAACCGTTTTTAGTTTATTAAAAAGTGCTTGTAAAATTGATGAACTTGTAGTTAGGGCGAAAGAGCTCGGTTATTCATCACTTGCTATTACGGATGAAAATGTTATGTATGGCGTTATTCCGTTTTATAAAGCATGTAAGAAACATGGTATACATCCTATTATCGGCTTAACAGCTTCTATTTTTAGTGAAGAAGAAGAAAAGTCTTATCCGCTTGTCTTACTTGCTGAAAATGAAATAGGTTATCAAAATTTATTAAAGATCTCTAGTAGCATTATGACGAAGTCAAAAGAAGGTATTCCTAAGAAATGGCTTGCACATTATGCGAAAGGATTAATTGCTATTTCACCAGGTAAAGATGGGGAAATCGAACAATTATTATTAGAAGACAAAGAGAGTCAAGCCGAAGAAGTAGCTCGTATGTATCAAAATATGTTCGGCAATTTTTATATGAGTTTACAGCATCATGCGATTCAAGATGAACTGCTTCTGCAAGAGAAATTACCTGTATTTATAAGTAGGATAAATATTCCAGTCGTCGCAACAAACGATGTACGCTACATCAATCAAAGTGACGCACTTGTTCATGAATGCTTATTATCTGTTGAAAGTGGAACGAAAATGACGGATCCAGATAGGCCGAGGCTGAAAACAGATCAATATTATTTAAAATCATCAGATGAAATGGAAGCACTATTTTCTCACGTAGAAGAAGCGATTTATAACACAGTAGAAATTGCAGAACGTTGCAGAGTAGAAATACCGTTTCATGTAAATCAATTACCGAAATTTCCTGTTCCATCTAACGAAACGAATGATATGTATTTACGCCGCGTTTGTGAAGAAGGATTGCAGAAACGTTATGGTACGCCGAAAGAAGTACATATAAAGCGTTTGAATCATGAATTAAACGTGATTTCTAGCATGGGGTTCAGTGATTATTTCCTCATTGTCTGGGATTTTATGAAGTACGCGCATGAAAATCATATTTTAACAGGACCAGGTCGTGGATCAGCGGCTGGCTCACTCGTTTCTTACGTATTAGAAATTACAGATATTGATCCAATTGAATACGATCTATTATTTGAAAGGTTTTTAAACCCCGAACGTGTGACACTTCCAGATATTGATATTGATTTTCCGGATATAAGACGTGATGAGATGATTCGATATGTGAAGGATAAATATGGTCAGCTTCGTGTTGCTCAAATTGTAACGTTCGGGACGCTGGCAGCGAAAGCGGCAATTAGAGATATTGCGCGTGTAATGGGGCTTCCGCCACGAGATATCGACATATTTTCAAAACTTATCCCATCAAAGCTTGGCATAACGTTAAAAGATGCATATGAGGAATCGCAATCACTCCGGGAGTTTATACAAGGAAACCTTTTGCATGAGCGTGTGTTTGAAATTGCAAAACGTGTAGAAGGCTTACCACGTCATACGTCTATTCATGCAGCTGGCGTTATTATGAGCCAAGAGCCATTAACCGGAAGTGTTGCAATTCAAGAAGGGCATAACGATGTATATGTTACGCAATACCCCGCTGATGCATTAGAAGAACTTGGGTTGCTCAAGATGGACTTTTTAGGATTACGGAATTTAACGTTACTTGAAAATATTATAAAGTTTATCGTGCAAAAAACAGGAAAAGAAATCGATATAAGAAATTTACCACTTCAAGATGAAAAGACATTCCAATTGTTAGGTAGAGGGGATACAACAGGTGTATTCCAGCTTGAATCAGGTGGTATGCGAAATGTACTTCGCGGGTTAAAGCCGAATGAATTTGAAGATATTGTTGCTGTTAACTCGTTATATAGACCAGGACCGATGGAGCAAATTCCAACCTTTATTGAATCAAAGCACGGAAAAAGAAAAATTGAATATTTACATCCGGACTTAAAACCGATTTTAGAAAGAACATACGGTGTAATTGTATATCAAGAACAAATTATGCAAATTGCGTCGAAGTTGGCGGGCTTCTCGCTCGGAGAAGCAGATTTATTACGTCGTGCAGTGAGTAAAAAAAATCGTGATATTTTAGATCAGGAACGTAAGCATTTTGTGCAAGGTTGTTTACAAAATGGTTATGACGAGACATCGGCAGAGAAAATTTATGATTTAATTGTAAGATTTGCAAATTACGGTTTTAACCGAAGTCACGCTGTAGCCTACAGTATGATTGGATATCAACTTGCCTACTTAAAAGCGAATTATACGCTGGAATTTATGACGGCACTATTATCGAGTGCAATTGGAAATGAAGATAAGATTGTGCAGTATATACGCGAAACGAAGCGAAAAGGTTTTCATGTTTTGCCGCCGTCTCTTCAGAGAAGTGGTTACAATTTCCAAATAGAAGGAAATGCGATACGTTACAGCTTACTTTCCATTCGAAACATCGGAATGGCTACAGTGACAGCATTAATCGAAGAACGAGAGAAAAAAATGTTTGAAGATTTATTTGAATTTTGTCTGCGCATGCCATCAAAGTTTGTAACGGAGCGAAATTTAGAGGCGTTCGTCTGGTCTGGATGTTTTGATGATTTTGGTGTTTCGAGAACGAATTTATGGAAAAGTCTTAAAGGAGCGTTAGAGTATGCCAATCTTGCACGTGATTTAGGAGATGCTGTTCCGAAATCAAAATACGTACAAGGAGAAGAGCTCTCTTTTATTGAACAGTTAAATAAAGAGAAGGAAGTACTAGGTTTTTATTTATCAAGCTATCCGACAGCGCAGTATGTGAAGTTAGCGAAAGAATTAGAAATTCCAACTCTCGCTCAGGCGATGCGACATAAGAAAAAAGTACAAAGAGCTATCGTGTACATAACAAGCGTGAGAGTGATTCGTACGAAAAAGTTGCAAAAGATGGCATTTATTACATTTTGTGATCAAAATGATGAAATGGAAGCAGTTCTTTTCCCCGAGACGTATATACATTTCTCAGATAAGTTACAAGAAGGAGCAATTGTTTTAGTTGACGGCATGATTGAGCTTAGAAATCATAAGCTGCAATGGATTGTAAATGGACTATATCCGTTAGAAGAAATGGATGTGTATGAAGAAAAGAAAGATGCGTCTGTTTACGTGAAATTGCCGTCTCGATATGAGAAAAAGCTTTTAAATCAGGTTACTAAAATATTGTTTGACTATTCGGGTTTTGCGAAAGTACTAATTTATTATGAAAAGGAACATAAAATGGTACAATTATCACGAAGTTTATCGATTCATCCAAGTGAAGAATGTTTAGGAGCACTTCGTGAAATTGTCGGGGAAGAAAATGTGGTTGTGAAAATATAATGGACAATTTCCCTACACTTCGATTATTATAGTAGTAGTGTTCGTGGTCAGACCACTTGGAGAAATTGATATCAGCAAGAATAATTTGAGGAGAGTGGATAGTTTGTCAACACTTCGTGAAGAAGCACTTCACATGCATAAAGTGCATCAAGGAAAATTAGAAACTGTATCAAAAGTAAAAGTAGAAAATGCAAAAGATTTAAGTCTTGCATATTCTCCAGGGGTTGCAGAACCTTGTAAAGAAATTTATGACGATAAAAGTAAGGTATATGAATATACGATGAAGGGAAATATGGTAGCAGTTGTGACTGATGGAACGGCTGTACTTGGTCTTGGTAACATCGGACCTGAAGCATCTCTTCCAGTAATGGAAGGTAAAGCTGTATTATTCAAGAGCTTTGCTGGTGTAGATGCATTCCCAATTGCCTTAAATACAAACGATGTAGATAAAATTGTTGAAACTGTAAAATTAATGGAGCCAACTTTTGGCGGCGTTAACTTAGAGGATATCGCAGCACCAAACTGCTTCATTATTGAAGAACGTTTGAAAAAAGAAACAAATATTCCTATCTTCCATGATGATCAACACGGAACAGCTATCGTAACAGTAGCAGGTCTTGTGAACGCGCTAAAATTAGTTGGAAAGAAAATGTCTGACATTAAAGTTGTCGCAAATGGCGCAGGTGCAGCAGGTATTGCAATTATTAAACTTTTATATCGCTATGGCGTACGCGACATTATTATGTGTGACCGTAAAGGCGCGATCTATGAAGGTCGTCCTACAGGTATGAATCCGGTGAAGGATGAAGTGGCAAAATATACAAATAAGAATCGTATCGAAGGTTCTTTAGCTGATGTTGTACAAGGTGCGGACGTATTCATTGGTGTATCTGCAGAAGGTGCATTAACAGAAGAGATGGTTCGTACAATGAATGACGATGCAATTATTTTTGCAATGGCGAATCCAGTTCCAGAAATTATGCCAGAATTGGCAAAAGCAGCGGGCGCAGCTGTTGTTGGAACAGGTCGTTCTGACTTCGCAAACCAAGTAAATAATGTACTAGCGTTCCCTGGTATTTTCCGCGGTGCACTTGACGTACATGCGACACAAATTAACGAAGAAATGAAGATGGCAGCTGTACAAGCTATTGCTGAGCTTGTAGCAGAAGATGAGTTAAATGCAGACTATATCATTCCAGCACCGTTTGACGCGCGTGTAGCGCCTCAAGTAGCAGCTTACGTTGCGAAAGCTGCAATGGAGACAGGAGTAGCTCGCCGTCAAGTAGATCCAAATGAAGTTGCTGAGAAAACAAAACAATTAGCGCTGATTGGTAAAGAATAAGCGAGGAATTTCCATTGACATCATCAAATACAAAAGTATATCTCGAAATTGTAAAAAAAATCCGTTCCATTATGGAAGAGGATGGATTGATAGCAGGGGATCGTTTGCCGTCTGAGCGTGAGTTAAGTTCACGTTTAAACGTAGGACGTTCCTCTGTAAGAGAAGCGTTGCGTGCTTTAGAACTTGTAGGATTAATTGAAACGAGACGTGGTGAAGGGACGTTTATTCGAAACTTTTACGATAACGGTCTTGTACAATTGATTGCTCCGTTCTTGCTGCAAGATGAGAAAACAATTCGTGATTTATTACAAACAAAACGATTGCTTGAGAAAGATATGATTCGAATTGTATGTAATTTACCGAAAGAAACGTTTTCTAAAGTGCTAAGTAAATTACATCAAGTGCTTGAAGGAAATGAAAACTCAGTTCCAATGCTTCACCAAACGTTCTTTAAAACACTTATTGAACAAGTCGATAATTATTTACTATATCGCATTTGGATGATCGTAAATGATTACGTATCAACTCTTTCTTGTAAAGTTTCAGGAGATTCTATCGATATGTATAGAAAGCTTTACGCTATTTTGGAAGAAAAACAAGAAAATGATGCACTAAAAATTTACGATGAATTAGTAGAGAATATACAGTTTCACTCGTAATGTATAAAATTTGTCGAAATGACCATGACACGTTATGACAAACATTCTATCGCGTAGCGGTTAAAGTTAAACGTAAAGAGTGAGGTTATTAGACAGATTGAGAAGATAAGGCTAACATCAAACTTTGGTGTTAGCCCAATTTTCTTCTTACGCTAACCTTAGCTCTCAACGAAGGGGGTCAAATTGTGCTAAGAGATTTATTCGTGAAAAAGAAAAAGTACGCTGCAATACCTTCAGAACAAGTACGAAAAGATGTACCAGACGGCGTTATGACAAAATGTCCGAAATGTAAAAAAATCATGTATACGAAAGAGCTTCTAAAAAATTTAAAAGTATGTGTGAATTGTGGATATCATCATCCTATGAATGCATGGGAACGTCTTGATAGTATATTGGACGAAGGGTCATTCCGTGAGTATGACAAAGAAATGGTTTCATTAAATCCACTCGAGTTTCCAGGATATGAAGAGAAACTAGAGAGCGATCGTAAAAAGACTGAATTGAACGAAGCGGTTGTAACTGGTGAAGGAACAATTGATGACATGCTTGTTGTTGTTGCAGTAATGGATTCTCGTTTTCGAATGGGGAGCATGGGCTCTGTTGTAGGAGAAAAAATTGCCCGTGCGGTTGAAAAGGCGTACGACTTACAAGTTCCATTTATTATCTTTACTGCTTCGGGTGGTGCCCGTATGCAAGAAGGGATATTAAGTTTAATGCAAATGGCAAAAACAAGCGTAGCTTTGAAAAAGCATAGTAATGCAGGAGGATTATTTATTTCTGTTATGACTCACCCAACGACGGGCGGGGTTTCAGCGAGTTTCGCTTCACTTGGTGATTATAATCTTGCAGAACCAGGGGCGCTGATCGGATTTGCTGGTAGACGTGTAATTGAACAAACGGTGCGTGAGAAACTACCGGAAGATTTCCAAACGGCAGAATTCTTACTAGAACATGGTCAATTAGATGCGGTGGTACATCGTGATGATATGAGAGAATCGCTTCGTAAGATTTTAGAAGTTCATCAAGGAGGGGAAATGGCTGTATGGCAGAGCTAGAATTTGAGAAACCAGTTGTTGAGCTAAGAAATAAGATTCGTGAACTGAAAGACTATACGAAAAACAGCCAGATGGACTTCAGTGAGGAGATTCGTATTTTGGAAGACAAGCTAGAAAATTTAGAGGAAGATATATACGGCAATATGAAAGTGTGGGACCGTGTTCAAATTGCTCGTCATGCAGAACGACCGACAACGCTCGATTATATTGAGCACTTATTTACTGATTTTTTTGAATGTCATGGAGATCGTCTATTTGGCGATGATGCAGCGATTGTCGGCGGCATTGCGAAGTATAAAGGGATGCCTGTAACTGTAATCGGGCATCAACGCGGAAAAGATACGAAAGAAAATATTCGCCGTAATTTTGGGATGCCTCACCCAGAAGGATATCGAAAAGCATTGCGTTTAATGAAGCAGGCGGAAAAGTTCAACCGTCCAATTATTTGTTTTATTGATACAAAAGGAGCTTATCCTGGTAAAGCTGCTGAAGAACGTGGTCAAAGTGAAGCTATCGCCCGCAATTTATTCGAAATGGCAGGCTTAACGGTGCCTGTTATTTGTATCGTTATCGGCGAAGGTGGTAGTGGTGGTGCACTAGGTCTTGGAGTAGGAGATTACATTCATATGCTAGAAAATTCCACTTATTCTGTTATTACGCCAGAGGGTGCAGCGGCAATTCTTTGGAAAGATGCAGGAAAAGCAAAGGAAGCTGCAGAGGCGATGAGAATTACAGCAGCGGATTTGAAAGAATTAGGTGTAATTGACGAAATTATTCCAGAGACAAAGGGTGGAGCACACCGTAATATTTTGAAACAGTCAGAAAATATAGATTTAATGCTAGGGAAAACTTTTGAACAATTAAACGGAATTTCGAAAGATGAATTAATCGAAAAACGTTATGAAAAATATATGAAAATTGGGCAAGTTTCGTTTTCAAACGCTTCCATTTGGATAAAATAAGAAAAGCGTGCGTTCCACTTCGCGAATGCACGTTTTTATTATGAAAAGACACATCTTCTCCATTGTATTTTTATATTTTTTCGTGTTATTTTATTATAAGGCAAATAATCTTTATGAGGTGAGTACAAATGAAACGTATTGGTGTATTAACAAGTGGTGGAGATTCACCTGGTATGAATGCTGCCATTCGTGCAGTTGTTCGTAAAGCGATTTTCCATGATATTGAAGTATATGGTATTTACCATGGATACGCTGGATTAATTTCTGGTCACATTGAAAAATTAGAACTAGGTTCTGTTGGCGATATTATCCACCGCGGTGGTACGAAATTATATACAGCAAGATGTCCTGAGTTTAAAGACCCAGAAGTACGACTAAAAGGTATCGAGCAATTAAAGAAACACGGTATCGAAGGACTTGTTGTTATTGGTGGAGATGGTTCTTACCAAGGCGCTAAAAAATTAACTGAACAAGGATTCCCATGTGTTGGTGTACCAGGTACAATTGACAATGATATCCCTGGAACAGACTTCACAATTGGTTTCGATACAGCTTTAAACACTGTTATTGATGCAATTGATAAAATTCGTGACACAGCTACATCTCATGAACGTACATATGTTATCGAAGTAATGGGACGTCACGCTGGTGATATCGCATTATGGGCTGGTTTAGCTGATGGTGCGGAAACAATCTTAATTCCAGAAGAAGAGTATGACATGGAAGATGTTATCGCTCGTCTGAAGCGCGGTAGTGAACGTGGTAAAAAACACAGTATTATCGTTGTAGCTGAAGGTGTTGGAAGTGCAATTGACATCGGTAAGCACATTGAAGAAGCAACAAACTTTGATACTCGCGTAACTGTATTAGGTCACGTACAACGTGGTGGATCACCAAGTGCACAAGACCGTGTATTAGCAAGCCGTCTTGGTGCAAGAGCAGTTGAATTATTAATTGCTGGTAAAGGTGGACGTTGTGTAGGTATTCAAGATAACAAACTTGTTGATCATGATATTATCGAAGCGTTAGCTCAAAAGCATACAATCGATAAAGATATGTATCAATTATCTAAAGAATTATCCATCTAATCGGCGTAATGTCGGATATTTGGGAACGGTTTCATAATTTTCGGAGGTGCAATATGCGTAAAACTAAAATTGTATGTACTATAGGTCCTGCTAGTGAAAGTATTGAAAAATTAGAGCAATTAATCGAAGCAGGTATGAACGTTGCTCGTTTAAACTTCTCTCATGGTAGCCATGAAGAACACGGCGCTCGTATTAAAAACATTCGTGAAGCTTCAAAGAAAACTGGTAAAACAGTTGGTATCTTACTTGATACAAAAGGTCCAGAAATCCGTACTCACGACTTCGTAGACGGACAAGCTGAGCTTGTAACAGGTGCAGAAGTTGTTATTTCTACTGAGCAAGTATTAGGTACTGCAGAGAAGTTCTCTGTATCTTATGCTGGTCTTTATGACGATGTAAACCCAGGTTCTCGCATTCTAATCGATGATGGTCTTATCGAGCTAGAAGTAATCGAAAAAGCTGACGGAAACATCCGTACAAAAGTTCTTAACAGCGGAACTGTAAAAAATAAAAAAGGTGTTAACGTACCAAACGTAAGCATTAAGCTTCCTGGTATCACTGAAAAAGACGTAAAAGATATCATCTTCGGTATCGAGCAAAAAGTTGATTTCATCGCAGCTTCATTCGTACGTAAAGCAGCTGACGTATTAGAAATCCGTGAATTACTAGAAGAGCATAACGCTCAATACATCCAAATCGTACCAAAAATCGAAAACCAAGAGGGTATCGACAATATCGATTCAATCTTAGAAGTTTCTGACGGTTTAATGGTAGCTCGTGGTGACATGGGTGTAGAAATTCCACCAGAAGAAGTACCATTAGTACAAAAACGTCTAATCAAAAAATGTAACGTGTTAGGTAAACCAGTTATTACTGCAACACAAATGTTAGATTCTATGCAACGTAACCCACGTCCAACTCGTGCGGAAGCAAGTGACGTAGCTAACGCAATCTTCGATGGTACAGACGCAATCATGCTTTCAGGTGAAACAGCTGCTGGACAATACCCAGTAGAAGCAGTAACAATGATGGCTAACATTGCAGTACGTGTTGAAAAATCATTACAATATGAAGATATGTTCAAAAAACGTATTAAAGAGTTCACTCCAACAATTACAGATGCAATTAGCCAATCTGTTGCGCATACAGCACTTGCTCTTGATGTAGCTGCAATCGTAGCTCCAACAGAAAGTGGATATACTGCGAAAATGATCTCTAAATACCGTCCAAAATCTCCAATCGTAGCTGTAACATCTGACGAGCAAGTAGGACGTCGTCTTGCGCTTGTTTGGGGGGTACAAGCATTTATGGCTGAGAAGCGCGCAGCTTCTACTGACGAAATGTTAGATACAGCGATTCAAACAGGTATGGATGCAGGTCTAATCGGACTTGGAGACACTGTAGTAATCACTGCTGGTGTTCCAGTTGCTGAAACTGGTACAACAAACTTAATGAAAATCCACGTTGTTGGTGAAGAAGTTGCTAAAGGACAAGGAATCGGTCGTAAAGCTGCAAAAGGTAAAGTAGTTGTAGCGAAAACAGCTGCTGAAGCTGTAGCGAACGTAAACGAAGGTGATATCCTTGTTACAACAAGCACTGATAAAGATATGATCCCTGCAATCGAAAAAGCTGCTGCTCTAGTTGTAGAAGAAGGCGGTCTAACAAGCCATGCGGCTGTTGTAGGTGTATCAATCGGTATTCCTGTTATCGTTGGTGTAAACGGCGTAACAGCAACTTTAAAAAATGGCCAAGAAGTAACAGTTGATGCAGCACGCGGAATTGTTTATAATGGACATGCGGAAGTGCTATAAGTAATACGGAGAGAAGGATCGGAGTCCTTCTCTTTTTTTTACACAAAAATGAGGTGAAATTAGCTTAAAACGTCTGAAATTGCTTTTAAAAGCTATTTATTATGAAGTTTGATGGGAAAGTGCGTTTGGCTTTTATATGGTGTATATGGACGTTGTGAGGGTGTTTAAAGTGATGGGATATGAAAGGAGTGTAGAACTATGAAGTGGTTACTATTCTTGTTTATTTTAATACCGGCTATTGAGATTACGGTCTTAATTGGGTCGAGTCATGTAATAGGTTTGTGGTCTACGTTCGCTATGATCGTATTTACAGGCGTTGTAGGTGTATATTTGGCGAAAAGACAAGGGTTTAAAGTGCTTGGAGAGATTCAATCTAAGTTGAATAGAGGAGAAATGCCAGGAGCAGCGGTCTTAGATGGTATTTTTATCTTTATAGGAGGTATTCTTTTAGTACTTCCTGGATATGTAACGGATATAATAGGTTTCATCTTTGTTGTCCCTGTGACGAGGGCTGTATTGAAGCCGTTTGTTATGAAGTGGATGGAATGGAAGTTTAGAAAAAACTCAACTATTATTGTGCAGAAATAGTGCTTAGATTATAGCGATCTAAGCACTATTTTTTTGTCTGTAAAAGGATGAGAGGGTGGTTAAAGTTTAGTTAATGAAAGATGTGTTTTAACATGCGGCGAATGTGACGGTTAATAATCGATGGGGATAGGATCCTTGTAGATTAAAGTTTTACTTTGTTGTATTTGTTGTGTATTTTTTCGATTGGATATGTGATTTGGGGAGTTGTTAACTCTGAATTAGTGTGTTTAAAGTGGGAATCTGAACTTAAGATTGTTTTTGTATGTAAAAAAGAATGAATTGGAATGAAAAAAGTTAAATAAGAATAGGCAAACGGTCAGTTTAAGTCTCATTTTATGCCATTTTGTATATTTATTCATTTACATAAAAAGTAATAAATGTAAGTAATAATTATAATAATAACAGAATAAATATGTAAAAACACCACGAAATATGCGTTTTTTATGCAAAAAAACAAGAGAATTATCTTTTTTGAGTGCAATTCTCTTGTTTTATGTAATGAGTATGAAAAATAAGTACAAGGAATAATCAGTGGGAATTTCCCACTGATTACATGTAAGTTTTTTGTTGTGTATGAATTAGAAACTATTATTTTGAAGGTGAGCCTTTAATATATTTCCACAAATCATGGAATACACGAGCTTTGTGTAATGTATTAAGTAGTACTAAGGTGACTGGACCGATAATTAATCCTAAGAAGCCAAAGAGCTTAAAGCCGACAAATAGAGCAATCAGTGTTGCTAATGGATCAAGGCCGATATTAGATGAAAGTACCTTTGGCTCCATAATTTGTCTTTGGACAATCACGACGATGTATAAAATGAGAAGACCGATGGCGAAAGCAGTGTCGCCAGTGAAAAATACGTATATAACCCAAGGAACGAAGACAGCTCCTGTTCCTAAATACGGGAGTAAATCTACAACCCCTGTAATAATCGCGATAGTAATGGCGTATGGTACGCGTAATATTAAAAGTCCGATTAATACAATAACAGTTGTCATAGATACGAGTGTAAGTTGTGCTTTAACAAAACCGAATAAAGCTTTTCTTAAATCCACAAAAATAGTTTTTCCATAGCCATGAACACGGTTGGGCAAAAACTTTCTTACCTTCTGAGCAAGACGATGCCAATCGTAACTAATGAAGAAAGTGGCTAATAAAACGAAAACAAGTACAGTTAAAGTAGTTGGTAGTGCACTAATAAAATTTGTTAACCCGCTTATAATAGCGGTTAAAAGTTCTTTCATTTGCGTCGTTGCTTCAGTTCCTAAGTTTTGAATGTTTTGTGTAATCGTATAGCGCTGTGGTTCCCCAAGATGATTAAATTTAGAAATTAAATCATCATAGAGAGGCATAATATGATTAAGTGCAAACTGCTGAGCGAATGCAACGATATCCGGAAATTTTACTGTAACAAGTTGTAGTAAGTATGTTGTAGCAGATATTGCTTCTGTTACAAGGTATGTAACGAGTCCGACGATAGCTCCAAATACGAGAATTAAGCTAACGAGTACTGCGAGTGCGCGAGGAAATTGTAGTTTTTGATTAAGGAAATTGACGACAGGATTAATCAAATAAGCAAATGCGAAAGCGATAATAAAAGGATAGATAAGTCCTGACATATATAGTAATGCATAGAACCCGGCTACCGTAGCTACAATGACAAATATGAGTCGCAATATCATATATAGTAAGTTTCGATTCAAAGATGTATACCTCCCATTCCAATTTGGATTATCCTAATTCGTTCAACTTATAACGAGTGTGCCCCACTGATTAAAGTTTCACTTTATGTTATAGTGGAATGATGGATTTTTCCTGCTTTTTCAGTACGTGAGTGACTGTGAAAGCTTGGTGTTGATGCTTCTACTATATGGTAAAAACTTCATTTTCTCTTCTTTTTATTTTACCTGTTTCTAATTAGAAAAGAAAGGAGAGACGCCCGTTTTTTAAAATGTATACATGCTTACATTTGTATGGTGAAAGTCTCAGTTTTTCATTTTAAAATGCATAAAAAATGAAGTGATTCATGTTGGATAGGCATCGATATAGCATGTATAACGATAGGTTTAAAGGTATTTTTGTTTGGAAATGAGTTCATTATTTTCAGAAAGGAAGTGCAAACATGATTAGTCAGTCAACGTTATTTTTATTCATACTACTTATTATAGGACTTATTGCAAAAAACCAATCGCTTACTGTAGCTATTGGTGTGTTATTTCTATTGAAATTTACGTTTCTAGGAGATAAAGTCTTCCCTTATCTACAAACGAAAGGGATTAACCTCGGTGTTACGGTTATTACAATAGCAGTACTCGTACCGATTGCAACGGGGGAAATAGGTTTTAAACAACTTGGGGAAGCAGCGAAATCGTATTATGCATGGATTGCTTTAGCTTCAGGGGTAGCAGTTGCTCTGTTAGCGAAAGGTGGCGTACAATTATTAACGACAGATCCTCATATTACAACTGCACTCGTTTTCGGGACAATTATAGCAGTTGCTTTATTTAATGGGGTCGCTGTAGGTCCATTAATTGGGGCTGGAATTGCCTATGCAGTTATGAGTATTATACAGATGTTTAAATAAAGAATTTTATAGTAATATAAAATTTTTGAATTCTTTCTGTTCACAAAAGTCAGATAATTGTTTATAATAGGATTAGAAACTTTGAAAAGTTACATAACAGCAGAGACTTTACACCAGATAAAATAAAAACAACATAAAACAATTTTATAATGATATTGCTTTATGTTGTTTTTATCATAAAACTCTTCGGAATTCATTTTCCTCACTAACTTGTTGTTTTGAGCGTGAGGATTCGGGGAGACATTCACGCTCATGCTTTCCATGTAAACAATGGACAATAAGAGGGGAACATCGCAACAAATTCGCATGATCGTGCATTTTGCTTGCCTAAAGAGTGAACGGGCGTTCATAATTCAAAAGGGGAGCAAATAGATATAAGGAGCAAGGTTGGGAGAATTTTCAGGAAAAGGAGAGAATGTCATGACTGTTATTCGAGGTTTAGAAGGGGTAGTAGCAACAACATCATCTGTGAGCTCTATTATTGATGATACATTAACTTATGTTGGGTATAATATTGATGATTTAGCTGAGAATGCTACATTTGAAGAAGTAGTGTACTTATTATGGCATCGCAAGCTTCCTAACGAGCAAGAACTAGCGGAATTTAAGGAGATTGTATCGGAATACTATAAAGTTCCAGGTGAGATTTTAGCATATTTGAAACAAGTAGATTTAAAAATCGCACATCCGATGTCTGTTTTACGAACTGCAATTTCCATGCTATCATTATACGATGAGAGCGCTGAAATTATGGATGAAAAGTCCAATTATTTGAAAGCGGTTAAATTACAGGCTCAAGTAGGAACTTTAGTTGCTGCTTACGCAAGAATCCGTAAAGGCTTAGATGTTGTTGAGCCTAGAAATGATTTATCATTAGCTGCAAACTTCTTGTACATGTTAAATGATCGCGAGCCAAACGAAGTTGAAATTGAAGCTTTTGATAAGGCGCTTGTACTTCACGCAGATCATGAGTTAAACGCTTCTACATTTACTGCACGCGTTTGTGTAGCTACACTTTCAGATGTATATTCTGGTATTACAGCAGCAATCGGTGCGTTAAAAGGTCCTCTTCACGGCGGGGCAAATGAAAATGTAATGAAGATGTTAACTGAAATTGGCGAAGAAGAAAATGTAGAATCATATATTCATAATGCTCTTCAAAATAAAGTGAAAATTATGGGCTTTGGCCACCGTGTATATGAGCATGGTGATCCACGTGCAAAACATTTACGCGAAATGTCTAAGAGATTATGCGTGCTTTTAGGAGAAGAGAAATGGTATAATATGTCTATCAAAATTGAAGACATTGTAACAAAAGAAAAAGGTCTTCCACCAAATGTTGATTTCTATTCAGCTTCTGTATACCATTGTTTAGGAATTGACCATGACTTATTTACACCTATTTTTGCAATTAGCCGTATGTCAGGCTGGTTAGCTCATATTCTAGAACAATATGAAAATAACCGTTTAATCCGTCCGCGTGCTGATTATAATGGACCAACACATCAAGTTTATGTTCCGATTGCACAACGATAAGCGAATAACACTATTTTGATAGTGAAAATACGCTTTCAAAAGTCTGATTTTTTCGGAAAGATGTAATGATTAGAATATTTTAATTTGACTAACGGTTTGAACTGAGGGGTTATTCCCTCAGTTTCATACATATGAAATTTCAAACATGGGGGTTATCACATTGACGACAGGTGAAAAAATTACTGTAACTAATGGTGTTATGAATGTACCAAACAATCCGATTATTCCATTTATTGAAGGAGATGGAATTGGTCCTGATATTTGGGCAGCTGCATCTCGTGTACTAGAAGCAGCAGTTGAAAAAGCTTATGATGGTGAGAAGAAAATCGTTTGGAAAGAAGTGCTTGCAGGGGAAAAAGCATTCAACCAAACAGGCGAGTGGTTACCAGAAGAAACTTTAAATTTAATTCGTGAATATTTAATCGCAATTAAAGGTCCACTTACAACTCCAGTTGGCGGTGGTATTCGTTCTCTAAACGTAGCACTTCGTCAAGAATTAGATTTATATGTATGTCTACGTCCAGTTCGTTATTTTGAAGGTGTTCCTTCACCTGTAAAACGTCCGGAAGATACTGATATGGTTATTTTCCGTGAAAATACAGAAGACATTTATGCTGGAATTGAATATGCGCAAGGATCTCCAGAAGCAGAAAAAGTTCTTACTTTCTTAAAAGAAGTAATGGGTGTGAATAAAATTCGCTTCCCAGAAACATCTGGTATTGGTATTAAGCCAATCTCAGAAGAAGGGACAAAACGTCTTGTTCGTGCTGCAATTCAATATGCAATTAACGAAAAACGCTCTTCTGTTACATTAGTTCATAAAGGAAACATTATGAAATTTACAGAAGGTGCTTTCAAAAACTGGGGTTACGAAGTAGCGGAACAAGAATTCGGCGACAAAGTATTTACTTGGGCTGAATATGATCGTATCGTTGAGAAAGATGGAAAAGATGCAGCGAATAAAGCGATGGCAGACGCTGAAGTGGCTGGAAAAATCATCGTAAAAGATTCTATTGCAGACATCTTCTTACAACAAATTTTAACTCGTCCACGTGAGTTCGATGTTGTTGCAACAATGAATTTAAACGGAGACTACATCTCTGATGCACTTGCTGCACAAGTAGGTGGAATTGGTATTGCACCTGGTGCAAACATTAACTATGTGACTGGACATGCTATCTTTGAAGCTACGCACGGTACAGCTCCAAAATATGCAGGTTTAGATAAAGTAAACCCATCTTCAGTTCTTCTTTCTGGTGTATTATTATTAGAGCACTTAGGATGGAACGAAGCTGCGAAATTAGTAACTGCTTCAGTTGAGAAAACAATTGCTTCAAAAGTAGTGACTTATGATTTCGCACGCTTAATGGAAGGTGCAACAGAAGTGAAATGTTCTGAGTTCGCTAATGAACTTATTAAAAACATGGATGTAGCGATAATCAAAAACGCATAATTAAAGCGGGGGGTAAATTATGACAATCAAACGCAAGAAAGTTTCAGTCATCGGTGCAGGATTTACAGGAGCAACAACAGCATTCTTATTAGCACAAAAAGAACTTGCAGATGTTGTATTAGTGGACATTCCACAACTGGAAAATCCAACAAAAGGGAAAGCGTTAGATATGTTAGAAGCGAGCCCAGTACAAGGTTTTGATGCTAACATTATTGGAACATCTGATTACGCAGATACTGCTGATTCTGACGTTGTTGTGATTACAGCAGGTATTGCGCGTAAGCCTGGTATGAGCCGTGATGACTTAGTAGCAACAAACTCTAAAATTATGAAAAGTATTACGCGCGACATTGCAAAACATTCACCAAATGCAATTATTGTTGTATTAACAAATCCAGTTGATGCAATGACATATTCTGTATTTAAAGAAGCGGGATTCCCGAAAGAGCGTGTTATCGGTCAATCGGGCGTATTAGATACAGCTCGTTTCCGTACATTCATCGCTCAAGAATTAAATCTTTCTGTGAAAGACATTACAGGATTTGTTCTTGGTGGACACGGTGACGATATGGTACCTCTTGTACGTTATTCTTATGCAGGTGGCATTCCGTTAGAAACGTTAATTCCGAAAGAGCGTTTAGAAGCAATCGTAGAACGTACCCGTAAAGGTGGCGGTGAGATTGTAGGCTTATTAGGAAACGGTAGTGCATATTACGCACCAGCTGCTTCTTTAGTTGAAATGACAGAAGCAATCTTAAAAGATCAACGCCGTGTATTACCGGCTATTGCGTACCTTGAAGGTGAATATGGTTATAGCGATCTTTACTTAGGGGTACCAGTAATTCTTGGTGGTAACGGAATTGAAAAAATTATTGAATTAGAACTTCTTGCAGATGAAAAAGAGGCGTTAGATCGCTCTGTAGAATCTGTACGTAACGTTATGAAAGTTCTTGTTTAATAATGAAATAGAAGTAGAAAAAGATTCGGGGCCCCGAATCTTTTTCTACTATTTATACAAATGTTTTTTTGAAATAACATGAAAACGCTATCATTTGTAATATCCTATAATGAAACTGTAGATTTATACTATACATTGCCCTCATCATAGTAAATTTCGGATCAGGTATCGCTTTTCGTAGGATAATAAGGTGAAAAAATCGGAGGGGGTTGTAACATGTTAAAGAAAAAAGTTCAAATCGGTCGTAAAATGGATGAAATTACAGTAGGAGAGAAATTATCTATCACTGAAAAAATTGAGGATAAAGATTTGTTATTGTACTTAGGGTTAACGAATGATGCCAATCCATTATATATTCAGCATGATTACGCATCCCAAACTCCGTATGAAAAGCCGATTGTACCAAGCATTATGCTAACTGGAATAATTACAACGGCAGTTACGAAATATTTACCAGGTCCAGGTAGTCATATTACGAGAAAGGACCTTACGTTCGTGAAGCATGTTCACCATTATGAAACGTTACAAATCCACTTTGAAGTTGTGGCTGTTTCTGAGGAGGAACATACAATTGATATGCTTGTATCTGCTCATGATGAAAAAGGGGATACTGTTGTGAAAGGCTCATTAACAGTAACGCCACCTTACAAATCAGTCTCTATTATGGAAAAAGCATTAGATAATTTTTAAAACATGAAAATATGAATAGCGCTAGCATACCTTTAATAAGGGGTGCTAGCGCTATTTTTAGTTAAAGAATCCTTGTGCGAACCCTTCAGCAAAATCTGAACACCCTATTTTAATCGTATCCCAGCTTGGGGCGTTGAAAGTAAGGATGCATGTTACTAGTAAAGATAGAATAGGTAGAACTAGTCGCATAATAGACCTCCATACTTTTTATATCTATATATTTAAATTTATAATATACAGATTATTAATGTAAGTCAATGAAAGGAGTGATTTTTAAGGTGAGATGGAAAAGAGAAGACGTTATCTTTGAAACGATAAGAGAAGCTGAAGTGTGGGCGGACGGGGTTGCGAATGAAATGCATGGAAGAGTATTTGATGGGTATGAAACGCTAGATTATAAAATAGCGTATGCTCTTTCTTTTTTCTTAGCGCAAAGTCGAGAATATCATATTCATACGAGTATTGAATTTAATAAAGATATAGAAGTGTATAAAGTATGGATCACTACAAGTTAATTGCGCAATCCGAATCCATGAATAGACAATTATATTGAGAGGGACCTTGTTTTCTAGTATGATGAGAATAACGGGGAAAATACTAGGATGAAGAAGGTTTCAAGTCTATAACTTGGAGGAAAAGAATGAACAATCGTATTTTAGTAGTTGATGATGAGGAGTTTATCTTAACTTTAATCGAATTTAATTTACAACAAGCTGGTTTTGAAGTGATAACAGCGATGGATGGAGAAATGGCGCTTCAAAAAGCGACAACAGAACGTCCAGATTTAATTATATTAGATTTAATGCTTCCAAAAATGGATGGTATGGAAGTATGTAAAGAATTACGATTGCAGCGCGTTATGACGCCGATTTTAATGTTAACAGCAAAAGATGATGAATTTGATAAGGTGCTAGGTCTTGAACTTGGGGCTGATGATTATATGACGAAGCCATTTAGTCCAAGGGAAGTTGTCGCGCGTGTGAAGGCAATTTTACGCCGTACGAAATTACAACAAGAAGAGCAAGTTACAGAATCATCAGATGAAGAGAGCATTACAATTGCTGAACTTAAAATTTTACCAGAGTTTTATGAGGCTTATTTCCAAGGAAGAAAGCTTGAATTAACACCAAAAGAATTTGAACTACTTGTTTATCTTGCGAAAAATAAAAGTCGCGTATTAACGCGTGATCAATTATTAAGTGCTGTATGGAATTATGATTTCGCTGGTGATACACGAATTGTTGACGTTCATATTAGCCATTTGCGCGATAAAATTGAACAAAATACGAAAAAACCGACGTACATTAAAACGATACGTGGTTTAGGATATAAATTAGAGGAGCCAAAAGGGGATGAATAAATTTCGTTCCAGGCTTCTTTTTACATTTGTTTCTCTTATTGTTTTTATTTTAGTCGGACTCGGTTTATTGCTGGAAACCGTGTTTGAAAACTATTATATAGATCATGCGAAAGAGAGAATGGTAAAAGAGACAGAGTATGTTGCGGTATTAGCAGAAGAACAAGGTTTTGATGATGTTTTAAAAAATCCATATATATTTAAAAAGCTAGAAGAAAAAATTCAGGCTTCTATTGCCTTTGTAGATGAAAAAAAGAAAGTTCAATATAGCGGGGGAGAACCGTCTGCTTTTAGCCAAGGGATAATAAAAGAACTTTCCTCTGAAACAACGAAACAAAGAAATAAAGTCATTACGAAAGAAACAGATCAAAATAATGAATTTTACCATGCGGTGTTCGTGCAAGATGTAGCAGGGAAACAAGGATACATTTTGGTAAAGAGCACAATTGAGCCTTTGAAAGACGTTCATCAAAAAACGTGGGGATTATTAATTATCGGATTTGTTATTGCGTGTCTTGTAGTCGTATTTTTAGGTATGAAAATTACAGGGCAATATATTAGGCCGATTGAATCCGTTACGAAAGTTGCCATCGAATTAGCGAAGGGGAATTATAAAGCACGCGCTTATGAAAGTCATTCGGATGAAACGGGAATGTTAAGTAAAGCGATTAATATTTTAGCTCGTAATTTACAAGAGATGACACTTGAGCAAGAAATGCAACAAGATCGTCTGCATACGTTAATTGAAAATATGGGAAGTGGAATGATTTTAATTGATAGCCGCGGTTATATCAACCTTGTAAACCGTTCGTATAAGGAAACTTTTCACGTCACAGATGAAGAATATTTAGATCGTTTATATTATGAGTCGTTTCATCATCCGGAAATTATAGAGCTTGTGGAAGAAATCTTTATGACAGAAGTGAAAGTGCGCAAACAAATGTTATTGCCACTTGGCATTGAGCGAAAGCATTTCGAGGTATATGGAGCACCGATTATCGGGACGAATCATGAATGGAAAGGGATTGTCCTTGTATTCCATGACATTACTGAGCTGAAAAAGTTAGAACAAATGAGAAAAGACTTTTTAGCGAATGTTTCCCATGAACTAAAAACGCCGATTACTTCTATTAAAGGTTTTTCAGAAACACTTTTAGACGGTGCTATGGATAATAAAAAATTCTGCGAGCATTTCTTGCATATTATTTTAAAAGAAAGTGAACGTATGCAAGGATTAATTGAAGATTTATTAGATTTATCAAAGATTGAGCAACAAGGATTTAAATTGAGTATGGGGACCGTTGATATGAAGGGGCTTCTTGAAGACATTCATATGGTGCTTGATAATAAAGCGGGAGAAAAAGAAATCTCTTTACAAGTAAATACACTAAAACGTGTCTCTGTCATTGGAGATCCAAGTCGTTTGCAGCAGATCTTTATTAATTTAATGAATAACGCAATCGTATATACACCGGCTGGAGGCGTTGTTTCTGTAGAATTAGCAGAAGATAAATATAATGCTTATATAAAAGTATCAGATACTGGAATTGGTATTAGTAAAGATGAAATTCCACGTATTTTTGAACGCTTTTACCGAGTGGATAAAGCGAGAAGTAGAAACACTGGTGGTACAGGCCTTGGGTTATCGATTGTAAAGCATTTAGTTGAGGCGCATCACGGTACGATTACAGTGGATAGTGAAGTTGGGGAAGGGACAACATTTACAGTTGTTTTACCAAAATCAGCAACTGAAAAATAGGATGAAGGATGTTTACAATATATTAACAATGGCTTAATTAAATATTAATAAAGCTCTGTTAATATAATACATGAAAACCCCTTCATCCAAGGAGTAATTTTGGACGAGAATAGTTAAGCTGTTCTCGTCACTTCCCTTTATGCCAATATAAGTCTGTTTTATATATGAAAGAAAATAACCGTTATTTTTCTTCTCTCTATTAGTCATGTTAATATAGAGAGAGGAAAGAAACGGTTTTTTTCTGTGAAAAAAATCATTTCAAATTTGTATGGGGAGGTTTCTGATTTGGAAAAAAAGGTCGTATTAGTAGATGGTAATAATATCGCGTATCGTGCTTTCTTTGCACTACCGCTTTTAAATAACGACAAGGGTATACATACGAACGCAATTTACGGTTTTACAATGATGTTAATGAGAATATTAGAGGAAGAAAAACCGACGCACATGTTAGTAGCATTTGATGCGGGTAAAACGACATTCCGTCATAAAACATATAGTGAGTATAAAGGAGGACGTCAAAAGACTCCACCTGAGTTATCAGAGCAATTCCCGTTTATTCGTGAGATGCTCGATGCATTCAACGTACCGCGTTATGAATTAGAAAATTATGAAGCGGATGACATTATGGGAACGCTAGCGAAAGAAGCGAGTGAACAAGGAGCTAGTGTAAAAGTTATTTCAGGAGATAAAGATTTACTTCAACTTGTTTCTGATAACACGCTTGTATGCATTCCTAGAAAAGGGATTACGGAAGTAGATGAATATACGAAAGAAGCTTTATTTGAGAAATACAGCTTATCACCAAAGCAAATTATCGATATGAAAGGCTTAATGGGAGACCAATCAGATAATATTCCAGGTGTACCAGGAGTTGGTGAAAAAACGGCGATTAAATTGTTAACACAGTTTGGAACAGTTGAAGAAGTGTATGAAAATATAGATCAAGTAAGCGGGAAGAAATTAAAAGAAAAGCTGGAAGCAAATAAAGAGCAAGCTCTTATGAGTAAAGATCTTGCAACGATTATTACAGATGCGCCGATTACTGTGCATGTGGATGATATGGAGTATAAAGGGTATGAAGCAAGTGATGTCATTCCAATGTTCGAGAATTTAGGATTCACATCTCTTTTAAATAAATTAGGTGTTACGCCAGAAGAAACGGCTCCAGCTGAATTAGATGATATTACATTTGATATTGTGGAAGAAGTTACAGAAGAAATGCTTCAACAAGATAGTGCGCTTATCGTTGAAGTACAAGAAGATAATTATCATAAAGCAGATATTCAAGGTTTCGGTATTCAAAATGAAAATGGATGTTACTTTATTCAGACAGACATTGCTCTTAAGTCAGATGCTTTTAAAGAGTGGCTTGCGGATGGAGAAATGAGAAAGTATACATTTGATGCGAAGCGTGCGATTGTTGCACTGAAATGGAACGGTATAGATGTGCAAGGGATTGACTTTGATCTATTAATTGCTGCTTATTTACTTGATCCGGCTGATACAGATAAAGATTTCCGCACTGTAGCGAAAATGAAAGAAACGCATGCTGTGAAATCCGATGAAGAAGTTTACGGAAAAGGTGCGAAGCGTGCTGTTCCAGAGCTAGAGATAGTAGCGGAGCATGTAGCTCGTAAAGTGCATGTATTATATGATGTGAAGCAAACGTTCGTTGAAGAGTTAGAAAAGAATGAGCAATATGAACTGTTTACAGAGTTAGAATTACCACTTGCACGTGTATTAGCTGATATGGAAGTAAAAGGTGTAAAAGTTGATACAGAACGTCTTCGTAATATGGGAGAAGAACTTGCCGGTAGATTAAAGGAGATGGAACAGGAAATTTATAAGCTGGCGGGAACAGAATTTAATATTAATTCACCGAAGCAGCTTGGTGTTATTCTGTTTGAGAATTTAAACTTACCGGTTATTAAGAAGACGAAAACAGGTTATTCTACGTCAGCTGATGTACTAGACAAGCTGATGGATCACCATGAAATTATTCCAAACATTTTACATTACCGTCAATTAGGGAAACTAAATTCAACTTATATTGAAGGGTTATTAAAAGTTGTACATGAAGATTCATCTAAAATCCATACTCGTTTCAATCAAGTATTAACGCAAACGGGCCGATTAAGTTCAACGGATCCAAACTTACAAAATATCCCGATTCGACTAGAAGAAGGAAGAAAGATTCGTCAGGCATTCGTTCCATCAGAAGAAGGATGGATTATGTACGCGGCAGATTATTCGCAAATTGAACTTCGTGTATTAGCTCATATTGCAAATGATAAAGGGCTAGTTGAAGCGTTCCAACATGACATGGATATTCATACGAAAACAGCTATGGATGTATTTGGCGTTGAAAAAGATGAAGTAACTTCAAATATGAGACGACAAGCGAAAGCTGTTAACTTCGGAATTGTGTATGGTATTAGTGATTATGGTCTTTCACAAAACTTAGGAATTACAAGAAAAGCAGCAGCGGAATTTATTGAAAAGTATTTAGAAAGTTTCCCTGGTGTACAAGAATACATGGATGACATCGTAAAAGATGCGAAACAAAAAGGATATGTGGCTACATTATTAAATCGCCGCCGTTACATTCCGGAAATTACGAGTCGTAATTTCAACTTGCGTAGCTTTGCTGAGCGTACAGCTATGAATACACCAATTCAAGGTACTGCAGCAGATATTATTAAAAAAGCGATGATTATTATGGCAGATCGTTTAGAAGAAGAAGGATTACAAGCACGTCTTCTATTGCAAGTACACGATGAATTAATATTTGAAGCACCAAAAGAAGAAATTGAAAAATTAGAGAAGCTTGTACCAGAAGTAATGGAGCATGCAATTGAACTCGCAGTTCCGCTGAAAGTTGATTATTCTTACGGTCCAACTTGGTACGATGCAAAATAAGGAAGTGATGAAATGCCTGAATTACCAGAGGTTGAAAACGTCAGACGGACACTTGAAAATCTTGTAACAGGAAAAACAATTGAAGATGTCATTGTTACCTATCCCAAAATAGTAAAACGTCCAGATGATGCAAAAATCTTTAAAGAAATGCTAAAAGGCGAGACGATTGAAAATATAAAGCGAAGAGGAAAATTTTTGCTTTTATATGTAACGAATTATGTCATTGTTTCACATTTGCGTATGGAAGGTAAATTTTTACTGCATCAAGAGGATGAGCCAATTGATAAGCATACGCACGTCCGTTTCTTATTTACAGATGGAACTGAATTACATTATAAAGATGTGAGAAAGTTCGGTACGATGCATCTCTTTAAGAAAGGTGAGGAAATGAATCAAATGCCTCTTGCTGACTTAGGTCCAGAGCCATTTGATGCTGAATTGACACCACAGTATTTACAAGAGAGATTGCAAAAGACAAATCGTAAAATAAAAGTTGTATTATTAGACCAGCGTCTTTTAGTAGGACTTGGAAATATATATGTAGATGAAGTTTTATTCCGTTCTCAAATTCATCCAGAACGAGAAGCGTCGTCTTTAACAGCAGAAGAAATTGAGCGAATTTATGAGGCGACTGTTACAACGTTAGGCGAAGCAGTGAAGCGTGGTGGAAGTACAATTCGAACGTATATCAACTCACAAGGGCAAATTGGCTCATTCCAAGAACTTCTAAATGTATATGGAAAAAAAGGAGAACCGTGTGTGACTTGCGGTACGATATTAGAAAAAACAGTTGTTGGCGGAAGAGGAACGCATTACTGCCCGATTTGTCAGCCAAGAATATAGAAAAGAGATAACATCGGATAGGCATTTGTCATATACATACAGCAGAGCTATGTATAAGGGAGGAGCTTACCGATGTACCTTTATTTATCTCTTATTTTATTAGCTTTTACATTAAGCTTAGATAGCTGTAGTGTAGGGCTAACATATGGTTTAAGAAGCGTAAGAATTCCACTAAGATCAATTGTAATTATCGGAATGTGTTCAGCGGCTGTTATGCTTGTTTCAATGGGAATTGGACATATGATCGCGAAAGTATTTTCACCTGTTATCGCAACGCGTATCGGTGGGCTTGTTCTTATTGGAATAGGAATTTGGGTATTATACCAATTTTTTCGAAGTGAGAAAAAAGAAGAACCGAAGCAAGAGGAGAAGGTCTGGAAGTTAGAGATTGCCTCGCTTGGGTTAGTCATTCAAATTTTACGGAAACCGACTGTAGCAGATTTCGATAAATCAGGCACCATTTCTGCAGGAGAAGCATTACTTCTTGGTATCGCTCTTTCTGTAGATTCATTCGGTGCTGGAATTGGTGCATCTTTATTAGGGTATACACCGGCTATGATGGCGATATTAGTTGCAGTGATGAGTTCTTTGTTTTTATTTATTGGAATGAAACTTGGAACGGTTTTATCAAATATGAAATGGTTGCAAAAATTTACATTCCTGCCTGGAGTATTACTCATTATTATTGGAATTTGGAAAATGTAAGTACGGGCGTGGAACATTAGTTTCGCGCCTTTTATTATGAGGAGGGGTATGATGACAGTAGTAATTGGATTAACGGGAGGTATTGCAAGCGGAAAAAGTACAGTATCTCAAATGTTTCGCGAGCTCAGTATACCAGTTATTGATGCAGATATTATTGCACGAGAAGTTGTAGAACGAGGAAAGCCAGCATATAACAAAATTGTAGAAGTGTTTGGAACGGAAGTATTACAAGAAGATGGGGAACTGGATCGGCCGAAATTAGGAAGTGTCGTTTTTTATAATGAAGAGAAACGATTGCAGTTAAACAAAATTGTTCATCCTGCAGTGCGTGAGGAAATGAATAGGCAAAAGGAAATGTACATAAAAGAAGGTATGCAAGCGGTTGTGTTAGATATTCCTCTCTTATTTGAAAGTAAATTAACAAGTCTCGTTGACCGCGTTTTAGTTGTAGCAGTTAAGCCACGTACGCAATTAGAACGTTTAATGAAGCGAAACGATTTTTCAGAAGAAGAAGCAACAGCTCGTATTCAATCTCAAATGCCGTTAGAAGAAAAAGTGAAACGTGCAGATGAAGTGATAAATAATGATGGCACAATTATGGGAACGAAAACACAATTACAGGTGATTTTAAAGAATTGGAACATTATTGACTAAAAAATTGTGAAATTAATGAAAATGCTTAGTGACATATCCCCTTTTTGTGTTATACTATTATTGGGATTGGAGATAAATAGTATAACGCATTCAAGGGGGATAACATATTATGACTCGTGTGGCAATTAATGGATTTGGACGTATTGGGAGAATGGTATTTCGTCAGGCAATAAAAGAAAGCGCATTCGAAATTGTAGCAATCAATGCAAGCTATCCATCTGAAACGTTAGCACATTTAATTAAATATGATACAGTTCACGGCAAGTTTGACGGAACAGTAGAAGCATTTGAAGATCACTTATTAGTTGATGGGAAAATGATTCGCCTTTTAAACAACCGCGATCCAAAGGAATTGCCTTGGACAGATTTAGGTGTTGAAGTTGTAATTGAAGCAACTGGTAAATTTAATTCAAAAGAAAAAGCAATTCTTCACGTTGAAGCTGGAGCGAAAAAAGTTATTTTAACAGCGCCTGGTAAAAATGAAGATGTAACAATTGTAGTAGGTGTGAACGAAGACCAATTAGATATTACAAAACATACTGTTATTTCAAATGCATCTTGTACAACAAACTGTTTAGCACCTGTTGTGAAGGTGTTAGATGAGCAGTTTGGAATTGAAAACGGTTTAATGACGACAGTTCACGCTTATACAAATGACCAAAAAAATATTGATAACCCACATAAAGATTTAAGAAGAGCACGTGCTTGCGGACAATCAATTATTCCGACAACGACAGGTGCTGCGAAAGCGCTAGCAAAAGTTCTTCCACATTTAAATGGAAAACTTCATGGTATGGCACTTCGTGTACCGACACCAAACGTGTCTCTTGTTGACTTAGTAGTAGATGTAAAACGCGATGTGACAGTAGAAGCTATTAACGATGCATTCAAAACTGTTGCAAACGGTGCGTTAAAAGGCATTGTAGAATTCAGCGAAGAGCCTTTAGTATCTATTGACTTTAATACAAATACACACTCAGCTATTATTGATGGTTTATCTACAATGGTAATGGGTGATCGTAAAGTGAAAGTACTTGCTTGGTATGATAACGAGTGGGGCTACTCTCGTCGTGTTGTAGATCTTGTAACGTTAGTTGTGGATGAATTAGCGAAACAAGAAAATGTGCAACATATTTAATTGAATAAGGGGAGGGCAAGTGAATATTTGCCCTCTTTTTTTTATTTTTTTCTGAAAAGGAAAAAAATTATATAAGTATATTTTTAGAAGTGGACATACCACGAAACGTTGAGGTTACTGTATTCGTGAATCATTTATTTTTTTTAGGGAAAAGTAAAGAGGAAAATATGACAGAAAATCGAAAAAACTGTTGTTGCAAAATGAAAATAAACAAAGTATACTAACACTCGTAAACTTAAGAGCTGAGGTACGTAGTCACTACTTAAAGGGTTAGGACCTCTCTGGACTAACTTTCCCCCGTGGTAGTGGAGCAAGCCAAATTGCAAATTAGTTTTCAATTCGAACAGTTAGAATAAATTTACAAGGGGGAACTGTAGAATGGATACTATGGATACGATGGGTCGTCACGTGATCGCTGAACTTTGGGATTGCGATTTCGACAAGCTTAATGACATGCCGTATATTGAACAATTATTTGTGGATGCAGCACTAAGAGCTGGTGCTGAAGTGCGTGAGGTGGCTTTCCATAAATTTGCACCACAAGGTGTAAGTGGAGTAGTAATTATCTCGGAATCACATTTAACAATTCATAGCTTTCCGGAGCACGGTTACGCGAGTATTGATGTTTATACTTGTGGGGATCGTATTGATCCAAATGTTGCTGCAGAATATATTGCAGAAGGTTTAAACGCGAAAACGCGTGAGAGCATCGAGCTTCCTCGAGGCACTGGTAGCTTCGAAATTAAGCAGAGAGAAACAAAAGCTCTTTAAAAAAGAACATAATTGATTTAAAATGTAAAGAGGTGTATAATGCACCTCTTTTTTAGTTTGAAAAAAAGGAAAAATATGACGTGCTCGTTAGTTGAATGAATTGAGCTCTTGCGAATAAGTTAACGCCCTATTCTACCATCTTATTTTTGGAACCGAGATGATAACATAATGCGTTTAAACTTAAAGTGGTAAGAGAGTTAGAATGAGTTATATAATACTGTATATATATTGTCAGATGAAGTAAGTAGAGAAAAATAAAGAGTATAGTGTAAAGGAGTGAATATATTGCGTTGTCCATCCTGTTCTCATAATGGTACAAGAGTGTTAGATTCGCGTCCGGTAGACGAGGGGCGCTCTATTCGAAGAAGGAGAGAGTGTGAAAGCTGTTTAAGCCGCTTTACGACATTTGAAAGAGTGGAAGAGTCACCTCTTATCGTTGTAAAAAAAGAAGGAACACGAGAAGAGTTTAATAAAGAAAAGATTTTACGCGGCTTAATTAAAGCGTGCGAAAAAAGACCAGTATCTTTAAGACAATTAGAAGAAGTAACTCAAAGTGTGGAACGTGAACTTCGTAATTTAGGTATATCAGAAGTGAAAAGTGATATGATTGGTGAAATTGTTATGGAAGAACTACGTGATATCGATGATGTTGCTTACGTGCGTTTTGCTTCTGTATATCGCCAATTTAAAGATTTAAATGTATTTATTGAAGAATTAAAAGATATACTGCAAAAAGAAAGAGAGTAGAATCTGTATTGTATTCTCTTTACATACCGTAAATAATGAGATAAGAGAGCTAGAAGCGAAAGCTAATAGCTCTTTTTCGCTAATAAATTATATAGTGAAGATTGGATGAGAGAAAGGAAAAGCAAGAATGGAAAAACAGTCATGGATGGAGCTATTGCCGATTGATCGTTATAAAGTAAGTGCGAAAGGGTTACTGCATAATTACGACCGAAAAGTGTTAACGATGTTATATCAGCCGTTAATAGGTAGTAGAGCTTTTAGCTTGTACATGACGCTATGGGGAGAGTTAGATCAAGATCGTGTGTTTGGAAAAGAGAATACGCACCATTCCCTTATGGTGACCATGCAAATGCAACTTCCCGAAGTGTATGAGGAACGAGTAAAGTTAGAAGCAATTGGGCTTTTAAAAGTATATATTAAGAAAGAAAAAGATATTCGAATGTTTATATATGAGCTGCAACCACCTTTATCCCCGAAGCAGTTTTTTGATGATATTGTTTTAAGTATCTTTTTATACAATCGATTGAGTCGGACAAAATATAATCAAGTAAAACAATATTTCTTAGAAGAAGAATTTGATTTTGTATCGTATGAAAATGTTACGCGTTCTTTTAATGATGTATTTGGTTCGTTTAATCCAGGACAGCTTGAGCATGCGCAAGAAGATCTTCGTATTCCAAAAGCGACAGTTATGCCAAGTAATGAAAAGGGAGATGCTCCAAAAGTTTGGAATGATTTCTTTGATTTCTCCTTATTTGTAGACGGCTTGTCCGCTCTTGTTCCTAAAAAGGCGATTACAGATCAAGTGCGAGAATGTGTCATTACACTTGCTTACGTGTATGATGTAGATGTGTTATCGATGCAAAATATCGTTCTTGGTGCGGTGACAGAGATGCAGACAATTGATATCGAAAGGCTTAGAAAAGGAGCGCGTGATTGGTATCAGTTCGAAAACGGTCAAGCGTTACCTGTATTAAGTGAAAGAGTACAGCCTCACGCTGCACGTATGATGAAAGAAAAAGAGCCTACATCGCAAGAAGAGATGTTAATCAAACAGTTAGAGGAAATCTCACCAAAGCAACTATTGAAAGAAATCTCTGGCGGTGCAGAGGCGACGAAGGCTGACTTGCAAATTGTTGAAGATGTAATGATGAATCAAAAGTTAACACCAGGTGTTGTGAATGTACTTATTTATTACGTTATGCTACGCTCAGATATGAAACTTGCGAAAACGTATGTGGAGAAGATTGCTGGACATTGGGCACGTAAAAAGGTCGGTACAGTTGCTGAAGCAATGGCATTAGCGAAAGAAGAAAATCGTCAATATCAAGAATGGGCTGAGACGAAGAAGAAAGGTCGTACATCCAAGAAAACAGTACGAAAAGAAATGGTACCAGATTGGCTGAAAGAAGAGCCGAAAGAACAAGAGAAAGAAACTGTGAAAAAAGATGTAAGTGCTGAAAAAGGTGCAAGTACGTTAGAGGACGAACGAAAACGATTAGAAGAAGTGTTAAAAAAATATAAGCGTGATTAATAGAAGAGAATGAACGCTCTTTGAGGTGAGAAAATGGAGCATATTCAAAATTCATTTGCAAAGTTAATGGAAAATGAAAATTTTAAAAATAGATATGAAGTATTAAAGGCGGAAGTAATGGCACATCCGCGTGTGAAAGAATTTATAGACGAACATAAAGGGGAAGTAACAACGTCTATGATTGAACGCAGTCTTGTGAAATTATACGAATATATTGGACAAAGTGTAGGTTGCGCGGATTGTCCGGATCTAGGTTCGTGTAAAAACATGCTGCAAGGATATGAGCCAAAGCTCGTTATCCAAGGGAAGATGATTGATATTCAATATGATCGTTGTGTTAGAAAAGTAGCATATGACGAGAGGAAGAAATATGAAAAGCTCGTTCAAAGTGTATATATGCCAACTGATATTTTACAAGCAACGATGGAAAACTTAGACCCTTCAGATTTAGATGCGCGTATTGATGCGATTGGTGCAGCTAATGAGTTTTTAAGTACATATGAACCTGGTAAAAAAGTACAAGGTTTATATTTGTACGGTAAATTTGGTGTAGGGAAAACGTATTTGTTAGGAGCAATTGCGAATGAGCTTGCTCGAAAGAAAATAAGTTCGATGCTCGTATACTTCCCTGAATTTCTACGTGAAATTAAAAGTTCGATTCAAGATAATTCAATTGGGGAAAAGATTGATGCGGTGAAACGCGTACAAGTTTTAATGTTAGATGATATTGGAGCAGAAGCGATGTCAAGCTTTGTGCGTGATGATGTACTCGGTGCAATTTTGCAATTCCGTATGTTAGAAAACTTACCGACGTTCTTTACGTCTAACTTTGATTTTAAACAGCTAGAACATCATTTAACATATACGCAGCGCGGTGAAGCGGAAGAAATGAAAGCAGCTCGTATTATGGAGCGAATTAAATATTTAGCGAAACCAATTCCAATTGGCGGGAAAAACCGTCGTCATAAGTAAAGAGTAAGCTGAGAAGCTTGCTCTTTTTTTCGTAGTTAAACGCTTTTTAAAGTAGTCGAATGATAAAATGAAAAGTTCTTATTGAAAATTCCTAGTAGCTTGTATCATTTTTTTCTCCCTCCCTTAATATATATAAAATTAGCAAGCCATATCGAGTGGATTTTCTAACGATAGGAAATGTAATTCTACTAAGAGTGAACTTTCACGCGGGACGGACTCTTATAGGATTTGTAACGTATAGATACAATCCTTTAGAGCAGGGATAAAAGGGGGGACAAAAGTGATTGAAATTTGCTTCGAAGAAAAAAATGATGCTATGCATGTATATAGACAACTACTGAAAAGAGCGGAACTGTTATATAAGGAAACGAGTGTGTATTTACAGGAACAAAAAGTGGTGATTCACATACCAGTATGTGAATCAAATTATATTGAAAAGATTTTATTGCCGGTAATGGTATATTTCATTGTGAATGTGAAACAAAATGAGTGGATATATACAATCTTAAAAGAGAAGTTTTTTTATGAAGAAGAGGAAGAGTGTCATCAAATATTGCATATGGCACAAGAGATTTTAAAAGGGAGAAGAAAAGGAATTGCTCGTGAATTAACACGTCACACATTTGAATCATATATTAAATCCTCTTTAAATAACTGGCTTTGTGATCCACTTTCATTCTCGTTTTCATCATATGTTCGCTTTCGTCTTCGTACATATAGGGAAATGGTAGCTAAGCTTGCTGAAGTGGCAATTGATGAGTATAAGTTAGAACAAGAATATCAAATGTTTATTGAAACGCTCCGGCAACAAGTTCGTAGCCGGAAATCACGTTTGTCATGTGTGCATCTTATTTTTGATGAAAGTTTTATTTTCTATGATGATAAAGGTAGACGTTTAAAACAAGAGAAATTGGTTCAATATATAGATGAAGACTTATTAAAACAAAAGGATGTATATATTGATACGAAAGTAATTGCACCACTTCTTTCTATTTCGCCGAAAAAAATTTATTTATATACGAAAGAACAAGACCATAATATGATTATTACTTTGCGAAATGTATTTCAAGAACGGGTACAATTACATGGATTACATGAGTTTGAGCGCAATGTGAAAAATTTAAAAAATAAAGGTAACGCCCTTGATTTTCTAAGTTTTTGAGCATATAATTACCTACATAAATGAAATATATTGAAATGTCATGATGAGGACATGAGTAGTTTTCTACGATTTTCAGAGAGGGAAGCCTTAGGGTGTGAGCTTCCTAGTACGGGATTATTACTTACCACCTCTAAACTTTAGCAGTGAACGGTTTTTCTAGTAATTGCTAACGGACAACACCGTTATGTTGAACTTGAGCAATTAACAATTATGTTAATTGGAACAAGGGTGGAACCACGAATTCAACACTCGTCCCTTTTTACGGGATGAGTGTTTTTTATTTTGAGAAAAAGAGGAGTGACCAGTGATGGCAGATGTAGTTAAAATTACTTTCCCTGATGGAGCTGTGAAGGAGTTTCCAAAAGGCGTAACAACTGAAGAAATCGCAGCTTCTATTAGCCCAGGCTTAAAGAAAAAAGCTGTGGCTGGAAAATTAAATGATGAGATGATCGATCTTGTTACACCAATCGAAGAAGATGGTGCAGTTTCTATCATTACATTAGATTCTGAAGATGGCTTATATATTTTACGCCACTCAACAGCTCACCTTTTAGCACAAGCGTTAAAACGTTTATATAAAGATGTTAAGGTTGAGCTTGGCATTGGTCCAGTAATTGAAAATGGCTTCTACTACGATATTGATATGGAAGAAGCAATTACAGTTGAAGACTTCAAGAAAATCGAAAAAGAAATGCAAAAAATTGTGAACGAGAACTTAGAAATCGTTCGTCATGAAGTACCACGTGCAGAAGCAATTCGTCGTTTTGAAGAAATCGGCGATGAGTTAAAATTAGATTTAATTAACGATCTTCCAGAAGATGCAGTTATTTCAATCTATGAGCAAGGCGAATTCTTCGACCTTTGCCGTGGTGTTCACCTTCCATCTACAGGGAAAATTAAAGTATTTAAATTATTAAGCGTTGCAGGTGCTTACTGGCGCGGTGATAGCAATAATAAAATGCTACAACGTATTTACGGTACTGCATTCGTTAAGAAAGCAGAATTAGATGAGCACTTACGTATGCTTGAAGAAGCGAAAGAGCGCGATCACCGTAAATTAGGTAAAGAATTAAAACTATTTACTAATAGCCAAAAAGTAGGACAAGGTTTACCACTTTGGTTACCAAAGGGTGCAACAATCCGCCGCATTATCGAGCGTTACATCGTTGATAAAGAAGCAAGCTTAGGCTATGATCACGTATACACTCCAGTACTAGGAAGCAGAGAGCTTTATGAAACTTCTGGTCACTGGAACCACTACCGTGATGGTATGTTCCCATCAATGGAAATGGATAATGAAGAGTTAGTTCTTCGTCCAATGAACTGTCCTCACCACATGATGGTTTATAAAAACGATATTCACAGCTACCGTGAATTACCAATCCGTATTGCGGAACTTGGAACAATGCACCGCTATGAAATGTCAGGTGCGTTATCTGGATTACAACGTGTACGCGGAATGACTTTAAACGATGCGCACATTTTCGTACGCCCAGATCAAATTAAAGAAGAATTAAAACGTGTTGTAAACTTAACTCTAGAAGTGTACAAAGATTTCGGTTTAGAGAACTACTCATTCCGTCTATCTTATCGCGACCCAGCAGATACTAAAAAGTACTATGCTGATGATGAGATGTGGGAAAAAGCACAAGGTATGTTAAAAGAAGCTATGGATGAAATGGGTCTTGATTACTATGAGGCTGAAGGTGAAGCGGCATTCTACGGTCCAAAACTTGACGTTCAAGTTCGTACTGCTCTTGGAAAAGACGAAACACTTTCAACTGTACAATTAGACTTCTTACTTCCAGAACGCTTTGAACTATCTTACGTTGGTGAAGACGGTAAACAACATCGTCCAGTTGTAATTCACCGTGGTGTTGTATCTACTATGGAACGTTTCGTAGCCTTCTTAATTGAAGAATACAAAGGTGCATTCCCAACTTGGTTAGCTCCAGTTCAAGTACAAGTAATTCCAGTTTCTCCGCAAGTACATTTAGACTATGCGAAGAAAGTACAAGACGAATTACGCCGTGCTGGTATCCGTGTTGAATTAGATACTCGTGAAGAGAAAATTGGTTACAAAATCCGTGAAGCACAAATGCAAAAAATTCCGTACATGCTTGTAGTAGGTGACAATGAAGTAACTGAAAACGGCGTAAACGTACGTAAATACGGTGAACAAAAATCAGAAACAATCGCATTAGATGCTTTTGTTGATATGATTAAAGTAGAAGGAAAACGATAAGAAAAAGCCGCGGTATACCGCGGCTTTTCTATGTAATATGAGTAAGAAAAATTAGAAAAAAAAACCATGTAACACTTATCATAAAAAAGTATTGCAAGTATGTTAGTTGTTTGTTACAATATTTCTTGTTGTTAGTAAAACACATCGCGTCTTCTTGACAGACGTCATGTCCTATGATAAACTCATCAAGGATAATAGAATATTGTTTTGTGGAACAAGTAGAAGCACCCGCTTCTCACCTGATGGACGCATTCGCAGTTTACAGGTAAATGTATTTCTTACTTAAGATTTTACAAGTGTGGGTGTCGTATGCCCGCACTTTTTTTGTCGGGTTCTATGACTACAAACTATGTTCTGAGAAAACCTTGGAGGTGGCTTACTATTAGCAAGGATATGATGATTAACGAGCAAATTCGTGCACGTGAAGTACGTTTAGTTGGCGCAAATGGCGATCAACTTGGAATCAAGTCTCGTAATGACGCTTTAGACTTAGCTGCAAATCTTAATCTTGATTTAGTATTAGTTGCTCCAAATGCGAAACCGCCAGTATGCCGCATTATGGACTACGGTAAATTCCGCTTTGAGCAACAGAAGAAAGAAAAAGAACAGCGCAAAAATCAAAAAGTAATTAGCATGAAAGAAGTTCGTTTAAGTCCAACAATTGATGAACACGACTTTAACACAAAACTTCGTAATGCTATCAAGTTTTTAGAGAAAGGCGACAAGGTTAAAGCGTCAATTCGCTTTAAAGGACGTGCCATTACTCATAAAGAAATCGGTCAACGTGTTTTAGATCGCTTCTCAGAAGCTTGTGCTGAAGTTAGTACAATCGAATCTAAGCCTAAAATGGAAGGACGCAGTATGTTCTTAGTTTTAGCACCGAAAAACGATAAGTAATAGATAGAGGAGGAAATACCTATGCCTAAACAAAAAACTCATCGCGGCGCTGCAAAGCGTTTCAAAAAGACTGGATCAGGTAAACTGAAACGTTCTCACGCTTACACAAGCCATTTATTCGCTAACAAATCTACAAAAGCTAAACGTAAACTACGTAAAGCTGGTGTAGTAAGCGCTGGTGACTTCAAACGCATTCGTCAAATGCTTGACAACTTAAAATAAGTTCGGCTGATATATAGAACAATTAGGAGGTAATATTATGCCAAGAGTAAAAGGTGGTACAGTTACTCGTCAACGTCGTAAAAAAGTAATTAAATTAGCAAAAGGTTACTACGGTTCAAAAAATACATTATTCAAGGTTGCTAACCAACAGGTTATGAAATCTCTAATGTATGCATTCCGTGACCGCCGTCAAAAGAAACGTGACTTCCGTAAATTATGGATTACACGTATCAACGCAGCAGCTCGTATGAATGGTCTTTCTTACAGCCGCTTAATGCACGGTCTTAAAAATGCTGGCATCGAAGTTAACCGCAAGATGCTTGCTGACTTAGCTGTTCATGACGAAAAAGCTTTCGCTGAATTAGCAACAGTTGCAAAAAACAACATTAACTAATTAATTAGTTGAAACCTTAGAAGATTTTTCTTCTAAGGTTTTTTGTTTGTATACAAAGAGAGAGATGTCGTTATTGATATGACAAAACCTATATAAAAGCTATAGCAATATAGAAGAATATACATATGAAGTCAGGAGAATCCTTCTGGCTTTTTTTTATTATGCCCCTTTGGAAAGAAGAGTATCTTTCCTAGGTGAAACGACACTGCTATAATGGAAAGATGATATGGAACTTTCATCAGATAAAATAACATTTTCATTAGTGGACAATACACAGATAATGATTACCTATCACCAATCGGAGTGAACAATCTAATCGTGATGATTGAAACGTATTTGTAAATTAAGGACAAGCTATTTTGTAAAGAGGTAAATGGCTTACTTATTAATAAGAAATGAAAAATAATAATGAACTTTGAAATGAAACAACATTGTTGCGTAACATGCGATGTTGGAGGAGGACAATAGAGTGGACTTACTACAACTATTTAAATTACAAAAAGAATTAGATGACCGTATTGCGAAAGAACATGACTTACAACCGAAAAAATTGTTAAAAGAGAAAATGTTAGCTCTTCTTGTAGAAATTGGAGAACTTGCAAATGAAACACGTTGTTTTAAATATTGGAGCAACAAACCAGCATCAGAACGTGAAGTCATACTAGAAGAATACGTAGATGGTTTACATTTTATTTTATCAATCGGAATTGATTTAGGGATTGATAAAAACTTCCTATTCTATAAGTGTGCACAGACGAATAAAACACAAGTAGAAATTTTCTTAGACACATATGCGAAGGTAATTCGTTTTACAGATCAACCATCTATTACGAACTATATTGAATTATTTACAAGCTACCTTCGACTAGGACAAGCGCTTGAGTTTGAACAAGAAGAGATTGAAAAGGCATATTTAGATAAAAACGAAGTAAATCATCAGCGTCAAACACAAGGATACTAAGTTAATTTTTGAATATTTCAATTTCCTTTTGTATAATGAAGTGACTGAAGAAAAAGGAGGGTGTTGGCAATGACAAAATTAGACGAGACATTGACAATGCTAAAAGAATTAACAGATGCACGTGGTATTGCGGGTAACGAGCGTGAACCACGTGAAGTAATGAAGAAATATATTGAGCCGTTTGCGGATGAACTTTCTACTGATAATTTAGGAAGTTTAGTTGCGAAAAAAGTAGGGGAAGAAAACGGCCCGAAAATTATGGTTGCAGGTCATTTAGATGAAGTTGGCTTTATGATTACGCAAATTGATGACAAAGGTTTCCTTCGTTTCCAAACAGTTGGTGGCTGGTGGTCACAAGTTATGCTTGCACAGCGCGTAACAATTGTAACGCGTAAAGGAGATGTAACAGGTGTTATCGGTTCAAAACCACCTCATATCTTACCTCCAGAAGCGCGTAAAAAGCCAGTTGAAATTAAAGACATGTTCATCGATATTGGTGCTTCTAGCCAAGAAGAAGCAATGGAGTGGGGCGTACGACCAGGAGATCAAGTTGTACCTTACTTTGAATTCCAAGTGATGAAGAATGAAAAAATGTTACTTGCAAAAGCATGGGATAATCGAATTGGTTGTGCAATTGCAATTGATGTATTAAAACAATTAAAAGATGAAAAGCATCCAAACGTTGTATATGGCGTCGGGACTGTACAAGAAGAAGTCGGTCTTCGTGGTGCAAAAACATCTGCAAACTATATTAAACCAGATATCGCGTTCGCAGTAGATGTTGGTATCGCTGGTGACACACCTGGTGTAACATCAAAAGAAGCGCAAAGTAAAATGGGTGATGGACCACAGATTATTTTATATGATGCTTCTGTTATTGGTCATACAGGTTTACGTGACTTTGTAGTTGATGTTGCTGATGAATTACAAATTCCATACCAATATGATTCAGTAGCGGGCGGTGGAACGGATGCAGGTGCCATTCATATTGCTGTAAATGGTATTCCGTCTATGGCCATTACGATTGCAACGCGTTACATTCATTCTCATGCGGCAATGTTACACCGTGATGACTATGAAAATGCAGTGAAGTTAATTGTAGAAGTTATTAAACGTCTTGATAAAGAGGCAGTACATAACATTACATTTAATTAATAGAAAAAGCGAAGGAGCCTCTCCTTCGCTTTTTTATGTTTTAAAAAGGCCGTTCTAATCCAGCTGCAGTATGAGCCCCTAAAATGATTAAACGAGTTAATTGCATGGCCATAAAATGCGGGGTATATATCATTCCTTTTTTTAGCCATGACATAATCATGCCGAGGTGGGCACCAGTAACATAACTAATAAGAATATCACGTGGAACCATTAGTTTTTCATCGTTAGGTTGTGAAATAGAGAGGCTTAATGTTAAATGTGTTTGAATTGCTTTCATCATTTTATACGTATAATTTCCGGCAGCTTTATCACCAAGCATGACGTTATAGAAGTTCGCATTTTCTGCAATATGTTCGAACAAGGCCAAAAAACTTGGATGTGGTGAATCAAATGTAAGTTGAAAATCTTCTTTATTTCTATTTTTTTGTTTAATGACTTTTGTTAACTTCTCTAACATTTCTTCAATGCTTTTGTCTAATAAGTCATATTTATCGTGATAATGGCTATAAAACGTAGCACGATTTACAGGAGCACGTTCTGCAATATGTTGAACAGTTACATTTTCAAACCCTTTTTCGCCTACTAAAGCGACAAAAGCATCCTGTATGAGTTGTCTCGTCCGTTTTACACGTGGATCATTTGTATTTTTAATAGACATTTTTATTTCCCCTTGTTTAATTTTCTTTACTTAAACAACATATCAGCGTTATATTGTTGTTTAAACGACATTTCATACGTAAATTGTCGGTTGTAGATTTAAAATAATTATTTATAATTATAAACGATAGTCCTTCAGAAATCAGCACCGCTCGCAGGTAGATAAATTTCGATTTACACCGCAGATGGTGTGATTTTTTTGTTTAAAAGTTAATATAATTAACAATTAAGCAATCTAAACAATAAGGACATAAATAGTTTAGAAAAAAATTATATGCGATATAAGGAGAGGAATGCAATGAATCAGTTTCGAAGAATGGTAATTATCAACATTATCACATTAATTGTACTAGTTGGCGGCGGTATTGGCGCTTATTACTATTACAACCAAACGGAAAATTACTTAAAAACAGACAATGCAAAGATTGACGGAAAGGTAATTCCGATTGCGTCACCAGTAGCAGGTAAACTAACTGACTGGAAAGCAGAAGTAGGTAAGAACTACAATGAAAACGATAAATTAGGTGCTGTTACTGTAGCAGCAGCAAATGGAGAACAAACAGTAGATGTAACAATTCCGCAAAACGCAACAGTTGTACAATCAAACGCAACAACAAATGCTTTCGTTGGAGCAGGTAGCCCGATTGCTTATGCATTTGATATGAACAATTTATGGGTAACAGCAAATATTGAAGAAACAGTAATTGATGATGTTCAAAAAGGCCAAACAGTAGATGTATATGTAGATGCATACCCAGATACAACGTTAACAGGAAAAGTAGAACAAGTTGGCTTAACAACAGCGAACACATTCTCAATGTTACCATCAAGTAACGCAACAGCGAACTATACGAAAGTAAAGCAAGTTGTACCAGTTAAAATTTCTTTAGATCATAGTAAATCAGTAAATATTGTTCCTGGAATGAATGTGTCAGTTCGTATTCATAAGTAAGGGGGAGATGAGATGTCCTCAATTGCAATTGTAGGATATGCACTATTTTGTATAATCGTCTTCTTCCTTGTAAATCGTCTTTTACGAAAGAAAAAAACGAACGTGGGAGAAGAACAAGTCCCAGCCGTAAGTAAAATAGAAGTAAGTAAGGTAGAAACAGAAGAGAAAGAAAATGAACAAAAGCAAGAAGTAGAAATTTCTAATGTAGTTGAGTTAGAAACAAGCAAGCAAGAAGAAGTAAAACAAGAAAAAGAAATGCCGAAAAAACAAACGTCTATGCCTATAGAGAATGTAAATGTAAAAGCAGTTGTAACAGTATTAATTCTCGGTATGTTCGTTTCTATTTTAAACCAAACAATTATTAACGTTGCATTGCCACCGTTAATGAATGAATTTAACGTATCAACTTCAACAGCACAATGGTTAATTACAGGATTCATGCTTGTAAATGGTATTTTAGTACCGATTAGTGCCTTTTTAGTTTCACGATTTACGTATCGTAAATTATTCGTAGCAGCAATGTTATTCTTTACTGTAGGATCTATCATTTGTGCTACATCAGGAAACTTTACAATGATGATGACAGGTCGTATTATTCAAGCGGTCGGTGCAGGTATTTTAATGCCGGTTGGTATGAATATCTTCATGACATTATTCCCACCTCATAAGCGCGGAGCAGCGATGGGATTACTAGGTGTAGCGATGATTTTAGCTCCAGCTATCGGACCAACTGTAACAGGTTGGGTAATTGAAAACTACAGCTGGAACTTAATGTTCTATGCGATGTTTATTATCGGTTTAATTATTACCTTCCTATCTTTAAAATTCTTTACACTAGCTCAGCCAGTATCTAAAACGAAATTAGATGTATTTGGTGTTATTAGTTCAAGTATTGGACTAGGAAGCTTGTTGTACGGATTTAGTGAAGCTGGAAATAATAGTTGGACTAGTGCCGAAGTTGTTATTTCACTTGTTATCGGTGTAATTGGTTTAGCGTTATTTATTTGGAGAGAGTTGACAACAGACAATAAAATGCTTGATTTACAAGTATTTAAATATCCAGTATTTACTTTCACTTTATTAATTAACGCAATCGTTACGATGGCATTATTCGGAGGTATGTTACTACTTCCAGTATATCTGCAAAACATTCGTGGCTTCACACCAATTGAATCAGGTTTATTATTACTTCCAGGTTCATTAATTATGGGAATCATGGGACCTATTGCAGGTAAACTATTTGATAAATATGGAATTCGTCCGTTAGCGATTGTTGGATTAGCTATTACAACGTTTGCGACATATGAATTTACAAAGTTATCAATGGATACGCCATATAGCGTTATTATGACGGACTATATTATACGTTCAATTGGTATGTCATTCATTATGATGCCAATTATGACAGCTGGTATGAACGCACTGCCGATGAAATTAATTTCTCACGGTACAGCAACGCAAAATACATCAAGGCAGGTAGCTGGTTCAATCGGAACAGCGATTTTAATCACACTTATGACGCAACAAACAACTGCTCACGTAGCAGATTACGGTAACATGTTAACAACGTCAAACCCAATTTTAGTTGATAAAGTACATGGCATGGGGCAAAGCTTAGCGGCCTTAGCTGGATCAGCGCAAGCAGGAGATGCGATGAGCACGCAACTATTATATGGACAAATTTCAAAGCTATCTGCAATTAACGGTATTAACGATGCATTCTTAATTGCAACAATATTAGCAGGTGTTGCATGGGTGTTATCGTTCTTCTTACAATCAGGAAATAAACCAAATAGAAAAGCAGGGAATTAATTTCCCTGCTTTTTTACTTTTAACCATTAAATTTCACACTAATATAGTCCAAACAATACTCTTCTCTAATATCAGTAGAAACTGTACGTATCTTAACAGTGATGCCAAATTTAGATAAATAATCCATCATTTTATTTATCTTTTCTTCATTTACGATAAGTGGTGGTGGGAATAAAAATGTACCTTCATCCTCAAAATTTTCCGCATTTTCATCTGCAACCTTTAGATTAGATATAAAATCATCAAATTTTAATGGGGCACTTGAACCTCTCCGATAAAAAATTTTTTCTCTTTTTTTATGCAAAGAATCAAAATCCAACACAGCAAATTTATTTGCTTCATCATTAAAAAAGGAAAAAATATCTGAATAAGAAGAATCCCATTCTTTATCAACTAATGTTTTATAAATCAAATCCATTGCCTCATGTGTCATATGAGATGTTTGAATATCATTATCTTCTACATTCACTTCTACTTCCTCAAAGAATGGACGCATTTCATCAACTTGACTCTCATTTGTAATAAAAGGAATATAGGAGACTAATGTATGTCCCTTATTTACTTTAGATTTAAACCATTGATAAATAAAAGTATTAAATATATGGAATTTACCATATGAACTTACCCCTTTTATTTTATTTTCCAAGTGTAACTCCTCCCGCAGAAGAACCATTAGGTGAAACACCCATTGATGTTGTAACTTGTACGGCTGTTTTTACAGATATATATTTCTTTTTACCTGTGTAATGCCATGTCTTACTTGTTGATACACTTTTTTTATTTGGTGTTACTGAATATGCAACTTTCTTTGCGCCATTTGGTGTTATTTGAATATTAGCTTTTAAAATTGGCTTAAGAGATGATGTGATATGCGTAGTGGTAGTTGCTGATGTATTTGTCTTCTTTTTTGTAGCCCCTGTAACTGATTTACGATATTTAATACCAACAATAATTAAAAAGATACTAACGACGAATTCACATATCATCAAAGTAAGAGCTAAAATCATCCAAGTTAATATTCCGAACACTTCTGTATTACCTCCGATTTTTGGTTTTCAAAAAATGTTATATATAGAATGAATCACCTACAGACATGAGCACCCAGAAAATAACCCCTAATATTCCAGCGGTAAAAATAATGAATCCCATATTACGTATACTTTTAATTTTGGCTTGTAATCCACTTATCCCTGCTAATAATCCAGTTAAAGAAAACAGTATCCAATATAAAGTAGTTGAAATAGGGATGATTGTATTGCTCTCCACTCCCATGCCCCAAAAAACAAAAGGGAGTGTGACAAAGGAAAAGCTAAGTAGCCCCATTAAACCGACAAATAATTTACGGTGTTTCACGCTAGTAACAATTAAAAAAATACCACCGAAAAATCCGCATAAAACAAGAAGTGGCATATAAACAATCCAAAGTAAGCTCAACATATATAATCTCCTTCTTTGTAATCAGTTATATTTTACTACATGAGGTTTATTTTGGATATTATTAACAAATATGTATAAATTGATAGAAATGAGTAGTACCGATACGAATTAATAGATGTAGAGCATGAGAGAGGAGGAGACGTATGAAAATTACAGAAGAAAATGTTGTGAATCAGCTAAGGAAAAGGGAGGAAAAAGCATTATATTTTATTATCGAGCAGTACAGCGGACTAATAAAAAGTATTATTCAGAAGTATTTAGCTTCGTTTGAAGATGTGCAAGAGGAATGTATGGATGATGTGTTATTGGCAATTTGGAATCATATTGAAAAGTATGATGAAGAGAAAAATATTCTAAAAAAATTGGATTGTAGCTATTACAAAATATAAATATATCGATTATGCGAGAAAATATACGAAGACAGTAAATGAAAAAGGAATAGATCAAATAGATGAAATAGCGGTACATACCGATACTACTAAAAAAGAGATTAGTAATGATATGAAACATATATTAAATCATTTAAAGAAGAACGATAAAGAAATCTTTATGAAGCATTATGTGGAAGAAGAGTTTGAAGTTGTGATAAAAGAGTAAGGAGAGGTATCGTGATGATACCTCTCTTTATCCTAAAAAGGCTAACATATTATTCATAATATGAAGTAATATAGCTGGAATAATGGATTTTGTTTTTTTACATAAAATGGCCATAAATAGACCCATGATGAACATACTAAACATCACACCAGTTGAGTATATATGACCTATTCCGAAGAGGAAGCTAGACCCAAGCGCTGCAATCCAAAATGGGAAACGCTGTAGTAGGAAATGAAGAATAATACCGCGGACTATAAGTTCTTCAAAAATAGGTACAAGTATAGCGCCACCTATTAGTAATAATAGTTTGTATTGTTTTAACATTTCTAGGTCTAAAGCGGATGACTGCTCTTTTACCGCATCAGGAAGAATATTATTAATTATAAATATATCATTAACGATATGTAGTCCATAAAAAAGAATGATATAGATGTATGTGCTTACTTTTTTTAATGCTGTAAAGTTTAGTGTTGGGACAATTAAATTTCTTAATGGCTTATATGCATAAATTAAAATTAATAAAATGCACAATACAAATAAATTCTTCCCAAAAGTAGTAAGTGATTTTGTTAAAGCAATTTGTTTTGGATTGGTTAAACCTTCTGTATAAATAACGGTAGGAAGACCTATAAAGAGGTCTGCTAGAAATCCTGTTCCCCAAATTGCAAAAACGAGTGAAAATAGAAATTGTGAGAGTGACATAGGATGTTTTTGTGGGTAAGTTAGTTGCGTGGCTTGTATAATAGTGAATCACCTATCCTTTTATACTTTATAATTATATATAAAAATTATAGGATATTTATACAAAAAAGTCATCATTGTAATAAAAATGATATTTTGAGGCTAATATTTACAGACCGTAGTAATTTTACATTGATGTTCTGTGTAAACGGAAGAAGAGTTTGAAGTTATGATAAAAGAGGTATCGCGATGATACCTCTTTTTAACTCAAGAACGCCAACATATTATTCATAATATGAAATAACATAGCTGGAATAATGGATTTTGTTTTTTTACATAAAATAGCCATTAATAATCCCATGAAGAAAGTAATTACCATAACCCCAAGTGAGTATGTATGAGCGATACCGAAGAAGAAACTTGTTACGATGGCTGCGATCCAAAATGGAAAGCGTTCTGAGAAGAAGCGAAGTATAAAACCACGGAAAATAAGTTCTTCAAAAATGGGTGTGAGTATGGCGAAGCTGAGAAGCAATAATATTTGATATTGCTTAAAGACGTCTAAGCTTAGTGCGGAAGATTGCTGCTTCGTTGCATTTTGGAACACATAATTTAACAGTATGTAATTGAGTACGATGTTTATAACGAAGAAAAGAAGTAAATATACGTATGTACGCCATTCTTTCAGTGCTTTAAAGTTAAAAGATTTTAGTAGTAATTTTTTTGCGGGTTCGAATTTAAAAATGAAGAATAACAGTACGGCTAGTTGTAATACGGTACTTGCGGTATTGGCAATAGATTCGTACAGGGCAATTTGTTTTTTATTTGTGAGACCAGCTGTATAAATTGTTAATGGCATTGCGAGGAACACAGTAATAAGTCCGGTTCCGAAAAAAGCGAATAAAACGGAGCTAATAAATTGTAACCATGACATAGAGTATTTCTGTTCATTAGAAAGTTGTGTAGCGGGTTGCATTTGTAAAATCACCTCTTTATATTTGTATATTTAATTGTAAAGCATATTGTTTTCGGGTGTAACATTTAAATATTACATATAAAGGTGTATTTTCCATAAAATAATAAAAGAGGTATCACCCTATAGTGATGCCTCTTTCTTATTGATAACTATGTTCTGCTTTGTTATTCGATTTTGATTGCTCTATTTGCAATTCACGCTCTACTAAACGGTCTAACTGTTGAATAGCTTTTAATGCTTTTTCATAAGAAATTGTTCGATAATGATGCGCTCCGCCCGGTTCTTCATCTGCTTCGTCTGCCCATTTAATAATGTTTTGAAGAGATGTTCTTTCAATTTCTTGTTCTACTAAGAAAGAATCAGTATGAAGAAGAATGGCGATAGAAATCTCTTTTGCTAGTTTAGGGTGCTCTCCTAATCTAATAAGCAATTTATGAGCTCTTTCTGCTCCTTTAATTGCGTGTATATCATTCTTTTTATATAAATCATAGTCCCATTCGCCGCCTGTGTACCACGTATGATGTCCGATATCATGAAGGAAACCAGCCTTTGTAGCAGCATCGACTGAGGCGTGATGCTTTTTAGCTAAGTGAAACGCATGGTAAGCGACAGCAATCGCGTGGACCATCCCAGAACGATTTACGTATTTTTGTGTAATATGGTGTTTAAAAATTTGTTCAAGCGTAATACGGTGCATAAAACATTCACTCCTTTTATCCCGCTTTAACGGGCAGTAAGATTCCTACTTCAAAATTCAGCGAATACGGGGAAGTTAGGTGAGGAATCAACTGCCCGTAAAAGCCCGATTGGTTCAACTAATAATTAGTGGGGATGAACACCCCTCCCCACTAATTAAAGTTTCACTTTATCTTATGGTGTCTATAAAGAAAATCGATCGGTTTAAATGTATTTTGAACATTGTACTCCATCATAGTTCGTTAGTAAAGTAGAAATGTTTAGGAGAAGAAAAAAATTTTCCGCAAAAAAAAATCACCTTGGCCTATGCAAAGGTGATTTTCAAATTGCTTATTTTTTTAATCCTTGCTCTAGTGTTTCTAACATTTCGTACTTTTCATTTTCATCGGCGTTTTTCCAAATGACTTCAAATAAAACACCAAGACCTGGTAGCATTTTTTCTTCACCGCTTTGAATTGCATCGACAATTGTTTCTTGTAATTGATCTTGTGTATTACCAGATACATTTGCTAATACAGCACCGCGTAAATTAAAACTCATTGTTTTCACCTCTTCTTCAGAATTGAAACTGACGTTAGTTTTTGTTCTTTTTTATGTAAATATGTATGAAAAATAGGCTATAATGATAAGACAAGAAGAGAGGGAAATACATATTATGAAAAACATTGATTCAGTACAAAATCCGCGTGTGAAGCAGTGGAAAAAGCTGCAAACGAAAAAAGAACGCGATAAAAAAGGTTTATTTTTTGTAGAAGGATTCCACTTAGTGGAGGAAGCTTTAAAAGTAGGAGTTGTAACAGAACTTATCGTTTCAGATCAGACAGACCTTCCGAAAGATTGGACAGTTAATGATGTAGAGATGTATATCGTACCGGAAGCAATCGTAAAAGTACTTCGTGAAACAGAAACGACGCAAGGTGTATTTGCTGTCTGTGAAAAGCATGAGAAAGAAGTAGCTCTTGCTGATGGAAAGTTTCTTTTACTAGATGGCCTGCAAGACCCAGGTAACTTAGGGACGATTATTCGTACAGCTGATGCAGCTGGCATTCATGCCGTTGTGCTTGGAGAAGGTTGTGTTGATGTTTATAATAGTAAAGTACTCCGTTCTACACAAGGCTCTATTTTCCACTTACCAATTGTAAAAGGGAACTTAGAAGAATGGGTAGACAAGTTAAAAGAAAATAACGTTCCTGTATATGGAACAGCTCTTGAAAATGGAGTTCCGTACGGGGAAGTAACACCAGCTGGTAGTTTTGCATTAATTGTAGGAAATGAAGGAAACGGCGTACGTCAAGAAATTCTTGCGAAAACGGATCAAAACTTGTATATTCCGATTTACGGCGGGGCAGAATCATTAAATGTTGCAGTTGCAGCAGGGATTTTAACGTATTATTTGCAAAGCCCGGTTGCGAACAAATAAAAAACTTCTTATAATAAGTTGAAGTACATTATATTAAAAGTTAAATAACGAAAAACGTTGATAGAGAAGAGTAGCTTACAAAATCGCCATATAGGGAGAGAATGCCGTAGACTGAAAGCATTCTTATGGTAGACGGAAGTGAATTCACCTCTGGAGTTGACGCCAGGACCATGTATATGTAAAGGCGTTCCGGTCAGAATTGATCGTTATAACTAATGAGTGGGCAGACATGTTCTGTCAATTTAGGGTGGTACCGCGAATTTACCTCGTCCCTTTTTGGGAGCGAGGTTTTTTTATTTTTAAAATTAGGAGGGTTCCAAATGGAAGCACGTTTAAAAGAGCTAAAGCAAAAAGCGTTAGAGCTTATTGAAGAAGCGAAAGAGCTAAAAGGCTTAAACGATGTACGCGTAGCGTATTTAGGAAAAAAAGGTCCAATTACAGAAGTATTACGCGGCATGGGAAAATTATCAGCAGAAGAGCGTCCACGTATGGGAGCATTAGTAAATGAAGTACGTGAAGCGATTCAAACGCGTCTAGATGACAAAATCAGCAACTTAGAAAAAGCAGTAATTGAAGCGAAATTAGCTACTGAAACAATTGATGTTACCTTACCAGGTCGTCCTGTTGAAACAGGTTGTCACCATCCGTTAACAGCTGTTGTTGAACAAATTGAAGATGTATTCATCGGTATGGGTTATGAAGTAGCGGAAGGAACAGAAGTAGAAAAAGACTACTACAACTTCGAAGCATTAAACTTACCGAAAGATCACCCAGCACGTGATATGCAAGATACATTCTACATTACAGAAGAAACGTTACTACGTACACATACATCTTCTGTGCAAGCACGTACGATGGAAAATAATAAAGAAAAAGGCCCAATTAAAATTATTTGTCCTGGTAAAGTGTATCGCCGCGATGACGATGATGCGACGCATTCACACCAGTTCATGCAAATTGAAGGTCTTGTAATTGATAAAAATATTCGTATGAGTGACTTAAAAGGTACACTGCAAGTATTCGTGAAAAAGATGTTCGGTGAAGATCGTGAAATCCGTCTTCGTCCAAGTTTCTTCCCATTCACAGAGCCATCTGTAGAGATGGATATTTCTTGTATGATGTGTCACGGCAAAGGTTGCGGCACTTGTAAAGGAACTGGTTGGATTGAAATTTTAGGCGCAGGTATGGTTCACCCGAACGTACTTGAAATGGCTGGTTATGATTCAAAAGAATATCAAGGTTTCGCATTCGGTATGGGCGCAGAGCGTATCGCAATGTTGAAATACGGCGTAGATGACATTCGTCATTTCTATACAAATGATGTACGTTTCTTACAACAATTCAAACGAGCGTAAGGGAAGGAGAGGATAAGTATGTTCGTATCATATCGTTGGTTACAAGAGTATGTAGATATTAAAGATGTAACGGCACAAGAACTAGCAGACAAAATCACGAAAAGTGGTATTGAAGTAGAAGGCGTTGAAGTATTAAATAAAGGTGTAAAAGGTGTTGTAGTTGGTCACGTATTAGAATGTGAAAAACACCCAGAAGCTGATAAGTTAAGCAAATGCTTAATCGATATCGGTGAAGAAGAACCAGTTCAAATTATTTGTGGTGCTGCTAACATTGCAAAAGGTTTAAAAGTGCCAGTTGCAAAAGTTGGCGCTGTACTACCTGGTAATTTCAAAATTAAAAAAGCAAAACTACGTGGTGAAGCTTCTCACGGTATGGTTTGTGCTCTTCAAGAGCTTGGCATTGATGGAAAGTTAGTTTCAAAAGAATATGCAGATGGTATCTTCATCTTCCCAAGTGACGCTGAAGTTGGTGCAGATGCACTTGAAATTTTAAACTTACATGATGAAGTACTTGAGCTTGGTTTAACACCAAACCGTGCAGATTGCTTAAACATGTTAGGTGTTGCATATGAAGTAGCTGCTATTTATGGCCGTGAAGTAAAACTTCCAGCTATCGACTTACAAGAAACAGCAGAAAAAACTGCTGATTACATTTCTGTAAGTGTAGAAGCGAAAGAAGAAAACCCATTATACATTGCAAAAATGGTAAAGAACGTAAAAATTGGTCCGTCACCAATGTGGATGCAAACGCGCCTTATGGCAGCTGGCATTCGTCCAATTAGCAACGTAGTTGATATTACAAACTACATTTTAATGGAATACGGTCAACCGTTACATGCATTCGATTACGATAAATTAGGTTCAAAAGAAATCGTTGTTCGTCTTGCAAAAGAAGGTGAAAAAATTGAAACGTTAGATGATCAAGAACGTACATTACAAAGCCACCATCTTGTCATTACAAACGGTACAAAAGCTTTAGCTGTTGCTGGTGTAATGGGTGGAGCGGATTCTGAAGTTACAAATGAGACAGTAAACGTTCTAATTGAGTCTGCATACTTTGCGGGTCAAACAGTGCGCCGTACATCAAAAGACTTAGGTCTTCGCAGTGAGTCAAGTGCGCGTTTCGAAAAAGGAATCGACCCAACACGTACATTTGAAGCAATTCAACACGCAGCTGCTTTAATGGCGAAATACGCTGGCGGTGAGGCGCTTGAAGGTGTAGTAGAAGCTGACAACTTACAAGTACAAGAGCGTACAGTATCTGTTACTGCTGACAAAGTAAACCGTGTATTAGGTACAAATATTTCTGCAAGTGAAATGGGTACAATGTTCACAAACTTAAAGTTCCCATTCACAGAAGTAGAAGGAACATTCCACGTGAATGTACCAGCACGTCGTCCTGACATTACAATTTCAGAAGACTTAGTAGAAGAAGTGGGCCGTCTATACGGTTATGACCACATTCCAGTTACATTACCTTCTGGAACAATGACTCGTGGTAAATTAACATCAGCACAAACGAAACGTCGTAAAGTACGTCGCTTCTTAGAAGGTGCTGGTTTATATGAAGCAATCACGTATTCATTAACAAGCACTGACAAAGCGAAACAATATATGGTTGAGCCAAACGAAAAGGCGCCTGTCGCTCTTGCACTTCCAATGAGTGAAGAACGTAGCCAACTTCGTTTAAGCTTAGTACCACAATTGTTAGAAGCAGTTTCATACAACGTTGCACGTAAAAACGACAGTGTTGCTTTATACGAAGTAGGTTCTATCTTCTTACCGACAGAAGAAGGAGAACTTCCGAAAGAAGAACAACATCTTGCAGGTGTTATGACAGGTCTTGCTCTTCACCATGCATGGCAAGGTGAGAAAAAAGTAGTAGACTTCTTTGTTATGAAAGGTGTACTAGAAGGACTATTCGACGTACTTGGCGTTTCAAACCAAATCACATATGCACCAGCAAAACGTGAAGGTATGCACCCAGGTCGTACAGCTGACATCGTATTAGATGGCGAAGTAATTGGTTTCATCGGTCAATTGCACCCAGAAGCAGAAAAACAATTAGATGTGAAAAATACATTCGTATTTGAACTATCTCTTGTAAAAGTATTCGGTGCAGACGCAGAAGAAACTTACTACTCAGCGATTCCACGTTTCCCATCCATGACACGTGACATGGCTGTTGTCGTAACGAAAGAAACAAAAGCTGGCGAAATGAAGCAAGTTATTGCTGAAGCTGGCGGGGAACTTCTGAAAGACGTAACACTATTTGACTTATACGAAGGTGAAAAAATGGAAGAAGGCAAGAAGTCACTTGCATTCTCTATGAACTACTTCGATCCAGAGCGTACGTTAACAGACGAAGAAGTAACAGAAGCACATAACCGTGTATTAACAGCGGTAGAAGAGAAATTTGGTGCGGAGTTACGTAAGTAATAAGAAATTGCCGGATTTATTCCGGTGATTTTTTTATTGGATTGGCTGTCGGAAAATGTCGATATATTACAAAAATCGCCGATATATTTTCCGACATCTTGCATCTTTCTCTCGAATGTAGTACATTAATTTTAGTTTAACAAAATGAAAGACGATGATAAGGAAAAGTAGTATATACTATAATCCAAAGCGAGTCAGGGACGGTGAAAGCCTGATGAGGCGGTATATGTGAAGAACACCTTGGAGTTGCTAACCGAAATTGAATCTTGTATTCAAGAGTAGACTTAGACGGGAATCCGGCCTGTTACAAACCGGGAAGTATGTATTACATACGAGTTAAAGTTGGTCTTTATGACAAATTGGGTGGTACCGCGAAGTTTAACCTTTCGTCCCTTTATGGATGAAAGGTTTTTTTGTATTTAAATATATCAGCAAAGGAGAATTTCACTATGGAAAACACATTAGTAAAAAGTCTGTATAGAGATACAGATAAATACGCAGGTCAAACAGTACAAGTATCAGGGTGGATTCGTAACTTACGTGATTCAAAAGCGTTTGGTTTCATCGAATTAAACGACGGTAGCTTTTTCAAAAGCGTTCAAATCGTTTTCGATACAGAATTAGATAACTTCAAAGAAATTGCAAAACTTCCACTTAGCTCTTCAGTTAAAGTAGAAGGTAAAGTAATTGTAACGCCTGGAGCGAAGCAACCATTTGAAATTAAAGCAGAAAAAATTGATATTGAGGGCTTATCAGATTCTGATTACCCACTTCAAAAGAAACGTCATACGTTTGAATACTTACGTACAATCGCTCACTTACGTCCAAGAACAAATGCATTCTCTGCAACGTTCCGCGTACGTTCTATCGCAGCATTTGCGATTCACCAATTCTTCCAAGAGCGTGGATTCGTACATGTTCACACACCTATCATCACTGGTAGTGATACAGAAGGTGCGGGCGAAATGTTCCGCGTAACAACGCAAGATTTAAACAACGTACCAAAAGGCGAAGACGGACAAGTTGATGAATCAAAAGACTTCTTCGGCAAAGAAACAAACTTAACAGTAAGTGGACAGCTGAACGCTGAAGCTTATGCATTAGCATTCCGTGATGTATACACATTCGGACCTACATTCCGTGCAGAAAACTCAAACACAACTCGCCACGCAGCTGAGTTCTGGATGGTTGAGCCTGAGATTGCATTCGCTGAACTAGGTGACGTAATGAACCTTACAGAAGATATGCTGAAATATGCAATGAAATACGTATTAGAGCATGCACCAGAAGAAATGGAATTCTTCAACAGTTTCGTTGATAAAACAGTTCTAGAGCGCATGAACAACGTAATCAACTCTGACTTCGGTCGCATCACTTATACAGAAGCAATTAAAGTACTTCAAGAATCAGGTGCTGACTTCAAATACCCAGTAGAATGGGGTATTGACTTACAAACAGAGCATGAAAGATACTTATCAGAAGAAATCTTCAAACGCCCTGTATTCGTAACGGACTATCCGAAAGACATTAAAGCATTCTACATGCGCTTAAATGACGACGGTAAAACAGTGGCTGCTACTGACCTTCTAGTTCCTGGCATCGGTGAATTAATCGGCGGAAGTCAACGTGAAGAAAGAATGGACGTTTTAGTAGACAGAATTAAAGAATTAGGTATGAACGAAGAGGACTACTGGTGGTACTTAGAACTTAGAAAATACGGCGGTACAAAACACGCTGGATTCGGTCTAGGTTTCGAGCGCTTCCTAATGTACATCACTGGCATGGCTAACATCCGTGACGTAATTCCATTCCCAAGAACTCCAGGTTCTTCTGAATTCTAAAATATGAAAAAAGCGAGAGGATTTCCTCTCGCTTTTTATTTTGTATAGTTTATTCTCCTGTAGCAAAAAGTAACGCGAAGGGGTGAATATAAATGAGTAAAAAAGTGAAAAAAGATCATTCAAGATCGGGCCTAGGTTCTCCAGAAGTAGAAGGACAAGGAACGACAACACATGAAACAGGTTCTCATAAAGTACCTTCATCAAATAAGAAGCAGAAACGAAGCTAACATAAAAAAGGAGAGTCGCCAAGACTCTCCTTTTTTATGTATTACATCTTTTTATCATGAATCTCTTTTGTAATATTATCTACATCTTTGTCTAATCGATCTAAATAGAAAAACCACAGTAAACTTATGAACACGTAATAGATGGCCATCACACCAAGATTATCAGATATATTTTCAAATGTAGATTTAGTAGTGAAAAAAGCTCCCCAAATGGTAGAAATAGTGAGGTAAGAAAGAGGACCTACGATGTGTACGAAAGCATATAGTACCTTTTTAACTTTTACAGCGTTCATATGAAAAACCTCTTTTTTCTAATCATACATTCAAGTTCCTCACAAAAGTGTTGCAGTTTTGCTGGATTATGTATTAACGAGCGGGCATCGTGTTTCCCGATAAATCTTCGAATCCGAAAGTTTAATAAGAAAGACCGGCCGTAACGCTCTATTAAATCGTTGAACTCTCGTTGCTCACTGAGTAGCTGAATGTTTTCTCTAATTTCAAACTGTCTTTCGTGTGGGTTACCTAGTAAAATATTTAGAATCATTTGTAGAAGTAGCAATGGGAATCTCCTCCTATGTTAGAATAATCTGTATATTATAATTATAACAAAACTATAAGGACAATAGTAGGGTGAAACAAAAAACAGGAGTTTGTAGGCTCCTGTTTTTGTCGATACTATTTTAATAAGCGAAACGCCTTCTCTGTATTAGCAAAATGCAGTTTCACAAACTCAGGTAATCGCTCTTTACCAAGTTTTTGAATTAATTTAGCAGCGGCGATATCAACTTGTTTACCAGCACCCTTTGGAAGCGGCATACCAGCTTTTTTACTTAGTTCGTCAAACTGTTTTACGAATGAGTAACGAGCTAAAATGGAAGCAGCGGCTACTGCTAAATGGACGCTTTCGCCTTTCGTCGCAAAATAAACATTTTCACGCTGTACCTGTTTTTGTTTTGCTAAATATTTGTAGTATGTATCAGGTTGTGTAAATTGGTCGATTAAGACGCCTTCAGGTTTTGTAGGTGCAATTTTAGCTAATAAGTTTGTAATAGCTTTATTGTGTAGTAAAGCTTTTAACTTACCTTGGTTGTTTCCTTTATCAAATAGCTCGTTATATTTTTCGTTATGAAGGACGAGAGAGCTGTAAGGGACAACGTGAAGAAGTTGTTTCGCAATGGCAGTAATTTGTTCGTCATTTAAGTTTTTAGAGTCTTTTACACCAAGCTCTTTTAGTAGTGGGATTTGCTTCGCATCCACATATACAGCAACTACTGTCATCGGTCCGAAGAAATCACCAGTACCCACTTCATCTGACCCTACGATTGACATTGTACCGATAGAAGCAGGCGGTGCATAACGGTGTGAATCGACAGATTTTTTTACAGCTGTTTTTGGAGTTTGGGAGACAGTTTGCCAACGGGCAGCTTCTGCTTCAGCACGTCCACCTTGGAACATTACTTTTCCGGATGTATACGCTGTAATGGTGCACGATGGCACTTTTGCCATGAAGATTCCGCCTTGCGGAGTTTTCGGGCTAAGCGAATGTTTATATTGTTGTTTCATGTCTTCAATTACTGTAGAACTTGTTTGAATTACGATAGAATTTGACATAATGGTCGCCCCTTTTTTTATATTGTTATTTTTATCATATCGGATTGTTCTTTCTGTTTCCATATTATGAAGGTTCATGGTATGATAAACTTTAGGATTCTGTACGTGATTGGAGGCCGGTGAGTTGTCACAACAAAAGGGAAAGAAAAGTCGAATTAATGTAGAAATCTATGGTCAGCAATATTCAGTTGTTGGCGATGAAAGTACAAGTCATATCCGCATGGTAGCAGCGATTGTGGATGATAAAATGCGCGAACTCAATGCCAAGAATCCTTCGCTTGACACGAGTAGACTAGCGGTATTGACGGCGGTAAACGTCATACACGATTACATAAAATTAAAAGAAGAACATGAGAAATTGAAAGAAAGTATGACAAAAAAAGGAATGGAATAACATGATTGATATTATTATCATTTTACTGCTTGTTATGGGATTTTTCCTCGGCTTACGCAGAGGGTTCATCTTGCAACTTGTAAAGTTAACAAGCTTTATTATCGCATACCTTGTTGCATACTGGTACTGTAAAGATTTAGCGCCAGCACTTGCGAAATTTATTCCGTATCCATTTGATAAAAACGTATCTGTTCCAGAATGGATTGATGCAAATAATATTGAGACAGTATTTTATCAAGCGCTTGCGTTTATCATATTGTTTATTATCACAAAAATTGCACTTTCATTACTTGGTAATTTGTTAAATATGTTTGCAGAAATACCGGTTTTAAAGCAAGTAAATGCGTTTGCGGGGGCAATCCTCGGATTTTTAGAAGTATATATTATTTTGTTTGTCTTAATTATCATTGGGAACATTCTTCCGATTGAACAATTACAAACACCATTACAACAATCATCAATTAGCAAAATAATTGTAGACGATACACCGATTCTCTCTGAAAAGGTGAAGGAACTATGGCAGACAGGTAGCAGAGTATAACTTCTCTTTTTTCGGAAAGAGAAGTTTTTTTCTATGAAAGAAAGGCGGGACAATGATGAAAGTAAATAAAAAACAAGTGATTAAATTATTAGAGACAATCGGGCTTTTTATGGAACTAAAGGGCGCGAATCCATTTAAAATATCGGCGTTTCGTAAAGCGGCAGCAGCATTAGAAAGTGATGATCGTAGTCTTTCTGAGATTGAAGATTTCACGAAGATTCCTGGCATTGGAAAAGGAACAGCAGCAGTTATTCAAGAATATATAGAGTCGGGAACATCTGAAGTATTACAAGAGCTTGAAAAAGAAGTGCCAAGTAGCTTATTACCGTTATTAAAATTACCAGGCCTTGGTGGTAAAAAGGTAGCTAAGTTATATAAAGAACTTGGTGTTGTTGATATGGAATCGCTAAAAGCGGTTTGTGAGGAAAATAAAGTACAAGCTTTAGCTGGTTTCGGTAAGAAGACAGAAGAGAAAATATTAGAAGCAATCGATCAAGTAGGATCTCGTCCAGAGCGTTTACCAATCGCGATGGTATTGCCTATTGCCGGGGAAATAGAGGAGAAATTGTCGAATATTGCTGAGGTAATTCGTTTCTCGCGCGCTGGTAGTTTGCGCCGCGTTCGTGAAACAGTGAAAGATTTAGACTTTATTATTGCAACGACAGAACCAGCTGCAGTACGTGAGCATTTACTACAATTCGATAATATGATTGAAGTAATTGCGAGCGGGGATACGAAAGTTTCTGTTCGTCTTCAATATGAATATGATATTTCGATTGATTTCCGCTTAGTAAAACCAGAAGAGTTTATTACAACTCTTCACCATTTCACAGGATCAAAAGACCATAACGTAAAAATGCGTCAAATCGCAAAAGATAAAGGCGAGAAAATTAGTGAATATGGCGTGGAGAACTTGGAAACAGGTGAAGTGAAAACATTCGAGACGGAAGAAGAATTCTTTGCTCATTTCGGTCTTCCATTTATCCCGCCAGAAGTGCGTGAAGATGGAAAAGAAATTGAATTAATTAAAGAGTATCCAAACTTAATTCAGTTCTCTGACATACAAGGTGATTTACATATGCATACAACATGGAGTGACGGTGCTTTTTCTATTGAAGAGATGGTACAAGCATGCCGTGCTCGTGGATATAAATTTATGGCAATTACGGATCACTCACAATACTTGAAAGTAGCGAACGGTTTAACGAAAGAGCGCCTTCGTGAACAAGCGAAAGAAATTGAACGTATGAACGAAAAGTATCCAGACATTACAATTTTACGCGGAATTGAAATGGACATTTTACCGGATGCTTCGCTTGATTTTGATGATGAAGTATTAGCAGAATTAGATTATGTCATTGGAGCAATTCACTCGAGCTTCTCACAAGACCGTGAAACGATTATGAAACGTCTTCGTGCGGCGCTAGAGAATAAGCATGTCACAATGATTGCTCATCCGACAGGACGTCTTCTTGGACGCCGTGAAGGTTATGATGTAGATACAGACTTATTAATCGAACTCGCAAAAGAAACAAATACAGTTTTAGAATTAAATGCAAATCCAAACCGTCTAGATTTAAGCGCGAAATTATTAAAACAAGCACAAGATGCTGGTGTAAAAGTAGCGATTAATACGGATGCTCATACACTTGAAATGTTAGAAGATATGGAAACAGGTGTAGCGGCAGCGCGTAAAGGTTGGATTCAAAAAGATAACGTGATTAACACGTGGGATATTGAACGTTTATTAGACTATATTAAACGTAATAAGTAACACAAGGGGGACCTGCAACATGTTAGAAAGAACGTTGCGTGTATTAGAATACAATAAAGTAAAAGAACAATTACTTGAACATACAGCATCTTCACTTGGTCGTGACAAAGTGAAGCATTTAGTGCCGAGCACTGATTTTGAAGAAATTGTAGAAATGCAAGATACAACGGATGAAGCAGCGAAAGTCATTCGTTTAAAAGGTAGTGCACCATTAGGTGGTATTACGGATATTCGCTCCAATGTGAAGCGTGCAAAGATTGGAAGTATGTTAAGTCCAAATGAACTACTTGATATTGCGAATACGATGTATGGTAGTCGCAATATGAAACGTTTCATTGAAGATATGGTTGATAATGGTGTCGAGCTTCCCATTTTAGAAACGCATGTTGCTCAAATTGTATCTTTATATGATTTAGAAAAGAAAATTACAAATTGTATCGGTGATGGCGGGGAAGTAGTCGATAGCGCAAGTGATAAACTACGCGGTATTCGTACTCAAATTCGTACTGCGGAAAGCCGTATTCGTGAAAAGTTAGAAAATATGACGCGTTCTTCAAACGCGCAAAAGATGCTGTCTGACTCGATTGTAACGATTCGTAACGAACGTTACGTAATCCCAGTAAAACAAGAATACCGCGGCGTATATGGCGGTATTGTTCACGATCAATCGGCTTCTGGACAAACGTTATTTATTGAACCGCAAGTCATTGTAGAATTAAATAACGCGCTTCAAGAAGCACGTGTGAAAGAAAAACAAGAAATCGAACGCATCTTATTAATGTTAACAGAAGAAGTGGCAGTAGAAGCGGATATCGTTTTATCAAACGTAGAAGTAGTTGCAAATCTTGACTTCATCTTTGCGAAAGCTTTTTATGCGAAGCGTATTAAAGCAACGAAGCCAATTGTAAATAACGAGCGTTATATGGATTTAAGACAGGCACGTCATCCGCTTATTGATCCAGAAGTTATCGTGCCAAATAACATTATGTTAGGGAAAGATTTCACGACAATTGTTATTACGGGACCGAATACAGGTGGTAAAACAGTTACGCTGAAAACAGTTGGTATTTGTGTATTAATGGCGCAATCAGGTCTTCACATTCCAGTAATGGATGAGTCAGAGATTTGTGTATTCAAAAATATCTTTGCTGATATCGGTGATGAGCAATCGATTGAACAAAGTTTAAGTACGTTCTCCTCACATATGGTGAACATTGTTGATATTTTAGAAAAAGCTGATTTTGAAAGCTTAGTTTTATTCGATGAGTTAGGTGCTGGAACAGACCCGCAAGAAGGGGCTGCACTAGCCATTTCCATTTTAGATGAGGTATGTAATCGTGGTGCTCGCGTTGTTGCTACGACGCATTATCCAGAATTAAAAGCATACGGATATAACCGTGAGCAAGTTATTAATGCGAGCGTTGAGTTTGATGTAAACACGTTAAGCCCAACGTATAAATTATTAATCGGTGTACCAGGACGTAGTAATGCCTTTGAAATTTCGAAACGTCTTGGATTATCTGATCGCGTCATTGAACAAGCGCGTAACCACATTAGTACAGATACAAACAAAATTGAAAATATGATTGCGAAGCTAGAAGAAAGTCAAAAGAATGCAGAGCGTGACTGGAACGAAGCAGAAGCGCTTCGCAAGCAATCGGAAAAACTGCATCGCGAATTACAACGTCAAATTATTGAATTTAACGAAGAACGTGATGAACGATTATTAAAAGCGCAAAAAGAAGGGGAAGAAAAAGTCGAAGCTGCAAAGAAAGAAGCAGAAGGCATTATTCAAGAACTTCGTCAATTGCGCAAAGCACAGCTTGCAAACGTGAAAGATCACGAGCTAATTGAAGCGAAGAGCCGTCTAGAAGGCGCAGCGCCAGAGCTTGTAAAGAAACAAAAGGTAAACGTGAAAAACACTGCGCCGAAACAACAGTTGCGCGCAGGTGATGAAGTAAAAGTATTAACGTTCGGTCAAAAAGGTCAATTACTTGAAAAAGTAAGCGATACAGAGTGGAGCGTACAAATCGGTATTCTGAAGATGAAAGTAAAAGAATCCGATATGGAATACATTAACACACCGAAGCAAACAGAGAAAAAAGCAGTTGCAACAGTAAAAGGTAGAGACTATCACGTTTCTTTAGAACTTGACCTTCGTGGAGAACGATTTGAAAATGCAATGGCGCGCGTCGAGAAATATTTAGACGATGCCCAGCTTGCAAGCTATCCTCGCGTATCAATCATTCACGGTAAAGGAACAGGAGCACTTCGCCAAGGTGTACAAGATTACTTGAAGAAGCATCGCGGTGTGAAAACATTCCGTTACGGTGATATGGGCGAGGGAGGCCTAGGCGTAACAGTTGTCGAATTAAAATAGAAAACAACGAAACAAAGGGGAAACCATTATATGTTTATGGACAAACTTGCAAAAGTATTGTTAGCTTGTTGCGGAATATTTTTGGTGATTGGGGTTATTTATTTAGTTGTTTTTGCGAAGTAAACGAGCGTCAATCGTGGCATAATGATATTGCCATAGATTGACGCTTTTAATATATATGAAAAGGAATAAGCTATGAAAATCAACCAATACATAAGCGAAGCAAAATCTTGCTCAAGACGCGAAACAGATTGCCTCATTAAAGCTGGACGCGTGGCGATTAACGGTGAAATATGTACGCACGGTGCACTCGTGGGTGATGGTGATGTTGTAACGATTGATGGGCAGGTTATTGCAAAAGAAGAGAAAGAAAAGGTGTATATCGCATTCCATAAACCAGTTGGCATCACTTGTACAGCAGCTGATCATATTGAGGATAATATTATTGATTATATTAATTACCCTGAGCGTATCTTTCCTGTTGGACGATTAGATAAAGCGTCAGAAGGCCTTATTTTATTAACGAATGACGGTGCGATTGCAAATCAAATTTTACACGGTGATCATGAGCATGAGAAAGAATATGTTGTCACAGTCGATAAACCTTTTACAGATTGGTTTATTGATGAGATGTCCAGCGGTGTAAAGATTAAAGATGGGATGACGAAGCCGTGTAAAGTGACGAGGGTTGATCAGTCTACATTTCGAATCGTTTTAACGCAAGGAATGAACAGACAGATTCGTAGAATGAGTCGAGCTTTCGGGTTTACTGTAACAAAGTTAAAGAGAGAACGCATTATGAATATAGAGCTAGACGATCTTGAAGTAGGAAAATGGCGAAACATTACAGATGGGGAATTAGAAATATTAATAGGGCAGCTATAGGGAGGAAAAATTTTCTCCCTATATTTTTTTGTCAGAAAAAATAAAACTATTGATTTTTTAAAAAATAGCCCATATAATAAAAAACAACAAGTTTCGACAAGATATTTTATAAAAGTAATGATGAGGACATGAGTTGTTTTTTACGATTCTCAGAGAGGGAAGCCTTAGGCTGTGAGCTTCCTAATACGAAAAGACAGACTTACCACCTCTAAACTTCAAGAGTGAACTGCATGATGCATTGTAATTCTTGGCGGATAAAACCGTTATCAATTTACACGAGCTATAAAATGAGCTTATTTCGTTATAAATTCATTTTATTAGAATAAGGGTGGAACCACGATTTCAACACTCGTCCCTTTGTTAGGGACGGGTGTTTTTTGCGTTCTTTTACGGGGAAGTATGCTTGAAAGAGGATATGTGACGGATTTTGATTCAGAATATTTTGTTAATTTATAATTATTATGTAGGAGGTTAGTAGAAATGAAATCATCTTTAAAGTTTTCTGAGATGTTTGCAATAAGTTTAATGTTATTTGCACTATTTTTCGGTGCGGGTAATATGATTTTTCCACCAGCATTAGGACAAGGCGCTGGAACAGATGTATGGATCGCACTATTTGGTTTTGTCGTAACAGGCGTTGGATTGCCTTTATTAGGAGTTATCGTTATAGCTTTAAAGGGAGATATTAATGAGCTAGCAGGGCGTGTACACCCTATATTCGCACTAGTTTTTATTACTGCAATTTATTTATGTTTAGGCGTATTCGTAAGTGTGCCGCGTACAGGAACTGTTGCTTATGAAATGAGTGTTGCACCGTTTTTATCAAGTGAAATAGCTGGTCAATCGTATCCACTTGTTATCTTTACATTTATTTTCTTTGCTGTCACTTTCTATTTAGCTTTAAACCCATCAAAATTAGTGGGCCGCATCGGTAAAGTATTAACTCCGATTTTATTAGCTGTTATTGCAATTATTGTAGTGAAAGCACTTATTACACCAATGGGTGAATTTGGTGCACCAACAGAAGCATATAGTGCTCCGCTATTTAAAGGTTTTATTGACGGATATTTAACTTTAGATGGACTTGCAGCACTTGTATTCGGAAATGTTGTAATTCATGCGTTAAAAGAAAAAGGTATTACAAATAAAAATAGCATTGCAAAAGTAACAATTTTTGCAGGATTTATTGCGGCACTTGGTTTACTACTAGTTTACTTGGCGCTTGCTTATCTCGGAGCTTCTAGTGTTTCTCTTGGAATGGGAGCAAACGGAGGGATTATTTTAACAAACGTTGTAAATCATTTATTCGGTAGTTACGGAACTCTATTATTAGGAATCGCAATTACAGCAGCATGTTTAACAACTTCTGTAGGTATTGTTGCAGCTTGCGGAGAATATTTCTCTTCTTTATTACCAAAACTTTCTTATCAAAAGGTTGTTTTCATTTTCTGCGTATTAGCATTTATGGTAGCGAATCTTGGATTAACTCAGTTAAATGCATTAGCATTACCGATTTTAATTGCAATTTACCCAATTGGTATCGTGCTTATTGTATTATCACTTGTTGAAAACTATATTCGTCTTCCTTTAGTCATGTATGTAGGTGGTATTGTAGGAGCATTCATGATTAGTTTCTTTGATGGGTTACACAATGCAAATCTTGAGATTGCAGCATTAACACCAATTTTAAATAAAATTCCATTATATAGTGTAGGGATTGGTTGGTTCGTTCCTGCTCTAGTAGGTATTGTAATTGGATATATTATTTCTTTGTTTCAAAAGCAAGAAGTTGCTGTAGAAAAATAGAGAAAAGAGGCTTTCTATGAAAGAAAGCTTCTTTTTTTGTAGGGAAAGCCATATATAGAGAAATTTAGATATTTAAAATTTTATACGTAATATAGTTGACAAAAAAATTATGAGTAGGCTAAGATTGACTTAGTTGTGGAAATATTGGAAGGAAAGTGAGGAGTGAAAGGTATAAAGTTTTCTATAACAATATTATTTTTGTAGATAGAGGTGATCAAGTAGGAAAATGGATAGTTTTATTTTTTTTGAGATTCATTGAGAATGATAATCAACGAAATAAATAGGGACTTATGTTAAAATAAGAATCGCTCTTTATAAAGAATAGAGAGGGATATTATTTTTAACATGAATTGAGAATGATAATCAATAATATCTGTATTACATAAACAAATTACAATTAAATAAGGATAGAAGATTATTATTTTTTTCTAATATAATGAGAATAATTATCATTTTCAAAAAGTATGGATGAAAGATAAACAAGGAGGAAGTAAGCTAAATGAGAAAGATTTCTGTATTACCCGCTTTTATTATAACGTTCGTATGTATGCTAGCTTTTCTTGTCATGCCATATGGGAAAGTTGCAGCACAACTAGCTGACGGTACTTACGATATTAACTATGTCATTCAAAAAGCGGAAAATGATTCAGCTTCAATGGCAAATGATTATTTTGAAAAACCAGCTAAGCTAGTTGTGAAAAATGGTGAGATGAGAGTGCAAATCCCGATGAATCATAGTGCTTGGATTACAGAATTTAAAGCACCTGAGAACGGGAATTTTGTTGATGCAAAAGTTGTTAGTAAAGATGAATCGGCAGATAAAAGAACAGTAGAGTTTAAAATAGATGATTTATCTAAACCAGCAGCTGCAAAAATTCATGTTGTTGTACCAAACGTAAATTATGACCATAACTACACAATTCGCTTTGCATTTGATGCAAATGTAAAAGCGGTAGGTGGAGAAAACGGCGCGGCTGCTACAACAAAAAACAATGATCAAACGAAAACAGGTACACAAGTCAAAGAAGCGAACAAAGAAACAAATAAAGATACAAAAAATGAAAATGGTAAAGCTGAAAAAACAGATAATCCTAAAACAGGAGATGAAGCACGTATCGGATTATTTGCGGTGTTAATTCTTATTTCAGGTGTTTTCTTAATTCGTAACGTGAAGTTTAGTAAATAAATAAAAAGGAGCGTTATTTCATTGAACAGGTATCTTAAGATCGTTGTTGCTATGTTTTTAATGATATTTACATTCGTATCGACACTACAACCACTTGCAGTTCAAGCAGCTACTCAATTAGCTGACGGTGAATACTCAATCGGTTTTAAAGTTCTTAAAGACGCATCGGATGAAGTATCCATGATGAATGAATACTCTGTAAGTCCAGGAACTTTAAAAGTGAAGGATGGGAAAAAGAAAGTGTCCTTTACATTAAAAAATAGTTCATGGATTACGAAATTTGAAACAGACAAAGCAGGTCAACTTGTTGAGACAAATGTAATTAGTGAAGATAAAGAAAAAGATACAAGAGTAGTAGAATTCGATGTGGAAGATGTAGAGAAGATATTAAAAGCGAAAGTAAAAGTAGATATTGATTTTCTGAACTATCATCATGAATATGATGTTCGTATTGCATTTGATCAAAATAGCATTACACCAATTCATGTAGAAAAACCAGATGAAAAAGAGGACCCAGCTAATAAGCCAGATCCAAAGGAAACTACGGATCCAGGTCAGAAGCCCGACCAAAAGCCTGACCCAGATCAACAACCAAATTCTAACACAATTGCAGATGGAGAGTACAGTATTCCATTTAAAGTGTTAAAAGATAAGACAGATGAAGAATCTAGAATGAATACTTACATGGTAAATCCAGGAGTATTAAAAGTAGAAAACGGTAAGAAAAAAGCATTTGTAACACTAAAAAGTAGCTCATTAATTAAAAATTTCCAAACGGAAAAAAATGGTGCATTTATTGATGCAAAAGTAGTGAGTGAAGTTAAAGAAAAAGATACAAGAGTCGTAGAATTTGAAGTAGACGATGTATCTAAAAAACTAAATGCAAAAGTTTTTATTGAAATGGCATCAAGAAATTATAAACAAACGCATGAGGTACAGCTTTCATTTGATCAAGAAAAACTTGAGCCAATTAAGAACGAAGAAAAGCAACCGGATGAAGATAAAAAGCCAGAAGTAGAAAAACCAGATGGAAACAAGAATCCAGATGCTGACACAATAAAAGATGGTGAATACAGCATCGATTTCAAAGCTTTAAAAGATCAAACAGAAGAAATTTCAATGATGAATACGTATACAAAGAGTCCAGGCGTGTTAAAGGTAAAAAACGGTAAAAAATATGTATCATTCACATTAACGAATAGTGCATGGATTACAAAGTTTGAATTTGAGAAAAATGGTTCGTTTATTGATGCAAGTGTATTAAGTGAAGATAAAAAGGCTGATACACGCGTAGTGGAAGTAGAAGTAAACGATTTATCTAAGAAGTTAAATGCAAAAGTGAAAGTAGATATCGATTCAATGAATTACCATCATTTCTACAATATCCAATTTGCATTTGATAAAGATAGCATTCAGCCAGTAGAAAACCAAGGTGGAAACAATAACCAAGGTGGAAACAACAACGAAGGCGGAAACGAAAACCAAGGTGGAAACAACAACGAAGGTGGAAACGAAAACCAAGGTGGAAACAACAACGAAGGTGGAAACGAAAACCAAGGTGGAAACAACAACGAAGGCGGAAACAATAACCAAGGTGGGAACAACAACGAAGGCGGAAACAACAACGAAGGCGGAAACGAAAACCAAGGTGGAAACAACAACGAAGGTGGAAACAATAACCAAGGTGGGAACAACAACGAAGGTGGAAACAACAACGAAGGCGGAAACGAAAACCAAGGCGGAAACAATAACCAAGGCGGAAACAACAACGAAGGCGGAAACGAAAACCAAGGTGGAAACAATAACCAAGGCAATAACACAACCATTGATCCAAAAGCTCTTAAAGATGGTGAATATAGCATTGGTTTTAAAGTTTTAAAAGATCAAACAGAAGAAATTTCAATCATGAACACATATACAAAGAGTCCAGGTGTATTAAAAGTAAAAGATGGTAAGAAGTATGTATCGTTTACATTAACGAATAGTGCGTGGATTACAAAGTTTGAGTATGAAAAAAATGGTTCTTTCGTTGACGCGAAAGCGTTAAGTGAGAACAAAGAAAAAAACACAAAGGTAGTAGAAATAGAAGTAGATGATTTATCAAAAAAATTAAATGCAAAAGTAAAAGTAGATATTGATGCGATGAATTATCACCATTTCTACGATGTTCAATTTGTGTTTGATCAAAATAGTATTAAAGTTTCAGGTAACGAAGATGGAAACAACAACCAAGGTGGAAATGACAACCAGGGCGGAAACGATAGCCAAGGTGGAAATGACAACCAGGGCGGAAACAATAGCCAAGGTGGAAATGAAAACCAAGGTGGAAACAATAACCAAGAAGGAGATAATAAGCCGAAAGTAATCGTTGATCCGAAAAATTTAGTAGATGGTCAATACGATATTCCATTTAAAGTGTTAAAAGACAAAACAAATGAACTTTCAAAGATGCATGACTATACTGTGCATCCAGCAAAATTAATCGTTAAAGATGGTAAAAAGTACATTGAGATGACGCTGAAAAATAGTGCGTGGATTACGAAATTCCAAACAGAAAACAATGGTCTATTTGCTGATGCGAAAATAGTGAGCGAAGATAAAAATGCAAATACGAGAGTAGTGCAATTTGAAGTAAGTGATTTATTTGCAAAATTAAATGCAAAAGTAAAAGTAGATATTAACGAAATGAACTACCATCATTTCTACGATGTACAAATCCAATTTGATACAAATAATATTGGTGCGTTAGGAACGATTAAAGAGGATCCAAAAAAAGATCCGAAGAATGATCCGAAAAATCCAGTAACTACACCGAAAGTAGATAATGTAAAAACAGTAGGAACTCCTGATTTTAACCGAAATGCAGATGGTAAAAAGAAAAACGAAGCTACAAATAATGATGCGAAAAAAGAGAAAAACTCAAAAACTGCAGATACAGCACAGCTTGGTTTATACATGGTGCTACTGCTTGGGTCACTCGCTTTACTAGTTCGTAAATATAGAGCTGGTAGATTGTAATTTTGGGAGTCTTGATGCGTTTTCGGGCGCATCAAGACTTGTTTCATATTGTTTGGAAAGGAGTGGTGATTAAGAGTGAAGAAAATTGCAAGTGTACTAATGGCTATCATTTTATTAGTGAGTATAGCTGGTTGCTCCCCACAAAAAAAAGAAACAGCGAAGCCGGCAAAGAGTGAAAATAAAGAGAGGGTTGTTGCAACGACCGTCGCTGTTACTGAAATTATGGATGCGTTAGAAGTAGATTTAGTTGGTGTGCCAACGAGTACGAAAGATTTACCAAAAAGATATAAAGGTTTAGCTGAAGTCGGGAATCCGATGAGCCCTGATATGGAAAAAGTAAAGTCGTTAAAGCCGTCAGAAGTATTATCCGTGACAACACTTGAATATGAATTAAAGCCGGTGTTTGACGGTGTAGGTATGAAAGCAAATTTTGTGGACTTAACTAGTTTAAAAAATATGCAAAATTCCATTAGTAATTTAGGTAAGCAATATGGACGCGAAAAGCAGGCTGAAGCAGTTGTAACGAAGTTAGATAAAAAGGTTGCTAGCATTCAAAAAGAAGTAAAAGGAAAGAAAGAACCGACAGTGCTTATTTTATTAGGTGTACCAGGGAGCTATTTAGTAGCAACTGAGCATTCCTATATTGGAGATTTGGTGAAACAATTAGGTGGTAAAAACATTGTACAAGGTGAGAAAGTAGAGTATTTAGCCTCTAATACAGAGTATTTAAAGAAAGCTGATCCAGATATTATTTTACGAGCAGCACATGGTATGCCTGATGAAGTTGTAAAAATGTTTGATAAAGAATTTAAAACAAATGATATTTGGAAACACTTCGCTGCAGTTAAGAATAACCGTGTTTACGATTTAGAAGAGCGTTTATTTGGAACGACGGGAAATTTAGAGGCAATGGAAGCGTTAGATGAATTGAAGAAAATGATGTATCCGTGATGCATTTTCATATAAAGGAAGAGTGGAATGAATAAAAAAACTTGGAGTTTCTTCATTGTTACTGTATTACTTATTGTTATGACATCATTGTCAGCAATGAAAGGGAGTTTAGAAATAGGGATAGTAGACCTTGTACAAGGAATATTTACAGGGGCTAATGAAGATGTGGAAGTGATTAAAGATTTACGTTTCCCGCGTATTATTATTGCGCTGTTCACTGGGGCGGCTCTTGCAGTTTCAGGTGTGCTTTTTCAAGCTGTTATGAAAAATCCACTCGCTGATGCTGGAGTGATCGGTATATCTTCAGGAGCAAGTTTTATGACACTTGTTATTATTACGTTATTCCCGCAATTCTTTTTCTGGACACCAGTATTTGCCTTTTTAGGTGGTGCATTTGCATGTTATCTCGTTTATGCCTTTTCATGGAAGTCAGGGTTAAGTCCACTTCGCATTATTTTAGTTGGTATAGCTATTAATGCGATGTTCACTGGATTAAATGAATCGTTCATTACGATTTGTGGATATTTCATAAAGAGTATTAAGCAAACGACGACTTCTAATATAACGATGAAGACGTGGGGTGATGTAGAAATAATGGTTACGTATGGAACAATTGGTCTTATTCTTGCTCTGTTTGTAGGAGCTTGGTGTAACTTATTATCACTACAAGATAAGACTGCGAAAAACTTAGGCTTGCACGTGACGAGAGTTCGTCTTATTATCTCTGCTATTGCAGTACTTTTAGCGGCAGTATCAACAGCGATTGCAGGTGTTATTGCTTTTGTAGGATTACTTGTTCCGCACATTTCGAGACAACTAGTTGGTTCAGACCATAAAGTGTTGATTCCATTTTCTGCACTTGCAGGAGCGTTATTAATTTTGACGGCGGATACGATTGGAAGGTTAATTGTGCCACCTAACGAAATTCCAGCGGCGACGATTATGGCAGTTATTGGTGGCCCATTCTTAATATTCTTGCTTAGAAAGAGTGATAAAGTTCATGGAAATTAAAAATGTAACCTTTTCATACGATAATGTAACAAATCGTTTAAAGTCTGTTAGTAGTGAAATAGAAATTGGGAAAATTACAACAATCATTGGTCCGAATGGTTGCGGGAAATCAACATTACTTGGTGTTATGTCTAGAAATCATGCTCCTAATAGTGGGGAAGTAATACTTGATGGAAAGGCGATTAGTGAGTATAAACCGAAAGAGTTTGCTAGAAAATTAGCTGTTGTCCATCAACAAAATGAGGCGCCAGCAGATATTACAGTGGAAAAACTAATAAGCTTTGGACGTATGCCATATAAAAATATTTTTTCTTCGCAAACTAATGAAGATAGAGAAGCAATTGAGCGTGCACTAACATGTACGAATTTGCAAAGTAAGCGTGAAAAGCCAATTCATGCTTTATCGGGCGGAGAGAGACAGCGAGTTTGGATTGCGATGACATTAGCTCAAAGTACACCAATGCTTTTCTTAGATGAACCGACAACATATTTAGATATTTATTATCAGCTAGAAATATTAGAGTTAGTGAAAGAATTAAATGAAGTGTATGGATTAACGATTGTGATGGTACTACATGATATTAATCAAGCCATTCGTTATAGTGATCATATTATCGTTATGAAAGATGGGGAAATTGTTACGAAAGGTAATCCTAATGAGGTAATAACAGAAGAAATGGTTAAAGCAATATATGGTGTAGATGTCGTTGTGAAACAAGACGAAGATACAGGGTTATACATGGTACCAATGGGAATTTAAAGGCTGGGCATAATCCGTTTTGAGGTGATAATTTGAATAGTAAGAAAGAACGGAAAAAGAATTCTTTTTTTCAACGAATACTTACAATTGTATTTTTAGGAATCTTTTTCTATTCAATGTATGAATTGGGTGGGATTTTCATGGATTATTATGAAAATCGTAAAGTAATGGCTGAAGCGCAACATATTTATAAGAGAAGTCCAATGGAAGAAAAATCAGAAGATGGGGAAGTACGTAAACAGTTTCAAGCTCTCCAAAAAATTAATCCAGAAATAGTGGGATGGATTACGATGGATGATACACAAATCAATTATCCAATCGTTCAAGCGAAGGATAATGATTACTATTTATTTCGTAATTATAAAGGCGAGGATATGAGAGCGGGAAGTATTTTTATGGATTATCGTAATGATGTGAAATCTCAAAACCGAAATACTATTTTATATGGTCATCGTATGAAGGACGGTTCTATGTTTGGAAGTTTAAAAAAGATGTTGGATGAAGATTTCTTCATGTCCCATCGTAAATTGTATTACGATACATTATTTGAAGGATACGACGTTGAAGTTTTTTCAGTATATACGACAACGACGGACTTTTATTACATTGAAACGGATTTTGAAAGCGATGCAGCGTATACAGCGTTCTTAAAGCAAATTCAAGATAAATCCCTTTACAAAACGGATACGAAATTGACGGCTAATGATGAAATTATAACACTTTCTACATGTGACTATGCACTTGATCCAGAAGCAGGAAGATTAGTCGTACATGCGAAACTAGTAAAAAGACAGTAAATAAAAAAGTATAGAATATGAGAAGTGGTAACGCTTCTCATATTCTATACTTTTAAAAAACAGTTTTTACTGTGCTGCAGCCATAGGCATACGTACAACTTTCACATCATAGTAAGAGATTTTATTATCGAGAATATAATCTGGCATTCCGCCTTGATGTGAGTGAGCTGCTTTAAATGCTGGGCTCTTTGTCCAACCTTGGAAATCTTCTTTTGCATTCCAGCGCGTGCTAATTGTTACCTCGTCATAATCAACTGTATTTTGCGTTAGAAGAACTTCTAATCCTAAAAATCCTGGCATTGTTTCGACTTGACCTACTTTATTAAAACGATCAATTAATTTATGTCCATTTCCCTTTGTGATTTTAGCTGTATTTGTAACAATAATCATGTTTATTCCTCCTATAAGTTGTAGACTTTATTTTCGAGAACTCATATACATTAAATGATAATGAAAATCATTATCATTGTCAATGGTAAATATGAAATATATAAGTATTTTTTCTATTATGTTGGACAGTAAGATTTCCATTTCAAAATGTAGTAAATAGGTGGCGGTTAAGCGAGAGAATGAGTGAGTTGTACTAGCAAAGCAATAATATGGTATAGTGAAACGAGGCTGTTTTTTCAGTCTCGTTTTTCAAATGCTTCCTATAGAGAAAGCATGCAAATGGAAAGGAAGTTTTTATATGCGATCAGAAGTAACTGTAAAAATAAAACCGAAATTTATAAAAGAAATTAAAAGTGGATATCCGCTTATTTTAAAAGATGCGATTCAAAATTTAAATGATGTTCAGGAAGAAGGAACAATCATTAAAGTGGTAGATGAGAAGAACCACTTTGTCGGAAAAGGTTATTATGGAAAACAAAATAAAGGATACGGCTGGATTTTAACGAGAAAAGAGAGTGAACAAATTAATCAATCTTTCTTTGAAAGTAAAATAAAATCTGCCTTACATAAACGAAAGCAATTTTACAAATCAAGTGATACGACAGCATTCCGCGCCCTAAACGGTGAGGGTGATGGGCTTGGAGGCTTAATCATCGATTATTATGACGGCTATTATGTAGTAAGTTGGTATAGCGAAGGGATTTATACTTTCAGAGATGAGATTATAGCAGCTCTTCAAAAAGTAGCAAATTTTAAAGGTATTTATGAGAAGAAGCGTTTTGATACGAAAGGAAAATACATTGAAGGCGATGATTTTGTAGCAGGAGAGCGCGGTGAGTTCCCGCTTATCGTAAAAGAGAATGGTGTGAACTTTGCTGTTTATTTAAATGACGGAGCGATGGTTGGGGTATTTTTAGATCAGCGTAACGTGCGAAAACAAATTCGTGATAAGTATGCGAAGGGAAGAACAGTGTTAAATATGTTCTCTTATACAGGTGCCTTTTCTGTATTTGCAGCGCTTGGTGGAGCGAGCAAAACGACGAGTGTCGACCTTGCAAATCGTAGTTTAAGTAAAACGATTGAGCAGTTTAGTGTAAATGAAGTTGATTATGAAGCGCAAGATATCATTGTAGAAGATGTATTTCTTTACTTCAAATATGCAGCGAAGAAAAAAATGAAATTTGATATGGTCGTACTTGACCCTCCAAGCTTTGCGCGTTCAAAAAAATATACATTTAGTGCAGCGAAAGATTATAAAAACTTATTAAAAGAAACAATTGCCATTACAGAAAATAACGGGATTATCGTTGCTTCAACAAATTGTAGCGCATTCGATATGAAAAAGTTTAAAGGCTTTATCGATACAGCATTTAAAGAAATGAATGGCAAATATAAAATATTAGAAGAACATTCTTTACCAGAAGATTTCCGTACAATCGATCAATTTAAAGAAGGAGACTATTTAAAAGTAGTTTTCATTGAGAAAATTAAAGGGTAATAAAGAAAAAGGAGCTCGAGTTTAGTTGAGCTCCTTTTCTTATTGAACGATATTTTGTACTCTGCCGACTTGCCCGTCCTGCAAGCGCACTTTAATGCCATGCGGATGAGAAGGGGAGTTCGTTAAAATATCTTTTACAATGCCACGTGTTAATTTGCCAGTTCGTTGATTTTGTTTTAATACAATATCAACTTCAAGGCCGGGTACGATATTAGAACGTTTTTGTCCGTTCATTTATACACCTGTACGTCTACGTTGGTTGTTTGTTTTCTTTGTTTGTTGGTTTTGTAGTTTTTTTGTTTCTTGGCTTTGGTTTTTTGTATTTTGACCATTACCGTTACCTTGCTTTTTCTTTGCAAGTTGTTCACGCATTAAATCAGCTAAGCTTACTTTTTTGTTTTCTGACATGATAAGTCTCCTTTATATAAAGTTAATTATGAACTATCGTAGTAAATTTCATCATATCATTGTTATGGAAGGAAGGGAAGTTGGTTTGAAAATTCATATAATTGTTTCCAGTCTGTAGTAGTTACGATACAATTAAAATGTTAATGTTTGTAAAAAAGGGGATAGATATATGTCACATCATATTTTATTAGTGGAAGATGATATTTCAATTCAAGAGATGGTGCAGAAGTATTTAATAAAAGAGGGCTTTCAAGTTACAATCGCGTCTGATGGAGAGGAAGGCGTGAACACATATTTACAAGGTTCATTTGATTTGATTATCCTCGACATTATGATGCCAAAGTTAGATGGCTTAGAGGTTGTACGAATCATTCGAGAAAAAAGTGCAGTACCGATTTTAATGATGTCGGCAAAAGATACAGATGTTGATAAAGCTGTTGGATTAGGACTAGGAGCAGATGATTACATTTGTAAGCCGTTTTCTATGATTGAATTGGCGGCGCGTGTAAAAGCGGGTATTCGGAGGTCTACGAAATATTCAGCTACAGAAACAACAGAAAAGATGATTCAAATTGGCGATTTAACAATCGATCCAATTAATTTTACTGTGGAAAAAAACGGGAAGCCTCTCAAACTTACTTTAAAAGAATTTGAGATTTTAAAACTGTTTGTAAAGAATCAAAATCGTGTATTTACGAAAGCACAAATATATACGCTAATTTGGAACGAAGAGTATTACGGTGACGATAACGTTATTAATGTTCATATGAGAAGATTGCGTGAGAAAATCGAAAGTGATCCATCTAATCCAGAATACATTAAAACGTTATGGGGTATCGGTTACAAGCTGGACGTGATGTAATATGGTCAATTTGTTAATAGGTATTATTTTTATATTGTTATGTGTCATTTATCTACAATATAAAATGAGGAAAAATAATAGCAAAAATTTGCGATACACATATGAAAAATTAGAAAGTATTGTTAATGAAAAAACAGGCGAGAAGTTACTCGTTATGACAGATGATCTAGAATTGCAAAAGTTGTTAGTGGCAATTAATCAATTGTTAGATGCGAAACAGAAAACGAATGCTGATCATGCGAAAGTAGAAATTTCGATGAGAAAAATGCTTTCAAATATTTCACATGACTTGAAAACACCACTAACAGTTATTCTTGGATATACAGAAATGTTAAATAAGGATAAAACGATAAACGAAGAAGAACAACAAATATTACTTGAAAAGGTGCATGTGAAAACATTAGAAGTAATGGAACTGATTCATAAGTTTTTTGATTTAGCAAAACTAGAATCTGGTGACAAGGCAATCGAGATGACAAAAGTAAATATGAATGAAGTTTGCCGTGAGAAAATTTTATCTTTTTATGATTTAGTGACGACGAAAGGTTTTCATGTTCATATTAATATACCAGAAAAAAATATATATGCACTTGGAAATGTAGAAGTATTAGGTAGAGTATTGAATAATTTAATATCAAATGCAATTACATATGGAGATGATGGAAAGACGCTCGGTATGACGTTAAGAGATGATGAAACGAATGTGTATATAGATGTATGGGATACAGGAAAAGGAATTGATGAATCTCATATTGATAAAGTGTTTGAGCGTATGTACACACTTGAAGATTCCAGAAATAGATTGTACCAAGGAAGCGGTCTAGGTTTAACGATTACGAAAAGGCTTGTAGAAGCGATGGACGGAGAAATACATCTTTTTAGTAAGCCGTATGAAAAAACAATTTTTACAATTGTATTAACAAAGATGCAGTTTTAGCTTGTAGAGAAATAGATTCTACAAGCTTTTTTTCAGCGTAAGGAATTTGTAAGGAACGGGTAAGAAAAAAGAGATTTCCGTTGTCTATTATAGAAGTATAAAGTAGTGCGAAAGGAGAAAACGACATGACATATATATTAAAAACGAATCAGTTAACGAAAGTGTTTAAGGGGAAAGAAATTATTTCTAGCGTTAACATGCATGTGAAAAAAGGAGAGATATACGGTTTCTTAGGACCGAATGGTGCTGGTAAAACAACGATTATGAAAATGATCACAAATTTAATAAAACCGACGAGCGGTGATATTGAAATTTTCGGTGAGAAGTTAACGGATACATCTTATGAAGTATTAAAGCGCATGGGGACAATTATCGAATATCCAATCTTTTATGATAAATTAACGGCGAAAGAAAACTTAGAATTACATTGTGAATATATGGGCTATTACGATAAAAACGCAATTGACAATGCTTTACATTTAGTAAAATTGCAAGGGATCGATAATAAAAAAGTAAAAGATTTTTCATTAGGGATGAAGCAACGACTTGGTATTGCAAGGGCGATCATGACAAAGCCAGAATTACTCATTTTAGATGAGCCAATTAACGGTTTAGATCCAATTGGTATTAAAGAGTTACGAGACTTATTTAAAATGCTCTGCAAAGAATATGGCATTACGTTATTAGTTTCTAGTCATATTTTAGGTGAGATGGAACTAATGGCGGATACAATTGGTGTAATTCAAAATGGAAAACTAATAAAAGAAGTTTCAATGCAGAGTATTAACGGAAAACAAACAGAGTACATTGAAATTACTGTTCTTGATGTGAAGCGTGCAGCTTATATTTTAGAAGATAAACTCGGTATAAAAAATTACAAAATAATGAGTGGAAATATGATTCGCGTGTATGAATTGAAGGCGACGCAGCAGGCTATTTCAAAAGCACTTATTATGAACGATGTGGAAATAGAAAGTATGAATAAGAAACATAGTTCCTTAGAAGAGTATTTCTTAAATGTAATGGATGGAGAGGGCATTCATGCTTAATGGATTGTTAGTGAATCTAGTGAGTGGATTAATCGTAATGTTTATAAGTGCAATTTTATATTATAGAAAACCTGAGCGGAAATGGTTGTTAATTATAATAGTGATAGGAATGATGAGCGTAGTTACTGCTGGAATTAGAATGTTAGTAGCATAGAGATAGTTATGTCAGTAATGGAGGCTTGGTTTATATGTTTAAATTGATGAAACTTGAATGGAAGAAACATAAATTATCTAGTTATTTTAAAGGGGTAGCAATTTGTATTATAGCAATTTTTGCTGCGGTAAGTCTTATGGGGATGGGAGTGAAAGGTGAAGTAGACGCAGCCCTCACTGATTTCACAAAATATATGACTTTAGCAAACATTTTTATAAGAATGACATTTCTTATTTTTAGTGCAGTCATTTTATCGCGTTTAGTAATTGATGAATATAAGAACAAAACAATGCAACTATTGTTTATGTACCCATTACAAAGGAAATTGCTAATGAGGACGAAATTAACAATTGTTTTTAGTTTTTGTTTTATCAGCATGATTATTGCTACGTTCACTATTAGTTTGCTCATATTTTTTATGAACCCAATGATGGGGTTAATTGAAACACCTCTTACGATGGGTGAAATAATAGCTACTGTTCCAGCTACCTTTATAAGTGCATTTATGATATCTGGTATAAGCTTAATTCCTTTATTTTTTGGGATGAGAAAGAAATCTACACCGACAACAATTACTTCTGCAGTAATAATTGGGATGCTAATGAACAGTAACGTAGGTCCTGGAAGCGGTCAAGTAAGTATGTATGATTTTATATTTATCCCAATTGTACTCTGTTTATTAGGAATTTTTATTAGTTATTTATCGTATCGTAAAATCGACAAGATCGATGTAGCATAAAACAATAACGAACTGGGGTATGAATAGTGAAAAAAATAATAGTAATTGCAATATTATTCATTACAATTGCTAGTGCGTTTTTTTGTTTTAAAGTATTTCAGGGGAAAGATTTTAAGAAAGAAAAGTCTTTTGAGATAAATAATATAAAAGAAATAGAAGTGGACAATGAAAACTGGGATATTGAATTTAAAAGTACAGAAGCTAACAAAATAGTCATTTCGGCTCAAGGTAAACGTTTAGATAAAGAGGTAGATCCTGTCGAAATAGAACAGGCAGGGAATAAAGTTATAGTTAAGCAAAAACAAAAGGCGACCAGATTTTTTAATGGTTTCACGTTTAGGAAGAAAAATAGTATATGTATAGCTATTCCGAAGAAAGAAATAGATAAAATTGTATTAAATAATAAATCGGGTGATGTGAAAATAAGCGATATAGTAGTAAAAAGTATCGTGACAAAAAGCAAGTCTGGAGATGAAATGGTTGTAGGACTATCAGCTGAGAAAGGTGAATTCATATCGCAAAGTGGAGAGTTAGCTGTAAAAGATAGTTCAGTACAAGAATTAAATATAAAGTCTACGACTGGTGATAACTATATAACAAATGTAAGTAACTCAAATATGAACATCACTTCAACATCGGGAGAAGTATTACTGAAGGATATGAAAGAAGGAAAATCGTTATTTGTAGAAACAAAATCAGGAGATATTGGCGTACGGTATAAAGGTGTTCCGACTTCTTTAAAACTTACGGCTAAAAGTAATTCGTCTGACGTAATGGTGAATGTAAAAGGACTTAAGAAAGATAAAAATACAGAACATGTAAAAGCAGGAACCATTGGTGATGCGAAAAACGAAATGAAGATTTTAAGTAAAACAGGAGCGATTTATATCGATTAAATTTCAAATGAAAGGAGGACTATTATGCTACGTCTTATGAAGCTAGAAATGAAGAAGTTTAAGCTTGGATGGTATGTAAGGGGAGCGATTATTGCAAATATCGCTATACTGACATTACTGATCTTTACGAGCATCGTTTCTCAAATAGAAGGCGATCCAGAAATAAGAGATCCACAGATGGTTTTGTTAATGGCTAGTACATTAGTAAGAGCAACGTTTATTATTTTTGGTAGTGTGTTAATCGCAAGGTTAATAATTGGTGAATATAAAAACAAAACAATACTACTTATGTTTTCTTATCCAATTAACCGAAAGAAAATGATGGTTAGTAAGTTGATTATTACAGCAACATTAACATTTATAACAGTTATTTTATCTAATATTTTAGTAGTAGGAGTTTTCTTTGGGATAGATAGCTATTTTTCAATTCTTCCTCATTCATTCACAGTAGATCAATTGATGCAAGAAGGGATAAACCTTGTTCCTTTAGCCGTTGCAACTGCGGGAATAAGTTTAATCCCACTATATTTCGGAATGCGTAAACGTTCAGTGCCAACTACAATTGTTTCATCAATTATCGTTGTATCAATTGCAATTAATAACACCCCAATGTTTTCAACGGCAACTTTTCTTCCCCTTCAACTAGCATTGGCAGCAATTGGAGTTGCCATTGCATATTACGGAATTAAAAATATAGAGAAGGAAGATATAACTGTATGATAAGAATACGTAAAATAGTTTCACATGAAACAAGTTACAGAAAAAGACAAGATGTGTAAACACCTTGTCTTTTTCTGTAGTTACATTTTAGGAGCTTCCATTCCAGCTGTAGCCCATTCTTCTTTTGCAGGACCATATACGCCAGGAACTGTTAAGCCAGCCTGGCGCATTAAAACTGTCATTTGTCCGCGGTGGTGATTTTGATGATTAATGAGTGTCATTAAAAATATAGAATTTGGCATAGGGCGGCCAAAGAAGTCATTAATAGTAGTTAAGTCTTTATCCGTCCATTCGCTTTGAAGTGCTTCAACAAAAGCTGTATTCACTTTACGATATCCACCTGCAATTGTTTTTGCTGAAGTTGGTACGGGATAATCTTTCGTTTCTCCTTCAAACTTTAGCCCTGTGCCAGATAGTATAACAGGAATTGCCGTCACGATATGCCAAGCGACTCTTCCTAACGTCCAGTGCCCAGGTGCGATTTCTTGTGACAAAGATTCATCTGTTAGTACATCGAGCATTTTTTGAGTAGACTCAGTCTCGTATGTCCATGATTGCAAGAAGCCTTCAATTGTTTGGTACATAGTTATCCCTCCTAGTTATGTTCATAGGTTACATTCGTGAAAAAAAGATAGTTTCCTTTTGGCCTATAAGAACAAATAAAAAAGAAGACTCCTAACAAGAAGCCTCTTTTTTATTAACTTTCTTCCCACTCTCCCTCATCAACTATAAGAAATAAGGTGCTCCAAGTACGAGAACATCAAGTGGTTTTATTAAGAAAAAGAATTTCGTTTGAGTAAGAAGGCAAAAGTACAAGCAAAAGGGGTAAAAATCGCATGTAATAATTATTAGAATGTACGGAGTAAAGTTATTCTGGGGTATTTGATAGGTGTTTTTTTATTTGTTGCTTATACTTAAAAGATTGAATTTGAAGGAGGGGATCAACATGTCTTCATGGCGCAATAATATAAATGGGTATTGTGAGTGTAATAATCAAAATGGTGTACATGTTGATTCGTGTTGTTTTAGTTGCGATGGGACAGTGCCTAAGCTAGGTCCAACTGGTCCGACGGGAGCAACGGGTCCAATGGGAGCGACAGGTCCAACGGGAGCGACAGGAATAACGGGTCCAACGGGAGCAACAGGTCCAACCGGAGTGACAGGAATAACGGGAGCAACAGGTCCAACCGGAGTGACAGGAATAACGGGAGCAACAGGTCCAACGGGAGCGACGGGAGTAACCGGAGCAACAGGTTCAACGGGAGCAACAGGTCCGACCGGAGCGACAGGAATAACGGGAGCAACGGGTCCAACGGGAGCAACGGGAGCAACGGGAGTGACGGGAGTGACGGGAGCAACAGGTCCAACCGGAGTGACAGGTCCAACCGGAGTGACAGGTTCAACGGGAGCGACAGGAATAACGGGAGCAACGGGTCCAACGGGAGCAACGGGAGTGACGGGAGTAACGGGAGCAACCGGAGCAACAGGTCCAACCGGAGTGACAGGAATAACGGGAGCAACGGGAGTAACTGGGGCGACGGGTCCAACGGGAGCGACAGGAATAACGGGTCCAACGGGAGCAACGGGAGTGACGGGAGCAACGGGTCCAACGGGAGCGACAGGTCCAACGGGAGCAACAGGTCCAACGGGAGCGACAGGTCCAACTGGAGCAACAGGTTCAACGGGAGCAACAGGTCCGACCGGAGCGACAGGAATAACGGGAGTAACGGGTCCAACGGGAGCGACAGGAATAACGGGAGCAACAGGTCCGACCGGAGCGACAGGAATAACGGGAGCAACAGGTCCGACCGGAGCGACAGGAATAACAGGAGCAACGGGTCCAACGGGAGCAACAGGTCCGACCGGAGCGACGGGAGTAACAGGTACAAGTATCACGGCGACGTATGCATTTGCAAATAATACGTCGGGAACAGCGATATCGGTACTTCTCGGTGGAACGAATGTCCCGCTTCCGAATAATCAAAATATCGGTCCTGGTATTACGGTTTCCGGGGGAAATACAGTATTTACGGTTGCAAATGCTGGGAATTATTATATTTCATATTCGATTAATATAACAGCTTCATTATTGGTCAGTTCACGAATTACAATTAATGGAGCACCCCTTGCTGGGACGATAAATTCTCCTGCTGTAGCAACCACATCATTTAGCGCAACAATTATTACAACTCTCGCAGCAGGAGATGCTATTAGCTTGCAATTATTTGGTTTGTTAGCTGTTGCAACATTATCAACAACTACACCAGGAGCTGTGTTAACGATAATAAGATTAAGCTAAAAAAATAACTCTCTTATTTTTTATAGATTAGGAGAGTTTGTACATATAATAAGAAGTTAATGGAATGAAGCATAGTTATACAAAAGTCAGAATATTATGATTGTAACGTTGTGGTGACTATAATATAATGAAAACAACCTCATGAATGAACATTCATTTATTTTTTATGTATTTGAAGGGGGAATGAAGGTGGAAAAACCATGGTTGAAAAATTATCCAGAGGAAATTCCAAGTACAATTTCTTATGATATTCAGTCGCTTCATAAATATGTAGAACAGATGGCTTCTCGCTACCCAGAAAAGAAAGCGCTTCACTTTTTAGGGAAGGATATTACATTTTCAGACTTTCATGATAAGGTGAAGAGATTTGCAAATTATCTTCAAAAGCTCGGTGTGGAAAAGGGTGATCGAGTTGCAATTATGTTGCCGAATTGTCCGCAAGCTGTAATTGGTTATTACGGTACATTACTTGCAGGAGGTATCGTAGTACAAACAAATCCACTATATACAGAAAGAGAATTAGAATATCAGCTTCATGATTCGGGAGCAAAAGTCATTCTTTGCCTCGATTTAGTATTTCCAAGAGTAACGAATGTTCAATCTGCTACAAAAGTTGAGCATATTATCGTAACGCGTATTGCGGACTTTTTACCCTTCCCTAAAAATCTATTGTATCCATTTGTGCAGAAAAAACAGTCGAATTTAGTTGTGAAAGTATCAGAGAGTGAAACGATTCACCTTTGGAACTCAGTAGAAAAAGAAGTGAATACAGGTGTTGAGGTGCCTTGTGATCCTGAAAATGATCTAGCTCTTTTACAGTACACAGGAGGAACAACTGGATTTCCGAAAGGCGTTATGTTAACACATAAAAACCTCGTTTCTAACACTTTGATGGGAGTTCAATGGTTATATAATTGCAAAGAAGGAGAAGAAGTCGTTCTTGGGGTTCTTCCGTTTTTCCACGTGTATGGCATGACGGCTGTCATGAATTTAAGTATTATGCAAGGATACAAAATGGTTCTTATTCCAAAATTTGATATGAAAATGGTTTTTGAAGCGATTAAGAAGCATAAAGTGACATTGTTTCCAGGAGCACCAACTATTTATATTGCTCTTTTAAATAGCCCGCTTTTAAAAGAATACGATATTTCGTCTATTCGTGCTTGTATTAGTGGATCAGCACCACTACCAGTAGAAGTACAGGAAAAGTTCGAAACAGTTACAGGGGGTAAATTAGTAGAGGGATATGGCTTAACGGAATCATCTCCAGTTACACATAGTAATTTTTTATGGGAAAAGCGAGTGCCAGGTAGCATTGGAGTTCCGTGGCCAGATACAGAAGCAATGATTATGTCGCTTGAAACTGGTGAGGCATTACCACCGGGAGAAATCGGTGAAATTGTAGTAAAAGGCCCTCAAATTATGAAAGGATATTGGAATAAGCCAGAAGAAACAGCAGCTGTACTGCAAGATGGATGGCTCCATACAGGGGACGTTGGCTACATGGATGAAGATGGCTTTTTCTATGTGAAAGATCGTAAGAAAGATATGATTGTTGCGAGTGGATTTAATGTGTATCCTCGTGAAGTAGAAGAAGTATTATATGAGCATGAAAAAGTGCAAGAAGTAGTGACGATTGGAGTTCCTGATCCGTATAGGGGAGAGACAGTTAAAGCGTTTGTTGTGTTAAAAGAAGGTACGGAGTGTTCTGAGGAAGAATTAAATCAGTTTGCTCGTAAATATTTAGCGGCCTATAAAGTGCCGAAAGTATATGAGTTTAGAGATGAACTGCCGAAAACGACAGTCGGAAAAATTTTACGCCGTGTCCTAATTGAGGAAGAGAAAAGAAAGAATGAGGATGAGCAAACGGGCTAAGGCCCTTTCTTTTTGAAAAAATGGGATTGACACTTTTCTAAATAGTCAGTATTATAAGAATATGAATGACTATTCATTCAGTCATCTTCTTGAAGGGGACAGTAAAGTGAAGAAAAATAGACCGAAATACAATCAAATTATTGATGCGGCAGTCATTGTGATTGCGGAGAATGGGTACCATCAAGCGCAAGTTTCTAAAATAGCAAAGCAAGCTGGGGTAGCTGATGGTACGATTTATTTATATTTTAAAAATAAAGAAGATATATTAATATCCTTATTCCAAGAGAAGATGGGAGAATTTGTCGAAACAATTCGTCAAAAAACAGCAGGAATTGAAAGCGCTGTATCGAAGTTATTCATGTTGGTAGAAACGCACTTCTTGCTGTTGTCGCAAAATGATCCTCTTGCTATCGTTACGCAATTAGAGCTAAGACAGTCCAATCAAGACTTACGCCTAAAAATAAATGAAGTATTAAAAGGCTACTTACAAGTTATTGATGAGATTTTAGAGACAGGTATAAAGCAAGGTGAATTCCGAGCGGATTTAAATGTTCGCGTGGCAAGACAAATGATCTTTGGAACAGTAGATGAAGTTGTGACCAATTGGGTAATGAGCGATCATAAGTATGATCTGGTCGCACTTTCAAAAACGGTACATGGGCTACTTATTGCAGCTTGTGGTTATCGTCAATAATGGGAGGGATCATGTTGAAATTCCTATCTGTAAGAGTTGAAGATCATATCGCGGTGGCTACGTTAAATCATGCGCCAGCTAACGCGATGTCTTCACAAGTTATGCATGACGTTACTGAATTAATTGATCAAGTGGAGAAGGATGATAACATTCGTGTTGTTGTTATTCACGGTGAAGGGCGTTTCTTCTCGGCGGGAGCAGATATTAAAGAATTTACATCTGTTACTGAAGCGAAGCAAGCGACTGAATTAGCGCAGCTTGGACAAGTTACGTTTGAGCGCGTTGAAAAATGTTCAAAACCAGTTATCGCGGCAATTCATGGAGCGGCACTTGGCGGCGGCCTTGAGTTTGCTATGTCTTGCCACATGCGCTTTGCAACTGAAAGTGCAAAACTTGGTTTACCTGAATTAACACTTGGATTAATTCCTGGATTTGCAGGTACACAGCGATTACCACGTTATGTTGGGAAAGCGAAAGCTTGTGAAATGATGTTAACAAGTACACCGATTACTGGTGCAGAAGCATTAAAATGGGGACTAGTTAACGGAGTTTTTGCTGAAGAAACATTTTTAGATGATACGCTTAAAGTTGCAAAACAGATTGCTGGAAAAAGCCCAGCGACGACTCGTGCTGTACTAGAGTTATTGCAAACAACGAAATCGTCTCATTATTATGAAGGTGTACAACGCGAAGCTCAAATCTTTGGTGAAGTATTTACGAGTGAAGATGGAAGAGAAGGTGTCGCAGCATTTTTAGAAAAGCGTAAGCCTTCATTTAGCGGCAGGTAGTTCAATTATTTTTTTAATATAAATTAACAGAAAATTAAAATTGATAGAATCTTTCTGAAAAACAAGGGGGTAAATGGAATGAACATCTACGTACTCATGAAACGAACATTTGATACAGAAGAAAAAATCGTAATTAAAAACGGTGCAATTTACGATGGCGAAGCGGAATTCATCATCAACCCTTACGATGAATATGCAATTGAAGAAGCAATTCAAGTAAGAGACGCACAAGGTGGAGAAGTTACTGTCGTAACAGTTGGTGGCGAAGATAGTGAGAAAGAACTTCGTACGGCGTTAGCGATGGGCTGCGATAAAGCGGTATTAATTAATATTGAAGATGATGTAGAAAATGGTGACCAGTTTACAACAGCAAAAGTGCTTGCTGAATATTTAAAAGATAAAGATGCAGATTTAATTTTAGGCGGAAACGTTGCAATTGATGGTGCATCTGGACAAGTTGGTCCGCGTGTAGCTGAAGCATTAAATATTCCGTACGTAACGACAATTACAAAACTTGAAATTGACGGTACAAACGTGAAGATTGAGCGCGATGTTGAAGGTGATACAGAAGTGATTGAAACTTCATTACCAGTTTTAGTAACAGCACAGCAAGGTTTAAATGAACCCCGTTATCCATCGCTTCCAGGTATTATGAAAGCGAAGAAAAAGCCACTAGAAGAATTAGAATTAGATGATTTAGATTTAGAAGAAGATGATGTGGAAGCAAAGACAAAAACAATTGAAATCTATTTGCCTCCTAAGAAAGATGCAGGAAAAGTGTTACAAGGCGAGCTGCAAGATCAAGTAAAAGAACTTGTATCGTTGCTCCATACAGAAGCGAAAGTAATCTAATAAAATACGAAATTATATATGCAGGAGGGAAAATCTATGGCTCGTAAAGTATTAGTAATGGGTGAAGTTCGTGATGGATCGCTACGTAACGTTTCGTTTGAAGCGGTAGCAGCAGCAAAAACAATTGCAGAAGGCGGTGAAGTAGTAGGTCTTCTAGTTGGAGATAGCGTTGCTTCTTTTGCAAATGAATTGATTCATTACGGTGCAGATCGCGTTGTGACAGTTGAAAATGATAAATTAAAATCATATACATCTGATGGCTATGCACAAGCATTTTTAGCTGTATATGCTGAAGAAAATCCAGAAGGTATTGTATTTGGACATACAGCACTTGGGAAAGATTTATCACCAAAATTAGCAGCGAAGCTTGAAGCTGGTCTAGTTTCTGACGTAACTGCTTTAGAAGTTGAAGGTGGAAATGTTATCTTTACTCGTCCAATTTACTCTGGTAAAGCGTTTGAGAAGAAGATTGTAACAGACGGCATCTTATTTGCGACAGTGCGTCCAAATAACATCGCAACGCTTGAAAAAGATGAGTCTCGCAGTGGTGACGTGTCTTCTATTACAGTAGATGTGAAAGACTTACGTACAATCATTCAAGATGTCGTCCGTAAGACGGCAGAAGGCGTTGATCTTTCTGAAGCAAAAGTTATTATCGCTGGCGGACGCGGTGTGAAGAGCGAAGAAGGATTCAAACCATTAAAAGAGTTAGCTGACGTATTAGGCGGCGCTGTTGGAGCATCTCGTGGTGCTTGTGACGCTGAGTATTGCGATTACTCATTACAAATTGGTCAAACTGGTAAAGTTGTTACGCCAGACCTATACATTGCATGCGGTATTTCTGGAGCGATTCAGCATTTAGCTGGTATGTCTAACTCAAAAATAATTGTTGCGATTAATAAAGACCCAGAAGCAAGTATCTTCAAAGTAGCTGACTACGGTATTGTTGGCGATCTATTTGAAGTCGTACCTCTTTTAACAGAAGAGTTTAAAAAGTTAAAAGTACATTCATGATTTGAGTACCCTTGAGTTCCAAGTGAAGTACCCCTATATATAGAAAAAGGTGAGAGATCCCCTGTCTCTCATCTTTTTAGTATTTAATCCGTATTTTTATATAGTATAAAGGAACACTTTTTTGTTACAATACATAACGATACATATTATTCGCCACGTATATAAGTTAATGATATACTCTTGGTAGAATATACTTGAAGGAGGAAATAAAATGGCAATTGTAAACGCAAATGACCAAAGCTTCGCAGCAGAAACTAGCGAAGGTGTTGTATTATTAGATTTTTGGGCACCTTGGTGTGGACCTTGTAAAATGATCGCTCCTGTATTAGAGGAAATTGATGCAGAACTAGGCGAAAAAGTAAAAGTAGTAAAAGTAGACGTGGATGAAAATCAAGAAACTGCTCGTCAATTCGAAGTAATGAGCATTCCAGCTCTTTTCGTATTAAAAGACGGTAAAGTAGTTGATCAAGCGTTAGGTTACAAACCGAAAGAAGCGTTAGTGGAATTAGTTTCTAAACACTTCTAAAATAAAAGGGCTACCATTTGGTAGCTTTTTTTATTTTCCTTTTTTACACCTTTCCGTTACAATAAAAGAACGTATGTTGGGTGTTTTGGCATAGTATGTTTTCATGTGAAAATAAAAATGCTAAGCATGTAGAAATGGAGGGTAACGAGTGCACGAACATTTAAAAGAGAAATTGGCTATTTTACCAGATCAACCTGGTTGTTATTTAATGAAAGATAAGCAAGGAACGGTTATATATGTCGGAAAGGCAAAAGTGCTTAAAAATCGTGTGCGCTCGTACTTTACTGGTTCGCATGACGGGAAAACACTTCGGCTAGTAGGAGAAATTGTAGATTTTGAATATATTGTAACCTCCTCAAATCTAGAGGCTCTCATTTTAGAGTTGAACTTAATAAAAAAGCATGATCCAAAATATAACATTCAATTAAAAGATGATAAAACATATCCTTTTATTAAAATTACAGCTGAGAAACAACCACGATTACTTATTACGAGAAATGTAAAAAAGGATAAGGGAAAGTATTTTGGCCCTTATCCGAATGCACAATCAGCTCATGAAACGAAAAAACTGCTAGATCGTATGTATCCGCTTCGTAAGTGCTCAAATATGCCTGATAAAGTTTGTTTATATTATCATATGGGTCAATGTTTAGCACCTTGTGTGAAAGAAGTTACGGAAGAACAAAATAAAGAAATTGTAGATGAAATTATTAAGTTTTTAAATGGTGGACATAAAGAAGTTCGTTCGGAATTAGAAACAAAAATGTATGAAGCTTCAGAGAAACTAGAGTTTGAACGTGCAAAAGAGTTACGTGATCAAATTGCTCATATCGATGCGATTATGGAAAAGCAAAAGATGATTATGAGTGATTTAGTGGACCGTGATGTGTTTGGGTATGCAGTTGATAAAGGGTGGATGTGTGTTCAAGTTTTCTTCGTTCGAAAAGGAAAGCTAATCGAACGTGATGTTTCTATGTTTCCAATCTACGATGAACCAGAAGAGGGGTTCTTAACGTTTATCGGTCAATTTTATGAAAACAGCAGTCATTTTAAGCCGAAGGAAATTGTCGTTCCAGGAAGTATAGACTCAGAATTAGTAGAACGCTTTTTAGAAGTAGAAGCGACACAGCCGAAACGCGGTAAGAAAAAAGATCTTGTAGAACTGGCAAATAAAAATGCGAAGATTGCTTTGGAAGAGAAATTCTATTTAATTGAACGTGATGAAGAGCGAACGATTAAAGCTGTAGAGAATTTAGGGAAGCAGCTCGGAATTGAAACGCCTTATCGTATTGAAGCGTTTGATAACTCAAATATTCAAGGGACAAATCCTGTTTCGGCAATGATTGCTTTTATTGATGGGAAACCAGCTAAGAAAGAATACAGGAAATATAAAATTAAAACAGTTCAAGGACCAGATGATTATGAGTCTATGAGAGAAGTTGTGAGACGCCGTTATACAAGGGCATTGAAAGAGAACTTACCTTTACCAGATTTAATCATTATTGATGGCGGAAAAGGCCATCTGGCGGCTGCAAGTGATGTTTTAGAAAATGAGCTCGGTTTATATATTCCGATGGCAGGTCTTGTAAAAGATGACAAACATAAAACATCTCATTTAATTATTGGAGATCCACCTGAACCTGTGATGCTTGAGAGAAATAGCCAAGAATTTTATTTATTGCAGCGTGTTCAAGATGAAGTGCATCGATTTGCGATTACATTTCATCGTCAATTACACGGGAAATCTGTCATTCAATCAGCACTGGATGATATCCCCGGAATCGGTGATAAACGGAAAAAGGTATTGTTAAAACATTTTGGTTCATTAAAGAAGATGAAAGAAGCTTCTATAGAGGAATTTGTCGAAGCAGGTATGCCGAAAAATGTCGCAGAGACGATTTATAGTTATTTAGCGGATAAGAAGACGTTGTAGTTTACAACGTCTTCTATTTTTTGGTATAATTTCTGAAGATTTAAAATAAATTCAAATGAATGAAAATGCAAAAAGTCAACTAAACTGATATGTCTAGTTGACTGTGGGTAATGCTACACTTCAATGAGATCTTTTATATCCCATTTTACAAGAAATGTAATAGAGTCTGAACGTTTTTTCTTTTCTTCGTAGGACTCTGCAACGACGTTTCGTTGCTTTTGAATTTGTTCAGCGATGAACCCAGCTTCTAATTGATAAGAAGAATGTCTTTTTTGTTTTTGACGTTCAGCGATGAGTGTGCCTTTAAGTTGGAACTGCATTTCACGACGCTTATGTTCAATAATGCTTAAAGTGCCCCAGCCAGCTTTTTCAAAGAACTGAATGACTTCTTCAATTGTGTCTAGTGGATATTTTCTTGCAAGGTTTCTACCGGACCAGTATAAAATACCATCTAGATCGTTACCGATTAAATCAGGTAGTAATTCTTCACGTAGCAATTCGTAAGCGAAGGCGTTCAATGAAACATCTTCTAAAGATGTTGTATCGATTGTATTTTTACTCACAATATTCCCCTCTTTCTATAGGGATTATTATATAACATTTCTCATTTATAAAAACAGATTTTTCTTTAGGAAAATCTGAATATATAAGAAGAAAAAAAGAATTGGCAAATTATATGCAAATTATGTATACGTTTTCTTGACGCTTCGACAAAAATAGGAGTAAAATGAACTTGGTATCAAATTATGCTGAAATATTTCGAATAATTTTTTCAGTTTTTCTTATGCCAATAGTGAAAAAACATTATTGCCATAAACTAATCTGAAAACAGCAGTCAATCATTCAAGGGGGGTAATGGGGACATGAAAGGCCGCGAGTATACGTTTCGTAAGTGGCACTCATTAATGGGGGTCATCCCGGTTGGTGTCTTTTTGACGCAACATTTAATTGTAAACAACTTTGCAACACGAGGAGCAGAGGCTTTTAACAAAGCTGCAGGCTTTATGGAGCTCCTTCCATTCCGGTATGCGCTAGAAATTTTCATTATCTTTTTACCAATACTGTACCATGCTATATATGGCTTATATATTGCATTTACAGCTAAGAACAATGCGGTTTCTTACGGTTATTTCCGTAACTGGATGTTCGTCTTCCAAAGAATTTCAGGTATCGTTACACTGATTTTCATTTCTTGGCACGTCTGGGAAACTCGTATTCAAGCAGCGTTAGGTAAAGAGGTAAACTATGACATGATGGCAGATATTTTAAACAATCCAGCTATGTTTGCATTCTACTTAGTTGGTGTTGTTTCAACAATTTTCCACTTTGCAAATGGACTATGGACATTCTGCATCAGCTGGGGAATTACAGTATCTCCACGTTCACAAAGAATCTCTACTTATGTAACATTAGCTATTTTCTTAGGTCTATCTTATGTAGGTGTGAGTGCATTATTAGCGTTCATCGATCCACAGCTAGCAAACCAGTAAGGAGTGGGAGAGCATGAAAGGGAAACTTATAGTAGTCGGCGGTGGCTTGGCTGGCTTAATGGCAACGATTAAAGCGGCGGAAGCAGGAGTAAATGTTGAACTGTTCTCTTTAGTACCAGTAAAACGTTCGCATTCTGTATGTGCCCAAGGTGGAATTAACGGTGCCGTAAATACGAAAGGTGAAGGGGATTCTCCATGGATCCACTTTGACGATACAATTTATGGTGGGGACTTCTTAGCGAACCAACCACCAGTTAAAGCAATGTGTGAAGCAGCACCTGGTATCATTCATTTAATGGACCGTATGGGTGTTATGTTCAACCGTACGGAAGAAGGACTTCTTGATTTCCGTCGTTTTGGTGGAACGCAACATCACCGTACAGCATTTGCTGGTGCAACAACTGGACAGCAATTACTATACGCATTAGATGAGCAAGTACGTCGTCACGAAGTAGCAGGACTTGTAACGAAATATGAAGGTTGGGATTTCTTACGAGCTGTTATTGATGATGAAGGTGTGTGCCGAGGAATCGTTGCACAAGACTTACAAACTATGGAGATTAGAAGTTTCCGAGCTGATGCCGTGATTATGGCAACAGGGGGCCCTGGTATCATTTTCGGAAAATCAACTAACTCTATTATTAATACAGGTACAGCAGCTTCTGCTGTATATCAACAAGGCGCATATTATGCAAACGGTGAGTTCATTCAAATTCACCCAACGGCAATTCCTGGAGACGATAAATTACGTCTGATGAGTGAATCTGCACGTGGTGAAGGTGGACGTGTTTGGACATATAAAGATGGTAAACCATGGTACTTCTTAGAAGAAAAATATCCGGCTTACGGAAACCTTGTACCTCGTGATATCGCAACGCGTGAAATCTTTGATGTTTGCGTAGAGCAAAAACTAGGTATTAACGGTGAAAACATGGTGTACTTAGATCTTTCTCATAAAGATCCGAAAGAACTAGATATTAAACTTGGTGGAATTATTGAAATCTATGAGAAATTTACAGGTGACGATCCTCGTAAACTACCAATGAAAATCTTCCCAGCTGTTCACTACTCAATGGGCGGGCTATGGGTTGATTATAAGCAGATGACAAGCATTCCAGGTTTATTTGCAGCAGGTGAGTGTGATTATTCTATGCACGGTGGTAACCGTCTTGGCGCGAACTCACTATTATCAGCAATTTACGGTGGTATGGTAGCAGGACCAAATGCAATTGAATATATGAAAGGTCTTTCTAAATCATCAGATGCTGTTTCATCTACTGTGTATGAACAAAATGAATTAATCGAAACAGAGAAATTTAACAATATTTTAACACTCGATGGTAATGAAAATGCGTATGTTCTTCATAAAGAGCTTGGAGAATGGATGACAGATAACGTTACAGTAGTTCGTGAAAATAAAAAATTATTAGAAACAGATGCAAAAATTGAAGAGTTAATGGCTCGCTACAAACGTATTAACATTAACGATACAGCGAGATGGAGCAACCAAGGTGCTTCATTTACACGCCAACTTGCAAATATGTTTGAATTAGCACGTGTTATTACAATTGGCGCATATAACCGTAATGAGAGTCGTGGGGCGCATTACAAACCTGAATTCCCAAATCGTGATGATGCAAACTTCTTAAAAACTACGATGGCGAAATTTGAAGGAGAAGGAAATGCACCGGCATTCCATTACGAAGACGTGGATATTTCATTAATTAAACCACGTAAACGTGATTATTCTTCAAAACACGATGTAGCTGCTAAGAGTGAAGAGAAGGGGGATAAACAACATGTCTGAGAAAACAATCCGCCTCATCATTACGAGACAAGATGGACCAGATGCGCAAGCGTTTGACCAAGAGTTTGAAATTCCGTATCGTCCGAATATGAATATTATTTCGGCGCTTATGGAAATTCGTCGTAATCCTGTCGATGCAAAAGGAAACAAAACAACTCCGATTGCATGGGATATGAACTGTTTAGAGGAAGTATGTGGTGCATGTTCGATGGTGATTAACGGAAAACCGCGTCAATCATGTACAGCGCTTATCGATCAATTAGAACAACCAATTCGCTTAAAACCGATGAAGACATTCCCGGTTGTTCGTGACTTACAAGTTGACCGTAGTCGCATGTTTAATGCTCTAAAACGTGTTAAAGCTTGGATTCCAATTGATGGTACGTATGACTTAGGACCAGGACCAAGAATGCCAGAGAAGAAACGTCAATGGGCTTATGAGCTTTCAAAATGTATGACATGTGGTGTTTGCTTAGAATCATGTCCAAACGTAAATAGTAAATCGGACTTTATTGGACCAGCACCGTTATCACAAGCTCGTTTATTTAACTCACATCCAACGGGTGAAATGCATAAAGCAGATCGCTTACGTGCAATTATGGGTGATGGAGGACTTGCAAACTGTGGTAACTCTCAAAACTGTGTGCAATCATGTCCAAAGGGTATTCCATTAACAACTTCAATTGCGGCGTTAAACCGTGATACAACAATTCAATCGTTCAAAGATTTCTTTGGTAGCGACAATAACTATTAATAAATATTGCCTCTTCATATCGAAGAGGCAATATTTATAACTATATTTTTCTGTTTATTCTGTTTATTTTAAAGCGAAAAGGAGAGGGAACAATGAAGAGGATTTCTTATATTGAAGACTTTGAGCAATGGGAAAGTGGTTTTTCGTTTTACAATCCTGTAAAGGTTCGTTTTGGTGAAGTAGATATGTTTGGACATGTAAATAATGTCGTTGCCTTCACCTATTTTGAAGAAGCGCGTATCGCATTGTTTAAAGAACTTGGATTTATGCAAGAATGGACGCATGAATCTTCAGAAACGATGATTGTTGTTGCGGATTTACAATGTAATTTTATTAAACAAATATATTTTGATGAACAGTTGAAGGTGTATGTAAAAGCGGGATCAGTTGGAAATTCTTCATTAGATTTGCATTATATGGTGAAGAATGCAGAAGGAGAGGTTTGTTTAGTTGGTCGTGGAATGATGGTCCAAGCATCGAAAAAAACGGGAAGAGGCGAACCGTGGCCTGAAGAGTGGAAGAAAAAATTAATACAATGATAGAGTGAAAGAAAAATAAGAGAGCAAATTGCTCTCTTATTTTTTGTCTTCCAGCGCCTCTTCTAATGTTAAATGATGTTTATATATGTATGTAGCGTATGGATTTCCAACGTAGCGCAAATGCCACGGTTCATATGAGTATTCTGTTGTTTCTGTTTTATCTTCTAAATAACGAATGACAAAGCCAAATTCATGAGCATGTTTTGCAACCCATTTACCTTCGTTTGTCTCTCCAAAAATAGGCTCTAATTGGAATTTAGCAGATTTTGAACTAATGTCCATTGCTAAACCAGTTTGATGTTCACTCGTACCGGGAATGGCACTTACTGAATCCGCCTCAGCTTTACCTTGACGTCTAACGTATGTATCATGTAATGATTTTTGGCGTTTGTATGAACGATAACCAGATACAGCTGTAAGTTCTAGTCCTTCTTTCTTTGCCGCTTCAAACATACTTTCAAGTGCATCTGCAGCATCTTTGCGCAGCAATGTTTTTTCTTTATCTTTTGGACTAGTAAATGGTACGTTTGGTCTCGTTAAGTCTTCAGGTGTGTATCCGTCTGGTAGTTTTCGATGTTTATTAACTAATACAAGATTAGACTCTGGATTTGTTACAACGGAAAAATCATTGTCTAGCTTCTTTGCATTATGATCAGCTTTTGGAAAAGCAGGAATCTCTTCTTTTTGGTGGTTACTATGCTGTTGACTTTCGACAGCTTTCGCATTATTTTGTAGTGGTGATTTAGAACTAAAGTAAGCGAAAGAAGTGATACCGATTACAATAGTAGTGGCAGAAATAATAATTATCTTTTTCATGATGCCTTGTAATCACAGTCCTTTCTTAATAAAATGTGTATCGTTTCTTATTATAAGTCTAGTTTAATGAAAAAGAAATATAAGAGTCGTAACGTAATAGAAATGCAAAGAAAATGTCAGAAAATGTGTGAAATTGTAGTATTTTTTTATATAATTCATTTCTTGTCTTTCATGAAATTCATTTTTTATGTAATATATACACATAAGAAGATGTAGCGATTATCGAGAATAAAAAACTTCTTGTATAGACTAGGAGTGAATGGGAATGGATTTTGCAACACTTATTGGAATTATTTTGGGAGTAGTGGCGGTAGTAGTAGGAATGGTCGTCAAGGGCGCTGACGTAATGGCCTTAGTTAATCCTGCCGCAGCATTAATTATTTTCGTTGGTACATTTGCTGCAGTATGTATAGCATTTCCAATGAATCAATTGAAAAAGATTCCAAAATTATTTAAAGTTCTTTTTGGTTCTAATAAAAAAGATTTAAGTTATGAACAGTTGCTAGAATTGTTTGTTCATTGGACATCTGAAAGTAGAAAATACGGTATTTTGTCTTTAGAGCAGCAATTAGACAAAATTCAAGATGAATTTCTTTTGCGTGGTATGAAATTTGTGATTGATGGCGTATCTGCAGAAGATTTAGAACAAATTTTAGAAGCTGAATTAGAAGCAATTGAAGAAAGGCATGCAAAGGGAGCAGCAATTTTTTCTCAAGCTGGTACATATGCACCAACATTAGGGGTTTTAGGTGCTGTTATTGGTCTTGTAGCTGCACTTGGTAATTTAACTGATATTGAAAAGTTAGGTCACGCTATTTCGGGTGCATTTATTGCAACGATTTTTGGTATTTTCTCAGGTTATATACTATGGCATCCATTTGCAAATAAATTAAAGCAAAAATCTGCAGCTGAATTAGAGAAAAAACGTTTAATTATTGATTGTCTATTAATGTTACAAGAAGGTACATATCCGTTTATTATGAAGAACCGCATTTTAGGTGCACTTTCTGCAACTGAGCGCAAAAAGCTTGAAAAAGGGGCAGAAAAAAATGCGGAGTAAAAAAAATAGAAGAAGTAAAAAGAAAAAACACGAAGAACATATCGATGAAACTTGGCTAATCCCTTATTCTGATATGTTAACGTTGTTGTTTGCATTGTTCATCGTTTTATTCGCAATGAGCAGTATAGATGCTGCTAAGTTTAAACAGATGGCTGTTGCTTTTCGAAGTGAATTAGCTGGTGGAACAGGTAACAAAGAATTTTTAAGTGATCAGAAGCCAAATGATGAAAAGGAATTATCAGCAAGTAGTTTAGAGTCTGAGAAGATTAAAAAGAATGCTGAAGCTGAAGTAAAGCAACAAGAAATGAACGAATTAAAAGCGGTACAAAAAGGTATTGATAAGTATATTGAGGAAAATCGATTATCTTCTTCTTTTAAAACTGATTTAACAGAAAAGGGATTGAAGGTAACGATATTAGAAAATGTACTATTTGATTCTGGGAAAGCGGACGTAAAATTAGAATCGTTAAGTATTGCGAAAGAAATGTCTAATTTACTTGTTTCAGCATCACCTCGTGAAATCACAGTATCTGGACATACAGATAATGTTCCTATTGCAAATGCGCAATTTGCATCGAACTGGGAATTAAGTACGCAGCGGGCAGTTAATTTTATGCAAGTATTACTGCAAAATAAAGAATTACAACCAGGAAAATTTAGTGCAGTTGGTTACGGAGAATACCGGTCAATTGCTCCAAATGATACGCAAGAAGGAAAAGCGAAAAATAGACGTGTAGAAGTGTTTATTTTACCTTTAACGAGAAATTTGCAATAAAAGAGGATGGCACATGCCATCCTCTTTTATTTTGCATCAAATGATTTTAAGTTGTCATGGCGGATTTTATCTTTTTCTGCATCTGATTTTTTGAAATCATAATCATATAAAGCGCCTTCCCAATCGCCATACATTGGATTTGGGAAAATAATAAATTTCTCCCCAAATTGTGCTTTTGAATCTGAGACTGCTTGGTTTCGGTCCTTTACAGACTTTCCATCAAAACCAGTGAAGTCAGATAAGTTATCACCGAAGAATAAAACGATATCATGTGTTTGAGAAACGAGTTCACGGCGTTTTTCTTTTCCTTTTTCTTTCGGGTCTTGTAGTAATATATGTTCTTTCGTTGCTTGAGGAGCGCCTACACGCTCAAGGTTTTTAATTGTTGCATCTAGTTGGTTTGTTTTACGATTTGAGATGTAGTAAATATCTACACCTTTAGACTCTGTATATTGTAAGAAATCAATTGCACCTGGAAGGGCCTCAGCTTCAGCCTTATTAATCCAATCATCCCATTTATACGGATAGCCTTTTCCTGTTTTTACGCTCATTGCTTGATGAGGACTGTTATCTAAAACAGTTTCATCTAAATCAAGTACGATAGCGGGTTTTTTCTCGGTTCCTTTTGCAAGAGCTGCATCAAGCTTCAATTGACCGATATTGTATCCTTGGTAGTACAATGCTTTCGTTTCACCGGCTGTTTGATACCATAAATCAGCCATTAATTGCTGGTCTGTTAATTTTACTTTCTCTTCTTTCGCCACTGTTTTCTCTTGTGTTCCTGAACATGCTACAAGCGATGTAGATAGAACCGCTACAGATAATAAAGTGGTAATGCCCCTCTTCATCTTCATATGTATCCTCCTTGATGTTAAAAAATCATCTTATATTATATATTAAAATATAAATTTTTTTTATGAACATTTGCATATTGTCTTTTGTATATGTAGTAGTATGTCCTATATTAGAAAGATGAGAAAAAATGATGGGAATTATTTTGACAAGTTTAATTGTCGAAATGACAATAATAATTGACAAATCATACGATAATATTTACAATTTTAACTAAATAGAACAAATGATGGATTAAGGCGGTGTTACATATTAAGAGGATAAAGTGTAGTGCTATATTTTATCTTGTATAAACATAGTCTTTGAAAGAGAGTATGAATGATAGTAAAGGGGAGGCTTTATACTTTGAGTTTACAAATTCAAAACTTAACGAAACAATTTGGGGAATCAAAAGCAGTTAACGGCTTGCAAATTTCATTACCAAAAGGTGAAGTGTTAGGATTGCTTGGACGAAACGGTGCAGGAAAAACAACGACAATCAAAATGCTTCTCGGATTATTAACGCCTAATGAAGGGTCTATTACATGGGATGGAAAATCATTTGGGACTAGTGGAGTAACGATAGGGTACTTACCAGAAGAAAGAGGCTTATATACAAAAAGTAGAGTAGTAGACCAGTTGCGATATTTTGGCAGATTAGAAGGCATGACGAAAAAAGAAGTAGATCTTGCTATTGATCACTGGTTAGATCGATTAGCAATACCGGAATATAAATTTAAAACGGCAGGAGAGCTTTCAAAAGGGAACCAGCAAAAAATCCAATTAATTGCTGCTCTTCTTCATAACCCTGAACTTCTCATTTTAGATGAGCCATTTAGCGGACTGGATCCAGTGAATGCGGGGATGTTAGCTAGCATTATTGAAGAACAAGTACAGAACGGAAAGACAATTATTTTATCTAGTCATCGTATGGAACAAGTAGAGGCTTTTTGCCAACATGTATGTATTTTGAAAAAAGGTGAAGCAGTCGTAAAAGGTCAATTAAGTGATATTAAAAAAGAATATGGTTTCCGTAATTTAACGATTGAAGATACAGAAGAGAATGAGAAGGGATTAAAAGCTATTCATGTATCGTATGAAAAACAACAAGGCCTTCTTTATGTGCGAGTACAAGACGATGCAGAAGCTCTAAACATTTTACAACAATTACAAGAACAAGGTATTACCTTACGACAATTTAAAATGTTAGAGCCGACGTTAAACGAAATCTTTGTAGAGAGGGCGAAATAACGATGCGTAAATTTTCTCACGTATTTTCATTTTATTTTAGGGAAGCATTTTTATCTAAAAAATCATTAATTACGAGTGCGATTTTGTTTTTAGTTGTGTTTGGGCTTTTCGCATTTAATCATTTCACAGCTGATAACGATAAAGGAAAAGATAAATTTGCTGTAGTAACAGAAAGCGATACGTATAAAGTGCAAGAAAGTGATATAACGAAGTTACTTCCGTCTGCTAAAGTAACGGTAGAAAATAAGGGTAAGTTTAATAAACTACGTAAGCAAGTAGAAGATGGGGATTTAGACGGTTTATTCCGTATTACAGAAAAGAATGGTATCCCAGAAGTGACGTATATGTATAGTGGTTTTCCGAGTCAATCAACGGCTACACTTATGGCAAGTTATTTGAAGGAACAGTATACAGCGGTAATGATTGAAAAAAATAACGTATCTGCCGAAGTAGCAAAACAGTTACAGATGGAAATTCCGTTAAAGCAAGAGGCGGTAAAAGATCATGCATCTTCCTTTGGAATTGGCTATGTTTTCTCGTTTGCTTTATATATGTTTATTATTGTGTTTGGAACTGCAATTGGGACGACGATAGCATCCGAAAAATCATCCCGTGTTATGGAGTTAATGCTTCCGAAAGTAAAACCATTAACAATGCTACATGCTAAAATTTTAGCAATTGTTTCTAGTGCTTTACTATTACTTATTACTGCTTCTCTCGGTTTTCTTGTACCGTATTTATTAGGTTGGGTAGACCTAGAAAATGCATCTTTAGTAGGACTTGCACTAGACTTTTCCAAGTTGGATGCTGTAGTAATTAGTATGTTCGTTGTATATTTTGTTACAGGCTACTTACTATATGCAATGTTATATGCAGCGGTTGGTGCTGTTGTATCAAAAATTGAGGATGTGCAATCTCTTTCGTTCCCAATTACAATGTTAGGTATAGCAGCATTTTTCATTAGTATTAAATCACTATTTGATCCTAATAGTACATTAGCTGTAGTTAGTTCGTATATTCCATTCTTTACACCTATGGTTACATTTTCAAGGCTTGTAGCGGGTGAAGCAGGAACTGTAGAGATTATTGTGACTTTAGTCATTTTATTGGTGACTATTGCTATCGTCAATATGCTTGCAAGTCGCATTTACGTAAATGGTGTAATGAATTACTCAGACAAAGTAAAATTTAAAGATTTAGCGAAATTTATAAAGCGTCAATAATGAGAGAAAAGCATGATTTCCTGTTGAAATCGTGCTTTTTCTTTATGTATAAATTAAAAATAGTATATAATAATAAGAGTCGTCTTTTAATAGAATGAATAAAAAGGAGGGTGTGCAGATGGGAATTAGTAGTCGTTTTACAGTAGGTGTTCATATGTTGACATTACTTGCGATAGATCGAAACTCTCGCTGTACCTCTGAATGGATTGCCGGTAGTGTGAATACAAATCCAGTTGTGATTCGTCGCATTACAGGAATGTTGAAGAGAGCAGGACTTGTTGATGTACAAGCTGGTAAAGGTGGTACGACACTTGCTCGTGATTTAGAAGAAATTACATTACTTGATGTATATAAAGCAGTGGAAGTTGTAGAAGAAGGACAGCTATTTTCCTTCCATGAAAATCCCAACATTGAATGTCCAGTAGGAGCTAATATTCAATCAGTATTAGAAATTATTTTAATGCAAGCGCAAGAAGCGATGGAAAATGTACTTGCAAATGTAACAGTAGATCAATTAGTTACAAATTTAAAGTCTAAAATGAAAGAGTAAAAAAGCGAGCATCCTCATAATGAGGGCTCGCCTTTTTTTATTTAGAAATATTGAAAATTTTATTTTTCAGTATTTAAAATGAATTTACCTACGATAGCTGCTACGATACCACCAACAATTGGTGCGATGATGAATACCCATAGTTGAGAAAGTGCTTCTCCGCCAGCGAATAAAGCTGGTGCGATACTACGAGCTGGGTTAACAGAAGTTCCAGTTAACGGAATACCTAATAAGTGAACTAAAACTAATGTGAAACCAATTACTAATCCTGCTAGAGAAGAACTTCCTTTTTTACCTGTTACAGCAACGATTACTAAAATGAATACGAAAGTTAAAATAAATTCAACTAGAAATGCTCCAGATAAACCAAGAGTTCCAAAACCGTTTTGACCTAAATTATCTAAAGGTGTTTTAGCAGATTTTAAAATTGTTACTAACGTTGCAGTTCCTAATAAACCACCTAAAATTTGAGCTAATACATAATAACAAAGTTCCATAGCGTTCATTCTTTTATTGATGAACATAGCTACTGATACTGCTGGGTTAATGTGACATCCAGAAATTGTTCCGATGCTATATGCCATAGCCACAATAGATAGACCGAAAGCCATAGCGATTCCTAATGTTCCAATTCCTTCAATTCCGCCGCCAATGACAGCTACTCCAGTTCCGAATAATACTAGTACAAATGTACCAATAAATTCAGCGATTGCTTTTTTTAACATAATTTACCTCCTATTGTTGCGCATGAACCGTATTATAACATAGGTTTTAGTATAAACCGTTAATGAAATACTATTCTGATAAGGCGCAATAGGGGGACAATAAAAAGAGAGTATGGTTCTTTGTCACAGAACCATACTCTTTTTTTATGCTGTTTTTTTCTGTTTAACGACTGGAACAGAACGGTTTAAAATGCTATTTGCAACCATTCCTAACATAATAATAATCATTCCAAGTAGGGAAAGCCCGCCAGGAAATGAACCATTTAAGAAAACAATTTCGCCAAGCACGGTAAAGACCATCGTTCCAGCTTGCGTTGCTTCAACAGCTCCAAGTAGAGCGAGATTATCTTTGGCTAAGTCAGTAGCAAAGAAAAATGTCATTGTCGCTATAACGCCAGAACATAATGCTAACAAAAATCCTTGCAGCATTTGGCTTGATGTTGGAATACCCGTAGTAGAAAATCCGTATATACCAAGTAAAATTGTTATAGGAAGACTGCCTATTGCCATTCCTAATACACGTTGGAATGTATCAAGACGCCCGCCAACAAGTTCCATCATTTTTCGGTTACCGAATGGATATAAGAAAGCAGCTAACACGACAGGTAAAAATCCTGAAATGAACTGAGTCATTGTAATGTGACCTGCTGCAGTTGCTTGCATACAAATTACACCAAGTAAAATAAATAATGCGACATATAAACTACGAAGTGGAATTTTTCCGCGTACAAGTTTCGTACCTGATTTTGTTTCTATTTTAACGAAAAATAATGGCGAGAGTAGTAAACCTGCTAATATAGTAACTTGCCAAGTTCCAGCAACGAGCCAAGCGGGAGAAAAGACAGCTGCAAAACTTAATAAAGAATAGAAACCAATACCAGCAACAGACCCCCACCCGATCCAAGCCAATGGATGTTTCTTTAATTCTTCCCATAACCCCCTTAAGTTTTTGCGAAATAAAACGATAAGGAATAAAATAGGGAGAGCAAATAAAAAACGGAAGGAAGCTGTCCAAGCCCAGCTCGTTCCAGATACATTCATCGCTCGATTAATAATAAAGGTTGCGGAAAAAAAGGCTGATGATAAAAGACCTAATAAAATTGCGCGCATGAAGTATAGCACTCCTTTCGAAATTCAAAGAATATGTATAGTATAATATACTTTATTTGTATAAAAGTAAACTATTTTATATTTTAAGGTGGTTTTATAGATGAAAGAACATGAAGATATGCAAACGAAAGAAGTCATTCAGCAAGTAGGTCAGTTATTAAGACAAATTCGAAATGAGCAAAAATTAAGTTTAGAAGAATTAGCTCAAAAAACAGGAGTTAGTAAATTAACGTTAGGAAAGATTGAAAGAGGCGAAACGAATCCGACGTTAGCCGTCATTTGGAAAATAACGAAAGGATTATCAATTCCTTTATCGAGATTGATGGTTGTTGGAGAACCTGTAGCTGTTGCGCGCTGCGGAGAAGGATTTGCAGTAGATGTAGGACAAGCATGGCATTTAGAAACAATGTTCCGTTATACGAAAGAAACGGGGATGGAAATGCACCGTGCTTGTTTACGATCGAATAGTATATATGAACCAGAAGCGCATCATGAAGGTGCTATTGAGCTTGTAACGGTAATGAAAGGGAAAGTATTGATTCAAGTAGAAAGCGATGTATACGAATTAAATGAGTTCGACTCGATTCAATTTGAAGCGAATAAGAAACATAGTTATAAGAATGAAGAAGATGAAGTGGCGGTATTACATTTAACGATGAAATATTCTTCATGAAAAAATCCCCTATAGAAAAATCTATAGGGGATTTTGTATACACTATGCTTAAATATACGAAAGAATGTTATTAGTAAGAGCGTGGCATAAGTAATAAACAAATAAAATAAACTAAAAACCCCGTCCCAAAACATAAAACTGCAATGACCCAAAGTATGCGAATGAGAGTAGAGCTAATATCAAAATATTCTCCTAAACCACCGCATATACCAAATAGTATTTTATCAGTTTCGGATTTACATAACCTTTTTGACATCTTCCAATCCACTCCTTTTTATGACAAGCTATATACTTCTATTCTATATGGAAATTTATGAGAAGACTATGAGGTTGTATTACATTTTTTTTAGGAAACAGTCGTATTAATTGTCTTAATTTTCAGTTGATATTAAAATTATATCATGAGGTGAGTTTCAATAAAGGGTGGGAGGGATAGAGATGACAGTATATTGGCTGACTAATGTAATGCTTGAATCAGGGTATACATATGAAGAGGGTAGAATTTCTCAAACAGAAACAGAGTTATGTAGTTTACTCATTGAAGATGGAAGAATTAAAAAAATGATAACAGGGGCTATTCAAGAGGAAGGGGTATCAATTTTTGATGCCAATCGTTTATTAATTTTGCCTGCTTTCGAAGAGATGCATATTCATATTGATAAAACATATTATAGTGGTCCTTGGAAAGCTTGTATGCCAGCAGAAAGTATTTTTACACGTTTTCATGAAGAAGAGGAAATTTTACCGAAGCAATTAGCAACTGCTCAAGATAGGGCGGAAAATATGCTAGCGTTATTGCTTCAAAATGGTGCAACGAATATAAGAACGCATTGTAATGTTGATCCGATTATTGGACTTGGTAATTTGGAGGCGACGTTAGCGGCGTTGGAAACATATAAAAAACAGGTTTTTGGTAGAATTGTTGCTTTTCCGCAACATGGATTATTGCGCAGTAATTCTGTGCAACTTGTGAAAGATGCTATGCGTATGGGTGCGCATCTAGTCGGTGGAGTGGATCCGGCTACAGTGGATAATGATATTGAAAAATCATTACATACCATTATGGATATCGCAGTAGAATTTAATGCGAACGTTGATATTCATCTGCATGATGCGAATAATCTTGGGACGTTTACGATGAAGAGATTGGCAAGTTTAACAGAAGAAGCGGGATGGCAAGGTCGCGTAACGATTAGTCATGCGCTTGGACTTGGTGGTGTTACAGATAAAGAAGCTGAAGAAGTGGCGGAAAGACTAGCAGCTTTACACATTGATATTACTTCAACAGTACCAATTGGGAAACAAGTAATCCCAATTCCATTATTAGATAAAAAAGGTGTGAAAGTTTCATTAGGAAATGATAGTATTACAGATCATTGGTCACCGTTTGGAACAGGTGATATGTTGCAAAAGGCAAATCGATTAGCGGAACGTTTTGGATGGAGTGATGAAAGATCGTTAGGAAAAGCACTTCGCTTTATTACGGGAGGAAAAGAAACGTTAAACAGTGAAGGGAAGCGAGCTTGGCCGAATGTAGGAGATGAAGCGAGTTTTGTTTTGACGAATGCAACATGCGTCGCTGAAGCAGTAGCGCGTCAAACAGAGAAGCATTTAGTCGTGCATAAAGGAAATATTGTTGTTGGAAGTTTAAGTGAGGTTAAATTTAATAATCTTGTGTAAAAGAATCGTTTAAATGTTTTGAGGAGGGTTCTAATTGTGAGTATAGAACTCTTCTTTTTTATGTTTGAAATATATTTCTTATAGGTTACTAGGAAGGATGAAAAATTTGGACAATCAACATAATCAAAATCATATTATGGGAACTTTGCAATGGTTTATATTTTTATTAGCGAATTCAATCGCATTACCAATTGTCGTTGGCGGATTATTTCATCTTACGACGGAAGACATATTTTATTTAATGCAGCGTACATTTTTTGTAGTTGGTATATCATCTTTTTTACAAGGGTGGATTGGGCATAGGCTGCCAATTGCGGATGGGCCAGCTGGATCTTGGGTTGGAGTATTTACCGTACTTGCTTACGCAACGGCCGGACAAGATCAATTACATAGTACATTGCAAATTTTAGAATTAGGAATGATAATTTCCGGTGTTATTTTAATAGGGTTAGGGGTAACTGGTTTTATAGGACGTATTTTATTTTTGTTTACGCCGCTTGTGACAGGGACGTTTTTACTTTTATTATGCTTACAATTAAGCGGTGTATTTTTAAAAGGAATGCTAGGAATTACTGCTACTGTTTCTCAAATCGATGGATTTACAGCAATGATCGCTTTTAGTATATTTCTGTTCGTTATTATACTATCTAATTTTGGAAAAGGTTTTGTCAAAAGTTATGCAGTTTTAATAGGATTAATTAGTGGATGGATTCTTTTTCTCATTGCAGGAAAAGTGACGATTCCAGCTCAAGTAACTCATTTTGTGCAACTTCCGCAAATATTTGCTTGGGGACTTCCAAAATGGAATACAGGTATGGCTGTATCGAGTTTCGTTATGGTATGTATTTTAGTTTCAAATACAGTGGCAGCTATTATAGCGATTAATCAAGCAACTATTCATAAAGCGACTATTGAACAAAAACAGTTGAAAGATGGAACATGGGTTGGAGGGATTTCACATATCATCTCTTCCGTATTTTCAACTGTAGGTGTCGTGCCGTTACCAGCAACGGCAGGATTTATACGTTTAACAAAACAAAAATATATACGATCGTTCTTACTAGCATGTATGTTACTAGTCGTAATGTCGATGTTCCCAAGTATTATTCGTTATTTAGCATCTTTACCATCGGCCGTCGCATCTGCGGTTTTAATGGCTTCATTCGTACAGCTAATTGGAATTGGATTCAATAATATAAAACAAGTGGAGCTTAATGAAAGGAATGTAACAATTTTAGGCGTTGCAGTATTATTTGGCAGCGGCGTTATGTTTCTACCGTCTGGAGCGCTCCAGTCCTTACCGTCTGTTATACAATATATATTTGGAAATGGTTTGTTCGTAGGTACCGTTGTTAGCATTTTACTAGAACAAATATGGCGTACTGAAAAGTGAGTGGATGCAAGGAGTGTCTGCACTGTATAAAAGTCTAAAATAACATGTGAAATAAAGCCCATTTTCATTCACCACCCGCACATTTCGTTCATACAATATCTTGACTAAATAAACACCCAACTTACACATACACAGCTCTGGCTTAAGCAAGGAGGGTTATACCAGTTGAAGGAAAAAGCGTATCAATCTAAACCTTTACTCACAAAGAGAGAGAGAGAAGTATTTGAATTACTGGTTCAAGATAAAACAACGAAGGAAATTGCAGGTGAACTTTTTATCAGTGAAAAGACAGTTCGTAACCACATCTCAAACGTGATGTGTAGTGATTGCAAATAGATGAAATCTATTTTATAAAACAGAAGATGGAATTATTACTTAAGCAATCAGAGAAGCTTTTTTTTACAAGAAAAACTCCTTTTTTTAATGGTGTAAGTATTTTTATAATTGTTATTTTTATGTGGTATGATTATGGTAATACTAGAAATCATTTCAGGGGGAAGGTAGTTTGGTAAGCAAGCAAAAAAAGTATATTTTATTTATTGATGAAACGGGAATTGCTCAAAGTAGCACTCAGCCATTTACTTTAACAGGTGTGATTTTTGAAAACAAGTATGCTGTTGATCAAAATGGTAGAACAAGTGAATTACGTAATCGGCTTAATCGAGTAAAAATGCAATGTTTTGGAACACAAGATGTAATGTTACATTTAGATGAAATTTCTAGGGGGCGAGGTGATTTTGCGAAGTTTAAAAAAGAACAGCGTGCGGATTTTTATAACAATATGCCTAATTTCTTAGGTAACCTAGATTTTAAAATCATATCGGTAACAATTGATAAAGTGAAACTAAAACAATATTTTCTAGCACACAAGGATCCATACGTTGTTGCATTTATACATATCCTTGAAACGTTTTATTCATTTTTGAGTCAAACAGATGTAGAAAATGCACGGATTGTATTAGAATCTAGAGATGATTATGAGAATCTTTTGATTCAAAAAGCTTTCTTTGAAGTATTCAACAATGGAACAATGCATTTAGATTTTCAGAAGTATAGAGAAAAAATAAAAGGGTTTATACTTGCAAAAAAAGGCGATCCTTTATACCAATCAGGTTTAGAAATTGCTGATCTGGTTTGTAATCCAATCGGTCGGGTTCGAAAAGGAATTGTAGAAGCAAAGCCTAAATGTATAAAAAATTATGGAACAGAAAATAAAATTTTTAAAGCGATAAAGACAAAAATTTATAGCCCAAGCCCGGATCAAGATTTTAGAAACTGGGGATTTAAGAAGATTCCAATTACTAAAAAGAAAAGGGATTGGATTGATGATCCAAGACAGGATGATGAAGCAACAGGGGCTTGATGGACTTTTTAAAAGAAGGAATATTTTACATAAGTAAGTATATACTAGATATACAGGTCCTGTAAAAGGAGTAGGGGGATCGGAAAACTGATCGCCCGATGATCTCCTGTTAATTTTTTCTTGACTTGAAATAAAAAAGATGGTAAATTCTACTTAGCCAAAAAAAACAGGGAGTCGGTTGATCTGACTGCTTGGAACTTACATATCAATTTGGGGGTCGGTTGATCTGACCGCCATAAAAAAGCCTTCGTGTCTACGAAGGTTTTTTGCGTTTATTGACTTTTTTATTTTATAATTTCTCTAGTAACTCAATATTTTCATATGAATTCCCAACAACAAAGCAAGTATTAACCAGCTCTTTTATATTTCGATGGAGTTCTCCTTTTCGGATTAAAGAAAATTGTGCATTACCCGTATCCCACTTCACTCCATAGATCTTATTATTGATTTCAACGATATCTGATTCATAAATTTCTCTTTCTTTTTGATCAAAAAGTCCTGTAGATTGCATTATGGTGGATGGATGGTCATCAAAAGAAAAATATTTTTTATCTAAGGGATTGTCACTATAAACCATAAGATAGTTTTCTTGAGAGTTATTATGCCAAGAAATATATTTTCTGAATTTAAAAATCATATTTATCACCCTCTCGCTATTCTTTTGTAATTTACATCTTTGATTTGTCAATCCTCTAAAAAAATAGACCATACAAATGACGGTCTATTTTCGTAAATATCCATATTCGGTTCAAGAGCGATTTTTTATAAGGATCTTACTTATATAATCATCGGAACAAATTATTCTTCTTTAAGGATTAACTTATTTTTAACTTGTTCTTCTGTTAAATAGAACTCGGATATAACCTCGTCTGGAGCCATACCATTTTTATTCTTGATGTGTTCATTTAATCTTTGTATTGCTAACCATAGTGGCATTTTTACAAATTCATAGGTGAATCCTCCGAATCTTTCGGTAATGGGTTTTTGGGTGATAGGATGTATCGTATCTGTTTCAAATCCGTATACAAATCGATCTGCAATTTTATTATTTAGGGTGTTTCTAACAAATACGATTTCATCGGCTGGTAAGTAGCCTATATTTCGCTTGTTTTCGATTCTAAAAGATAAGTTACCCCCAGTGTCTAATTGAGATTCATCAAATTTATCAAGGAAACAAAAACAACCGACTATTTTATTATTTTTATTGTATTTTGCTTGTTCAGAAGAGATTGTAATACTTTGATTTAAATCAGTTATTGTCACGTTTAAAAAGTCCAAAGTTGTATTTTGGTGATAGGGTTTAATATCAAATCCATGGTTAGACATGCGAATAACTTTAATTTTTTTCTCTGTAGACAAAAGGTTCACCTGTTTCTTTTTGATAGTTTACGTGGGATAAAAAACAACTTCAATTGATGAAATTAGATTTGAACAAGACATTCATATAAAGGAACAATTGTGTATGAAGATCTCCTTTATTATTTACACAGGTATTGAATTTGTTTCGAAGAACATTTTTTTTACGCCTCTTGTAATAAAGGTTCTGTCAAATAGATGATTTACTTCTCGTATCATATCAGCAATATCTTCTTTTTTTGTAGAATCTAATGGAATCGGTCGAGTGAGAACAGGATTTAAACGGATTAAGTTTTCACCAATGAGGTATTTTGCCGTATGTTCAGCCCCTTTTGATTGTGCTTGAAACGTGAGCTCAACCAAATTTTTCTTCCATGACAATAGCCCACCAGCTTCCGCGATTTTATTTGGAGCATTATATAAACAATCGCCTGTTCCTAAAGATAATACTTTGATTTGATCTAACGAATATCCTAATTTCTTAGCTTCAGCAATACCGACTAATACGGGATTATTAGCCCAGAGTCCCCCATCTATTTTACATTCGCCTTCTCCAATATTGGCAGCAGGGAAATAGGATGGAGCAGCAGAAGTTGCTAGTCCAACCTCCCACATATAACGTTCGCCATCTCTGATATAATCTGAGTGGTGAGGAGTTTTAAATACTTTTGGTTCTGCTTTGTGATGTTCAATTGATGGGATGCAGAGCATTGTATTAGCATCTAAAATCTTCTTATCAGCAAACTTTTCTATTAATAGTTTTTTTAATGGGTGGTTTGAATATGAAGCATTTATCAAATATCCCTTTGCTTTTTTTGTACCGAAAATTTGATTTCCTTCCTGGATATAAAGATTTGCAATTTGTTCAGCGCTCATTCCAGATGCTAAACCGAGACAAATGATACCTCCAGTCGAAGTACCTGTTAATAAATCGAAGTGTTGATGAATAGGCTCTCCTATTATATGTTCAATTTTTTTGAGGTATTGAGAAGGAATAACGCCTTTCATTCCACCGCCATCAATTGATAAAATTTTAAAAGTATTCGGCTCTTTGGTTTGCCAAGAACCTTTTTTGTAATGATCCCAATTTAACATGTATTACGTCCTTTCTTAACAGGGGATGGGGCTATGAGGGGCTTCTTTTCCCCACCAAATACCCTCTTCTAACCAAATATTATAGAAAAAAAGCCACTCACAGGTCCAAGGGATAAGAGTATCTGCAATTAATAAATTAGGACGATAACTCTTATCGTTTGGGTGATATAGGCATAAAGATTGATCCGAATAACGATGAGGAGCACTTTTTAAGATTTGTGGCTCCATAATGAAAACTTTTGGTTTATACGGAGTATAGCTAATTTTAACCGTATATTTTACTGCGTGGGGAGATGATTCTAATTCTCCTAACCAAAAAATATCTTGATGGTTTTTTTTATAAAGTTTAAGTGAAGGGAACTTTTTTTGAATCGCTAAATTTTGTAATCCAAGATTGATTGTTTTTATACGCTTCATTTATTCACCATAAAAACGATGTTCACGAATTTTTGTACCTTGTTCTTGATTTAATAAACCAGTAGGTGCTACTTTTATTAAACCATTATTAATTCTATTTGCCATATCTTTTGCTTCCCCTAATTCAGAAGGGAAATAGGATTTTCCAAAAATGTCTTGCCACTTTTCTATACTGTCTTCTTTATTCTTTTCATCCATAGCGTCTTGACAGTTTTCTTTAAGCTTTTGCACTTTTTTCAAGAAACGCTCTGCTTTTGTTTGATCCCAATTTCTAGCCAAATTCTCATCTTCGAGAGAAGGATTTTTAACAAATACGTCACCATCATCTTCTTCTATAAGTTCGTTCAAATCATCGATTAAAACGTCTAGTGTTTCTACTAGAGTTTCAGCAATAGAATTTTTTTTCACAAAGGCGTTACCGATTAAAGTTGTCATTAAAATGGATTTAGGTGCTGTATCTTTTCCGACGTTATCATCGCGCCAATGTTTCATGATTTTTACTACTTTTTCAAAATAGCTATCGGTTTTGCTATTAATAGCATTGCACCAATTAGTAAATCCTTTAGGGTTTGTTTTGCACCATTCGTTTTCTTTTTTAGAAGGAATTTTTATGACGCCTTCACATGGCAATGCAGGAACGATATCTACATGGAAGTCTCCAGCATAATCAATTCGTACACATCGGTCTTTTGTTTTAACACTTTTTTCAAATTCTTTATGGCTTTTAATTCGTGAGGCAATCCATTTAAGGATATCTTGAGGTTCATTTTCTTCATCCAGTTCAAGGAGTAATATAGCATCAACGTCGAATTCATCATCGTTTTTTGGCTTAATCCCAGTATTTGTACTATAGGATCCTTGTGAATAAAAATCGAGAAATAGATCTTCTATCTCTTCGTCTTCTTTGAAGTTTTTTCCCCAATGAGATAAAGCACTTTCTACGCGATTAATACGGGTGGGATTTAAGGAAATGTTTGCAACAAATTTTTTAAAATAATCGTTTAACTTCATAAAATTCCTCCAAATAATAGTATGTAATAGAAATAGCAGAGTGACAGTGACAGTAGTATATTTATGTAAAAAATAAAGAAATTTTTGGTAGAATTGCTAACGGAGTTATTATACTATAAATTTAATATAAATATCAATACTTAGTACGAATATTTGTTCTTCGATACGATATGTGGTGTTTTCCGGGAGGTTTAACTATATGTTGTAGTATGTAAAGAGACCTGGTGAACCATTACCATATTAATCTCTAAAATAAATGGAATAGTCCGTCCAGAGTCAATCCTTACATATAGTGGTGATAGGGTGTTGCTTTATAAAAATAAAAACATCCTCACTTAAACTAGGCAATGAAATGTCCTTTACGTTGAAAATTGAAAAAGCGTTTTTAAATAAAAGGGGATCAGAAAGATTAACGTATGAAAAGTTAGAGAAAATAAAATGGTTGTTAAACTCCACTAGATTTGATGAGCTTTACGATATAGAGCTACAGTGGGAGCATATGCTGGAAATGATGAACTATAAGAAGGTGTTAATGAATCAGTTTCAGTCGAAAATTGAAATGCAATTATCCCAGTGGGGAAGTATACCACAGATGATGATTTTCCAAGGCTACAAAATTAGATAAACAGTGTATTTTCAAAGGGAGCGGAATCTTCTCCTTTTGAATTGTTATATTTTGTAGAATGATTCAATTGTAAAAATTGAATTTTATTTTCCTTTATGGTAATAATAGGTAAAAAGGAGCGTTAAGTAAGTGTTTTTGCAGGATTGTTTATTCTTCAAGTAACAAGGTTAACAATTAATAACATAGGTGAATTTTTTGGAGTACATATATCGAAGGATAAATTAAATAGGGAGGTAATGTTATGGGTTTTTTTAAAGATAAAGAAGAGATGTTTAATCATCGGGCTGATCGTTTTAGTCGAGAAGCTGATCAATACGTACGAGAAGGAAAAACAGAAAAAGCAGAATGGGCTAAAGAACAAGAATTTGAAAATCGTGAAAAAGCTGATAAATATAAGGGGCAAGATGGTTGGTAAGTGGAATGCTTATTTAATAAAAAACGAGAAACATGTATGTTACAATAAGTTATTTAACTAAAAAAAAGAAAATGAAACTCAGGGTTAATTCCTAGTTTCATTTTCTTTTTTTCTTCTTTTTCCAAATTCAAGAGCATCTTTATATAGTTTGGATGCACGTGAAAAACGATTGGGGTCATTTAATTCTTTTATAAGTTCTTTCGTTGTTTCACCATTCGCTTTCAAGCGTCTGCGTACCACTATCATCCCTCCAATTATCTAACGATTGTTAAATATATGAGTATGTCTGATAGTATTAGAACTTTTAAAAGATTCCTTTTTCAACCGTAAGTTTATTAGGGAACGGAAGTCTCATATGTGTTAGTCCATCATAGGTTTCTAAATTTGTTTTTACAAACCCTTGTTTTTCATACCAAGAAATTGCTTTTGGCTTTGATTTGACAAGAAGGTGACTGAACCTAAGCTAAACGCTTTTAGTAGTTTAGGAGTAAGATGGATGAGCTATATGCAACGTAAAAACTAACATTTGATATAATATAAAATGTAGTCAGGGTGAATTAACTACGTATTTAAATCGTTTATTAAAATATCGATAACATAATTGTCTAGGGGGAATTACAATGCAAGAAGATACTAAAAGTGTTTTTATTAGTTATAGCTGGGATAGTCCAGAGCATCAACAGTGGGTTATGGATTTAGTTGGTTTATTAAGAGACAACGGGGTAGATGCGAGTTTTGATATGTTAGAAACTCAATCTCAAACAGTAAATTTAAATGCAATGATGGTTTCAAATGTACGTGATAATGACTATACGGTCATTGTGTTAACTGAAAACTATAAAAAGAAAGCGGAAGCATTACAAGGTGGAGTTGGGTTTGAAACGCTATTAACAATGCCATTATTGATGAAAAATCCGAATAAATTAATATTAATTGTAAGACATGCTGGCAATTTTGAATCAGTGGTTCCATTCCATTTGGATGGATGGTATGCCATTAACTTTTCGGATGATGCTAATTTTGAGAGGGCATTTAAAGAATTACATTATCGTATCGAGGGAGTACCGTTATATGAGAAAAAACCTTTGGGGAAAAAACCAAAATTAACCCCTCTTAAGGGTATAGTTGAAAAGCCAAGCATTGATTTTTCAGATTTTGATATACCGAGTCTAAAACGCATTACTGATTTAGAAAAGGAAAAATTTATTAATGAAAGTTTTCAAGAAATGAATACGATCTTTAAAGAGCTGTTTTCACAAATGAAACAAAGTAACTTAAATTTTGATTTTACCGTGGAAAATGGAGAAGCGAAGTGTATTTATAAATTGTATGTAGATGGAAATGTGAAGAGTGGATTAAAGATTTGGTTATCAAATGATTTTGCTACTACAAGCATAAAAATGGCTTATGGACGTCTGTCTGTGTCTCCTTTGGATAACAGCTATAATGAAAGCATTGTATGCGAAGTAAATGAAAAGAATGAATTAGCTTTAAAAATGCAAATGAATATGTTTGGGGGAAAAGATACAAATGAACCACTAAGTATTGTAAAAACAGTTTGGAAAAACCATATAACTCCTTATATTAGTTAACGTAATAGTAATTTACAAGTTACATGGTGTAAATATTAAACTTTTAATTTATACAATTTCTTATTTTCATATAAAATTTTCAGAAAGGAATGTAGAAAATAGGGTAGTCCGTAAAATATTATCGCATATAGTGGTGATGAGGTGATGCTCCATGACAACAAAACCATCTCCACTTAAACTAGGCAATGAAATGTACGGTACGTTGAAAATTGAAAAAGCGTTTCTTGAAGCATTAGAAATGTATTTTATAAAACAGCAAGACCAAAAAAACTCCTAGTTAATTAGGAGTTTTTTATTTCGTTGAAAAAGATAAAGTAGTAGATATGATCATTCAGTTTTATAAATCCATACGTAATTTTCACCTATATAAGTATCCCAGTATTTCCATTGCCAAGGTGGAGGGGGTGTATCTTGATAATATAATTGATAAAAGACATTTAACCATTTTAGAGAATAATGATTAATTTTTAGCGAGTGATACAAAGCGCTTGGAATAGGAAAAGCCAATTGATATCCACCGCTACCTTTTCTTGAATAATGGTATATATGGAAAGGTTCATTCAAGGGTAAGCTTTTTAAATCAGCTGTGTAAAAAAGAATGCCGTAGTTTTTAGCCCCTTCAAAAAATTTAAGAAGGGATTCAACATCTGAATATTGTGTGTTTCGTATGCCGGTGTTTAATGTGAGAAGTTTCATTAAAGAGCCTCCTAAAGTAATAAGGATTTTTCCTATCTATCATACTTTCCAGATTTAATAAAAATATTCATTTATATAAAAAAATTTTATTAAAATGAATTTTTTGTTTGTGTTATACAGACATGAGACAAAATTATCTCTTCATACATTAAAGAAATAACTTACATAGAAAGAAGGAAGAGAGCATGAGAGGGAGGTTACAACAGCTTCAAAAAATATATTATTTTTTAATAAAAATATATAAAAACTAGTAATGTACAGATTAGTTGCATATCCTAATAACATTTGGCATAATATAGAAAAAAGGGTGTACGGTTAGGAAAGGAGGAAAACAAGATGAAAACGACGATTCCTGCTTGTTTGGTTGATTTATCAGCACAAGATCAATTCATTATTGATACAGAAAGTTATAAATATTCATTTATGATTCGTTATGCATATAAAAGATTACAAGAAGGAATGGCAGTCGGTTCTCTTGAAAAAATTCTTTCTGCAAAAACAAATACTAATATTCGTGTAGCAAAAGATGCCGTAGCGGAAGCCGTTCAATTAATCAAATCTAGAAAAGCATTAATGATAGAGTATTTCGAATTATGGAAATCCCGTTTTGAGAAAACAAGCACAAAACTAGAAAAACTACTTTGTATTCCAGATATAAATCCAAATTCAAAACGGATATTAGGATTACAAAACAAATTAGAAAAACAAATTTTGAAAATGGATCATTATGAACAACATGTGAAACATGATACGTATGATGAAGTCATATTTGGCGGGCGTGAAAACTTTGAAAAACGTACTAAAGGTTTAATTACAAAAGAACAATGGCAAGAGTTACGAAATGGACGTTTTTCTTCACGTGGTGATAAAAGCAAAAAAGGGAATCCTAATCTTCGTGTCATCGAAGAGAATGGTTCTTTTTTCTTAGAGATGACAACAAGTAATCCATTCCAAAAAGGAAAGAAAACGTTATATCAAAAAGTACGCTTTTCTTTATATATTGCATCAAAAAAATCGAAAAAAACAGGTCAATATAACGGACGAAATTACCCTGCATTGATGCGTCAAGCGTTAGCTTCTGGTGATGCATATGCGGTTGAAATTTTAAAGCGAAACGGAAAATATCGGGTTCATATTTCGATTACAGAACAACCTGCGCCACTTGTTACTTTTCCTGTGAATGGATATCGTGGTTTAGATACAAATCCAGACGGGTTGGCTATTTGTCATGTTAAGAAGGACGGAAATCCCAAATCATTTGAATGGTTAGGAGAAGGTGGATTACAAGACTATCCATCTGACAAACGAGAAAATTTAATTTATGAACTTTGCCATAAGTTAGTGAGAAAATGTGTGGAAGACGGTACAGGTCTTATTGTCGAAGATTTGAAATTCATTCAAGATAAAAGTATTAGTGCGAAGTTTAGACGTATGAGTCATTCTTTCTGTTATCGAAAAATCTTATCTACGTTAGAACGTTTGTGTGAACGATACGGTGTGGAGTTTATCAAAGTAAAACCTGCGTTCACATCGATTTCCGGAAGACTAAAATATCAACAAAAATATCGAATATCTGTTCATGAATCAGCAGCACTTACCATTGGTCGTCGTGGCATGGGAATGAAAGAAAGAATTCCAAAAAAATTACAAGATATATTAACGAAACAGCAAACAAAATCATGGAAAAAACAAAACGAATGGGCACGTTGGAGTACAGTTCGAAAACGGATTACAAATATACTCAAAAAACGAAAAGCGAAATTCCATCAATGGTTTCATCATAAACAACACGTGTATCAAACGATAAAAAAATAAAAAACCTCTTGTGCTGGAACGTAGTGAAGAAGGTGCAAGATATCTTTTACAGGGTCGGGTAACACCCGAGGTCGAGGAATCCTTCTTAGTAAGTAGAAGAAGCAACATCCCTTGTCGGTGGAGCGAGAGCTGTCCCCTAGTGCGGAATCCTGTGAGCGCACGTCGTGAAAACGATGAAAACTTCTAACTAAACTATTTTAATAGTTTTTATTAGATTTTTTTAACCAGGCTTATGACTGTTCGACTAAAACAAATTGTACCGATATACACAGAAAGTATTTCTGAAACGGTTAAGAAAAGGATGGTACGTTGCATATGGAATGGTGAAAATCTGTCAAAATACCTAGTTTTGGAGAAAGATCCAAATCATAAAAGATATTATTTACTATCAGGATATGTAGCCTACGAGGCGTATAAAGAAGCAGGAATAAGTGTTGTCGATTGTATCGTCAAGCCTTTTTCGAATAGAACAGAACAGATGGTGCAGCTGTTACAAAATATGTTTCATAATTCTAGAAGTGATTGGATGGGGAAATCGGCTTTAATTTCTACATTGTTAGATCAAGGAACAAGCATAAAGGAAATTGCAAAAAGAGTAGGCGTAAAAAATCAAGATTTGGAACGGTATTTACTTCATCCGGAAATTCCATTGGAAATAGCGAATAAGGCTTATGAATTAAAGTGTGTACCCTTAGTTGATAAAGTAAGACGGTTAGGTATTTCAGATATATTAAAATATCGTTTATATGAGAGAGCGGTATTAAACAAGAGCAATCCTGCTCGCTTAAAGCATGATCAGTTACATAAGGTGAAGTGGTTGTTGGATTTAACGATATTTTATGAATTGTATGACATTGAATCGCAGTGGCAATATATATTGAAAATGATGGATTATAAAACGGTTTTAATAAGTATGTTGCAGTCCGAAATTGAAAAAGAGCTGTCTCATTGGGGGAGAGGTCCAGATGACGATGATTTTCCAAGCTTAACAAATTAAAAAAGAGAAACTCTATAGGAAGAGATTCTCCTTTTTTCTTTGTTCTACGGTAATTGGTAAATACTACCAAATTGGAGTCGAGGTGCTCTCCAGTAGGTGTCGTTTTTTAGTTAATTGGAATTTCTAATTCATGATATTTTCCGTTTTTTCCTTTAGAAAAGTAAATAAATGATACCTTGCTGTAATTAATTGTGAACGATTTGTATGCTCTATTAGGATCATCTCCTAAGAAATATTTGGTTCCTATATAACCACGAACTGTTTTCCCAGGGGGGATTACAGAATCGAATTTGTATTTATCGGGAAGTTCCATGGAGTATGGGATTAAATTATAGAAGTCACCTAATTTTGCGTAAAATAGGGTGTTTTCTATAGCACTGTTGCTTAATATATCAATTGTTTGGTCTGTTGTATTCGTAATGTCTAAAGGTAAAATAAGAGTAACAGTCTCTCTACCATTATAAGGATCAAAATATTTGATTGGCTTCAATGGCTGAAGTACATGATATTTAATTCCTTGCAAATCTTGAAAAGTACGATTGGATGGAAAATTATCTTTTTGGATTGTATACATGTTATTATTTGCGTTTACAGTCCTGTATTGCAGTATACTAAAAACAAGGAATAGTAGTGTGAAGGTTATTCCTAAAATAAAGTATATTTTTTTCATTCTTCATCAACCAACCTTCCTTCGCTAACACAAATAATACGATCGATGATAGGATTACTTAATATTGTTTCATCGTGACTAGCTAAAATAATGGTTGTTCCTTTTTCTTTTTCATTTTTCAAGAGTTCTAAAACAAGTTGTATTCCTTTACTGTCTAGGGCGTTAGTAGGTTCATCTAATAATAGTAATTTGGGTTTTTCCATTAAGGCTTGTGCAATTCCCAAACGTTGTTTCATGCCTAACGAGTATCTTTTATATTTCCTCTTATCTAATTTGTTTAGACCTACTGTATCAATTGTGCTTAAAATTGCTTCATCTGTGACCTTTTTATTAATAGATGCTAGAAATTTTAAATTTTGAAATCCAGAGTACCCGGGGATAAAACTTGGATATTCAATCAATATTCCCATATCCTCTGGGAATTGAATATCTTTACCAATTTTTTTGTTATCTACGTAAACTTCACCTGAATTTAAATGAAGTAATCCAGCTATTGCCCGTAAAATCATCGTTTTTCCTGATCCGTTATGTCCTTTTAAAACTAACACTTCGCCTTTTTTTACTGAAAAGCTTATATTATTTAAAACAAAATTGCCTTTTAATTTCTTCACCATATTTTCGCATCGGATAAATTCTGGCATATTTTAATCTCCTATCACATCTAATTTTTTAAAACTCAAAAAGCTTACTATTAGTATCAAAATAAATGTAATGAATGAAACTAAGAAAAACTCATTATATTGAATGGAGTGAGAATGACTGGCTGTTAGTTGGATTGGACTATGATCCACAAAATACCAACGTCCTGGCATTACAAAAGATCCTAACAGATAATGGCTATGAATAAATACAGAGCCTACTAAGTAGGTTACTAAGCAGCTCAAAGCAATAATACTAGGCATATAGAGTGTAAACAGTTCATAAATTAAACATAGTATATAGCTAATAATTATTTGAATTGCCATGGTGTACAATATATTACTAAGAAATAGATTATTTGACATAGAGGAGGAACCTAATACATTTATAAGTGAAAAATACAATGTGAACCAAATAACATACATAACAATCCAAAGTACGAACGTATAAACGAATAATGAGATCATTTTACTTGACCATAACAAAGATTTTTTTCTAACACGAGGAAGCAAATATACACCGTTTTTTTGTATATCTGAATGAGTAAAATGTCCTAGTGCCAATAAAGGAATCAACTGAAAGAAGAGCCAGTAAAAAGGGAATGTTAGACGACCTTCTTTATAAAAGTGAGCTAGATTAATAAAATCTACACCTGAAAATATTTTATAAAAATTAATACTTAGAGAAACATGTCGCTCATTCATGGCGGTAAGTTGATTCCATGTACAATAAAAAACAATAGCAGTGTATAAAAGGATTAGAAAAGTAGACATTTTCATGGTATCTCTAAAGCGTAAATACAAGTCTCTTTTTAATAAATAGTATAATATCATTTATTAATGCACCTCTTTCTCTTCTTCCGAAGAGATATAATTCTTTTTCTCAATAATGAATATGCTAAGGGCATATATGAAAAAGAATATACCTACACGTAAGGCTATTATGCCTATGCCGTTGGCTGGATTTTGGAAAAAGGTATGTATAAATAAGTAGCCGTTTAATAGTAACGCATCTACTGTTATTGTACATATTAAAATAATTATTACCAGAATGTTTGGTAATAGAAGTTGTAAAAAAGCAGCCACTACCCCTATGAAAATAATAGAAAACATCTGAAATGGTACAAACCTAAAAAAGTTAATTTTTTCTGTACCTGAGGAAATTACATAGGCAGTTAAACTACTCTGAAAAATAATAACCCCGCCAATTATCATTGTAAATATGATTACTTTTAGATAATATATGCTTACCAGTTTTAACGTATTATTCATTCGGTGGATAACGTAAATATTAAAAAATCCCGACATGGTATATACAGCAAAAATAATTATTAATGGAATGAAAATCATTGATAAATGATGAACAGATAGTAATTTGAAAAGTACCTCTAGACTGCTCATTTGATTGTGTACAGTATCTTTTGTTAAGAGGTATATTGTAAGTATACTCAATGCCAAAATAACTAATAATGATTTGTATTTTGTTTGTATAGTTTCTTTTATCGAATTATAAAAGAACATGCTTTTTACTCCCCCAAACATAAACACATAAGGATAAAATCCAAATAATAATTAAGACAATTAAGAAGTTTTGAAGTTCAAAAAAGCCAAGATCTTTAATTAAGTATTCTTTTGGATTAATAAATGATTGTCCAATTGTTAACCAAAAGATATGTAAAATAAAAGGAACTACATAAACAAAATATACTCTTTTGATGAAAAAGGAGACAGCTAGTGCTAAACTTGAACAAATTGCGCCATACATCCCGTTTAAAAATACATACATAAGAAAATATATGTTGGGGTGCCCATAATAAACGGTATGAAATTGAGCGGTTGGAGAGATAGTAGCCGACGTATAATTTATTATTGGATTTGGAGCAACCGCTGGGTATGTCATTAAATATAAATAAAAATTAAAGAGCAGTGGAATAGCTATAATTAAAAACGAAATAATAAAATTAATTGAATACAATGATAAAAAGTAACGTTGAGTTCCCATCTTGATTAAAACTGAATATAAAAAACCATTATTTCGATCCATTCGGTACATTCCTGAAAAAGTAACTGCAGCTGCTATAGGTAATACAATGAGATACAGTTCACTGTAAAATGGAAATCTATTAAAATATAGAATATTAGACAAATATGGGGATATAACTATTGAGTGCGTACTATTAAATCCCTTAGTTGTTATAAAGGTAAATATATATTGTATAAAACTAATAATTAACATCATGAATAATGTGATCCATAATATTTTACCTTTGAAAAGTCGTGTTAAAAAATAACTCATTGTTGGACATCCTCCAAAATATTACCAGATTTAATTTTTTGTAATGTGAATAATTGATCTGCCACACCATAACATTTGTTATTTGTATTTAGCCATATATAGCGAAAAGAAATATAGGCTTGTTTGCCCTCAAATTTAGGCATTTGAATTTCATACTGATAAACATCTTTAGTGCCATTTTTTTTCATATACTTAATTTCTTGTTTCCATTGTATAACTTTCCCATCTTCCTGTTCGATTCGTCCTAATAAATAATTGGGCTTGTTTTTATTACTAAAACCTGATAAAAAAATATAATTTTGTTCTGGTAATACACCCGGTTGAATTTTTTTATTTGATATGTTTTGTTTTATACGAATGTCGTTTACATCTATTTGCTTATCGTAAAATGTTTTTCCATCTTTACTTTCAAAAAATACCTGATTGAAAATGGCATTGTTATTTTTATTTTTTAATTCAATTCTCCTTAAATTTTCTTTTTGACTCGTTGCATCATCAATAATGATAATGGGTTCTTTAATTTCTTTTTGACAGGCAGTTAACAAGAATAAGGTTGTTGCGGAAATACATAATAAAATTAAATATCTTACTAATTTGATTTTGATTACCTCCAATCAATTTTATGGATAAAATAACCTAGTGATATTACACAAGAAAACGTGTCATTCTTTTTGGAAAGGGAAAAGAAGTCCATCTTTTATTATAATAGTTTTTTATATCCGATTTCCCTTAAATTTTTATGGTATTAATAATTGTAATAATTTTTTCAACTGTTTTCTGATAAAGGATTACACTGGTGAAAGTTGTTTTATAGTGAAATAATTAATTAATCCTTTTGTCAGTAATAGTTATTTTAGTCTATCAATTTACAATGTTTATCGTAATCCTCTGACAAAAAAAGTTGTATGATTCTTATTAAGAATCATACAACTTTTACATGTAGCAAAAAAATTTTAAAGAGCGCGGTATTATTTGAAAATATTACTATGATTTAATTTTTACTTAATATTCAGTATAAGATCCTTTTGGTCTAACGCTATCAGGGCTCCAATCAACATTATATGAGTTATTCTCTCTTGAATACCCACCAAAACGGACAGGAACTTGTTTACCATAAGTCTCAACTGCATTATTTATGAAGAGATATGTACGCCCTGGTTGTACAGCACCTTCATGTTTACCATCCCCAGAAGCGTTTTTCCAATCTCTTCCCCCACTCCACACATTGGCATCTGCTTCCGCCCAAACATTGAAAGAACCTGCGGAATTGCTAGAATTCACACGCATATACATTGAGGAAGTATTATCTTTTCTACGAGCGTTTGTATAATCCCAAGCACTATTCCATTGGAAAGTAAAATTGACAGTTTCATCACTTGTATCAGCTAGCGAAAATTTACTTACTCCAAAAATACTGAAAAATGTACCTAAAGCTAATATTAATATAAGAGCGAAACGACTATTTTTTCTAATTATCATTTAACATTCTCCTCTTTTATTATTAGAATATTTTAAATAATTCCGCCTCTAAATATTAACATCTTCTTCCTATAAATGTTAATATGTGAAATTCAAATAAAATATTTCTCAATAAAAATCAGAAAAATCAATTTTTAATTCGCTTATTTTATACTTTCATAATTTGAAAACAATATTTGAAGGATGGATGTTTTAATTAGGATGGTTGAATTGTATACGAAATGGAGGAAGTGGTAACTTATCCTCTAAGTTTAGAACAAAAATTAGGTAAAAAGATATCAGCATACTGGATGTATAAAAAAGAAGGAAGCGCTATATTGATTGTATTGTAAGTCAATTTTTTTTAGAAAGAAGCAACCAGTTTTATTATTGAAAAGTATCTTTCAAATGGTTGGAGTGAATTGGTGGATAAATCTATTGTGATTTTTAAACGTTAGACAAGGAAGGGAAATTTAATCATCGGGCAAGGTTGTTTCAAGTGAGAAGCTGATCAATATTTACAAGAAGGAAAAAATAGATAAATACAAAGAAGAAGATGGTTGGTGATCAGCTAGAGGATATCAGTTGGTAAGTAGAATTATTATTTAATAAAAAAACGAGAAACATGTATGTCACAGGGTTTCTCGTTTTTTATGTTTGGTTTGAAAATCTTTTACTTATGAAGGGGCTGATGCCCTTTTAGTGGTGAGCGATTTAATTTTTGATGTAGTTTCTTCTGTATTACTTTGTAAATCATTAAATCGTATGAAGGTGTATCAAATACAATAGGTAATATTTCTTCAGGACGAATACGATTTGTGTGATCTGGATTGTTGTATAGAAATTTGCATGTGAAGGTAAGATCTGCTTCCGGTTGTGGATTTTGTTGTATCTGAATAGCACTCCAAAGATTTTTATTTTCTTGATAATAAAGAAAACAAAAATCTTGCTCAATATGTGTTTTCCATTGTTTTTCTATCTCGACTCCACGTTTAATCTTTTTGAAATTATTTAATGCAGAAGCATGTTTTTTTTCTAAGGCTGTTATAGAAGAGCTTATACTAGATATAGTATCTTCTAAGTTCGTAATATTAGCTTCGATATTTTGTTTTTGTTTGGTAAAGGAATCTAGTTGTATTGTTAAGTTGTTTTGTTTAGATTTTAATTCTTGTATTTCTTTTGATTCAGATCCAGCATAAATAAATCGAGTCCATTTACGGAATTTATTGCTGAATTGTTTTTCTGTTTCTTTGATTTTGGATTTTGTAATGCGAAGTTGCTTTTTTATATTTGCTGTGTCAATTAATAATGTGTTATGAAGGACGGACATACTGTTTTTCTCTTGGGTTTTCATTTCTTTTTCCTGAAAAAGCAGTTGTTGTTTTTGTTGGGTTTCTTGAACTGTTTGTTTTATTTTCTTGAAATCCGATTGAGCTTGTCTGTGAAAAGTAAACATTCCAGGGTGATATGAATGAAGTTTACTATGATGAAATTCCATTGTACGTGTAAGTAGTTTCTGAATTCGATCAATATTAATACTGGGTGTTCTAAAAGGACAAGGTTCACTTTTTTGTAAATCTAAAAATACAATTTGATGATGTAAAGAAAATAACTCTATTTGTGAAAAGCCCTGATTATGTTTTAAACGCCCGTAACATCCGATTTTTCTATTTTCTAGGCATTGTAAATCTGTTTCATTATAAATATGATAAGGTGATACTGACAAGCGAAATGGACGATCGGATTTATTTGAGCCTTGTTTAAATACAATGTTGATATAACCACCGTTATTACGAGCCTCAACTCTTTGTATTGTTCCATATACAATTGCGATTTTGTTTGGGTATTGTTTAGATGAGTCAATTGCTTCATCGGGAGATAGCAATAAATTTTCGATTTTTTTAGTTTCATTATCTTCGGTTATAACAGGTAATTCTCTCCAACTTTCCCCGTAGCGATTGTAAATGTCTTGCAGAGCACCGAATGTTTGTAGGTGTGAAGCTTTAGGTTTAATTGTTTTTCCTAAACCTTTTGTGGAAGATCTAATTTCAGTTTTTAATATTTGATTCATCCGATTTAATATGATGAGGCGGGCAGTTTGTTTTTCAGCAATTTCGATATGGTCGAAAGAATCAGATAGTTCTTTGTAATAATCTGATGGATCATTAAAATAGCAGCCTTTGAGATGATCATGATTTTTCTCTTGTGATTTGCGACGGAGTTTGAAGTGGGTTTTATTTCCGTTTTCATATATATAATGTGTTAATTTAGGTAGGGCATAATCAAAGGGTTCAGTATGATTTTCTTTTATCCATTTTTTATAGCAACCATAGCAATAAAAGCTATCTTTAATTAATTCATAATAAGGATGAGTGTCTCCATGTTTTAATCTTAATTTTTTAATATCTTCAGCGGTATCTTTTATCCAGTTAGAATCATTTTTTCGTACTGCATAGGGCATAGAACTTATAGAAGTCATATTTCAACATCCTTTTTAATAAATTTTCTTTTTTATTAACATAAGTTTTTTAATTTAGAAGAGTTAGTACATATTTTGTTTTGATTTGTAAAATTCTAATTTTTCTTTCGTTAAATTTATTATACTAGAATTATTGTGTTTCAGAAAAGAGAAATATTCACATGTATCTGCTGTTGTAGCAAAATTAGGGTTGAAAAATTGAAACGGCAAATAGGTATTGTATAGATGAATTCATTAATATTTAGTAATTAATAGATTGAATTAAAACGCTAAATTATTATAAAATGATAATATATTTCATGAGAGGAAGATAATTTGTGGACATTATTGACATTGACATATTAAAACCTATCTTTGATCAACTAGCTATGCGAGTAGCGATGATTTTATTCATTCCGCTACTGATTACATTATTAGGTGTTGCGATTTTAAATAGATGTAATGCACCTAAGGTTGTTATTTTATATGGTATGGTATCTGTATTTTTGTTTTCTGTGTATAAAATGTTTGGATTATTCTATATGTAAGTAGAGGACAATTTGTCTATGGAGTAAAATATAGGTATAAACTGTTTCCAGCTTTTAATGATAATTATGAATTTCAAATTTGCTGTCTTTTGATGAAAATAGTTAAGAGATTTAAGAAGTTGTACAACAATTAGTTTAAACTGGTCGATTTGTAACAACATTCCAATATCGTTTAGATCCGTTATTTACAGTACGTTATGTTCATACGACGCCGGTGTTAAATAACTTAATTAATCAGTAAATAAAAAGAAGATGGCTGTTAACAGCCATCCTTTTTTATTTTAAAGCAATAATTCGAAAAAAGTACATTGAAAGAACATAGCATATATTTAATGTTTATTCTTTGTGTTTGGGATTTTTGATTATTAACTGATTATAAAGGGTTACATATCGACCGTTTTCAATAACAGTATGTTCCGGGGCACCATAAAAAATATTATTAACGCCATATTTATCTTGGAGTTTTGAAATAATACTTTTAATGGTTTGTGTCATATCGTTTTGGGTATATAAAATCCCTTCTTCTAGTAACATATCTTCTATTGTGTCAATGTAATCATCCCCGATAAAGTTAACATCACTTTCAAGTTGAACATGTACCCATTCGAGGTAGTCATTAGCTACTTTTAGTAATTCTTCTTTCATATTGATTCATCTCCTTAATTAGAAAAAAGAGAACCTCTTTTTATAAAGGTTCTCCTATTTTCGAGAATTTATTCATATTTATAAAAATAATTCATAATAATGAATAATAGGTAGACAAGTTGTTCATAATGAGAGTAGGGTGTTTATTTGGGTTGATAAAGTTCCAAACCTTTTTCAACATGAGCAATAAAGTAATCCGCTAACTCTGGATTTTCATCATGAGTTTTTTGTAATACTTGGCATAATCGTTGTAAACGAAAATCAAGTTCATGGTTTGGAGAATCTGTTTCCTGGGTGAGAGCAGGGAACAGGTTCAGTTCTTCTTGTATTTGTTCTAGAAATGTAAGTGAAACAGTATCGGTTTTCATTGTTTCTAAATTACTGAGGTAGCCTGGTGAAACATGTAATGTTGCTGCAAGGTCATTTAGTGTAATCCCTTTGTGTTTTCGTAATGTTCGGATGGTTTGCCCGAGATGTTGTAACAAGTAAATACCTCCCTTAATTAGTTCTTAAACAAATATTTTATCTTTAAAAATATATGCAGTTGGGGAAGAAAACAGACTTTTTATAAATGACTTTTATGAAAATGAAATAGTGGAAGGAGTGGAGTTTTTGAAAGATACAGAAGCAATCGGGTACATTGTAATGGGAGTAAGTAGGATGGGATATGGATTAGATGTTATATTTCAGGCAATGGATGTAGCTCAATTGGTGTTAAATCAAACATTAAAAGAAGAATTGTGGAATGAGGATGTCTTAGAGGTAGTTGGAAATTTAGTACATGAAATAGAAATAAATGAAGACGAGTTAAAATCTGAAATGTACTGGAGTTTTGATATTCACACAGAAAACGAAGCGGGTATCATTTATAAAAAAATTATGGATTTAAGAAAGAACGAATCAAAATTAACGAGATAACAATAGTGTGATTATGTAAATAGGATTTAGCTTGAGGGAGAGCTAAATCCTATTTTTTTATTTTTAATATTACTTTTGTGTAGTTATATCTGTTATATGACATTCATAAAATTATTAGAGATATGAGGTGAGGTGGAATATGACAAGGTGGATTAATGTTCAAGAAGCGATGAAGATTTTAGAAGAAAACTATATAAAGGTAAGTTATAAAACATTTACGGATTGGCTTCGGAAGTTAGAAATTGCAGCAGTTCCATCAGAGAATCGGAAGGAGGGATGGAGTATTCGCGAGGAAGATTTATTTGAGTTTATCGATAAGAAACGTCCAGGGTTACGTCAAATTTTGCAGGAATATCAGCATCTTATTCAAGATATAAATGATGTAAAACAACAAGTACAAGTTTTATTTCATAAAAAAAATGAAGGAGAAGTTGAGTATTTGGAAGGAAGGGCGAGTATAACGAATGGGGACATTCATTTTTTATATGATGTGGTAAATATTATGTGTGAAGAGATATCAGCATTGCAAAAGCAGAATCAATGGATGAAAGATGTGTATGAACAAGTGGTAGAAGAATATGATTTATTGCAACAAAAAGTGAGTACGTTGGACGCAGTGATTGAAAACAGACAACCACTGAGCAACATAGATGAAAATAGGATTCAGGGTTTGGATGAAAAAGCATTTCAAGGGCTATTAAGAGCTCAATTTAAAAGACTCTTTCCTGATCGTACATATTCATTAAAAGGAGAGAAGGGATTGCAAATATATCAAGATTTTTGCAATCTTGTATTTCCAAAAGAAGATAAACATCTGGGGATAATAAAGAAAGGAGACGAGTATATTTATCAACGAACAGATGAAAAATCTACACAGGTAAATCGTCTTTATAATAAAGTAATAAAAGAGTTATTAGAAGATATGGAAAAAAGAGCCGTTTTGGGAAAATAGGCTCTCTTTTTCAGGGTACTTTATTCATTTTTGTAAATTAATTTTATAAAAATGAATAACTAGTTCTTAATTGGTAATAATAACCACTAAGCAACTATTCCTTTTGGTATAATATCAATCCTTGTTCAATATGAGAAATAAAATAATTTGCTAACTCGGGATTGGTATCATGTAGCGTTTTCAGTAGTTCGCATACCCGATCTAGTCGGAAATGTAATTCATGATGAGGAGAAGTTGTGTGATTCAGGGAAGGAAATAAATCAAATTCCTCATTCAATTTTGCGAGTAACGTTAAAGAAATGGTATCTGTTTTTTGTGTTTCAAGGTTACTTAAATATCCCGGAGAGACTTCAATTTGCTCAGCGAAATTTTGAAGAGAAATTCCCTTTTGCTTTCTTAAATTACGAATGGTTTGTCCTAATTGCGTAATCAATTGTAATTCCTCCTATGCAATTTGTTTTGAAAGGTGATGATTTTAATGGCTGTACAAAAGAAGCTTCAACTCAGATCGATTTCGTATATTCATGATCCTGAAGCTGCACAAAAATGGTTTCAACTATATGTGGAACTTTTAGTAGAAGTAATGAAACAAAATGATTCTATGGACAAGGATGACGTGCATACATTGTAAGCACAACATGATGGAAGGGCTGGTTGTATTGAAGAAAACAGTCGCATATTACCGTAGTTCATCTAAAAAACAAGAACACTCCGTTCGAATGCAGAAATATTATGCAAAGGCGTATTGCAGAGATCATTATATGAAGCTGGACTATGAATATGAAGATCCATATGTATCGGCTAGAATTATACATATGAATCAGCGACCGGGTTTACGAAAGTTGTTGGAAGCAATTCGAAATGATGAAATTGAACATTTAATTTTGTATAAGAGAGACCGGTTAGCAAGAAATGTAATCGAGTATATGGAAATTTATGAACTTCTTCAGGAGAAACAGATAAAAGTTCATTTTACGACTGTTGGAGAACCGGTAATGGAATACACGCCGATGAATCGCTATCTAGAAGTGATTATGGCTGGCTTCGCACAACATGAAGGTGAACAAATTAATAAACGGTTTGATGCTATGCGTCAGAGTAAATTTGATGCAGGAAAAGCAGTGAGTCGGCTGCCATATGGTTTCCAAAATAATAAAAAGAAAAAAGAAATTGAAATCGTAAAAGATGAAATGGATATAGTTATGTTTATTTTTAATGAATTTTTGAACGATACATGCACATCTTTGCAACAAATAAAAGATCGTTTAGATGGAAAAGGTTTTAAGAAACGAAAAGGACTTCCTTGGGAACTACAAGATATTAGACGTACATTAGAAAATTCCTTTTATATGGGTGTATATAGTATTCGATTGAAGGGAGTTCAACAAGAACATCAGCTAGAAGGCACAATGCCGATTGAACCGCACCAATGGGAAGCTGCGCAAGAAAAACTAAATCAAATAGTAAATAAGCGTGGTTCTACGAAAATGAAAAAGGAAATTGCTAAAGAAGATATTCTGTATCGTATAGAAGGACTCCTGCAATGTTCTTATTGTAAAAAACAATTAGAGGGAGTGGTTAAACGGAGAGGAAATACATTTTTAATAGGATATCGATGCAAAGAACATCGTTTGTATATTGATAAGGAATATATCGAACAAAAAACATTTGAAAAAATGAAATGTTTTTTTCTTAATTTACGAGAGAAAGAATTTGATGGCTTGTTTCAGCGTTACTATAGACAAAATGTAAAAGAAATAGAACGAATGATACAAGGGCATAGTCAGCGTTTAGATCAAAAGAAAAAGACAGTGCACACAAAAGTACAAAGATGGTTAACGGAAAAGAAAAATGAAAAGTTACACAAAGAATTACTTGGTTCTTATCAACATTTTCAGGAACACAAACAAATAAAAGAAGAATTGGAATTAAAACTAAATGTATTAAAAAAGGTGCCTGGTGTAGTAAAGGATTTGGAGTCTAATGTCCATAAACAACTGATGTTAGATTCCTTACCAGATTATAAGGTTATGGAGTTATTTCAAGATTTGATTTTTACTGTAATTGTAGATAGACACGGTTATGAAATTATTTTTAAACATCCATTTTTACATTATCAAGAGGTGCATACATGTGAAGACAATTCGTGATGTTTTAGAAAAAGGAAAAAAAGGAGCTTTTTATGCGAGGGTTTCATCTGATCGTCAAACAATCGATGCACAAAGACATCATGTATATGAATTTATAAAAAACTATGATTGTGAAATTGTGAAAGAATATGTAGACCCTGGAGAATCGGCATTTAAAAAGAAGTTAATCAAGCGTCCCCAAATCATGGCGTTATTACGAGACGTAGAACAGGGGAAATATGATTTTGTGATTACGTATGCAGATGACCGCCTTGCGCGATCAGAGATTGAACATGTACAAATACGAGTAATAATGAAAGAAGCGAAAACAGATGTCATATTGACGAGTACGGGAGAATTGTATACAGAGCGTGATATTATTACACAATTAATTCGAGAGGGTGGAACTCGTTATGAAGTAGAGCGAATCAGTGCACGTACGAAAGATGCGTATGGACAAAGAACAGACTATGGTCAATGGATGGGAGGACCTGTACCATTTGGATATGTACAGGATGAAAATACCAAGAATTTCTTTATTCTAGAAGATGAAAAAGAAATTGTGTTAAAGATATATCAGTTATATCAAAATGGCGAAGGGTTTGCGGATATCGCCAAAATATTAAATGAGCAAAAGGCGAAAACAAATACAATCCATTGGAAAAAGGAACGAGTAAAGCACATTTTGACCAATCCAATTTATGCAGGGTATGTTACATTCGGAAGACTAAAACCTGGATCTGGGAATAGTATTGAAGACTTATCCAAATGGAAAATGGCAAAATGTGAAGAGATTCCACCTATTATGACCAAGGAAGAATGGTTAGCTACTTTTCAAATGTTTGAGAAAAAAAGAAACAAGGAATTACCTCCCAAACAATTAAAAACAGAGTATGTTCTACGGGACTTAATTTATTGTAAAAGTTGTGATGCTCCCTTGCTTCCAAAGAATCAAGAAACTAGAGGGAAAAATGGCAAGAAGTATGGAATCAAGAAATATATGTGTTCGAATAAATTATGTAAAGTTTGGTTCTCAACAGATGAGCTACATGCACTGGTTTTTGATAGTGTTATAAAAGAGGTTACGGATAAAGTCATTTCTAAATCTCAAACAGAACTGATGTATGAAATGGAACAAATTTTAGAAAAAGACATAAAACAAATAAAAAAAGAAATCCAGCGTTTGAAAAAACAGGTGGATAATTGTCTAGTTTGGATTAAGGATGCGGAACGTGAAATAGACGAATTATATAATCAAAAGAAGAAATTGGTGGAAGTTGATCCGAAAATAGATCCTTTGTTGGATGTAATGTTGGATTATCGTTTGCATTTGTTGCACGAAATCAGGGGGACAGAGGAGTTAATCGCAAAAAAAGAAGCAGAAATGAAGCATATTGAAGACGTCGATTCTAACCAAGGTATGTTACAAAAAAATGTGTTACAAGCATTTCGAATAGAATTTACAAATTTACAAAAAGATATGAAACGAGTTCGTCAACTTTTGGTGTATTTAATTGATAAAATTATAATAGATCAAAATGGGAAAACAGAATATATTTTAAAAATAAATTTAGAGCAATAAAAAGTAACTCGGAAATTTGAGTTTCTTTTTATTGCTTTTTAATATCACAAATATGGACGTGCTATATGTTGTCATTTAGAAATATGCTAGTTTCAAAGAAAATATTTTTCTCGGCAAAAAGGTGAAGGAGTTATGCCAAGAAAAACGTTTACTCGGTATTAAGTTAGTAATGGTATACCATTACTAACTTAATACCGAGTAGTTTTTTGAAAAAGTGGGACGAGACCTTATGAGATGTAAGGTTTGTCTTTTTGGTTTTAAATAAAGAATATTCTGATTTTTGATTCTCGGTAGAAAGATGAATTATATTTTTGGGTTACGGTTTTGGGGTGAATTAATCCGGTGTATATTTGAGGTTTAGTAGTGACTCTTGAAATAAGTAAGAAGAATATGTTATGTAACATTTATAATAAGAGCTTATTTTTTTCAAAACACTATTATGATATAGATTATATTAACATGTTAATAATACCTTCCTTATATAAGGAAGGTGTTATTATTAATGAACTTTTACTTGTGAAAATATTTTGGCTTGCGTTTGATGATGTGTAATCCATTCTTTGTATGTCATTCCTACTTCTTTAGCAAAGTTTTTGCGTATTTTAGTGGGGTTTGAGGATACTCTTTAAATCCATGATATGTAAATGTTTCTTCCTTGTATCCTTGCTCTCCTAAAACAAAAGGAGGCTTAAGGGAGAAATCTAAATATTTCTCCAGTTGTATAGTAGAGGTATCGATGACAGAATTTTGATATAAAACAAATGCATGTAATGTGTGCATCAAGTCTGAACCTTCGCCTGTTGAAGGTAACTTATAATTTTTAGAAGGTTTAGTCCGTGCAAAACCTTGTACGTACTTTAAATGTTTATTATCAAGTGCGAATTCTTCACGTAAGAGACAGTATAATAATGCACTTGCATAAATACATAACCCTAATTTACGGTTATAATGATTTAGTTGTTCTAAAATCAAGTTATCTACTACATCGAATGGCACTTTTTTATTTTCTGGAGTCATTTGAAAAACAGATGCGAGTACAGCGTGATGAACATATCTAATATTTTTAAGTAATGCAGCTTGTTGCATTGAGCTTAGATTTATAAATGGCTTCGGAGGAAAAAATTCGATTGTTGATGCATCATATTTAAAACCAGTTAACCACCTTTTTTGCCATTGGGATACTAAAACGTTGGTACTTTGTTTTACGCTGTTAAAAGAATGATATCTTTCTGCGTCGGTCATCATTAGTAACACTCCTTACTGTAAATTTGATTTACCATTTAATAATCTATATATTAGTTATAATAAATGTAATGGTAAGAAAAATAAACAGCTATCTCCTACGATAGCTGTTTATTTTTAGTTTGGTTACTTTTCTTTTCTAACACCTTTGAAAGGTGTTGTACTACTTGTTTTTTGGTCAAGGAATCGTCCGGTTGCGCTGTCACGCTTAATCCAATTTCCGTTTGGACCTTGTAATTGGCTACGCCCTTTTACTGCGCCAATACGTCCTTTTCCAGGTTCTCCATTTTTCGCCATGAAAATTCTCCTTTCTTCTGTGCTTCATGATGTATATCTTGTTGTATGATTATTATTTTATATGAAAGTATTAGATTTTTATATCATTTTTAGTGTCAACTTATTCAACTACAACATTCTCATAAATTCTTCTTCGCTAATAATTTCAAGCTCCTTCCCCTGTGCAATCAATTTTTCTGCTTTCTCTAATTTAGAAGATTTATTTCCTTTTATCATCACGTTGTCGAAATCTCCGATGATAATATAGTTAGTGTTTTTGTTAATACCGTTTTGTGGAATGCCACCTTTATTAGCAATTAACTGTGCGGCTTCTATACGAGTATACGCATTTAATTTGCCTGTAAATACGATATGTTTTTGATAAAAAGGATGATCTTCAGATACTTCTGTTGCTACGTTAATATCTTTTAAATTTAAAGAGGAGTAGGATTGAGATTGAACTAATGAAGATCTATAGGTGTTACCAGAGATTTCGCCAGTTCTAATGTGTGTTTTGGAATAAATTTCTTCTATATTTGGTAGATCATATTTATGAGATAGTTGTAACATGAGTTGAGCACAAGCCCTTGCATCTTCCAAAGCATTATGATGGTTATTTAATTCAATGCTAAAATGTTTGCAAAGGTATTTTAAGGTATAGCTCTTTTCTCCGGTTATTAATTTTTTTGATAGTTGGTATGTACAAAGTAAGTTGTTATAAACAGATGGAAGTTCATACCGTCTTAAACTATCCCGGAGTGCGTATCCATCAAAAGGAAGATAATGAGCGACTAATAATTTGTTTTCAAATCTTTTTTTATACGCTTCATAAAATTCTGGAAATGTGAGGGCGTCTTTTACATCACTTGGTGTAATTCCGTGAATAGCGATATTATAATAGTCAAAATCTTCTTCTGGATTAATTAATTCATAGAGGGTATCAATGATTTCTCCATTTTCGACAAAGACCATACCAACAGCACAAATGCTATGACGATGATGGTTAGCAGTCTCAAAATCAAAAGCTACGAAATTATGCATTTTGCACCGCCTTCTCGATAATAACGCGTGTAATAAGGGTATATGTTGTAACCACGTTCTTCGGGATCTGCCACATGTTTATGAATCTCGTCTAATATCTTTTGAGTCAGTTCTTCACGAGTGGGCGCAAAACAACTACGTCCATGCCCGACGAATCGCCATATATAAGATTTTCGTTTGTTTGTATTTCCTTCCGAATCTATATAGGATTCAAATCCGAAGAGTACATAGCCTATTCTATTTTCTAAATGCCATAATTCGTAAATAGGAATGTTTTTTAAGTTTTTATATGCAGAGATTTCTTTTGTGAAAGATTGATAAGAACGTACTCCGTGGTCAAATAAAAACAGTAATGCATCATTTTTATGTACAAAAGATTCTTTGATACCTGTATCAGTCTCCGCAACATATCGTTCATCCATAGGCAGATCGGGATGCGGATTGGTGAAATAAAATAGTTTGCCGTGTTTCAATGCAAACACTCCCTTTCTAATTGAATATTTTTAATTTTATATTATTAGTATATAACATATATGGAAAGAGGAGTTAATTGAATAGTCATTTTTATACATAATTTCTATGTGAAGACAATTTGATCAGCGTATAAATTAATTCTTTTGTAGGTTACTACATCTTTTTATTTTTGAGTGTTATGGTCTTAACTTTGTATAAGAAACTCTATTATTATAAAATATGAAATATAAAATAAAGAAACAAATAATAAGAACGAATCATGTCAAAAAGGAAAAGGTGTACAAGGATGAAGAAATTCGACTTAAACATTGAAAAAGTTTTGGAACATTGGACTGTAGCACATGCATTAAGGGAAATCATCGCGAATGCATTGGATGAATCGAATTTAAGTGAAACAAAAGAACCTATTATATGGAAAGATGATGATGGAAAATGGCATATTAAAGATTATGGAAGAGGGCTAAAACATAATCATTTAACACAAAACGAAAATAAAGAAAAAATGAGCCGTGTTGAAAAAGTAATTGGAAAATTTGGAGTCGGATTGAAAGACGCTTTGGCAACCTTTGATAGAAGAAACATACATGTATTGATAAAATCTAAGTATAATGACATTACAATTAAAAAGTTATCAAAAGAAGGATTTGCGGATATTACGACATTGCATGCAATCGTTCAAGAACCTTCGAATTGCAATATGGTTGGGACCGAATTTATTTTAGGAGGGCTGCAAGATTCAGATATTGAAAAAGCGAAAGATTTTTTCTTGTTATATTCAGGAGAACAAGTGATTGAAGAAACAAAATATGGCGCTTTACTCGAAAAAGTGGATAATAAGGAATCTCGCATTTATGTGAATGGACTCTGCGTAGCTGAGGAAGAAAATTTGCTGTTTTCCTACAATATTACTTCACCAACTAAAAAACTTTTAAAATCGTTAAACAGAGAAAGAACAAATGTAGGAAGAAGTGCGTATTCGGATCGAATGAAATCCATCTTACTGGCATGTACTGGATCTGTATTTGCGGAAAAATTGGTAAGCGATCTTGAAAAAATTCAAAAAGGTAACTCTCATGATGAGCTGCAATGGATAGATGTGCAACTGCACGCATGTAAGATTTTAAACTCGAAAGAAAAAATATTGTTTTTAACCTCGGATGACTTAATCGGGGGCAGTAAATATATCAATTATGCGAAAGATGAAGGGCATAGAATTGTTACCATACCAGAAACGCTTGCACTCAAATTATCCAAAGCAAAAGATATTTCTGGAAATGAAATCGTGAATTTGGATTACTATTCAGTGCATTGGAATGATAGTTTTGAATTTAAATTTGTAGATGAAAAAGACTTAAGTAAAAAAGAAAAGGAAATTTATGAGTTAAAACATGTGATTCAAGGATGGTTTCCGAAAAATATAAAACCTGTAAAGGAAATCAAGATTTCTGAAACCATGAGACCTGATAGCTTTACTGGATCAGATGCGTTAGGATTATGGGATAAATCGGACCGTACCATTATCATAAAAAGAAGCCAATTGAAAAGTGTTGAAGCATATACTGGAACGTTAATTCATGAATTTGTTCATGCTTATACAGATACAGATGATGAAACGATAGAATTTGAAAGCGGATTAACAGATATGTTAGGTAAAATAGCGACAATGGTCATAACGAGTAAAGAAAAAGATACATGGTTCAAACGAGTGTTCAAGTTTTAGTAAGTAGGTCCCTTGCTACTTTCTAACGTTGAAGTGGTGAGCTTCTCGCGATAATGATAAAAAGAGGTTGTCCCAAAAGGTCGTTAAAAATGAACTTTTGGAGACAATTTCTTATGTTTTACCTTTATATGGATAAAACCCCAATCATAAGTAGAAAACCAATAGGTTTTCTACTTATGATTGGGGTTTTTTTGCTTTTGATTGAGCTCGGTAAAGAATGTTCTTTACTGTTTTTTGAACCGATTTATTTTTCCGAAAGAGTTTTGATTTTCTTTTTGTTCCCCAAAAATTTATCGAATAATTCCATAGGTGATATATTTTTTTGTTTTTCTTAATATTAAAATATATGATTTGACGCTATCCCGTCTTTTGTTCTCAATTCCTAAACGCGTGATTTAAGGTTCTTCTATGTAGTAAATAAGGGCACTTGTGGTACAAAAAAAATCTCGCAATGTTTTTTTATTTTTTATAAATTCATTTCCATGAAATGTTTTTACTGAAATGAATTTTATACCTTGTTAAAGACATACTAATATTAAAACAAGCTGTTTTAATATTAGTAATGAAAAAACAGCAGAATGTCATATCTTTTATAAAAGGATAAAAATTTTTCATATGAAATTCGGTAGTCTAGTGGTTCGGAGATGGGAAGGTGAAAGCAGTGGAGTCTTACGCAGTATATGTTCGTGTGTCAACTGACCGAGATGAACAAGTTTCATCTGTCGAAAACCAAATAGATATCTGCCGGAACTGGTTAGAACGAAATGGATTCAATTGGGATGAGAAACGTGTTTTTAAAGATGAAGGGGTAAGTGGAACTTTATTTGTAGACAGACCATCTATTCAATTACTGTTAAAAAAGGCAAAAGCAAAAGAAATTAATATGGTTGTTTTTAAATCTATTTCCCGTTTAGCGAGGGATTTGAAGGATTCGTTAGAAATTCGCGAAGTATTTTTAGCTCATCATGTTCGAATTATTTCTGTTGAAGAAGGCTACGATTCTATAAAGGCTGGCAAAAACGATATGGCATTTGAACTTTGGTCTTTGTTTTCGGCTCAATACAGTAGAACGCTTTCTTCTAGTATTACGGCAGCATTGGCGGTAAAAGTTCGTCGCGGGGAGCATATCGGGAAAATTCCATATGGGTATAATCGTGAAGAGCAAAAATTGGTGATTAATGAGGAGGAAGCGCAAGTTGTCAAAATGATGTATAAATGGTATTGCGAAGGTTTGGGATATAAAAAGATAACAAATGAATTAAATCGATTGGGTATAAAGTCGAAAACTAAAAAGAACTGGCAAATGACATCGGTTCAAAGAATCCTTCAAAGTGCAATTTATAAAGGAACTTTTATTTTAAACCAATATACTTCAGTAAAAGTTGGCGGTAAGAAAAAACAAATCCGGAACCCAAAAGAAAAATGGTTTGTTTTTCCTAACCATCACCCAAAGATTGTGGAAGAAGAGATATGGAATCAAGCGAATCGAAAAAAAAATAAAACAAATAAAACGAAAATCACAGCTTGGAATGAATTTCGCAATCTAGCAAAATGCGCGGTTTGTGGTTCTAATATGGTAATTGTACAGTCTCATTTGAAAAAGAAAAGTGGGGAGCGAACAGAATGGAAATATTTAAAGTGTTCTCAATATCGTCGGGCAGGAAAACATGGTTGTGTAAATCATGTGCCAATTCAATATGGGCATTTTCGTCAGTTCATTATAAATTTATTAGTGGGAAAAGGAGAGTCTGTTTCTTTAAGACTTCAAAGTAATGTTGAAAAGGGGCAAGAGAAAAATATAAAGAAGTTGCAACAGCTTGTGAGTACAAATCAGCAAAAGAAAAAAGCACTGCTAGATTTGTACTTAGAAGAACTTATTAATAAAGGAGAGTTTGAACAAAAACGGAACGATCTTGAAGCGGAAATAACCAAAGCGAATCATGAGTTACTGGTAATACAAAATGGTAATCATGTTCAAATTGATATTCAAACGATAAAACAAGCTTTTGAGCAGTTACAAAAGCAAGAGCAAGATTTGATTCATGTATTTCAAGCGTTAATTCAAAAAATAAGTATTCATCAAGATGGAGCGATAGATATTACATACACTTTTGAAAGTCCATTATAAGAAGGGATATTATACATATTCCTTCTTAATTTTTGTATTAGAAAATAATATTGTACAAGTAGTTATATATTCATTTTCCTTGCATATTTTTTAATGATATGGAATAAAGGGGGATATGAAAAATGTATATTTTGAATGATATAAATCTTGAAGAAGATACACTTTTAGAATCTTATCCAGTTTGTATGAAGGATAAATATAATGGAGAGATTTCTTGTATGGGTATATTAGTGAAAAGGGAAATAGAAAATCATCAATCAAAATTGGAAGGTACACACTATTATCAATTTGTCTATTTTTATGGAAAAAGTCCTATTAATTTTTCTAAATCAGACTATAAGGAATTGCAAGAAAGGGTCCGCTTTGATATGGATCTCGAAATGGTTGCGGATTTCCGATATTCTTTTAGTGAATATAGTTCATCTCCAGGATTGAGTTCATCAATTAAAAATAAGAACTCTTTAACGGACATATTAGGGGATGATATTATGCAGGTTAGCTATGAATATCGCATTTAGGAGATGTTCCTCTTAGTATCTGTAAAAACTAAACAGCTCAAATATTAGGATTAGAAGGCGCTTATAAGCAGTAGTTGAGTTTGTTCATATGGGAGGGATGAACTATAAGAAAGCAGCCGACTTTTACATAAAAGTCGGCAATTTTTCTTTCTATTTAATCTTTAAAAGATATGTATTCTTTAACGGTATAGGTGATTCATATCAAAAGTACCCTGGAAATTAGGGTGCTTTAGTTATATATATTTATGTTAGTATCTAATTAGAGAAATGTATTTGTTAAGAGAGATACTTTGAGAAAATAAATTAATTCTATTCAGAGAGGGATAATTATGGGGATATTCAATACAATCAAGAAGTTATTTTCTAATCCGGCTGTTAAGGAGTCTAATAATGGTCCAATGATGAATTCAGAGCGTCATTTAGGTAATGTTAAACAAAATAAATATTACGATTTTATTGATAAGGATACAATTCGACCAATATCAACGATTCTATTACAAACGGATAGCAAGCAAACATGGGATTCGTTCTTTTCTGTAGCCAAGAAAAATCCTAAATTAATAAATTTTGAAATCAGGTCTCGTAGGAAATTTCGTCATCTTTATCATAATCAAGATTTACTTGTTGTCGAAGCGGCAGGAACTATTGAAATGATTACTAAAGAGCAAGTACAACAAATCAATTTAAAAGAAACGCCATTAGAAAAAATGCATCCTGTTGCTGTAAATCATATGGGTGTTCTACTTCACGATAAAGAAAAGGTTGCTTTTGTACATTATAAGAATCAACGAGCTATTGTATATGAATTTCAATGGCAGCCTTTTAGATTTGCCATAGGTAACGATTTTTGGTTAGTGGGAACACGGGAAACATATGACGGTCCAGGTAAACTCTATTGTTTTGACTTTAATGGAGATTTAAAATGGGGCATTGCTTTTAAAGAAGTATTCTCTACGATGTTTGGTGAGCTTAGTTTTATGCCTTATTTACTTGAGGTGTCAGCAGATTCAACGGATATTTTTGTCTCGAGTATGGATAGATTGTATCGATTGGACAATAATGGTAATTTGAAAGCGAGAATTGCTATTTCTGAACTGAAAGAAAAAGAATTACAACAGAAACAAGAAGAGCTTCAACATGAATTATCTGCACCGCCAAAAAGTGAAGAAGAAGCAATAAGTATGTCCGCTAAACAATTAGCAGCTCAATTTACTATGGGATTTGAGAGAATGAGTTTTAATTCGCCATTCGCTGGTTTTGCGCATGATTACAAAACTGACATGGTGTTCATTTTAGAAGAGAAGGGGCGAGTTTCTGCCTGGGATAGTAGTGGGAGGCTCAAATGGATTAATGCATTTAAAAATGAAGGTAGGTATATCTGTTGGATAGAGAATAAATTGGTTGTCTCTTTTAAATCTGGAGAAACCTTCTGGTTAAACAGGGATGGGAAATTTATTTATGGAGCACAGTTACCAAAACAAGCTTCCACTATTCAATTGATTCCTAATCAAGAAAAATATTTAGTTGTATGTGAAGATAATAGATTGTATGAACTATACAAAGATACCGGTAACCTCATAACAGGTTCAGAAGGGCATCCTGGAATGGAACTATTCATTTTATTTGGTCGAAATGTATTTTTTGATGGAGGGGTTCATAATCAAGGGTATTTTTGGCTAGCTCCTGAAAATCACCAATGGCAACATTTTGAGGCTAAAACCTTTAAGGATGTAGACAAGGTTGTTGTTCAAAGTGAGGTGGCACCTGAGATTGCTGCGACTAAGCAGTTTACGGGGGGATGGGAGATAAAGAATAAAAAAGAGTGGTTTGGTAATCGGGTTATTGACATGAAAAACCAAAGGGTCTATGTGGTTGAGGAAGGACCGCGGAAGTCAATCAATGAATTGGTAAATTTATCTGATAAACAAAGAGAAAAAGACCGTTTGAGTCATAAATTAGTGTGCTATGACCTTGGTGGAAATATTATTTGGGAAAACCATATATATTCATCTATGTGATCGCTATTTTTATCTTTAGATGGAGAGGTTTTGTTCACAAGTATACCTTCAGAAGCGGAAATTACTTATCTTCCTGGGCATATTGTTACCTATTCAAAAGATGGTCAGCAACTTGATAAATTCAAAGTAGATGCTCATGGATTTAATCTAGATTTTATTTCCGAGGACAGGGCTATTGTTCATTTTGCTTCTGATAGAGGGGAGAAGTCTGTTTCTGGTATGTTCGAGATCAACGGCAAAGGAAAGTGGAGACTAAAGATATCTGAATCCGATGTCGAAAGTGAAAAACGGAATGTGTTCGGCGCAGGATTAAACGATGTAAGTCTACCTAACTTCAGATTAAAAAGAACAGACAAGAAAAAATATGAATTGGAAAATCGAAATAGTAAAATAGAATTAAAGTTTTCGGCGGCTATTTATGAAGCTTATGAAACACCGGAACATAATTTGGTATTGCGAATAGGAACAAGATTGGTATCGTTCTATAACATGAATTTAGAGAAAACCCTTGAAGTTAAAGAACAAGAAAGTATTCAATCTATGACATTGGGATCGAGTAGCTTAGTGGTTGTCACAAAAACAGAAGTAAAAAGTTACAATTATCAAGGTGAAGTCTTGTGGAGGTATAGCCCTCTTCCAAAAGCGTTTGAATCGAGGGTAATATGGATTCCGAATAAGAACATTTACCTATGGGTAGTATCAAATAATTTGGAAACGATAGTCGCGGCTATACATGAGAATGGGAACGTGCTAAAAAGTCATTCTTTTAACAAGAATAGCTATCATCATTCTATCTTGGTCTATCCTGAAGAGTGTTGTTTTGTAGCTCAAACAAATGAAGTTATTAAAGGATACAGTATTTAATAATTAATATGGATACATCACTTGTTTAATTTTTTGGTTCTGTTATTGTTGGATATTGATTTATTGAGGTAACAGGCAGGGTAATTAAGAAAAGTCAATTTACCATAATTTACATTTGAGTTAAAATAAGAATTGTTGAAACAAGGGCACTACTTATATTTAGAACTAGAATTTTAAAATTAGGAAAATGGAGGGCTGGTTATGCAAATTAATGAAGAAGGTAAATTAGCGGATTGGAACTTAATCGTCCAGGGTAATATAAGTTTATTATGGATACAAGAATGTTTGAAACCAGAAAATCAGAATAAGAAAGTGAATGAATTACTTAGAGAATTTCTAAAAAAAAATGAGAATATTAATTTACTTAACCCTAGTGTTTTACTCATGGCATCTTATTTATTATTTGTATACACAAAAGAAAAAGATTTTAATGATGGGGATTATTCGTTTGTTGATATATCAAAGTTCAATGTAATTGCTAGCAGAAAAAGAAGACCTGACGGCAATTATATTTGTAGAAGGGTAAGAAATGCTTTAGCACATTCGAGAGTTCATATTGATGAAAGTCTGCAAATCACTTTTGAAGACAGCAAACCTGATGGAACGGATTACTTCAAGTGCGTAATTTCATGTGTCGATTTTGGGAATTTTATTAATAACTTTATGTTTACCCTTAAAGATAGTTATTTCAGCAATAGGGTTTAATGCAAAAGAAAAGTTATTTAGATAACGGGACTCGATAGTTCAATAAAATAAAAAAATCACAATTTGTTATGTGGGTTTTTTGGTGAGAAGAGTAGGAAGAAATGTGATTTCTGTTTGCAATCACTACACATCTCAAACGCAATGCAAAAGCTAGGGGTTAAAGGACGTTCACAAGCAGTTGTTGAGCTTCTTCGCATGGGAGAGCTCGAGTTATAAAAAGAAAGCCGACTTATATAAAGAGTCGGCTATTTTTTTGCGTATATTTTGAATTTAAAAAGGTATCTCAGACTTGGAGAGGGAAGATATGTTTCAGGAAGAAATGTTAAAATAACTGTTTTAGAACATGATGAGGTATGCAGGATAGGTATTTTTGTCATTTATAAATAAGAAGGTGCACATATGAAGTTGTATTTTAAGGGTATGGAGATAGGTGAAATTAAAGATGTTTTTGGAGACATGCCATGGATGTATGGAACAATTCGTTTATTCGAGAATAGTAAACCTTTCCAAAAATATTTTCGTGAGATGGTAGACGAAGATAGTATATTTGATTTTGAAAGCATAGACCCTGAATTTTTATATGAAGAAAATTGGGCTATTTTTGAGGAGGATGCTCAGCGGTATTTAGGGATTGATATACCTGCTATTCATATGGAGTATAACATGATTGCGTGGCGCTGGAGATAAAGTTATCAGGTTGTGAACATCTTTGTATGAAAGAATTCAAACGAGAACAATAAGCCGACTTTTATAAAAAAGGTCAGCTAGTTGTTCTCGTTTTTTCGCTTGCTATATGAATGATAAGAACACTCCATACATAAATAGGTAGTAAGGAGGGGATATGTTGAAAAGGGTATTGTTAGTTTCAACAAGCGCTCATGATATGGATGGACACCCGACTGGTTTGTGGCTGGAAGAGCTCGCAGCTCCTTATAATTTGTTTAAAAAAGCTAAGTTCGATGTTGATATTGTGTCGATACAGGGCGGTAGAGTGCCGATTGATAGAGTTTCTATTCCGAACGGGATACCTCGTGAATTTAAGCATGTCGCTTCTTTATTGCAAAATACGAAGTCGATCTCAACGGTTCATTTTTCGGATTATGATGCAGTTTTATTTGGTGGTGGACACGGGGCGATTGTAGATTTTCCAGGTAATCCATATGTTGCAAATTTAATTGTGAATATGTACAACAACAACCGAATTGTAGCGGCTGTGTGTCACGGAGTAAGTTCTTTAGTCGGTGTGAAAAATAAGGACGGCTCGTTTTTTAGTGCGGGTAAGCATATAACAGGTTATACAAATGATGAGGAAAAAGCTGTACATTTAGAAAAGCGAGTGCCGTTTTTGTTAGAAAGTAAATTGAAAGAAGAAGGGGCTTTGTTTTATGTTGCTCCAAATTTTACGCCGCACGTCGTAGTAGATGGGCGTTTAATTACAGGGCAAAATCCGCAGTCTAGTATGGAAATAGGGAAAGCTATAAGAAGAGTTATAAATAAAGTATAGAAAAAGTGCTCGTTACTCATAAAGGTAGCGGGCATTTTTTCTATAGCATAAATGACTCTTTAAACTAAAAAGATGTATTGAGTATAGTGACTTCATTTATAATTAATCGTGAATTTGCTATACTATTTTGTATGGACAAAAGGGGAGGCTCTTTTAATGAGAAAAGTTGCGTGTGCAAATACTTATATTAATAAAATAAAGCCCGTTATTAGAAAAACGAGTTTTAGTCAATTGAAAATAGATGAAATTGCGAAGTATATGGATATTAGTAAAGCTACTTTATATAAACGTTTTTCTTCAAAAGATGAGATTATTGAAGCTGTGGTAGAAGATTTTATGAACTACCTTCTTGAAGGGGATGCGGATAATCAAGATGAAAGTATGTCTTTTGCAGAACGTTTCCAAAAGACGTTTATTCACTCTTTAAAATGTGTGACGTATATTTCAGATGTCTTTTTACAAGATTTGAAAGAGGCATATCCGCACTTATCTGATCAGTTAGTCGCTGCACAACAAAATCGTAATCATAATTTGCAAATGTTTTTTGAAGCGGGTATGGAACAAGGCTACTTTAATAAGATGAACGCACAATTATTTATGGTGCAAGATGATGTGATGTTAAGACGTATTATAGATCATTCTTTTTGTATTCAGTACGATATTACGTTAAAGAAAGCGATACTTGATTTTTATCAACTAAAGAAGTATCAACTGTTTAAACCGGAGTATATAGAAGCGATTGATGATTCTGAAATTGAAAAAGAAGTTATGGCTATTTTGCAAATGATTTCGTAAAAAAGCAGATTTTCCTATATGAATGGAAAATCTGCTTTTTTTATTACATGTTCTTTTTTAAGTGTTGTAATACTAATTCAGCTACTGGACCACCTGAAGCTGGGTTTTGACCAGTGATAACACGGTTATCTTCTACGGCGAAAGCTTCCCAAGGCTGTGTAGCTTTTTCGTAAAGTCCTCCATTTTTAATAAGTTCATCTTCTGTTAAAAATGGAACGAATTGATCTAATTCAGCTAGTTTTTCCTCTTCATTTGAGAATCCTGTTACTTTTTTACCGCTAATTAAACGTTCCCCATTACTTAATGTAATATGAAATAAACCAGCAGCTCCGTGACAAACAGAGGAAACAATTCCGCCATTTTCATAAATGCTACGGCTAATCATTTGGAGTTCTTTATTTTCAGGGAAGTCCCAAATCACACCGTGACCACCTGCGTAATAAATAACAGCATAGTCTTCCGGATTCACCTCACTCGGTTTCAGTGTAGAACCGAGGCGATTCATAAATTCTTTCTTTTGATACCATTCCCAATCGATGCTCTCCGCCATTGCTAAACTATGCGGATCAATCGGTGTATAACCACCTTGTGGGCTAACATAATCTACTTCGTAACCAGCTTCTTCAACTTTTTTAACGAAATGAACAGCCTCACCAAGCCAAAGGCCAGTAGCTCGATTTAAATTTGGATATTTTTCAACGCTCGTTAATACAACTAACATTTTTTTCTTCATCATAATCCTCCTATAATGTTTCTTCTATATATAAGTTCATTATTTTATTAAGTTAAAAATTGCAAATCTGAATAACCATGTCAGTCCTCCTTATATCGGATTCGAAATTAGTGTATAACAATTTTTGAACAAAGTAAACTAAAAAAACTAAATTAGTTTACTTTGTATATTTTTCGTTGACAAATTGTAATGCTGAAACTATGATAGTTCCATGAATATCGAACAACGTACATGTTTCGTTTCGAATTCAATTTGTCGCGCGATAAATGTATACATTTGATGAAGTTGTCTAGTGATAATAGAAGAGCTAAACAACTTCATTTTTCGTTTTCAATTACTACAATCAGGAGAGGTGTTACACATGGGGGAAGATATAAGTAATCATTCAAAATGGTTTGTTTTCACATTATGTTTTATCGTTTTATTAGGACCGATGAATGCGGTTTTATTTAATGTTGCGTTAGAGGATATTGCTCATGATTTATCTATTAGTCAATCGAAAGTAAGTTGGGTTGTAGTAGGTTATTCTTTAGTTGTCGGTATTGGTTCAATGATATATGGGAAGCTTGCTGATCGTTACAGTGTAAAAAAACTATTAATTATTTCGATTATCATATTTGTAGTGGGTTCTATTATTGGATTTATGAATCAATCTTATGTGATTACCATTCTTGCAAGATTAGTGCAAGCGAGCGGGGGTGCAGCGTTTATTGCGCTTAGTATGATTGCAGTGGCGAAATTAGTTGTTCCTCATAAGAAGCCTGGTGCGTTAGCGATGATTAGTTCTTCTATTGCATTAGCAGTAGGTATTGGCCCTTTAGTTGGCGGGGCTATTACAAATACACTAGGGTGGCCATATTTATTTTTATTTATGGTTATTTCAGTAGTGGGGATTTTCTTGCTTATAAAATTTATGCCAGAAGAAGCACGGCACACGGATGAAGCGTTTCATTTTGATTACATTGGAGCGGCGTTACTATTTGCATTCATTACGACTGTTTTATTAGGTGTCAATACGAATAGTTGGCTATTTGTGTTATCGATAATTTCTTTATTTTTATTCACGGTTCGTATGAAGAAAGCGGAGCATCCATTTATCGATATTGAGTTGTTTTCGAACAAAGCATTTCTTCGTTTAATAACAGTCGGATTTATAATTAATGTGGCGTTATGTGCTAATTTATTATTGTTGCCATTACTGTTAGGAAGAGAGCACGGATTGTCTCCGTTTGTTATCGGAATTGTATTATTTGTTGCATCACTCTTTGGTATTGTGTCTAGTTTTATTACTGGAAAGATTGTCCCTTCGTTTGGAAATGTGAATATGATTTATGTAGCGTCTGTCATTATGATTGTTGGCTTTTTAATTTTAGGGTTTATTCCGAATGGAAGTATAGTCGTTATTGTATTGGCGATTATTTTGACATTTATGAGTTATTCTGCCATTCAAGTATCATTGAACACATTTATACCGAAAACATTACATGCAGCTAAAGTTGGAGTCGGTCTTGGCTTATATAATTTAATTAACTTTTTCGGTATGGCATTTGGACCAGCTGTTGCGAGCAAAATTATGGAATCTACAAATAGTTATCGTTTCAATTTTATTTTAATCGTCATGTTAATTTCTGCCCATTTCTTCTTATTAATAGGAATGTCTTCTTTCCAAAAAAAGATGGAGCATTAAAGATGTACTTTATTATAGAAGAAACCGACTTTCATATAGAAGGTCGGTTATTTTTCTGTCTTGCAAATTATGAAAAAAAGGAGCAAAATAAAAAAGGTCCTAGTCTATACAGGTACAAATGAAAATTTTCATATAGAAGCAGTTTAAGTGAGCGAACTTAAAGTGTGAAAAATATAATGATAAAATAAGATGATGAATGAGAAAACGGGTGATGAAGTTGAATAGAGCAATCGGTGTTATCGATTCAGGAGTTGGCGGTTTAACAGTGGCGAAGGAATTAATTCGTCAGTTGCCGAAAGAGCGCATTATATATTTAGGGGATACAGCACGTTGCCCTTATGGTCCACGTTCTCGAGAAGAAGTGCGTCAATTTACGTGGGAAATGACGGAGCATTTACTAGATTTAAATATCAAAATGTTAGTTATTGCATGTAATACAGCAACTGCAGTTGTATTAGAAGAGATGCAGAAACAATTACCAATTCCAGTGGTAGGAGTTATTCACCCAGGATCACGTACAGCTTTAAAAATGACAAACACGTATCATGTTGGGATTATTGGAACGATTGGAACGGTGAAAAGTGGTGCATACGAGGAAGCGTTAAAGTCTATTAATAATCGTGTTATGGTAGAAAGTTTAGCGTGTCCACCTTTTGTTGAGCTTGTAGAGAGCGGTAATTTCGAAAGTGAAATGGCGTATGAAGTTGTAAGAGAAACGTTGCAACCGCTGAAAAACACTGATATTGATACGCTTATTTTAGGTTGTACACATTATCCAATTTTAGGTCCTGTTATTAAACAAGTAATGGGAGATAAAGTGCAACTCATTAGTTCTGGTGATGAAACGGCGCGTGAAGTAAGTACCATTTTATACCATAGTAAAATGTTGAATGAGGGAGAGGAACAAAGTGATCATCTCTTCTTAACAACAGGGAAAATAGGTCTATTTAAAGAAATTGCATCAAAATGGTTCGGTCAACCGATTGAAAATGTGAAACATATTTATTTAGAAAAAGAATAATAATAGAATTCATATAAGTGAACTCCTGAGAAATCAGGAGTTTTTTTGTTTATAGGGAGCACAGCTTGTTCTAAAACATGAAACAGCTCGTATACATAATAGTACAAACTTAGATTTTAGGGGGGAATGGCATGCCTAAATCCACTTTTAAATGGGTTGTTGGTGCTACTGTGAGCGCTGTTTTACTAACAGGGTGTGGCTTTATAAATCAAGAGAAAGCAACGGAGCAAATTGATCCGCCAAAACAAGTTACGTATACAGAGGGTGGAAAGAAAGAAGTATCTAAGAAAGATAAGCAAGGACAAACGGTGAATAGAGAACTATACCTTGTTGATAAAAATGGCTATGTTGTACCGCAAACGTTAGCTATACCTACTCCGAAAGCAAATGAGGTTATTCAGCAAACGTTAGAGTACCTTGTGAAAGATGGACCGGTAACGAATTTGTTACCGAATGGGTTCCGTGCAGTCATTCCGGCGAATACATCGATGACCCTAAACTTGAAAAAAGATGGGACGGCAGTCATTGATTTTTCTAAAGAAATGAAAAACTATGCAAAAGAGGAAGAACGTCAAATCGTTGAATCTATTGCATGGACGTTGACGCAATTTAAAGAAATAAAACAAGTGCAGTTCCAAATAAATGGTGAAAAATTAGCGAAGATGCCTGTTGGTGGTACACCGCTTGGTGAAGGGGTGAGCCGTGCGAACGGTATTAACTTCGATGATGAGCAAGTAGCGGATGTAACAAATACAAAACCAGTAACACTTTATTTTATGGCACAAAATAATAATAAACAGCAATACTACGTACCAGTAACACGCCGCGTTGTAGAAGGAAAAGAAAATGATTATGCAGCAATTGTAGATGAACTTGTAAAAGGACCGATTCATCAATCTCTTCTGAACGATTTCAATCCAGGAGTTAAGCTCATTACGAATCCGAAATTACAAGATGGAAATCTTACATTAAACTTTAATGAAAATATATTTATAAACCCAGATAAAAATATGATTTCAAATTACGTATTGAAGTCATTAGTTTTATCTTTAACAGAAAAGAAAGGCGTGAAAAGCGTTTCTATTGAAGTAAATGGTAAAGCGAATCTTATAGATGAAAAGGGCGGAAAGTTAATAAAACCTGTAGATCGTCCAGAAAACGTGAATACAGGTAGTTTTTAATCGCCAATAATTTGATATACTTAAGTAAGAAAGGGGAATTGCTTTTTGGGTTCCCCTTCTTTTATTGTATACATATCATACATTTAAATTTGGCTATACTAACAAGTAGTTATGAGGAGGTTATTGTTATGCGAGTAGATGGTAGAGAGAAAACAGAATTACGCCATATACATATTCATACGAATTACTTAAAACATCCAGAAGGATCAGTATTAATTGAGGTTGGGGATACTAAGGTAATTTGCTCAGCGACAATTGAAGAGCGTGTCCCGCCTTTTATGCGTGGAGAAGGAAAGGGCTGGGTAACAGCTGAATACGCGATGATTCCACGTGCGACAGAACAACGTACAATTAGGGAGTCAAGTAAAGGGAAAGTAACAGGACGTACAATGGAAATCCAGCGCTTAATTGGACGAGCATTACGTGCGGTAGTTGACTTAGAAGCGCTTGGTGAGAGAACGGTTTGGATTGATTGTGATGTTATTCAAGCGGATGGTGGAACGAGAACAGCTTCTATTACAGGTGCATATGTAGCAATGGTATTAGCGTTTGAGAAATTACTACAAGCAGAAAAAGTATCTAAAATTCCAGTAAAAGATTATTTAGCAGCAACGTCAGTAGGAATTGTTGAAGAACAAGGTGTTGTTTTAGATTTAAACTATGCAGAAGATTCTAAAGCAGACGTTGATATGAACGTAATTATGACTGGAAAAGGTCAGTTCGTTGAAGTGCAAGGAACTGGAGAAGAAGCGACGTTTAGTAGAGCGCAGTTAAATGAATTACTTGATGCTGCAGAACAAGGCATTTTCCAACTGATTGACATGCAAAAAGAAGCGTTAGGTGACATCGTATCTCATATAGAGTAGAGGTGGAAAGTATGAAACAAGTTGTTGTAGCGACAAAAAATATGGGGAAAGTACGTGAATTTGCTGAGTTATTTGAGCGATTTGATTTAGAAGTGAAATCATTACACGATTTTCCTCATATTGAAGAAGTCGAAGAAACTGGTGAAACATTTGAAGAAAATGCAATCTTAAAAGCGGACAGTTTGAGTAGACAATTGAATGCAATTGTAATTGCGGATGATTCAGGTCTTATTGTAGATGCTTTAAACGGGAAACCAGGTGTGTATTCAGCACGTTTTGCTGGAGAGCCGAAAGATGATCAAGCAAATATTGATAAAGTTTTACAAGAATTAAATGACGTAGCGTTTGAAAAGCGTAAAGCTCGTTTCTACTGTGCATTAGCAGTGGCTTTCCCTGAAGGGGATAAAAAGCCTGTCATTGTAAATGGGACGTGCGAAGGGTTTATTTTAGAACAACGCCGCGGGGAAAATGGCTTCGGATATGATCCGATTTTTTATGTGGAAGAATATAAAAAAGCGATGGCCGAACTAAGTTCAGATGAGAAAAATGCTATTAGTCACCGCGGACGTGCTCTACGTAAGCTAGAAGAAAAAATCCCTGAATGGTTTTTAGGAGAATAAGGGAGAGATATTGATGAAAGCTTTAATCGTAAGCGATAGTCATAGCTCTGTGAAGGAATTACAGCAGTTAAAAGAGAAGTATGAAGGGAAAGTAGATATCATGATTCATTGCGGTGATTCAGAGCTAACGCCTGCTCATGAAGAGTTGCAAGGTTTCCATGTTGTAAAAGGGAATTGTGATTATGCTAACTTTCAAGACGAAATTGTAACTGATGTAGATGGTGTTCGTTTCATAGTTGTGCACGGACATCGTCATAACGTGAAAATGACGGTACAAACATTAGCGTACCGTGCTGAAGAGGTAGGGGCGCAAGTTGCATGCTTCGGACACTCTCACGTATTAGGTGCGGAATTAATCGACGGCGTTTTATTTATTAATCCAGGCAGTATTTTATTACCGCGTCAGCGTGTAGAAAAAACATTTGCTTTATTAGAAATGGATGAAAATCAAATGGAAGTTCGTTTTGAAACACTAGACGGACAGCTAGTTGAACAAGCAGTTTTTAAAAGAGGATAAGAAAAATTATCCTCTTTTAAAAAAGGTGTTGACTTTATGTATGGTTATACATATAATAAATATTGTCGATAGGGCAACAGCGCTAACGATTGAAAATAAAATAACATATGCGGGTGTAGTTTAGTGGTAAAACAAGAGCCTTCCAAGCTCTGGTCGAGAGTTCGATTCTCTTCACCCGCTCCATGTCCCAGTAGCTCAGCAGGATAGAGCAACGGCCTTCTAAGCCGTCGGTCGGGAGTTCGAATCTCTCCTGGGACGCTAAAAAAACCTTTTGCGGTGACGTCAAAATCCGCAATATATAAGCCTTCTAATTCGTAAGTTGAATCGTACAATGTGCGGTCGCTAACGAGTTAGGGGGCTTATTTTTTTATGTCAAAAAGACGTGATTCTTTAACGATTAGCGAAGATTTAACGAATGTTTTTAGCGATAGATTAAAAAGTGATCCGCGGAAGAAAGAGATTGCAGAAAATCGTTATATGTTCAATCTAACAATCGACAAAGTGCTCGAGATAATTGTGCGTTATTACACTACTTATGATTTGAAGGGAAACTAAAACCTTAAGAATAATATTAAACTTCTTGTTTTTATGCAGAGAAAACAAAAACAGAAAATATAGTACAACTAATAGAATAACACTAATAATTAAAGTTCCTCCGATGTACCAAACTTTTTCGCTGTTACTCCAAGTTTTATTAAGGTTATCATATACTCCAAAGTAAAAAACACAGTAGCAAATAGATATAAAATAGCACCTAACAGTGTAGATAAAATTATATTTCAAAAGTTTAATTTTACTTGTGTGACTTTATTTAAATACAATTTGTCAATTTCCTTAGTTGTTGCCGCTATTACAAGTTGATTAACACTATATAATACAGCTGGTATAAGTAAGGTGCTATAATTGTAGTGAAAGCAGGTGGAAGTTTGCTTATTGTCTCTAACGATAATCCATTAAACATTTTTGTAGTTCAACCCTTTCGTTAAAGTTAGATAAAAAAGAACGCCACCATAAGAGTAGGTAAGCGTCCTGCGTCTTTAATAAATCAACCTGTATCACCATCAGCTAAACCTTGTATAATATTAATAGCTGTTTGAGTGTTAACTGAAGTATGCGTGCCTATCGTTACAAGTGTAATCAATAGCATTCCTAATAATACTTTTTTCACTTTAACGCCTCCTTATTAAAAATTTCTTTCTTAGCTTCATAACTTAAGTAGAAATATTTACTTCCTTGTTCAAAGTTTCCTTCGCTATGAAATTGGACCGCTAGTGCTTCCGTGTATTCTTGAACATATTCCCATAATCTTTCGTTTCTAAAGTAGTCCATTCCTGCCAGTACTGCTTTTTCTAATTTGTCAGCAGCAGCTTTTTTATTTAGTTCTCTCAGAATTGCAAAACGGTATTGATATTCTTGATTCCCTAATTCATTGCAGATAGTTAAACCTTTTTCAATGAGTTGACATGCAATTTCTTTTTCACCTAGCTTAACATGTTCCTTTGCCTTAACAAAAATAGCTTTATAATGATGAGGTTTCTTTTCAACTACTTCTGAAAGGTATCGAATTGCCGAACTAGAAAGATTTTGACTCGCATACATTAAGCCTAAATTATGACGAACTAGTAAGATTGCTTTCTCATTTTTTTGCTTTTGGAATGTGTTCATTGCAGTAACAAAGTATTCTTCAGCTAGTTCAAATTCTTTTAAATGCGTACAAGCTAATCCTAATAAATTATCACAATAAGCTGTTTTTAATTCATAGCTTTCATGTTTAGAAAATATGTCCCTAGCTTTTGTACCATGCTTAATGGCTAAAAGTGCTTGATAAATATGATAATGATATGTTGCTAAGTTGTAATGAAATTCCGCTTTTTCAAGTTCATCAGGAATGTGTTTAAGTAAAAGTTCTGCTTTATCATACTGTTCTTTAGCAAGGTTATAATTACCGACTGCGTTAGAATGAATAGCCTTATAAAAATGGTAGTAGTAAGATAAAAAGTTATCTGTGGGAATATCAAAGGATTCAATTTTATCAAAGCTATTTTTTGAAATACTTAAATTATCCACTAAATATTTATAGCCGAAATCTAACAGGTGATAGTAGAGTAACAAGTTTGAGTCTGCTTCGTTATTGTGAATAATAGAATTAATTTCTTCTTTTAAACAATGGGCATTATCTATATTACGTGAACGTATTTCTTTGTACCATTCGTTAAGTAGTTTTGAAATTTGTGTATTCCCCTTTATTAGAACGTCCATAAAATCCCCTCCCTTTTTGAATATTCTTATAAATAATGATAGCAAGAATAGAATTTGATGGAAATTGAATTTCAATATTTCTCAACATTTGTGTAACGATTTTATTTTCAATTATGTAACTAATTGCATTCATTCTCCCTGTTAGTAATTTCAAATGGTGGTTTGTTCCTACTTTTAACTATTGCACCTGATTCTGCAATTTCAGGGAAGGCTTTTTTCTGATTTTTAGTAAGAGGTGCAGTAGGTGAAGATTTTAACTCTACTAAGTCAATCTTACCATTTGCGTCCTTGCCTCCTATATCTATACGAGTGCGTACGCCCGATTTTGTTTGTACGGTTATTTGTTCATTCAATTCAGATTTAGGTTTTTGTTGTTTTATAACCTCGAACATTTTTATTTCGTATTCTTTACCTGCTAAGCTATTAGCTTTTAAAGTTTTCCGTTGTTTTTCTAGTGTGGCTGCTGCACCTATTGCATTGGAAACTTTTTTTGCACCTTTGACTACTTTTATTCCCTTACCAACAGGCGTAAGTCCCGCAAAAACCATGAAATCAGCACCAGTGCGTTCCCACCATGAAAGTTTTTCGCCAGTATCGGGATCAATACCTTCTATAACACGTCGTACATCGTATTGTCCTAATTTTCACTTAGAATGTTATAACTTTTTACCATTCTAGTACGATTGAGCAACCGTTATCGAAACTTATCCCCGTTAGTGTGTTACAATGAATAGAAGCGGAAAACGAGAATCTCCAATTGACTAGACCTGTGATTGGTTAGACAGTTTAAGAAGGTTGTATAAAAAAGGGAGATGGCGCAAAGATGGCGAGATCAAATGAGAACGATTTAACGGAGAAATTGGCAGAAGGTCACCGAAAATATGGTGATGGCAACTTTACAGTACAGAACATCGGTGATGAAACCAACCCGGATTGGACTATCGTAAAAAATGTGAGGAAAGGATCGGCAGGTATTCGAGAAGAGGAAGATATATTAAGACTGCGATCAAAATATATAAAATAGTACGGAAATGGGCGGAGTGGGAGCTCGAAATTCTCCTGGGACGCTGAAAAAACCTTGTTATCTTTTGATAACAAGGTTTTCTGTTTAGTTATTAATAAACTTCTCAAATACAAAACCATAATCTTTCACATTATATTGTTTCTTCGTATCAACGAGCCAGTTAAAGGCGATTTCGTTCATTTCTTTAAATTGCTCTGCTAAATTTACTTGTGCATTTGAAATCTTACAATTCTGTAAGGTAACTGTAAGGTAGTTCGATGGTAACAAATTGCTAATCCTCTATAATGAAGATAACAACGATAAAACGAGGAGGAAGAAATAATGAAGGGATTAATCGTAACGGGTTTAACAGTTGCTTTTGGATTTGTAGCGTATGAGAAATTAACGTATGTAGTTGATGTTGTAAAACATTTAATCGCGTAGAGGAAACTACCATGAGAGGGAAAGGGAATGAGTGAATGAATGGAATGGTTATTTGGAATTATAGGTACTTGTAGTGTTGTGTTATTGTTCTTTGTCCCAAGTGGTATACTTAGTTCGACAACGAGTTTGTTCTTCTTAAGTTTGTTTGCTTGTACGATGCTCATCATTATGTTTTTAATGAAGCGAAGTAAACCAATCTTCTACTTTAGCATGATTGTTATGGCAATTATTGTTCTCCAAATTATTACCCTTGTTATATACCCCACTATTATAAAAGCTTTCCATTAATGATGAATCCTCTGCTTGAATTGCTGAGGGTTTTTATTTGCATATTTTTAATTTTGAGTAGGAATTCACTTGTATTGAAATGTAAAAATTAAATATTTCTATATTTCAAACAAAGGGTTTCGGGATGTTGTGTTCTCATTACTCATTTGATATATTTACTTTAAAGATAATTAAAATCTAGAAAAAGAGGCGGACGTATGGATAAAAAAGAAAATACGGTCGTATTGTTTCCGCAACTATCAGAGCGCTATATTGATGAAGGTTTTTTAGCGCTGAAAGAGCGGAAATTCGAAGATGCATTGCGCTGCTTTGAAATATTACGTCAGTATAATGCAGAAACGGAACAAACGGAACTAGCTTCGGTTATTTGTTTGTTAGAATTAAAACATATGGAAGAAGCGAAAGAGAAATGTGAACAGTTACTGGAAACAGGAGCGGTCTTATTTGGTGATATTCTTGAAACGTATGTGACAATTTTAGTTCAAACAAATGATTATGAAGGTGTTATTGAAACTGTTGAAAAAGTTTTGCAAACGAAAGATGTAATGCCTGAGCAAAAGGAAAAATTAGCGCAGCTCGCTTTATTTGCAGAAGGTATGTTAAATGAAGTAGATACATCACGAGTTGATTCGAATTTTGAGTTAGATGAATTTACTAATGAAATATTTGGAGAAAGCTTTGGGCAAAAGCTAAGAGCGATTCAGCAACTTTCGTTAAAAGATTTGGATCTTGCATTACCTATTTTAAAGAAATTTTTAATAGACGAAAAACAGCACCCTTATTTGAAAACTTCTATTTTATATAAAATGATAGAAAATCAAATAGAAGAAGAGATAGAGGTAGAAAAGTTTGGGAATACGATCAAGGTAATTCCAGCATTTACAGGTCATAATGAGGAGCAATCCGATAACATTATACATAGATTATCAAGTCGATTAGAGCAAAATTATCCTGATATATTTGATGCGATGGTTACATATTGGAAAGAATTGCAAATTAGCGTTTTCCCATTCGCTCTATTAATGGATAAAGTGGAGATTTGGGCTGCTGTTTTAGAGAGAATTGGTAGAAAGCGTTTCGGGTTGACTATTGATGAAGAAGAGCTTATGACAGCGTATAATATTGAATTAGAAGAGTTTCATATTGCCTATCAATGGTTATTACGTGTTGAAAGAGAAGGATATTTGCCCGTATAATTATGAAAAAGAATCGTTCGGTTCTTGAAACGAGCATATTCTATGTTATAATGTAAGGGTTGCAAAAGGCAGAAATCTGCCTGTTTGTAAGAGAAGAGAAGTGCAATTCTCTTACTTAATATGTTTCATATTATTCTCGAACAAAATATACCGTAGTTGTCTTTTAGGCAATTAGTAGATTGGAACATTATATCTGAAAGCTTTTGCTAGAGGATTATTTGTACTTTTGTTATTTCAAAAAAGAGATAATGAAGATCTTAATCTATAGAGGTATGTGCATACATTATTATAGTTGGAGGGAAAGAATAAATGGCTGCAAAATGGGAAAAATTAGAAGGTAACGTAGGCGTTTTAACAATCGAAGTTGATGCTAAAGAAGTAAACAACTCTATCGACGCTGCGTTCAAAAAAGTAGTAAAAACAATCAACGTACCAGGTTTCCGTAAAGGAAAAATGCCTCGTCCGTTATTCGAACAACGCTTTGGTGTTGAATCTTTATACCAAGATGCTTTAGATATCATCTTACCAAAAGCATACGGTGAAGCAATCGATGAAGCTGGTATCTTCCCAGTTGCTCATCCTGAAATCGACATCGAGAAGTTCGAAAAAAATGCTAACCTTATCTTCACTGCAAAAGTTACAGTGAAACCTGAAGTTAAATTAGGTGAGTACAAAGGTTTAGCAGTAGAAAAAGTTGAAACAACTGTAACTGACGAAGATGTAGAGAACGAATTAAAATCTTTACAAGAGCGTCAAGCTGAGCTAGTTGTTAAAGAAGAAGGAACTGTTGAAAACGGTGATACAGCTGTAATCGACTTCGAAGGTTTCGTTGATGGCGAAGCATTTGAAGGCGGAAAAGGCGAAAACTACTCTCTAGCAATCGGTTCTGGTACATTCATCCCAGGTTTCGAAGAGCAATTAATTGGTCTTCAATCTGGTGAGTCTAAAGACGTTGAAGTATCATTCCCAGAAGAGTACCATGCTGCTGAATTAGCTGGCAAACCAGCAACATTCAAAGTAACAGTTCACGAAATCAAAACAAAAGAACTTCCTGAGTTAAATGACGAGTTCGCTAAAGAAGCTGACGAAGCGGTTGCAACTCTTGATGAATTAAAAGCAAAACTTCGCACAAACTTAGAAGAAGGCAAAAAGCACGAAGCTGAGCACAAAGTACGTGACGAAGTAGTAGAATTAGCTGCTGCTAACGCTGAAATCGACATTCCAGAAGCTATGATCGACACTGAGTTAGATCGTATGGTTCGTGAATTCGAGCAACGTTTAAGCCAACAAGGTATGAACCTTGAGCTTTACTACCAATTCACAGGTACTGATGCTGACAAGTTAAAAGAGCAAATGAAAGAAGACGCTCAAAAACGCGTAAGAATCAACCTTGTTCTTGAAGCTATCATTGAAGCTGAAAACATCGAAGTTACTGAAGAAGAAGTAACTGCAGAAGTTGAAAAAATGGCTGAAATGTACGGTATGCCAGTAGACGCTATCAAGCAAGCTCTTGGAAGCGTAGAAGCTTTAGCTGAAGATCTTAAAGTTCGTAAAGCTGTAGACTTCTTAGTAGAAAACGCTGCATAATAAAATAACAAGGCGCGATTTTAATCGTGCCTTGTTTTATAAATATAGAAATATATTTATAAAACTTTTCGATGAAGAAGGAAAACTTCCTTAATGAGTCGAATATACATATTTCAAAAGTTTTAAAAATTTTTTATTTGTACATAACTAGTCATATTATTTGTATTTCTCGCCACGTAGTGACATAATATGTATTTACATACGATACATTTATCGTGTACATACGAAGGCAAGAGGTTAGCACTTTGTAAGGGGTGTGAAAATATGTTTAAATTTAATGATGAAAAAGGGCAATTAAAATGTTCTTTCTGTGGTAAAACACAAACGCAAGTTCGAAAGTTAGTTGCAGGTCCAGGTGTTTACATTTGTGACGAGTGTATCGAACTTTGTACTGAAATTGTACAAGAGGAGCTTGCGAAAGACGAAGAAGTAGAATTCAAAGATGTACCGAAACCGGTAGAAATTCGTGAAATCTTAGATGAGTATGTCATCGGACAAGATAACGCGAAAAAAGCACTAGCGGTAGCGGTATATAACCATTACAAACGCATTAATTCTAACAGCAAAATTGATGATGTAGAATTAGCGAAGAGTAATATCGCACTTATCGGGCCAACAGGTAGTGGTAAAACATTACTGGCACAAACGTTAGCGCGTATTTTAAATGTTCCATTTGCAATCGCGGACGCAACATCTTTAACGGAAGCTGGGTACGTTGGGGAAGATGTAGAAAACATCTTACTTAAATTAATCCAAGCAGCTGATTATGATGTAGAGAAAGCGGAAAAAGGAATCATTTATATTGATGAGATTGATAAAGTGGCACGTAAGTCCGAAAATCCATCAATTACACGTGATGTATCTGGTGAAGGTGTGCAGCAGGCACTTCTGAAAATTTTAGAAGGTACTGTAGCAAGCGTTCCACCTCAAGGTGGCCGTAAGCATCCGCATCAAGAGTTTATTCAAATTGATACAACGAATATCTTATTCATCTGTGGTGGAGCGTTTGATGGCATCGAGCCAATTATTAAACGTCGTCTTGGTGAAAAAGTAATTGGATTTGGTTCTGAGAAGAAAAATGCTGATGTAAATGAGAAGCATGTTTTATCTCACGTATTACCAGAGGACCTTTTAAGATTTGGTTTAATTCCAGAGTTTATCGGTCGTCTTCCAGTTATTGCGAACCTAGAGCCGCTTGATGAAGATGCTCTTGTTGATATTTTAACGAAACCGAAAAATGCACTTGTTAAGCAATTCCAAAAACTATTGGAGCTTGACGATGTTGAGTTAGAGTTTGAAGAAGGTGCACTAATTGAGATTGCGAAAAAAGCAATTGAACGTAAAACAGGTGCTCGTGGACTTCGTTCTATTATTGAAGGCTTAATGCTTGAGGTAATGTTCGAGCTACCATCTCGCAAAGATATCGAGAAGTGTATTCTTACAAAAGAAACAGTAGCTGATAATGCAGCGCCAAAATTGGTGTTACAAGACGGTACTGTACTTGATACAAAAACATCTGCATAATGCGAAGGGGAAACAGCAATTTTTATAATTGCTGTTTTTCTTTATGTTTAGCTATGTTCCTCCGCGGAAATACTAAGAGATAAAACATTGCGGGAGGAAATAAATGATGAGCTGGACAAATATATTTTTACTTGTTCAACTTGTTTTTGGTGTAATTGTCGGATTGTATTTTTGGCATTTACTTCGAAATCAGCGAACACAAAAAGTTTCAATTGATCGAGAATCAAAAAAAGAATTAGAACAGCTTCGTAAAATGCGTGAGATTTCTTTAACAGAGCCGCTTGCGGAAAAGGTGCGTCCTACATCCTTTTTAGATATTGTGGGGCAAGAGGACGGGATTAAGTCGTTAAAAGCGGCTCTTTGTGGTCCAAACCCGCAACATGTGATTATATATGGTCCACCAGGTGTAGGAAAGACAGCGGCAGCACGTCTTGTATTAGAAGAAGCAAAACGAAATCCAAAATCTCCATTTCGCACAAATGCAACATTTATTGAACTGGATGCGACGACAGCTCGGTTTGATGAACGTGGTATTGCAGACCCTTTAATCGGTTCGGTGCATGATCCAATTTATCAAGGTGCTGGTGCGATGGGGCAAGCAGGTATTCCGCAACCGAAAAAAGGTGCGGTAACAGATGCTCACGGTGGTATTTTGTTTATTGATGAGATAGGTGAACTACATCCGATTCAAATGAACAAAATGTTAAAGGTGCTAGAAGATCGAAAAGTGTTTTTGGAAAGTGCATACTATAGTGAAGAAAATACGATGATTCCAACGTATATACATGATATTTTTCAAAAAGGTTTACCAGCCGATTTTCGCTTAGTTGGGGCGACGACACGTTCGCCAGATGAGATACCTCCTGCTATTCGGTCGCGCTGTTTAGAAGTGTTCTTCCGTGAGTTAGATACAGAAGAAATTCAAAAAGTAGCGAAGAATGCGGCTGACAAAGTGGAAATGCAAATCGGTGAAAATGGTATTGAAATGATTGGGATGTATGCGAGAAATGGGCGAGAAGCGATTAATCTTGTACAAATTTCTGCTGGAATGGCAATAAATGAAGAACGTCCTTTCATTAAAGATGAAGATATAGAGTGGGTTGTTCACTCTAGTCAGCTCACACCGAAGTATGAAAAACGCATTTACCCTATTCCGAGAATCGGTCTTGTAAATGGACTTGCTGTATACGGACCAAATACAGGCGCGTTATTAGAAATTGAAGTAACAGCAATCAAGGCGAAAGATAAAGGATCGGTAAATGTTACCGGAATTGTTGAAGAGGAAAGTATTGGTAGTCAAACGAAATCCATTCGTCGTAAAAGTATGGCGAAAGGTTCTGTAGATAATGTATTAACAGTACTTCGATCTCTAGATGTGTTGCCAGAAGGGTACGATATACATATTAATTTTCCAGGTGGTATCCCGATTGATGGGCCTTCGGCGGGAATTGCTATGGCAACAGGCGTGTATTCAGCAGTGCATCATACGTATGTGAATAATGAGGTAGCGATGACTGGTGAGATAAGTATACACGGGGAAGTGAAACCTATCGGTGGTGTGTACGCAAAAATAAAAGCTGCGAAAAAGGCAGGAGCTAAGAAAGTTATCATTCCTGCTGAAAACATGCAACCATTTTTGTATACAATAAAAGGAATTGAAATTATTCCTGTTCGGAAGCTGAAGGAAGTATTTGAGCTAACGTTTATACAGGAAAATATACATCGAGAGCTTGATGTACATACTACGATAGACGAAACAGATGCACAATCAATGTGAGAATGAACGATAATAGTATTTGCCAGACTTCGTTTAAGTTTGTATGCTTAAGCGGAGTCTTTTTTCTTTTATAAGGGAGAAAAAACGAGGGATTTACAGTTGCGGAGAATCTCTGCAATTGCATCTAGATGTATTGTAATATAAAATAGTTGAACAGGAGTTTAATTTATTATGGAGGTGCTATGTCTAGTATGAATACGAATGAAAGAATCGTGCCCCTCCTACCATTAAGAGGCGTTCTCGTATATCCAACGATGGTTCTGCATCTTGATGTAGGACGTGATAAATCGATACAAGCACTAGAGCAGGCGGCAATGGATGAAAATATCATCTTTTTAGCAATGCAAAAAGAAATGAATATCGATGATCCGAAAGAAGATGACATATATAGTGTAGGTACAGTGGCGAAAGTGAAGCAAATGTTAAAATTGCCTAACGGTACGCTTCGTGTCCTTGTAGAAGGTTTACATAGAGCAGAAGTAGTAGAGTTTATCGAAGAAGAAAATGTAGTGCAAGTTTCTATTAAAACGATAACGGAAGAAGTGGAAGCTGATTTAGAAGAGAAAGCCCTTATGCGTACATTACTGGAGCATTTTGAACAATATATTAAAGTTTCGAAAAAAGTTTCAAATGAAACATTTGCAACGGTAGCTGATGTAGAAGAGCCAGGAAGATTAGCTGATTTAACTGCTTCTCACTTGCCAATTAAAACGAAGCAGAAACAAGAGATTTTAGAGATTATATCTGTGAAAGAACGATTACATACACTTATTTCAATTATTCAAGATGAACAAGAATTACTTAGTTTAGAAAAGAAAATTGGACAAAAAGTGAAACGTTCAATGGAGCGCACGCAAAAAGAATATTTCTTACGTGAGCAAATGAAGGCGATTCAAACTGAACTTGGCGATAAAGAAGGTAAGGGCGGGGAAGTTGAAGAACTTCGTGAGAAAATTGAACAGTCAGGAATGCCTGAAGAAACAATGAAGGCTGCGCTGAAAGAATTAGATCGTTATGAAAAGTTACCAGCCAGTTCTGCGGAGAGCGGTGTAATTCGAAATTATATCGATTGGTTATTAGCGCTTCCGTGGACAGAAGCAACAGAGGATATAATTGATCTTGCTCATTCTGAAGAGATTTTAAACAAAGATCATTACGGTCTTGAGAAAGTGAAAGAGCGCGTACTTGAATATTTAGCGGTACAGAAGTTAACAAATTCATTAAAAGGACCTATCCTTTGTTTAGTAGGACCTCCTGGGGTCGGAAAAACTTCGTTAGCGCGTTCCATTGCAACATCATTAAATCGTAATTTTGTCCGTGTATCCCTTGGTGGTGTACGTGATGAATCTGAAATTCGTGGTCACCGCCGTACGTACGTTGGAGCAATGCCAGGACGCATTATTCAAGGTATGAAAAAGGCGAAATCAGTTAATCCAGTCTTTTTATTAGATGAGATTGATAAAATGTCTAACGATTTCCGTGGAGATCCATCAGCCGCATTACTTGAAGTGTTAGATCCAGAACAAAACCATAACTTCAGTGATCATTACATTGAAGAACCATATGATTTATCCAAGGTTATGTTTGTAGCAACTGCAAATACACTTTCCAGTATTCCAGGCCCATTACTTGATCGTATGGAAATTATTTCGATTGCTGGGTATACAGAACTTGAAAAAGTTCATATTGCTCGTGAACATTTATTGCCGAAACAATTAAAAGAGCATGGCTTACGAAAAGGTAATTTACAAGTACGTGATGAAGCGCTTCTTGAAATGATTCGCTATTATACACGTGAGGCTGGTGTTCGTACACTAGAGCGCCAAATTGCAAAAGTTTGTCGTAAAGCAGCAAAGATTATCGTTACAGCAGAACGCAAGCGTATTGTAGTAACAGAGAAAAATGTTGTTGATTTACTTGGTAAGCACATATTCCGTTATGGGCAAGCTGAAAAAACAGACCAAGTTGGTATGGCGACAGGTTTAGCGTATACAGCAGCAGGTGGCGATACACTGGCGATCGAAGTGTCCGTAGCGCCAGGTAAAGGGAAATTAATTTTAACAGGGAAACTTGGGGATGTTATGAAAGAATCCGCACAAGCAGCGTTTAGCTATATTCGTTCTCGTGCAGAAGAGCTTCAGATTGATCCTGATTTCCATGAGAAAAATGATATTCATATTCATGTTCCAGAAGGAGCAGTTCCAAAAGATGGACCGTCAGCAGGTATTACGATGGCAACAGCACTTATTTCTGCACTAACAGGTATTCCTGTAAGTAAAGAAGTGGGGATGACAGGTGAAATTACACTTCGTGGTCGTGTATTACCGATTGGTGGTTTAAAAGAAAAAACATTAAGTGCTCACCGCGCAGGTTTAACAAAGATTATTTTACCGGCGGAAAATGAGAAAGATTTAGATGATATTCCAGAGAGCGTAAAAGAAAACCTTACGTTTGTGCTTGCATCTCATTTAGATGAAGTATTGGAGCACGCATTAGTAGGAGTGAAACAATGAAAGTAACAAAAGCAGACATTGTAATTAGTGCTGTTAAACCAGAACAATATCCAGACGGTGACTTACCAGAAATCGCATTAGCGGGTCGTTCCAATGTCGGGAAGTCTTCATTTATTAATAAAATTTTAAATCGTAAAAAGTTAGTGCGTATTTCTTCTAAACCAGGGAAAACACAAACATTAAACTTCTTCTTAATTAATGAGATGATGCACTTTGTGGATGTTCCAGGTTACGGATATGCGAAAGTATCTAAAACGGAGCGCGCAGCTTGGGGTAAAATGATTGAGACGTACTTTACAACACGTGAGCAATTAGACGCAGCTGTACTAGTAGTTGATTTACGTCACAAACCAACAAATGATGATGTAATGATGTATGATTTCTTAAAGCATTATGACATCCCAACAATTATTATTGCAACGAAAGCCGATAAAATTCCGAAAGGGAAATGGCAAAAGCATTTAAAAGTTGTTAAAGAAACGCTTGATATTGAAAGTGGCGATGAAGTCGTTCTATTCTCTTCTGAAACAGGACTTGGAAAAGAAGAAGCATGGAAAGCAATTCATAAATTTACAAAAACAAAAAACGCGTGACGAATGTCGCGCGTTTTTTGTTTTACTAATTTTTTTAGCGTACGTTTAATGTAACCTCAATATTTCCTCTTGTTGCTTTAGAGTAAGGGCATACACCGTGAGCGGCTTCTACAAGTTCTTGTGCTTCGCTATGTGAGACGCCGGCAACATGTACATCAAGCACAGCGGATAGGCCGAAACCACCGTCTGTATCTTTTCCGATAGAAACGTGAGCAGTTACTTCTGTGCTTTCTACTTTCACACGTTTTGTACGAATGACAAGTTGTAACGCACTATCAAAACAAGCAGCATAACCAGCAGCAAATAGTTGTTCTGGATTTGTTGCCTCTCCGCCTGCACCACCTAGTGCTTTCGGCATTTTTACATCAAGATTTAATATGCCATCATCTGAAACTACTTTTCCGTTTCTTCCACCTGTAGCAGTTACTGAAGCAGTATATAATTTATCCATGTTTATTCCCCTTTTCTATCATTAATTGTTTTCATTGTTTCAATTAGTTTATTTAATTGAATTAATAAAGAACGATATTCTTGTTCTGTAATTCCTAAATTTGTAGCCATTGTTGTCGGTAATGAACAAGCCTTGTCTTGTAAATCTTTACCTTGTTCTGTTAATTCAATACATACTTTTCGCTCATCTTCTTTGGAACGAACGCGTTTTACAAGGTTTAATGATTCCATTCGTTTTAGCATAGGTGTTAACGTACCTGAATCTAAAAATAGACGTTCTCCAATTTCTTTTACTGTTAGTCCATCTTGCTCCCATAGTACGAGTAAAGTAATATACTGTGGATACGTAATGCCCATTTCTTCTAAATACGGTCGGTAAAAGCGTGTAACCTCTCTAGAACAGGCGTAAATAGAAAAACAAAGTTGGTTATCTAGATGTAAAGAATTATTTACCATACATAACTCCTTTCTTATTAAGTTGTGCACAATTTAATTTTGTAAAACCAATATAACGGAAAAGAAATACAATGTCAAATACATTGTATTGAGAAAGTTTGTGCTACAATTTGGAACAATCATACATATTTTCCTTCATGATGAAAGAAGATAGGAAAGATGATGTTATAATTCATATGGAATAGTTTCCATCACTTGATTATGAGGACTTTTTTTGGTAACGTACAAATAGAGTTATTATTTTATAATCATTATAAAGTAGAAAGTTTTTATTCATTTTACTGAATCTCCTTTCTTACATATGGAGAATAAATAAAAAAATAATCGGTTGTTCACACGATTGTCAGATTCATAAGAGGAAAGTTGTATTATGATAGTAGATAAAGTGATAAAACGGGTGAAGGGGGACATGCTGCGTGCATATTCTTGTTGTTAGTGTAAATTATCGAACAGCCCCTGTAGAATTTCGTGAGAAACTCACATTTCAGGCAACAGAACTAGAGCAAGCAATGACGACATTACAAAAGCAAAAGAGCGTGTTAGAGAATGTCATTGTATCAACTTGTAATCGCACTGAGATTTACGCTGTTGTCGATCAATTACACACGGGACGGTATTATATTAAGAAGTTTTTAGCTGATTGGTTTCAGCTTGAAATAGAAGAAGTCGCACCATATTTAACTATTTTTGAACAAGATGGTGCAATCGATCATTTATTCCGCGTAACGTGCGGTTTAGATTCTATGGTAGTTGGAGAGACGCAAATTTTAGGTCAAATAAAAGATAGCTTTTTAGAAGCGCAGCAAGTAAAAGCAACAGGGACAATTTTTAATGAATTGTTTAAGCAAGTCATTACATTAGCGAAACGTGCTCACTCAGAAACGACAATTGGTGAAAGTGCGATGTCTGTTAGTTATGCTGCTGTTGAGCTTGGGAAAAAAATATTCGGCGAGTTAACAGATTGTCACGTACTTATTCTCGGAGCTGGTAAAATGGGTGAACTTGCACTGCAAAACTTATATGGAAGTGGTGCTCGTAAAGTAACAGTCATGAATAGAACGCTTTCAAAAGCAGAAATAATGGCTGAGAAATATATGGGACACGCAAAACCTTTAAGTGAATTACAATGTGCATTATTAGAAGCTGATATTTTAATTAGTTCAACTGGTGCATCGGATTATGTCATTACGAAAGAGATGATGACAAAGGTAGAGAAAATGCGCTCTGGTCGTCCATTATTTATGGTTGATATTGCAGTGCCGCGTGATATTGATCCAGCAATTGATGAGCTAGAAGGTTCTTTCTTGTATGACATTGATGATTTGCAAGGAGTAGTAGAAGCGAACCGTGCTGAGCGTTTGAAAGAAGCAGAGAAAATTCAATTTATGATTGAAGAGGAAATTGTTTTATTTAAAACGTGGTTAAGTACACTTGGTGTCGTTCCGTTAATATCAGCTCTTCGTGATAAGGCACTTGCTATTCAAAGTGAAACGATGGAAAGTCTGGAACGAAAAATACCAACTCTTAGTGATCGTGAGAGAAAAGTAATTAGTAAGCATACGAAAAGTATTATTAATCAATTATTAAAAGACCCAATTTTAGTAGCGAAAGAAATAGCTGCTGAAGAGGGAGCAGACGAAAAATTAGCGTTATTTGCAAAGATTTTCGATTTAGAAATGGAAGACGTAGAGAGTCGTGCGGAAGAAGTAGAACATAAAAGAGCGTGGACACCATCCGTTCCATCTTTATAATTTGGAAGGATGATCGGATGAGTTTTTTAAATAACAGTATTATTTATCATATTGCAATTATTTTATATGCTTGTAGCATTAGTTTATATTTTATAGATTATTTCCAAAGTAACCGAAAGGCGAACCGATTTGCTTTTTGGTTACTTTCGATTGTATGGGTTCTGCATTCTATTTTTATGTTGCTTAGAGCTACAGATTCAGAAACGAATCCTCTTTTAACCTTATTATCAGGCATTTATTTTTATGTTTGGCTATTGATTACGATGTCGTTAGTCATTAATCGATTTATGAGAATCGATTTTTTAGTCTTTTTTACAAATGTTGTTGCATTTGGCGTAAGCGCTTTTTCTATTTTTACGCCGCTTGGAAAGATGTCGCCGGTACTTGCAGAGCAATTAGTTTCGGAGCTTGTATATGTACATGTCGGTATGGCTATTATTTCTTATGCAACTTTTACTGTATCGTTCATTTTTTCTATTATGTATTTATTGCAATATCGCCTATTAAAAAAGAAAAAATGGAATGCGAGATTAAGAAGGTTAGGGAATTTACCGAAGCTAGAATCGATGTCTTACGGATTAAATTTATTTTCTGTTCCATTTTTCTTACTAGCTATTTTATTAGGATGCATATGGGGATATACAAAATTGGACAATTTCCATTGGTATGATACGAAAGTAATCGGGTCTTTTGTCGTTCTATTTGTATATTGTGCTGGCCTATATTTACGAGCGGCAGATGTGTTGCAAGGGAAGAAAATCGTGCAGTGGAACATCGGAGCATTTCTCGTAATGCTAATTAATATTTTTCTATTAAGCAGTTTATCCAACTTCCACTTTTGGTATTTATAATGAGGAGAGAAAATTATGCGCAAAATTATTGTAGGGTCACGAAAGAGTAAATTAGCATTAACGCAAACAAATTGGTTTATTGATCAGTTAAAAGCGCTAGGTTTACCATATGAATTTGAAGTGAAAGAAATCGTCACAAAAGGCGATGTTATTTTAGATGTTACTCTTTCAAAAGTAGGTGGCAAAGGCTTGTTTGTGAAAGAGATTGAACATGCGCTACTTACGAAAGAAATTGATATGGCTGTACATAGTATGAAAGATATGCCGGCCGTACTTCCAGAGGGATTAATGATTGGTTGTACACCAAAGCGTGTTGACCCTCGTGATGCTTTTATCTCAAAAAACGGAGCGTCGTTTAAAGAGTTAGCAGAAGGCGCTATTTTAGGTACGAGTAGTTTAAGACGTAGTGCACAACTACTCGCTGCGAGACCAGACTTACAAGTGAAGTGGATTCGCGGAAATATCGATACACGTTTACGCAAATTAAAAGAAGAAGATTACGATGCAATTATTTTAGCGACAGCGGGATTACAAAGAATGGGCTGGGATAATGAAGTTATTACAGAACATTTAGATGAGACGTTATGTGTACCTGCTGTAGGACAAGGTGCATTAGCGATTGAGTGTCGTGAGGATGATAAAGATTTACTGCAGTTGTTAGCTCATATGAATGATGGAGTAACAGAAAAAACAGTGGCAGCAGAACGCGTATTTCTTCATAAACTTGAAGGTGGATGCCAAGTGCCGATCGCAGGATATGCAACTCTTACAGAAAACGATGCAATCGAATTAACAGCTCTTGTCGGGTCTATGGACGGTTCTGTTTTATTGAAAGAGACAGTAGTAGGAACTGATCCAGAGAAAGTAGGATTAGAGGCTGCGGACCGTTTAATAAAACAAGGTGCAAAAGAACTTATTCTTGCTGCAAATAAGGGGCAACAATAAGTATGAATGCTCTCGCTGGCAAAACGGTATTGGTTACGCGTGCCCAGCATCAAGCAAAACAAATGAGTGTAGCGGTGAAAGAAAAGAGCGGAATTCCATTGGAAATTCCGCTTTTGCGTATGGAAGGTATGTCTCATAGGCAAATTCAACATATAGCAGGGCAGTTACATTCGTATGACTGGGTTATTTTTACGAGTAAAAATGGGGTAGCTTTTTTTCTAGATCGTTTGAGACAGAAGCTACCTGTAACGACTAAAATTGCTGCAGTAGGCGTGAAAACAAAGTTAGAGTTAGAAAAGCGAGGCTATGAAGTGGACTTCGTTCCAACTTCATTTGTTGCAGAAGTATTTGCAGAAGAGTTTGTAAAAAGACTAAGTGGAAACGAATGCATTTTATTTCCGAAAGGGAATTTAGCAAGAGACGTAATTCCAGTTGCGCTTCGTGAAATGGGTGTTTCTCTAGATGAGCTTATCGTATATGGTACGAAAGAGAATGTAGAGAAAAAGCAAGAGCTTATAGAAGCGTTAGAAGTAGGGAAAGTAGACATTATTACATTTACGAGCCCTTCCACTGTTACTAGTTTTGTTCGTTTACTTGAGGGTACAAACTGGAGAGAATGGACAAAAAAATGTACAATTGCTTGTATAGGGCCTATTACGGAAAAAGAGGCGAGCCTTTATTTTCCGCATATTATTATGCCGAAAGAGTACACTGTAGAAGCATTAATACAATGTGTTTGTGAATCTATAAAATAAAAGAATGGGGATAGAAATCTATGAACTCTTTACAATTTAATCGTCATCGTCGCTTAAGACAAAGCAGGGGCATGCGTGCGCTTGTGCGTGAAACGTTTTTACATACGGAAGATTTTATTTACCCTATTTTTGTATTAGAAGGAGAAAATGTTCGTAATGAAGTGCCTTCTATGCCAGGCGTATATCAAATATCTTTAGATTTATTGCAAGCTGAAATGCAAGAAGTTGTTGATTTAGGTATTCGTTCTGTTATTGTATTTGGTTTACCTGCTGAAAAAGATGAAGTTGGATCATCAGCATATTGTGATCATGGAATTGTGCAACGTGCGATTCAGCAAATTAAAGGTGAATTCCCTGATCTAGTAGTAGTTGCGGATACATGTTTATGTCAATTCACAAGCCATGGTCATTGCGGTGTAATTGAAGATGGTATTATTTTAAATGACGAGTCTCTTGCAGTTCTTGCAAAAACAGCTGTAAGTCAAGCGAAAGCAGGGGCGGACATTATTGCGCCATCAAACATGATGGACGGATTCGTAACAGCAATTCGCCACGCATTAGATGAAAATGGTTTTGGACATGTACCAGTTATGTCATACGCTGTGAAATATTCATCAGCATTTTACGGACCATTCCGTGATGCTGCGCACGGTGCACCGCAATTTGGTGATCGTAAAACATATCAAATGGACCCAGCGAACCGCATGGAAGCATTCCGTGAAGCAGAATCAGATGTAATGGAAGGGGCAGATTTCTTAATTGTAAAGCCAGCTCTTTCTTACTTAGATATCGTTCGTGATGTGAAAAATAACTTTAACTTACCAGTCGTTGCTTATAACGTAAGCGGTGAATATTCAATGATTAAAGCGGCAGCGCAAAATGGGTGGATTAATGAAAAAGAAGTTGTACTTGAAAAATTAATTAGTATGAAACGCGCAGGAGCAGATTTAATTATTACGTATCATGCGAAAGATGCAGCAAGATGGTTACAAGAAGGAGGCGCTAAATAATGAAAAAGTTTGATAAGTCGATTGCAGCGTTTGAAGAGGCTCAAGATTTAATGCCTGGTGGCGTAAATAGCCCAGTTCGTGCCTTTAAGTCTGTCGGTATGAATCCGTTGTTTATGGAGCGTGGAAAAGGCTCTAAAGTATATGATATCGATGGAAATGAATACATCGATTACGTATTATCATGGGGTCCATTAATTCATGGTCATGCAAATGATCGTGTTGTTGAGGCTTTAAAAGCTGTTGCTGAAAAAGGTACGAGCTTCGGTGCTCCAACGGAAATTGAAAATAAATTAGCAAAACTTGTTATTGAGCGTGTTCCATCAATTGAGATTGTGCGTATGGTTAACTCTGGAACAGAAGCGACAATGAGTGCGCTACGTTTAGCTCGTGGTTATACAGGCCGTAACAAAATTTTGAAATTTATCGGTTGTTATCACGGTCATGGTGACTCGTTATTAATTAAAGCGGGTTCTGGTGTAGCAACGCTAGGTTTACCAGATAGCCCTGGTGTACCAGAAGGTGTAGCGAAAAATACGATTACAGTAGCGTATAACGATTTAGAAAGTGTGAAATACGCTTTCGAACAATTCGGTGATGATATTGCTTGTGTCATTGTAGAACCAGTAGCAGGGAATATGGGGGTTGTTCCTCCGCAACCAGGATTTTTAGAAGGTCTTCGTGAAGTAACAGAGCAAAATGGTGCATTGCTTATTTTTGATGAAGTAATGACAGGATTCCGTGTTGCTTATAATTGTGGACAAGGTTATTACGGTGTAACACCTGATTTAACTTGTTTAGGTAAAGTAATCGGTGGTGGATTACCGGTAGGAGCATACGGTGGTAAAGCAGAAATTATGCGCCAAGTTGCACCGAGCGGACCGATTTATCAAGCAGGTACTTTATCAGGTAACCCACTAGCAATGGCGGCAGGTTATGAAACGTTAGTACAGTTAACGCCAGAATCGTATGTAGAATTTGAGCGTAAAGCTGAAATGCTAGAAGCTGGCTTACGTAAAGCGGCTGAAAAACATGGCATTCCGCATCATATCAATCGTGCGGGTTCTATGATTGGTATCTTCTTTACAGATGAACCAGTTATTAATTACGACGCAGCAAAATCTTCAAACTTAGAGTTCTTTGCGGCTTACTATCGTGAAATGGTAGAACAAGGTGTATTTTTACCGCCATCCCAATTTGAAGGTTTATTCTTATCGACAGCACATAGTGATGCAGATATTGAGGCGACAATTGCAGCGGCTGAAATTGCAATGTCAAAATTAAAAGCTTAATTGAATAAAGAAAATCGCTCTCCGTAAGGGGGGGCGATTTTTTTTATTCATAAAGTCAGCTTTCCGTACATAAATCTGTAATGACATATAGTTTGGGAGGGGGAAAAGAAGTGGCAACAGATCATTCATTACGTTTTTCATTAAAAGAATCTGTTTGGTTCCAAAAAGGACAGGAAGTCGAAGAACTTTTGTCAATTTCGTTAGATCCAGACGTTGAGATAGAAGAGCTTGATCATGAGGTAATTGTGAGAGGGCAATTAGATTTAACGGGAGAGTATGTTGCACGAAAAGATGATTCAGCTTATTCATTAAGAGATCTATCGCCAGCGAAGTCCATTGATTATGTAGAAACAAGAGAAGATGGGGTTAATGAACTTGTTCATTCCTTCCCGCTTGAAATATCAATCCCAAGAAACCGTGTGAAAGTAATTGAAGAATTATATGTATCTATCGAGGAATTTGATTATGAACTAAAGGAAAATGGTTGCTTACAATTATTAGCGGATATATCTATTACAGGTTTATGTGATGAAGAAAGAATTGAGGATGAAGAGGAAGAAACCGCGTATGCTGAGTTAGAGGATGATTCTGCGCAAGAGCATGAAACTAGACCAACGCCACAAGTCGAAGAGCCAGCCTATAAGGAATCAGATGAGTGGGAAGATTACGCATTTGAACCGTTCCAACTAGAAGAAAGAAAAGAGCAGGAAGTAGAAGAAGAGGAAATAGAAGAACATGAATTTGTAGAGCGTGAAGAGGAGAAAGAAACAACGCCGCAATTTGAATTGTTCGGAAGAAAAGATTTTAAGAAAGAACAAGCGAAAAAACAAGAAGTACAAGAAGAGGAAACGTATTCACAGCGGGATGAAAATGCGCTTTATTTAACAAAATTATTTACGAAAGAACCGGAAGAAGAATTTACAAAGTTACGAATGTATTTTGTGCAAGAAGGAGATACGATCGAATCTGTTGCAGAACGTTATGAAACATCTGTACAAAACTTATACCGTGTCAATCAAACAGAAGATATATATTTAACTACAGGACAAATTATTTATATTCCTGTTTCAAGAGCAAAAGCGAAATAAGTGAGTGTTTTCACTCACTTATTTTTCTAAAGGCTATGTTTTGAATAGAAAGGGTTATTCGTATGGATATGGAATTACGAAATCGTTATGAACCCATTGTAAGGCAATATAGATTGGATACGCAGCATATGGAAGAGCACGGAAGTGTGACGAAAATTTATACGAATCAAGGTCCATATGCGCTCAAGAAAATAGAAGGCAGGAAGTTAGAGCGGAATAATTTTTTGCATCATATTCAATATTTGAAGGAGAAAGGTTTTTCAAATTATGTACCTATATACCATGCGACGGACGGAAATTATATTTTAAGTGATGGTACGTATAATTATTATTTAATGCCTTGGTTAGAGCGTGCGGAAGGCAACGGCGAGGATAATGATCAATACCATAAAATGTTTCAGACTCTCGGAACGTTGCACCAAAAAACGGTAAAAGAAGAAACGTATACAGAAGAGGATTTAGAAAAACATTATACAAATATATCCAATCGCTGGGAAAATGATGGAGAGATGTTAGAAGAGTTTCTTGTAGAATCGGAAGCGAAGTGGTATATGTCTCCGTTTGAATTGCAGTATTGTACGTACTATCATCATGTAATGAGAGCGCGTGAGTTTGCAACGAAGCAATTAAATGAGTGGAACGATGCGATGAAAGAAAAAGAAACAACGCGCATTACTTTTGTACATGGTAACGTATCGCTTAATCATTTTTTATTTGATTATGAACGGAATGGCTATTTTATTAGTTTAGAAAAATCGAAGTTTGCAACACCTGTGCAAGATATTGTAGGGTTTTATTCTCGGTCGTTAAACACATATCCAATTGCGCGAAGTGATCGGTTTGAATGGTATCAAATGTATCAAAAAAACTTCCCTTTTACGAAAGAAGAACAACTACTCATGTTTGCGTATATGACGTATCCATCGCAATTTATTCGGCAAATCCAGTCTTATAAGAAAAGAAGAGAGCGGCGTAATGAGGAAAATGAACTTCTCGGAGTAAAGAGTTTGCAACAAGCGCATTGGCTCGTTAGTAATATAGAATATTTTCTTTCACAATTACAAGCTGCCCAGCAAGGGAACGGATAAAGAAGATAAGTAGGGGATGCTACTTATCTTCTTTTTTTACTCAAAAAGCTGTAGTCTTAAATTTATCTTGACGAATAAGGTTTCGTTTTTTACACTATTGTATATAATAATTAACAATCATATAAATGCCTTGAAGGGGAAGAGTATAACAAGAAACGTCTTCAGAGAGGAGAATCATTAGCTGGGAGATTCTCTAGATAGTTATGTTAGAAGGTAGCCCTGGAGCATCTTTTCTGAACGGAGTAGTTCTCATTAGGAAAAGACGGATTTGTCCGTTATCAAATTAAGAGTATAAGCAAATTCCTGAATTTGTTTGTAAATAAAGGTGGTACCGCGATGTCCCTCGTCCTTTTTTTGGATGAGGGGCATTTTTTATTTTAAGGAGGGAAAATAATGTCAAACACGGAAAAGAATTTACCAACTAAATATGATCATATGTCCGTTGAAGAAGGCCTTTATCAGTGGTGGCTAGAAGGCAAATATTTTGAAGCAACAGGAGACGAGAAGAAACAACCGTATACAATTGTAATTCCACCTCCGAACGTAACTGGTAAGTTACACTTAGGTCATGCTTGGGATACAACTCTTCAAGATATTTTAACTCGTACGAAGCGTATGCAAGGTTACGATGTATTGTGGCTTCCAGGAATGGATCATGCGGGTATCGCAACACAAGCGAAAGTAGAAGGGAAACTTCGTGAAGAAGGTATTTCACGTTACGATCTTGGCCGTGAGAAATTCCTTGAAAAGGCTTGGGAATGGAAAGAAGAATACGCTTCTCACATTCGTCAACAATGGGGGAAAGTTGGTTTAGGACTAGACTATTCTCGCGAACGTTTCACATTAGACGAAGGTTTATCTGATGCGGTTAATAAAGTATTCGTTCAATTATACGAAAAAGGCTTAATTTACCGCGGTGAATATATTATCAACTGGGACCCGGCAACACGCACAGCTCTTTCTGATATCGAAGTAATTCATAAAGAAGTTCAAGGTGCATTCTACCATATGAACTATCCGTTAACAGATGGATCTGGTCACATTCGTCTTGCAACAACTCGTCCAGAAACGATGCTTGGTGATACAGCGGTAGCGGTTCATCCAGAAGATGATCGTTACAAGCATTTAATCGGAAAAACAGTTACACTTCCAATCGTAGGCCGTGAGATTCCGATTATTGCTGATGAGTACGTAGAAAAAGATTTCGGAACAGGTGTTGTAAAAATTACGCCAGCTCATGACCCGAATGACTTTGAAGTAGGTAACCGTCATGACTTACCACGTATCTTAGTAATGAACGAAGATGGAACGATGAACGAAAAAGCTGGTAAGTATAACGGCATGGATCGTTTCGAGTGTCGTAAAGCGTTAGTGAAAGATTTACAAGAAGCGGGCGTATTAGTAGAAATCGAGCCTCATATGCATTCAGTAGGCCATAGTGAGCGTAGTGGTGCAGTTGTTGAGCCTTACTTATCAACACAATGGTTCGTAAAAATGGCTCCACTTGCTGAGAAGGCAGTAGCGCTTCAGCAAAAAGAAGAAGAGAAAGTAACGTTCGTACCAGATCGTTTCGAAAACACATATTTACGTTGGATGGAAAACATTCACGACTGGTGTATTTCTCGTCAATTATGGTGGGGACACCGCATTCCAGCTTGGTATCATAAAGAAACTGGTGAAGTATACGTAGGTACAGAAGCGCCAGCAGATATTGAAAATTGGAATCAAGATAACGACGTACTTGATACATGGTTCAGTTCAGCGTTATGGCCATTCTCAACACTTGGTTGGCCAAATGAAGATGCAGCGGACTTCAAACGTTACTATTCAACTGATGCACTAGTAACGGGTTATGACATCATCTTCTTCTGGGTATCTCGTATGATTTTCCAAGGTTTAGAGTTTACAGGCGAGCGTCCATTTAAAGATGTATTAATTCACGGTTTAGTTCGTGATGAGCAAGGACGTAAAATGAGTAAATCTCTTGGTAACGGTATTGACCCAATGGAAGTTATCGAGAAGTACGGTGCAGATGCAATGCGTTTCTTCTTATCAACGGGAAGTGCACCAGGTCAAGACTTACGTTTCAGCATGGAGAAAGTAGAATCTACTTGGAACTTCATTAATAAAATTTGGAATGCATCACGTTTCGTATTAATGAACATGGATGACATGAAATATGAAGAAATCGATTTAACTGGTGAAAAATCAGTTGCAGATAAGTGGATTTTAACTCGCTTAAATGAAACAATCGAAAGCGTAACACGTAACATGGATAAATATGAGTTCGGTGAAGCTGGTCGCTCATTATACAACTTCATCTGGGATGATTTCTGTGACTGGTACATTGAAATGGCGAAACTTCCTCTATACGGTGAAGATGAAGCAGCTAAGAAAACAACTCGTTCTATTTTAGCTTACGTATTAGATCAAACAATGCGTCTATTACACCCATTCATGCCATTCGTAACAGAGAAGATTTGGCAACATTTACCGCACGAAGGCGAATCTATTACAGTAGCAGCGTGGCCAACAGTACGCGAAGATTTACAAGATGCAGAAGCTGCAGCAGAAATGCACCTTCTAGTTGATATCATTCGTTCTGTTCGTAACATCCGTGCAGAAGTTAATACGCCAATGAGCAAAAAAGTTCAAATGCAAATTAAAGCAAAAGATGAGGCTGTACTTGCTCAGCTTACGAAAAATAGCTCTTACATTGAGCGTTTCTGTAACCCAAGCGAGTTAACAATTCAAACGGATTTACAAGCGCCAGAAAAAGCGATGACTGCAATCGTAACAGGTGCAGAGTTATTCTTACCGTTAGCTGATCTTATCAATCTTGATGAAGAGAGAGCGCGTCTTGAGAAAGAACTTGAGAAGTTCGATAAAGAAGTAGAACGTGTACAGAAGAAACTTTCAAACCAAGGTTTCGTAGCGAAAGCTCCTGCAGCAGTTATTGAAGGAGAGCGTGCGAAAGAGCAAGATTACCTAGAAAAACGCGAAGCAGTTCGCCAACGTCTAGCAGATCTTGAAAAGTAAAATATTTTTTAGAGGCTCACTATATTGGTGAGTCTCTTTTCTTTGCGTATAATAGGAATATGAAGGTTGTCTTTTGAAAGGGGAAAGCATACGTGATACATACATACGAAGAAGCGATAGGCTGGATTCATAGCCGGTTGAAATTTGGTATTAAACCGGGATTAGAAAGAATGAGATGGATGCTAGAAGAGCTCGGAAATCCAGAGCGTCACATAAAATGTGTTCACCTTGCTGGTACAAATGGAAAAGGTTCAACGTTAACATATATGCGCTACATGTTAGAAAATGCAAAATATAAGGTAGGAACATTTACCTCCCCTTATATTGAAACATTTAACGAGCGTATTAGTGTGAATGGAACACCAATTGCAGATGAAGAGATTACTGAACTTGTAAAGATGGTAAAGCCAGTCGTTGAAAAACTAGATGAGACGGATTTAGGGGAAGCGACTGAGTTTGAAATTATTACTGTTATGGCAATTTGTTACTTCGGTAAAGTTAATTTCTGTGATGTTGTTTTATTTGAAACAGGGCTTGGAGGGCGCTTTGATTCTACGAATGTGATTCATCCAGTTCTCACGATTATTACGAATATCGGTCACGATCATATGCATATTTTAGGTAATACATTAGGAGAAATTGCATATGAAAAGGCGGGAATTATTAAGTCTGGTGTTCCGGTTATTACTGGTGTGCAAGATGAGGAAGCGCTGCAAGTCATTCAAAAAGTTGCAAAGGAAAATCATGCAAATGTATACGAGATGGGCAACCATTTTACATCGTTACATAAACAGTCTAGCGAAGATGGAGAACATTTCGATTTCACTTGTCCTTTCGCCTCTTTTGAAGATGTGCGAATTTCAATGAAAGGCAGCCATCAAGTAGGAAACGCAGCACTTGCGCTTATGGCAGTCATGTATGTAAAAACATACTTATCATTTTTAATTGAGGAAGAAGAAATAAGAACGGGATTACAGGAAGCGTATTGGGTGGGGCGCTTTGAAAAACTGCAAAGTAATCCGGATATTATTATAGATGGTGCTCATAACCCAGAAGGTATTGAAAGTCTTGTGAAAACGGTAGAATCACATTACAAAGATAAAAATGTAATAGTTTTATTTACTGCCCTTGGTGATAAACAATTGCACAATATGGTAGGTCAATTAGAAAGCATCGCCGATGAAATTATTTTTACAACATTCGCCTTTGATCGTGCTATTTCTGCTGACAAACTTGCATCGTATGCAAAGGAAGGGTCAAAATTAGTTTTTGAAAATTGGAAAGAGGCAATTGATACGAAGGTTGAAATGCTTGGAGAAAATGATGTTTTTATCATAACAGGTTCTCTTTATTTCATTTCGGAAGTTCGAAAATATATTCGCGAAAAAAACTAGATAGTCTTTGCTATCTAGTTTTTTTGTTCTACAAATGAAGTCAAATGCATACATATAAGATAAATATATAGGGTTATTTGGCGAATTCCTCTGACAAATATCTCGTTTTTTTGTGAAATGAATATGATATGATGCGGACAACGATAAGAGGTGAGGTGTGAGTGTATGGACAAGCAATCACGAACGATCTCAGTGAAAGTGAATGGAACAGAAGCGAAGTATGAGGAGAAGAAGAAAGATGAATTTGACTGGATGGTAGTAGAAAGTGAAAGGCCAAAAAACGTTGTTCCGTTTCAAAAATCGAAAGTAGCGTCTACGGAAAAAAATCGAAAGAAGTGGAGCAATACGTTAATTGCAATCGTTGCAACTGCAATTATTATTGGTACGGCGTTTGGGATGGGGATGCTACAGTTACTGAAAGGACAAGGTGCGACAGGAGGAAGCGAAGTAACAGCTTCGAAGCAGATGCGAAAGGAAGAATCAAAGGTGGGCGGAACGGTAGAACAAACACCAGCACCAAAAGAGGAAAAGACAAAAGCACAGACAGGAACGTCATTAGATCCAATGAAATTATTTTTTGTTCAAGGAGGAATCTATTCTTCTGAAGAAAAGGGACAGGCCGCTCTTGAAGAGTGGAAAGGTAATGGAGGTGTAGCAGCCTTAAAACCGAGCGGTGATAAGTATGCATTAGTTGTTGGTATTGCTAGCGATGAACAAGGCATAAACCAATTAATGACGCAGTATAAAAATGATAATGTCTCCGTATTGAAAAAGGACTGGGATATAACAGATAAAGCGTTACTTAAAGATGATAAAGAAGTTGGGGCGTTTTTAACAAAAGTACAGCCATTATATACTCATTTAGCAAAATATGCTTCTAGCGTACAAGCTAGTGAAAAAAGTAATGCAAAAGATATAAGTGCAATCGAAAAAGAGTGGAAAGCGATTGAAAAAGAAGGGAAAAGTATGAAGCAGGAAGAAGCGAAGAAATTGTATATGTACACGTCAGTAGCTGTGCAAACAGTGAAGGACGGAAAAGGTGATAAGGAATCTTTAGCGAAATTAAATCAAGTTATCATTGATGGTATACTTTCATACGAAAAAATTGTTTCACAAAAGGTGAAATAATAGGATAATGAAATGACGAAGGAAGAAGTGTAGATGCTTCTTTCTTTTCTTTTGAATTTAGAGTAAAGTGCTTTCTCTATGACAGGAATATAATCGTGTTTTAGTAAGGAAGTATTATTTTGTTTAGAGAAAATAATATTTCTTTTATTTGTGGACAAACTATTCCTTTGATACGATTGATATAAATGATTCTGCTTCATGTGAGAAAGGAAGGAGAAAATATGAAAAAAATTATTTTAGCTTCAGGATCACCTCGCAGGAAGGAATTGCTTGAGCTAGCGGGTGTGCCATTTGAAATTGTTGTAAGTGAAGTAGAAGAAACGATTGGTGCGTATTCATCGCCTTCTGATATTGTTATGTCCCTTGCCCTGCAAAAAGCATCTGCGGTAGCAGAAAATAACAGTGATCATATTGTGTTAGGTGCAGACACAATTGTTACATATGAGTCGCGTATTCTTGGAAAGCCATCTAATGAGGCTGAGGCGAAAGAAATGTTGCAATTATTATCAGGGAAAACACATGAAGTGTATACTGGTGTTGCAATTATAGCAAAGGACAAAACAGTCACTTTTTACGAGCGTACAGAAGTTACGTTTTGGGAATTAACAGAAGAGGAAATTGATGCATACATTGCATCGAAAGAGCCTTTGGATAAAGCAGGAAGTTATGGGATTCAAGGTAAAGGATCTATTTTTGTTCAACATATTCAAGGAGACTACTATAGTGTAGTTGGGTTACCAATTTCACGTCTTGTTCGGGAATTAAAACAATTTAATATTGATGTAACCCATGCGTAAAATTGCATGGGATTTTCTTTGAGAGAACAAATAAAGGGGTGGAGAAATGAACGGTATTCGTGATGTTGTCAAAGAAGAACAGCCACGGGAGCGTTTATTGTTAGAAGGGGCTGGAAGTTTATCCAATCGGGAGCTTCTTGCAGTGTTACTCAGAACAGGTTCTAAAGAAGAAACAGTTTTGAAGTTATCAGATAAAATTTTACATCATTTTGATGGTTTACGTATGTTGAAAGATGCAACGTTAGAAGAGCTTGTCAGTATACATGGTGTCGGGGTTGCGAAGGCAACTCAGCTTATAGCTGCTTTTGAACTCGGTAGAAGAATGGTGCGTTTAGAATATCAAAATAGATACAGCATTCGAAGCCCGGAAGATTGCGCCACATATATGATGGAAGAAATGCGCTTCCTGCAGCAGGAGCATTTTGTATGTCTATATTTGAACACAAAGAATCAAGTTATACATAGGCAGACGATTTTTATTGGAAGTTTAAACTCATCAATTGTACATCCAAGGGAAGTTTTTAAAGAAGCGTTTCGCCGTGCAGCAGCCTCTATCATATGTCTTCATAACCATCCCTCAGGAGATCCCGCGCCGAGCCGAGAAGATATTGAAGTAACAAAACGCTTAGTAGAATGCGGCCGAATTATCGGAATTGAAGTGCTCGATCATATTATAATAGGTGACCATAAATTCGTGAGTTTAAAGGAAAAAGGTCATATTTAAGACTATGCTTTTTACTTATTTTGTTTTATAATGTGATTTATGAGTTTTTTGTAGAAAATTATCTACAAAAAGGATAAAGATATAAAAAACGTACTGTTTTTATAATATAAAGTAAGAAAAAATGAGTCCGTGAAAACAAGAAAGGAAGATAAATAATATGTTTGGATTTGGTGGCTTTACTCGCGATCTTGGAATAGACTTAGGAACTGCGAACACGCTTGTATATGTAAAGGGAAAAGGTGTAGTTTTACGTGAACCTTCAGTAGTAGCGTTACAAACTGATACGAAACAAATCGTTGCTGTAGGTAGCGATGCAAAACAAATGATTGGTCGTACACCAGGAAACGTTGTGGCACTTCGCCCGATGAAAGACGGTGTAATTGCTGATTACGAAACAACAGCAACAATGATGAAATATTACATTCAACAAGCTCAAAAATCAAATGGATTCTTCTCACGTAAGCCTTATGTAATGGTATGTGTACCATCTGGTATTACAGCTGTAGAAAGACGTGCAGTAATTGATGCGACTCGTCAAGCTGGTGCTCGTGATGCTTATCCTATCGAAGAACCATTTGCAGCAGCAATTGGTGCAAACTTACCTGTTTGGGAACCAACTGGTAGCATGGTTGTTGATATCGGTGGCGGTACAACAGAAGTTGCAATCATTTCTTTAGGTGGTATTGTAACAAGTCAATCAGTTCGTGTTGCTGGTGATGATATGGATGATTCAATCATTCAGTACATTAAGAAAAGCTACAACTTAATGATCGGTGAAAGAACAGCTGAAGCATTAAAATTAGAAATCGGTTCTGCAGGCGAGCCAGAAGGTATCGAGCCTATGGAAATTCGCGGTCGTGATTTAGTAAGTGGTTTACCAAAAACAGTACTAATTCAACCAGAAGAAATTGCAGATGCATTAAAAGATACAGTAGATGCCATTGTAGAATCTGTTAAAAATACGTTAGAGAAAACTCCACCTGAATTAGCGGCAGATATTATGGACCGTGGTATCGTATTAACAGGTGGCGGAGCATTACTACGTAATTTAGATAAAGTAATTAGTGAAGAAACAAATATGCCAGTTCTTGTTGCAGAAGACCCATTAGATTGCGTAGCAATTGGAACGGGTAAAGCATTAGACAATATCGATCTTTTCAAAACTGCTGCTCGATAATATTGCAAAATAAAAATCAATGAAATTAAGAGGGTGTGAACGTGCCACAGTTTTTCTTAAACAAAAGATTAATTGTTTTGTTAGTTAGTATTATTCTTCTCGTGGCATTGATTGGAATCTCATTGAAAGAACGGAACAGTTTAACATGGCCAGAGCAGTTTGTTAAAGACACTGTCGGTGTTGTAGAACGTGTATTCCAAAAGCCAGCGAAATACGTAGCTGGATTCTTCGAAAATGTAGAGGATGTAAAGCGCACGTATGAAGAGAATAAAGAATTAAAAGCAAAATTAGACAATTATGCAGGTCTATCAGGGAAAGTAAAACAATTAGAAGATGATAAAAAGAAACTACAAGAGTTAACGGGTAAAGATAAGTTAAATAGCGGTTATACTGAAATTCCAGCGACTGTTGTTTCTCGTAATCCAGATAAATGGTACGATTTAGTTGGACTTGATAAAGGGGCACAGCAAGGAATTAAAAAAGATATGGCTGTATTAACTCCACAAGGTTTAGTTGGACGAGTGAAAAGTGTATCTCAGTTTACATCATCAGTAGAATTGTTAAGTTCTATGAGCCGAACAAATCGTGTTTCTGCTATCGTACAAGGTGATGAGAAAATCTTTGGATTGATTGAAGGGTACGACAAAGAAAAACACTTACTTCTGTTCACAAAGATTGGCTCTGATGCAAATGTAAAGACCGATCAACTAGTTGTAACATCTGGACTTGGTGATATTTTCCCGAAAGGTCTTGTAATTGGAACCATCGTTGATGTTCAGCCGGATCCATATGGTTTAACAAAAACAGCTTATGTAAAGCCAGCCGCTGATTTAAATGACGTAGAGCATGTTGTAGTTGCGAAACGTGAAACGCCTTCAGCGCCATTAGAATAGGAGGGGGAGAAGAGATGATGAAGATTTTAAAAAGAGCAGCTCTTCCTCTTTTGCTCCTTTTTGCTTTTTTATTTGAAAATATGTTTGCTACTATTGTTCCAACAGAGGTTTTTTGGAAAGACAGTATAGCATCACCTCATTTCTTTATCATTGTGTTATGTTTTATTACTGTGTACTATAGTCCGGTCCAAGGGATTTATTACGGACTATTATTTGGTTTCTTATTTGATACCGTATACACGGAACTTGTTGGTATATATATTTTTGCGTATCCGATTTTAGTTTATTTAGTTTATAGTGTGATGAAGGTACTACAATTGAATTTATTTATTGTTACTTCTATCGTACTAGCTAGCATAGTAGCATTAGAGTATTATGTGTATGGATTTTTAACTTTGTTAGGACGTACTCATATGTCGGCGTATGTCTTTTTCACAGATCGTCTCCTGTCTACTTTATTGCTAAATGCAATTTTCTTATTGATAGTTTGTTTCCCACTGAGACGATATTTAGTGCGTCTTTCAAAAGCGATGGAAGAAAAAGAAAAAAGGATTTTCTAATTTTATGTCGAATTGAATCGGTGGGGTGAACTTTAGTGGAAGAAAAAAAGCAACAAAATGTAACAATAAAAGGGACAAAAGACGGAATAACCCTTCATTTAGATGATTGTTGTTCATTCTCTGAATTATTGAAGGAATTGGATGAAAAGCTTTCTACACATTACTATGATGGTGATGGACGCTCTTTAATTGAAGTGCATGTGAAAGTAGGAAACCGTTATTTAACAGAAGTCCAACAAGAAGAGATTCGTACGTTAATTCGTAATAAAAAGAATCTCGTTGTGGATTCGATTGAAAGTGATGTTATAACGAAAGAGGAAGCAATAGCTTGGAAAGAAGAAACAGAAATCGTCCCTATTTCCAAAATTGTTCGCTCTGGACAAGTTTTACATGTAAAAGGAAATTTATTGTTAATTGGTGATGTTAATCCAGGCGGAACGGTTATCGCTGGGGGGAATATTTTTGTCGTAGGATCATTAAGAGGAATTGCACATGCGGGGTATTATGGGGATTCAGATGCTGTAATCGCTGCATCTGTTATGAACCCGATGCAACTTCGAATTAGTGATGTGGCAATGCGGGCTCCGGAAGAGAAAGAAGACGGAGCGGAGGCGGCAGAATGTGCGTATATTAATGAGAACAATCACATTGTTGTCGATCGACTGCAACTTCTCACTCATCTTAGACCTAATTTAACAAAGTTAGAAAGGGGAATTGTATAGCTGTGGGAGAGGCAATAGTAATTACATCTGGAAAAGGCGGTGTAGGTAAAACTACAACGTCTGCGAACATTGGGACAGCCCTAGCGTTATCTGGAAAGAAAGTGTGCTTAATTGACACAGATATCGGTCTTCGAAACTTAGACGTAGTAATGGGGCTGGAAAATCGTATTGTATTTGATCTTGTTGATGTCGTTGAAGGGCGTTGCCGTTTACCTCAGGCTCTTATTAAAGATAAACGTTTTGATGATCTTTATTTATTACCTGCAGCACAAACGAGTGATAAATCAGCGGTAACACCTGAACAAATGGATGAATTAATACAAGTATTACGTCAAGATTATGATTACATATTAATTGATTGTCCTGCGGGGATTGAGCAGGGATTTAAAAACGCGGTAGCTGGTGCGGATAAAGCAATTGTTGTTACGACGCCAGAAGTATCCTCAATGCGCGATGCGGATCGTATTATCGGGCTTTTAGAAAAAGAGGATATTGAACCACCGAAACTTGTTATTAATCGTGTGCGTAGTCATATGCTTCATGAACAGGATATGTTAGATGTTGATGAAATCGTACGTACATTGTCAATCGAGCTTCTTGGTGTTGTCGAAGATGATGATGAAGTTATTCGTGCTACAAATACAGGTGAGCCTGTAGCGTTGCAACCGAGCGGAAAAGCAGCGTTAGCTTATCGTAATATTGCAAGACGTTTGTTGGGTGAGAATGTCCCATTACAAGCATTTGAACAAGAAAAGGTATCGGTATTTACAAAGGTGAAAAACTTCTTTGGAATCCGTTAAAAGCACTTCGCATATTTGCGGAGTGCTTTCTTTTTTCTTCACACGAATATCTTCCATACCTAGCTCATACATATGTACAAACTGTATACAACTGTTTCTATGTACATTAGCTTAACGAAAGAAAGGAGACAGTATGAAGAATAGACGTGTAGAAGAAATTAAAAAACGGATTGCGAAGAGGAAGGCAGAGCAAGAAAGGATGGAGGAAGAGCAGTATTTTGCTGGAGGGAATTTTGATAGTGAAACAGTCTTTATTGAAGATGGAGAAAAGGAAATTCATCCTTTATTTCGAAAAGAAGTGTTTTTCTTCAAAGTATTGTTATCAGCAATATTAGTTCTTTCTGTCGCTATTTTATATAAGAATGCACCAGCTTCTTTCGACGGTGCTAAAGCTGTTACAGAAAAAGTGATGAAAGAAGAGTTTCAGTTTGCTACTGTAGCGAAATGGTACGAAAAACAGTTTGGAAAACCGCTCGTGTTCTATTCGCCTAATGAGAAAAAAGAAGAAACGATTCAGCAAAAAGATTATGCCATTCCTGCTTCCGGAAAGGTGATGCAAGGGTTTCAAAAAAATGGCCAAGGTGTATTTGTACAAACAGCTACAAATGCAACTGTTGAGTCAGTGAATGAAGGGCTAGTAGTTTTTGCGGGCAAGAAAGAGGAACTTGGTAATACAGTTCAAATTCAGCATGCAGATGGTACGGAGTCATGGTATGCAAATTTAAATGATATGTCAGTGAAATTATATGATTATGTTTCAAAGAAACAAAAAATTGGAACAGTGAATAATGATGCGAATAATAAAAATGGTAAGTTTTATTTCGCAATAAAAAAGGACGAAAAATTTATTGATCCGATTCAGGTGATTTCATTTGATTAAATATAGAGATGTTTTAACAAAGATTTCAGTACATCCGTTGTTTTGGGTTATTATTGTCATTGGTATTTTCACGGCACGTTTTAAAGAGTTACTACTGTTATTTTGTATCGTTCTCATCCATGAACTTGGGCATGCTTTTGCAGCGGCACACTATAATTGGCGTATTAAGAAGATTCAACTTTTGCCGTTTGGTGGTGTGGCTGAGCTTGAGGAACATGGGAATAAATCATTGAAAGAGGAACTAGTTGTTGTAATTGCAGGACCTATTCAACATCTTTGGATGATGGCGGTAGGCTATATGTTGTTTGAAGCTGGTTGGCTTCATTCGGAATTATATTATTTCTTTATGTGGAATAATATAATTATTTTAGCGTTTAATTTACTACCTATTTGGCCTCTTGATGGTGGAAAAGTATTGTTTAACGTACTATCATATCGTTTTCCTTATTTACAAGCACATGAAAAGATGATGAAATTATCATGTGTTTTTTTTAGTGTCATACTAGGAGGGCAGTTACTTTGGAATAGTAACAATATTATGATGTGGGTACTACTCATATTTTTAGCGGTGTCGTTATATCAAGAATGGAAGCAAAGACGGTATGCCTTTATGCGTTTTTTATTAGAACGTTATTATGGGAACAAAAGAGGAATTGAAAAGATTGCACCGATTGAGGTGCAATCAGAAGATCATTTATATAAGATATTCACAAAATTTCGTAGAGGCTATAAGCATTCTATTATCGTCCGCGGAAAATATAAAGAACATTACACATTGGATGAAAATGAATTGCTTTATGCGTATTTTACTGAAAAACGAACAACTTCATCTGTTGAAGAATTAATCGGTTAGTGTTGACGTTAGCACTAACCTTTTATTATTGTAAAAGCAAAGAAGATTATAAAGTGAGGAAAGTATTTTGAAAACGTTATATATGAACTACGCTGGATCGGAAAAACGCGTTGCAATTGAAGAGAAGAAGAAAATTGTTGAGTTTTTATGGAAACGAAATGAAGAACAAGAAATTGTTGGGCATATTTATGTTGGACGTATCGTAAGAACGATTGCTGGAATGAATGCAGCTTTTGTAAATATAGGTTTAGAAAAACATGCTTATCTTTCGTACGATGATGTACCATCTTCTTATCATATACATGAAGGACAAGCGGTGCTCGTACAAGTTGTAAAAGAGGCAATTGATACGAAAGGGCCAAAATTGACAGCAAATATAGAATTTACCGGGAAATATGTCGTTTATATGCCATATGATGAAATGCGTGCGGTTTCTCGGAAAATAAAAAACAATAAAAGAAGGCAACAATTACTCCAAATTGAAGTAGAAGGGAAAGGAGGTTATATTTTCCGCTCAGCTTCTGAAAAAGGAGAAATTGAAGAAATACAAGCTGAAATGCAAAGGTTACAGCAGTTATATGAAGAGTTAAAAAGAAAAGAGGGCCAAGGAAAGGCACCGTTACTAGTCCATCGACCAGCAACCTTTTTAGATCGTGTATTTCAAGAGAATCCAATTGAAACGATTGAAAAAGTAGTTGTAGATACAAGAAGTATAGTAAAAGAATTAGAAGAAAAAGTCGGTAAAGAAAAAATATCTTTTTATAATGAAAAGTCTTCAATGTTTAACCATTTTGGCATAGAGCGTGAGATTGAGAAAGCACTTCAAAAAATTGTTTGGCTCCCAAATGGTGCTTATTTAATTGTGGAACAAATGGAGACGATGACTGTAATTGATGTGAATACGGGTAAGTTTACTGGAAAACAGAATTTACAAGATACAGTCCTTCGTACAAATGAAGTAGCAGCTGAAGAGATAGCGCGTCAATTAAGACTCCGTGATATTGGTGGTATGATATTAATTGACTTTATTAATATGAAAAGAAGAGAAGATAAAGAAAAGATAAGAGAATGTCTCATCGCTGCTATGCAAAATGATCGAACATATACAAGAGTGCTCGGGTTCACAGAGTTAGGGATTTTAGAGATGACACGTAAACGTAAAAAACATTCTTTACGCGACGTATTACTTGAAGAGTGTGCACCGTGCAAAGCGACAGGCTATGTCATGTCGTATGAAACGATTGCGTATGAGCTAGAGAGAGAGCTAATTTCATATGGCAATATAGAAGATGAGGCAGTATTAATCTCTGCACCTAAAGAATTACAAAAACAATTTTTGCAAAAAGAATTACAAAAAAATATTCCATTTGAAATTTATTTCAAAGATGATATGATCGAAAAGTACGCTATTATCCGTTTTGGAAGTAAAAAAGAAATTATAGAACGGAAAAAATAGTTATTAGAACTTTCATTGACAATAGTCTATGATTCATGATAACATCTTTATGTTATAGTTTATAGCACCTAAACGGCTATATGCTACAACCGCACAAGACAGGTTCCTTAAAGGCATTTATGTCTACCTCGTTTTTGGCGAGTCTTAGTAATTAAGAGGAGGTGCAAGTATGTACGCAATTATCGAAACAGGTGGAAAACAAATCAAAGTTGAAGCTGGTCAAGAAATCTACATTGAAAAATTAGATGTTGAAGCTGGTGAAACTGTTACTTTTGACAAAGTTCTTTTCGTTGGTGGCGAAAACGTGAAAGTTGGTAGCCCAGTTGTAGAAGGTGCAACAGTTACTGCGAAAGTTGAAAAACACGGTCGCGCTAAGAAAATCATCGTTTTCAAATACAAAGCGAAAAAGAACAATCGTAAGAAACAAGGTCATCGTCAACCTTACACTAAGCTAGTTGTTGAAGCTATCAACGCTTAATTCTGGTTAACATGATTAAAATTACGATAAGTCGCACGAAATTAGGAAGTATCCAATCATTTAAAATGACTGGACATGCCGATTATGCGCCACATGGACAAGATCTTGTCTGTGCTGGAACTACAGCGGTTGTGTTTGGTTCCATAAATGCTGTGGAAGAACTTTGTAATGTGCAGGCAACTATTGAACTCGGAAGTGATGGTGGATTCTTAACGTATGAATTGCCTAATGATTTAGACGTTCATACAGCAGAAAAAGCACAGATACTTTTAGAAGGATTGGTTGTTTCGCTTAAGACGATCGAACTTGATTACGGAAAGTATATCCGTTTAATAGAAAAAGTGCAGGAGGTGTAACGTATGTTAAGATTAGATCTTCAGTTTTTCGCATCTAAGAAAGGTGTAGGTAGTACAAAGAACGGTCGTGACTCTCAGTCAAAACGTCTTGGTGCTAAACGCGCAGATGGTCAAACGGTTACAGGTGGTTCAATTCTTTACCGTCAACGCGGTACAAAAATTTATCCAGGTGTTAACGTTGGTCGTGGTGGCGATGACACTTTATACGCGAAAGTTGACGGCGTAGTACGCTTCGAGCGTCTTGGCCGTGACCGCAAACAAGTGAGCGTATATCCTGTTGCTCAAGAAGCATAAGAACTCACGGAAAACTCTAACCTGAGTGCAGGTTAGAGTTTTTCTATATTAAGGAGTATCTAAATGAATAAAAAATGGACAATTATAGATGCATTGCGCCATTCAAGACATGATTGGCTCAATCGTATGCAGATGGTGAAAGGAAACCTTTCCCTTGGAAAAGTGGAAGAAATTCATAGTCTCATCGATCGTTTTGTCCAAGAAGCGAGACAAGAATCCAATCTGATGGGGCTATCAATGCCTTTATTTTCAGAGTGGATTTTAACATATAATTGGAAACAGCAGCCGTGCTTATTGGAGTACGAAGTATTAGGGAATTTACATAACTTATCTCACTTAGATGAGACTGTATGTACATGGACGAATCAATTTTTCTCAATGCTTCAGCATAGTTTAGACGTATATGTTGAAAATTATGTTTGTATCACAATTGAATGTGACGCGGAGAATGCTCGTTTCTTTTTTGATTTTCGTGGTAAGCTAACGAGTGTAGAAGAACTACAGAATTGGCTTGCGAACCAAAACAATAAATGGTATTCCATTTCTTATACAGTAAGAGACGAAGAAGTCTCAGTTATATTACAACCAATTGAAAAAAGTGTGGTGAAATAATGTTTGTAGATCAGGTCAAGATATATGTAAAAGGCGGCGACGGTGGTAACGGAATGGTTGCGTATCGTCGTGAGAAGTATGTTCCAAAAGGTGGTCCAGCAGGTGGCGACGGTGGTAAAGGTGCAGATGTTGTTTTCGTTGTTGAAGAAGGCTTACGTACATTAATGGATTTCCGCTACCAACGTCATTTCAAAGCTGATCGCGGTCAGCACGGAATGAGTAAAGGGCAGCACGGTCGTAAAGCTGAAGATTTAATCGTTAAAGTTCCACCTGGAACGGTAGTAAAAGATGAAAAAACAGGCCAAATTCTTGCGGATTTAGTAACACATGGACAATCAGCTGTTATTGCAAGAGGTGGCCGTGGTGGTCGTGGTAACTCACGTTTTGCTACTCCAACGAACCCAGCGCCAGAAATCGCTGAGAACGGGGAACCAGGTCAAGAGCGTGATGTCATTCTAGAACTTAAAGTACTAGCAGACGTTGGACTTGTTGGATTCCCAAGTGTAGGTAAATCTACATTATTATCTGTCGTATCATCAGCACGTCCGAAAATTGCAGAGTATCACTTCACAACAATCGTTCCAAATCTTGGTGTTGTTGAAACTGGTGATAACCGCAGCTTCGTTATGGCTGACCTTCCTGGACTAATTGAAGGCGCACATGCTGGCGTCGGACTTGGTCATCAATTCCTGCGTCATATTGAGCGTACACGTGTAATCGTGCATGTAATTGATATGTCTGGTTTAGAAGGCCGTGATCCATATGAAGATTACGTAACGATTAATAATGAATTAAAAGAATACAATCTTCGCCTAACGGAGCGTCCACAAGTTGTTGTTGCAAACAAAATGGATATGCCAGATGCAGAAGAAAACTTACAAGCATTTAAAGAGAAAGTGGGAGACGAAGTAAAAATCTTCCCAATCTCAGCTGTAACGAAACAAGGTGTTCGTGATTTACTATTTGAAGTAGCGAACTTATTAGAAACAACACCTGAATTCCCAATACATGAAGTAGCGGATGAGTCTGATACAAGTGTAATGTACAAACTTGAGACTGAAGGTGTTAAATTTGACATTACACGTGAAAGTGATGGCACGTTTGTTATCTCTGGTTATGATATCGAGAAAACATTCAAGATGACAGACTTCTCACGTGATGAATCTGTACGTCGTTTCGCTCGCCAAATGCGCGGAATGGGTATTGATGAAGCGCTTCGTGCACGTGGCGCAAAAGACGGAGATATTGTAAAAATTCTTGAATATGAATTTGAATTTATCGACTAAGACTGCCGAAATACGGCAGTCTTTTTTTATCTCACTTTAATGGGCAGTAAGACCCCTATCTCAAAATGTAGCGAAAGCAAAGAAGTTAGGTGGAGGGAAGAAAAACCCCCCACTGATTAAAGGTTCACTTTATATCGTAAAAGTCTGATTTATACAGGGGAAAATCCCCACTAATTAAATTTTCAATTTATAATAGAAAAAGAAGTGGTTTTATAAGAACTTTTTATGGGGAGAAAGTGAACATGTATAAAATATTAATCGTAGAAGATGATGAGAAAATCGCGGGGATATTAGAGGAACATTTAGAAAGGTATGGCTATCAGTCATTTAGAGCGAGTGATTTGCGGCATATAAAAGATGAGTTTGTAAAAGTAAATCCACATCTCGTGTTACTTGATATTAATTTACCGTATTTTGATGGTTTCTATTGGTGTCGTCAAATCCGCACTGTATCGAATGCACCAATTATTTTTGTTTCTGCAAGAACGGGGGAAATGGATCAAGTAATGGCAATTGAAAATGGCGGAGATGATTACATTACGAAGCCATTCCATTTAGACATTGTAATGGCTAAGGTGAAAAGTGCACTTCGTCGTGGGTATGGTGAGTATGCTTCTGCGGCAGAAAGCGATTGTTTAGGTGTAAATGGACTGTTGTTATTCCCATCTCAGCACGTTGTTGAGTGGCAAGGACAACAAACAGAACTGACAAAAAATGAATTTTACTTATTAGAGTGTTTAATGAAACAAGCAGATCAATATGTAACGCGCGAAGAATTGTTAGAAGCCCTCTGGGATGAGGTAGCTTTTGTTGATGATAATACATTAACCGTAAATGTAAAACGTGTAAGAAAGAAACTAGAGGAGCTAGGCATTAAAAATGCAATTGTAACGAAACGTGGATACGGTTATGCGCTTCTTACAGAGTGGGGAGAAGGACATGAAGGTTAAAGATTACCTCATGGACCGCTTTTCTTTAATTCTTTCTTACATTGTTAGCCTCTGTTTATTTGGGCTCGTTTTGCAGTTGCAAAGTCTTTTAGAAAAGCGATCTATTGATTGGAATACATGGTTATACGGACTTTTATTAGGGATAGTTGTGTTTACTGTATACCTTATTTACGATTACCGAAAACGGAGTGTATTTTTAAGGAGGATCGAAAAATATGTTACTAGCGGAAATACATTACATGATTCCTTACTTATTGATACTTCTTATACGGCAGAGCAAGAGATGGTCGTTGAATCGTTTACGCTATTAAGACAGCAATATATGAATGAAGTTCATAAACAACATGCAAAAGAACAACAGCAAATGATATTTATGAACCAATGGATTCATCAAATGAAAACACCGGTATCTGTTATTGAGTTACTATTACAGAAGTTTGGTAAAGAGCATCGTGAAGCAAGAGCGACAGTTGAAAGTATTCGTGAAGAAAATAATCGCATACTAAATGGTTTAGATTTAGCGTTACATATGGCAAGGTTAGAGCAGTTTGTGAAAGATTATAAAGTAGAAGTAGTAAATGTGATAGATATTATTAGAGGTATTATTAATGAAAATAGAAAGTCCTTCATTCAATCGTCTGTATTTCCGAAAGTGATGTTTGAGGAAGATATTTGTATGGTTGCCTCTGATAGAAAATGGCTTAGTATTGCTATAGGACAAATTGTTGTAAATGCAATTAAGTATACAAAAATTTCGGAAGCAGAGAAAAAGGAAATTCAATTTCAAATTGAAGAGAAAGATCAAAAGGTGTTATTACATATTAAGGACAATGGAATCGGTATTCCAGAGCAAGATGTAAAGCGTATATTTGATCCATTCTTTACAGGGGTAAATGGCCGGAAAACGAGAGAAGCGACTGGAATGGGTTTATATATTACGAAGGAAATTTGTGATAATTTACATCACGGTATGTATGTGCAATCGGCTGAAGGGGAAGGGACAACATTCACGTTCCAATTTGCAAAAGATGAAGAATATCATACATTAATGAGAAAAATGACAAAACTGTAAGATAACAAAACGTTTTGTAAGGGAAATCACTCGTTTCTTTTTCTTATTTTTCTTATAGTAAATGTAAGAAGAAAACACATAGGGGGATTAGAAATGAGTGTTCTTGAAGTAAAAGGATTAACGAAGGTGTACCAATCAAAAGGTTCAGTAGCGACGACTGCTTTAAACGATATAAATTTTAAAATAGAAGAAGGCGAATTTGTAGGGATTATGGGTCCTTCAGGGAGCGGGAAAACAACGCTTTTAAATTTATTAGCAACAATTGATAAGCAAACTTCAGGTCATGTGCTTGTAAATGGGGAAGAAATTAATCAAATGCGTGCTGCAAAATTAGCGGAGTTTCGCCGTACACATTTAGGATTCATTTTCCAAGATTTTAACTTACTTGATACGTTATCGATTAAAGAAAATATCATTTTACCACTTGTAATGGCGAAGAAATCTGTAAATGAAATCGATGCAAAAGTGCTTGAGATTGCAAAGTTTTTAAATATCGAGGGCATTTTAAATAAAAAGGTATATGAAGTATCAGGTGGCCAACAACAACGTGCAGCAGCTGCGAGAGCGATCATTCATGAACCGACGTTAATTTTAGCAGATGAGCCAACTGGAAACTTAGATTCTAAGTCAGCAAAATCATTAATGAGCGCGTTGCAAGACTTACATGAACAAAAGAAAGTGACAATTGCAATGGTAACGCATGATCCAGTAGCGGCGAGTTATTGCGAACGTATTCTTTTCATACGTGATGGAGAGATTTTCTCAGAAATACATAAGGGAAGAACGAAACAAGCCTTTTTCCAAGAAATTCTGGACGTACTTGCGATGCTAGGAGGGGAATATCATGAACTTTCGCCAGCTCGCGCTTAATAATGTAAAAGGAAATTGGCGTAATTATAAAGCGTTTCTTATAAGCAGTTGTTTATCGATAGTCGTATTTTTCATGTATGCTTCCTTCATTTATCATCCAGATGTTGTAGGCGGTAATATTAGTATGAGGGAGATGATTTCAAAAGGGTTAGAATCGATGAATTATATTGTAGTCATCTTCTCAGCACTCTTTATTTTATATGCAAATTCAACGTTTTTACGAGCAAGGAAAAAAGAGTTTGGTCTATTAACATTAATAGGCGGAACGAAATCGCAGCTCGGCCGAATGATTATATTAGAGCAACTGATGTTAGGTAGTATTGCAATTGTAGTTGGTATTGGGGGCGGAATGCTTTGCTCAAAACTATTTTTCCAAGCACTGAGTGTATTACTAAAAATTGATAAAACACTACCGCTCGTATGGAATAGTAAAGCAGTTCTTATTACAGCTGGTGTGTACTTTATTCTCTTTTTAATCCTATCATTGTTTAGTGTTTGGACAGTAGGACGCTTGCAAATTATTGATTTATTAAGAGAAGCAAGAAAGCAAAAAGTAGAGCCTTTTGCATTTACATGGTTATGCATAGTTGGTATAGGATGTATTATTGTTGCATATGTACTTAGCTTCCAAGTAACATTTATGAATTTTATCATTCTGTTTTTACCGATTGTAGGGCTGACGATAGGCGGAACTTATTTGCTGTTTACACAAGGTAGTACAGTTGTATTAAAGGCGTTACAAAAACGAAAAAAATCTTTTTATACATATCCAAATATGTTCGTACTTAGCAATCTTATTTATAAAATGAAGGATAATGCTCGTTTTCTATTTGTAATTTCTATCATTACGGCGGTTGTATCTTCAGCAGTCGGTACACTGTATGTATTCTTTGAAGATATGAGCTATAAGGCAGTAACTAGTACCCCTCATGCTATTTCGTATGAGGAAAAGGGAATACATACGCATAATGTCATCAAAGAAGGAAAAGCAAAAGAATTAATAAAAAAACACGGATTTGAAGAAGCGCGAGAAGTAACGTACGTAAAACTTCTTGGAACTCAAAAAATTACAATGTTTAACAGTGAACATGAAATGCCAATGGCGATTGTTTCAGAAAAAGAATATAACGCTGAAGTACGTAAACAAAAAAGAGAGCAAGTTAGAGAAGTTCATAATGCACCTGGTAGTGCAACGATGGTCATAACGGATATGGCGAACGATATGATGAAGATAGATCGTACGAAACCGCATGAAATTAAAATTAACGGACAAACGCAATCTGTTCAATTAAATGCCCCAACTTCATTTTCTGTTTTTAATGATAGTGAATATCTCATTGTAAATGATCAAGATTTTGAGAAATACGCAAAGCTCGTACCAGATGAAGAAAAGAAGAAATATTACGGTTATTATATAGAAGATTGGAAAAGTACGGAAGATCTTGTGTTAGATTTGAAAAAGGAAATTGCACCAGATAAACAAGGGGAACTAAACAACTCAGTGCTTGCTTATAAAAATATAAGAGAATCAGGGGCAATTACAATGTTTATCGGTTTCTTTGTAGCTGTACTCTTCTTCTTCTTCGCTTGTAGTATGACATACTTTAAATGGTTTAACGATAAAGAACAAGATCGTATTCAATTTAAATCGTTAAAGAGAATCGGTATGACAGATAAAGAAATTCGTAAAATTGCAATTCGACAAATGGGCGTTATCTTCTTTATCCCAATTGTAATTGGTGCCATTCATAGTGGATTTGCTCTTCATACGTTAGGAAAAATGCTTTATCTCGATTTATGGAAATCAGGTGCGCTTGTAATTGGAGCATACATTTTAGCTTCTGCGATTTACTTTATGATCGCGCAAAGAGGATATTTAAAACACGTGCAAAGCTAGAGAAACCTCTAGCTTTTTGCCTATGTAGTAAGTTACAGGAGGACGATAGATGAACATTCGGCAACTAGCGCTACAAAATATAAAAGGAAATTTGCGTAATTATAAAGTGTTTTTCTTAAGTAGTTGTTTTGCGATATTTGCGTCTTTTGCATACATGTCTGTCATTGTACATCCGTATATGCAGGAGACGATGTGGTATCAAAACGTACGCTGGGGACTTATCATATGTAATGTTATTATCATTTCTTTTTTCGTCATATTTATTTTGTACTCTACTTCTATTTTCATAGAGGCACGTAAGAAAGAATTAGGATTATATATGTTAATGGGAGCGACGAAATCTAACGTAATTGGCGTAATTATGACCGAGCAAATGTTGATCGGAGTATTTGCTAATATTTTTGGCATTGGGCTTGGCATGATCTTTTTAAAGCTCTTCTTTATGATGTTTAGTATGTTGCTGGGGCTTCCGAAAGAACTCCCTGTCATATTTGACGTAAGGGCGATTGGTGTAACATTTATTACATATATGGTCGTTTTTATTTCGTTATCTTTTATAAGTGCTTTACGTATATGGAATATAAAAATCATTCGGTTATTGAAAGGATTTCGAGCAGATAAAAAAGAGAAGAAAACATCAATGTGGCTTTGTATATTTGGCTTTATTTGTTTAGGTATAGGATATGCGTTAGCGTTACAAGCGACGATACTAACGATAGCGTTCTATTTTTTCCCTGTGTCTATACTTGTCTTTTTCGGAACTTATTTTTCTTTTACACACGGCACTGCTCAAATATTAGAAATAATAAAACGAAATAAAAAGATTATGTATACATATCCGTACTTATTTATAGTGAATCAATTGTCACATCGAATGAGGGAAAATGGTCGCTTTTTCTTTCTGATGTCTATGGCAACGACGTTTGTAGTTACAGCAACAGGTACGGTGTTCTTATATTTTTCTGGTATGCAAGATATGTGGCGTGGCGGGGGCGTGCACTCATTTTCTTACATAGAAAAAGGTGCTTCTACCCATGAAGTCTTTGCGGAGGGAACGGTTGAACAATTATTGCACCAATATGGATATGATGATTTTCAATTTATGAGTTTTGTTGGAGTGTATGCATCTTTTCAGACCAATAAGGGGGAAACAGAAGTAGCGCCACTCATTAAACAAAGTGAATACAATCGAGAGGCAAGAAAACAAAAACAGAAAACGTATCATCCTAAAAAAGGTACAGTGACACTCGTTTATTATAATAAATACAATAATTCGAATGTATATAATCAAAAAGAGATTCAATTGCAAGTAATGAATCAACCATATCAATTCGTATTTAACGGTCAGAAAGAAGAGGTTCAATTTAACCATCATCCTTCGCACATTAATGGTCTGTTCTTCGTTATGAATGATGAAGATTTTGACAGTATAGCAAATAAGGTTCCGGATTCTGAAAAAATGATATATCGAGGCTACACATTACCCAATATAGAAAATACGAAAAAATTAAATGAAGCTTTACGGAAACATATAAAACAAGATGATAATAACGCATTTCGAAGTAATATGGAGTTATATGTGAATATGAAAGAGTTCGGCGATATTACTCTATTTGTAGGCTCATTCATTAGTATATTATTCTTTCTTACTTCATGTAGTATCGTATATTTTAAATGGTTCCATAATATTGCATCGGACCGAAAGCAGTATGGTGCACTTTCTAAACTTGGAATGACGAAGGAAGAAGTGTGGGAAATTTCTCGTTGGCAATTGTGTATGCTATTTTTTGCACCAATTATAGTAGGGAGTATGCATAGTGCAGTTGCGTTATATACGTTTCATAATACGGTCTTTATGGACGGATCATTAAGAAAAGTAGGCGTATTTATTTTGTTCTACATTGCTGCATGCATTATTTATTTCTTCTTCGCCCAAAGAGAATATAGGAAACATTTAGACTAGCAAATGCTAGTCCTTTTTTAATATTCGAAATTTACATAGAAGAATATAAAAAAGTATGGTATAACAGTAAGAAAATGAAAAAGAGGGGAAAAGACGATGATTCGAGTAGGATATTTAGGACCAGAAGCAACATTTACAAATATGGCGGTGAGTCGTTTTTTTCCGGAAGCAGAGCATGTACCGTATCGAACGATTCCAGATTGTATGGATGCAGCTGCAAATGGAAATGTAGATTATGCAGTGGTACCACTAGAAAATGCCATAGAAGGTTCAGTGAATATAACGGTTGATTATCTTGTACATGAGCAACCACTTTCTATTGTAGGAGAAATTACAGTGCCCATTCAGCAACATTTACTTGTACATCCGCAGTATGCAGAAGTGTGGGAAGAAGTATACGCAGTGCATTCTCATCCACACGCTATTGCACAATGTCATAAGTTTTTAAATGAAGAATTAAAAGGGATAACTGCTCGAGATATGACATCAACAAGTGCTGCAGCGCAATATGTGAAAGAACATCCTGAAGAAAAAATTGCGGCTATTGCAAATGAAGCGGCTGCAGAAAAATACGGATTAACGATCGTAAGACGAAGTATTCATACACATAAAAATAATCATACACGTTTCCTAGTGCTCCATAAGAAAAAGAAAGCAATACTCTCAAATAATGGAGAAAACCGAGGAGAGAAAACGACGATTATGATAACGTTACCTGCTGATTATGCAGGGGCACTATATCAAGTGTTATCAGCTTTCGCATGGAGAAAATTAAACTTATCTAAAATCGAATCGCGCCCGATGAAAACAGGACTTGGAAATTACTTTTTCTTAATCGATGTCGATAAAGCATACGATGACGTATTATTGCCAGGCGTAACGATGGAACTTGAAGCACTTGGTTTTTCTGTTACGGTGCTGGGGAGTTATTCTTCTTATTGGTTATAAGGGGGAGTTAGGTTATACCGTGTGATAGATCAATAAAATCCCACCTATAAATGGTGGGATTCTTTATTTTAACTTCGCAAGACGATCTTCTAATTGACCACGCCAAACGTCAGCTAGTGCTGGAACAGCAAGAATCTTTTCGATGCCATCTCTATCTTTTCTATTATGAAAATAAATTTCGTTAGAGAACAAGACAGAAACATTACTCGGTTGACGCTCTAGTAATGTGATTTTTGAATCTTTACGTACAGTACCTTCCTGAAGAACGCGGCATAGGTAGCCAGTAAATCCAGTTGCTACAATGCGCGGCAGTATGCCAGGAATGCCGAGGCGTTTTGAAATCGTACTACAAGGTACTCTTGCTTGTGTCACCTGAATGATTGCTTCACCTAATTTGTATGTATCTCCGATGCATACATCACGCTCTAACATATTTGTTACGGTAATGTTTTCGCCAAATGCAGAAGCTGGGAGTGTTGTTTGAAATTCCTCTTCCCATAGTGCGTAATGCTCGTGTGGATACACGCAAACGGCGCGATCAGGTCCACCATGGTGTTTTAAATCAGCTACATCATCACCAAGGAAGCCATCTTTTGATAGGAAAGCTTCTTCGGTAAGTTCTTTACATATACCGGTAATCATTTCTTTATCTTCGCTATATTTCATTTGTTTCGGTTTGCCAATGCTAAAGTGAACGAGTTCAATTCCCATCTTTGATCTCCTTTACAATTGATTACAATATTATATCATTAAAAAAGCACAGAGAATGATAAAAAAACTCTGTGCTTTACATTAATAAACGAGAAATCCTGCTTTATCTAGTGCCTCGCAAGCTGCATCTAACTTTTCTTTTGAATCTGCCTCAATAGTATGTAAGTGAATACCGTCTGTTAATTGCGAAAGATAGGACGCATTTGTGTTTTCGATTTTTTGTAAATATTGCTCTACATCAAAGCGATTGCTTACCATGATGGATGCTGTTAAGTCACCGTATACAGGATGCTCAACTTTTACATCTTTAATTGTAACGCCGTGGTCAACAAGCATTGTAAGTTCTTGACGTACTTCTGCTGGCTTATGTTGGCATACGATTACGCGTTCGAAAGCTTGTTGTTTCTCTTGTGGTTTTAAATATAAATAGCCTTGAGCAGTTGCAATGATCGGTTCGTTTCGTGCTTTAAGCAAGGAAATATCTTGCACGATAACTTGTCTACTTACATTCGTTTTTTTCGATAGCTCATTCCCGGATAACGGTTCATTTGCAGCGAGAAGCCACTGAAGGATAAGCTGTCGTCTTTCTTCACCTAAAATCTTTTTTTGTTCATTTTGTTTCATTATGATTTAACACCTCTATAAAATTGATTTCCAATTGTGTGTAGTGCATGAATAGTAGTATCAATTTGATCTTTCGTTGTTTGTTGTCCGAAAGAGAAGCGGACATATTGTTTTGCCTCTTCATACGTTTTTCCAATTGCAAGCATTGTTTTCGAAGGTTCTTGTTTACCAACTTGGCAAGCACTTCCGGTAGAAATGGCAATACCGCGGCGATTACATTCTAGCATTGTATATTGACCTTCTATTCCTTTTATTGTAACCCCAATAATATGTGGTAAACAAGAAGTAGAATGACCTTCTACTTCAATTTCTAGAGGAAGTGCTTGTAATCGCTCTAAAAAGTAGGATCGTAACTCTTTAAAACGTAAACTTTCTTCCTGTTGATTTTTCAATATATTCTCAGCAGCTGTTAAAAAAGCTGCGATGCCAGGAACGTTCACTGTACCTGGACGAAATCCTTTTTCGTGAGAAGTCCCCGGAAATATTTGTGTCCAGCGAACTTGCGGATTGATATAGCAAGCGCCGACACCTTTTGGTCCGTATATTTTATGTGCTGAAACAGAAAGACTATCAATCCCCATCTCAAAAACATGAATAGGAAGTTTACCAAAGGTTTGTACACAATCTGAATGAAATAAAACGTTATATTTTTTTAAAAGTGCCCCAATCTCTGCGATATTTTGAACGGTTCCGATTTCAGAGTTTCCGTGCTGTATACTTGCTAGAACAGTATCTTCTGTAATAGCTGCTTCTAGATCTATTAAATGAATGAGTCCATTTTTATCAACAGGAATTTCAGTAATTGTATACCCTTTTGATTGTAAGGATTGAAAATAACTTCGAATGGATGCATGTTCCATAGGTGTAGTAATAATATGCTTCTTATTTTGGGCATTGAGAAGGGACTGAATCGCAAGGTAGTTCGATTCTGACCCACCGCTCGTGAAGAATACTCCTTGTTCCTTTCCGCCAATCATTTCGGCAAATGTTTTTCTACAAACTTGTAATAAAGAAGAGGCCGTTCCTCCAATATCGTGTAAACTTTGTTCATTTCCGAAGTATTGCGATGCTGCTTTCATATATGTTTGTAATGCTTCCACGCTCATAGGTGTAGTAGCTGCATAATCAAGATATATCATCATGTAAGTTCCTCTCTCTAGTAAGAGTTACATTTCTTTTATTTTTTAAATGGTAGTGAAAATAAGAATTATAAAAAAACTCTTGTCATTATTTTAAAACTATGTAAATATAGGTGTCAAGACAGTTGAAAAGTGTAAAGTAGGAGGCAACAATTATGCCAAGTGCAGATGTCTTAATTATTGGAAGTGGCGTTGCGGCACTTCGTGTTGCAAAAGAGATTTGTCACGAAAAGAATGTGATTATTATCACAAAGGAAACGAATCGTAATAATAATACATATTTAGCGCAAGGTGGAATTGCCGCAGCGATAGCTACATATGACAATCCAAATGATCATTTTGAAGATACGTTAGTAGCAGGATGTCATTATAACAATGAAGATGCGGTTCGTTATTTAGTTGAAGAAGGGCCGAAAGAAATGAATCATCTCATTGAAAATGGAATGAAATTTGATGGAGATGAAACGGGCCCTCACCTTGGAAAAGAAGGTGCACATCGGAAGCGTCGTATTTTACATGCAGGTGGCGATGCAACAGGAAAGAATTTATTAGAGCATTTCATTCAAGAAGTAGTTCCGTACGTTAAGGTAGTGGAACAGGAAATGGTGCTTGATTTTATTATAGAAAACGAAAAATGTGCTGGAGTTTTAACGCGAGATAGTGAAGGGAAGTTGGAGCGTTACGATGCAGATTATACGGTGTTAGCCTCAGGCGGGATTGGTGGTTTATATGCCTTTACTTCTAATGACAAAACAATTACGGGTGATGGACTTGCGATGGTGTACCGCGCGGGTGGGGAGCTTGTAGATTTAGAATTTGTACAATTCCATCCAACAATGTTATATGCGGGCGGGCGATGCTGTGGCCTCGTCTCTGAAGCGGTCCGCGGTGAAGGGGCTGTCCTTATAAATGGAAAAGGGCAGCGTTTTATGATGGATATACACCCAGACCACGATCTCGCTCCGCGTGATGTAGTGGCAAGAGCGATTCATGAACAGCTTTTGTCGGGTGAAAAAGTGTATTTGAACATTGAGTCTATCCAAAATTTTGAAGAACGTTTTCCAACTGTATCATCATTGTGTAAAAAGAATGGTGTTCATATAAATGAAAAACGCATTCCGGTCGTACCTGGTGCTCATTTCCATATGGGCGGCGTGAAAACAAACTGTGATGGAGAGACGTCCATTCCACATTTATATGCGGTTGGTGAAGTAGCTTGTAACGGTGTTCATGGAGCCAATAGATTAGCGAGTAATTCATTATTAGAAGGTCTTGTGTTTGGAAAAAGAATAGGACAACATATTTTAACGAAAGCGACAAAAGACAGATTGAATAACTTCGCTGAGAAGGAAAAGAAATTTATCGTTCTGAATCATTTGCCGACGAAAGAAGAAATACAAGAATGTATGATGAAATACGTTGGGATTGTGCGAACAGAACAAAGTTTATCTTATGCAAAGAGATGGCTTAGTAAATACGGTGTTCGCAATATGATATTGCAACATGATGCCCTTACAAATGAAGAGATAACGATTATGAATATGTTAACAGTTTGTGAGCTTATCGTCGTATCAGCTTTGCAAAGAGAAGAAAGCATTGGTGGCCATTATCGAAGTGATTATCCACATAGAAATAGCGTGAAAAAAGAAATCGTTCGAGTGAAAAGAAAACTACAACTTGTGTAATGAGGGGAAGAGGGGCTTTATGAATACGATAAAGGTTAAAGAAGCATTAAATCGATTTTTTCTAGAAGATATAGGAGAAAGAGATGTAACATCTCAGCTTATTTTTCCAGATAATTTACTTTCAAAAGGAACGTTTCTTGCAAAGGATACAGGGGTCTTTGCGGGACGTTTAGTCATTGAAGAAGGGTTTAAATTAATTGATGAGAGAATTGAAGTGGAGCTTCATAAAAAAGATGGAGATCTTGTAGAAAAAGGCGAAATAATTGCAACTGTCCAAGGACCAATCGCATCGTTATTAACGGCAGAGCGCGTTATATTAAACGTTATCCAGCGTATGAGCGGGATAGCGACAATGACATACGAGGCTGTTCGTGCCTTAGATAGCAGCCATACACGCATTTGTGATACGCGAAAAACGATGCCAGGGCTACGCATGTTTGATAAGTATGCAGTCGTGTGCGGAGGCGGATTTAATCACCGCTTCGGCCTATATGACGGTGTCATGATCAAAGATAATCATATTGCTTTTGCTGGTTCTATTACGAAAGCTGTTACATCGGTGAAAGAAAAAGTAGGGCATATGGTGAAAGTAGAAGTGGAAACAGAAACAGAGGAGCAAGTGAGAGAAGCTGTAGCTGCTGGTGCAGATATTATTATGTTTGATAACCGTACGCCAGATGAGATTCGGGAGTTTTCAAAGATTGTACCAAGTGCCATCGTTACGGAAGCATCAGGAGGCATTACAATTGAAGATTTATCGAAATACGGAAAAACAGGGGTAGATTATATTTCACTTGGATCGTTAACACATTCAGTGAAAGCACTTGATATTAGTTTCAATATTGAGGCGTAAGGAAAGTGGCTTAGAGGGGGAGAAAGGAATATGAGTATTTTAGAAAAAGTACAACCGATTGAAACGATGTTACCAGAGCGTTATTACACGATGTCAACAGAAGATATGGAAAAGCTGGTTCGTGAAATTAAAGAAAAAATGGGGGAAACACTATTTATTCCAGGCCATCATTACCAAAAAGATGAAGTGGTACAATTTTCTGATGCAGCAGGAGATTCACTTCAGCTTGCGCAAGTTGCAGCGAGCAATAAAAAGGCGAAATATATTGTATTTTGCGGTGTACACTTTATGGCAGAAACAGCAGATATGTTAACGACAGACGATCAAATCGTTATCTTACCAGATATGCGTGCAGGTTGTTCGATGGCAGATATGGCAGATATTGAACAAACAGAAAGAGCGTGGAAAGAGCTCACAAAATTATTTGGAGATACGATGATTCCGTTAACGTATGTAAACTCTACAGCTGCAATTAAAGCGTTTTGCGGTCGTAATGGCGGAGCGACAGTAACTTCTTCTAATGCAAAACAAATGGTATCTTGGGCGTTTACACAAAAAGAGCGTCTCGTCTTTTTACCGGACCAACATTTAGGAAGAAATACAGCGTACAACTTAGGTATCCCGTTAGATAAAATGGCAGTATGGGATCCGTATACAGATTCATTAGAGTACGAGGGAGATATAGAAGAAATTCAAGTGATTTTATGGAAAGGACATTGTTCTGTTCATCAAAATTTTACAGTGAAAAACATTGAGAACGTACGGAAAAATCAGCCGGACATGAACATTATTGTACATCCAGAATGTTGCTACGAAGTTGTAGCTGCTTCGGATTATGCAGGTTCAACGAAATACATTATTGATATGATTGAAGCGGCTCCATCCGGAAGTAAATGGGCGATTGGTACAGAAATGAATTTAGTGAACCGAATTATTCAACAACATCCAGATAAAGAAATTGTTTCACTTAATCCGTTTATGTGTCCGTGTTTAACGATGAACCGAATTGACCTACCGCACTTATTATGGGCACTTGAAACGATAGAAAAAGGAGAAGAAATTAACGTTATTAGCGTAGATAAACAAGTGACTGAAGAGGCAGTTCTTGCATTAAATCGTATGTTAGAGCGTGTGTAAAGCAGCGGATTCCCGTTGCTTTTTTTCGTACATATAATCATAACGAGAACAAAATGGGCATACATTGTTTTGAAGAAATCATTGCGATTATCTTATACTTATTCCGCTTCTAATGATATTGAAAATCGAAGAAGTGATACAAGTGAAAAGAGGTTAACGTTATTTAGAAAGGGTTACTTCATGAGATTTGTTACTTATAGATAAGTTATACAGGAGGGGGAAAATTTGAAAATTCATATCGTGCAAAAAGGGGATACCCTTTGGAAAATTGCGAAAAAGTACGGAGTGGATTTTGATACGTTGAAAAAAACAAATACACAACTTAGCAATCCAGATTTAATTATGCCAGGTATGAAAATTAAAGTACCATCAAACAGTGTACACGTAAAACAGCATGCTGGAGCAGGTTCAGCACCTCCAAAACAATACGTAAAAGAAGTGCAACAAAAAGAATTTGCAGCAACGCCAACGCCGCTTGGAATAGAAGACGAGGAAGAAGTTACGTATCAATCAGCACCAATTACACAAGAGCCTGCCATGCAACAAACACAAAAAGAAGTGCAAGTAAAACCACAGAAGGAAATGCAAGTGAAACCACAAAAAGAAGTACAGGTAAAACCACAGAAGGAAATACAAGTGAAGCCGCAAAAAGAAATACAGGTGAAACCGCAAAAAGAGGTGCAAAAAGAACAGCCAATTCAAAAAGAAAAACCGTCTGTTATTCAAAAACCACCTGTTATAGAAAAACAAAAACCAGCGGAAAAAGAAAATACGAAGTTTTCGGTAAATGTGTTACCGCAACCGCCGCAACCACCAATAAAAACGAAAAAAGAATATAAAATTTCAGATGTAATTAAAAAGGGAAGCGAGTTAATTGCTCCTCAAATTAATAAAATGAAACCTAATAACATCATTTCTCCGCAAACGAAAAAAGATAATATAGTGTCACCGCAAGTAAAGAAAGAAAATGTAGGAAACATAGTGTCACCGCAAGTAAAGAAAGAAAATGTAGGGAATATAGTATCACCGCAAGTGAAGAAAGAAAATGTAGGAAATATAGTATCACCACAAGTAAAGAAAGAAAATGTAGGAAACATAGTATCACCGCAAGTAAAGAAAGAAAATATAGGAAACATAGTGTCACCGCAAGTGAAGAAAGAAAATGTAGGAAATATAGTATCGCCGCAAGTGAAGAAAGAAAATGTAGGAAATATAGTGTCACCAAATGTATCGAAAGAAAATGTAGTTATTCCGCAAGTAATACCGCCAAATATTCAAGTGCCAAACATAATGCCAATGTTGGATAATAATCAACCACCAAATATAATGCCAATCATGGATAACAATCAACCACCAAATATAATGCCAATCATGGATAACAATCAACCACCAAATATAATGCCAATCATGGATAATAACCCAATACCAAACATAATGCCGATCATGGATAACAACCAAATGCCGAACATGATGCCGATCATGGATAACAACCAAATGCCAAATATGATGCCAATCATGGATAACAATCAAATGCCGAATATGATGCCAATCATGGATAACAATCAAATGCCAAATATGATGCCGATCATGGATAATAATCAACCACCGAATGTGATGCCGCCGAATCCGTATTATCAACAACAAAATCCATACTATGGTATGCCGTATCAGCAAGGAGCGCCGTTTGGACCACAGTATACGTCTATGCCAAATCCAAATATGATGCCGATGGATAATAATATGCCGCCGCTTGTGCAAGGAGAGGAAGATTGTGGATGCGGTGGAGAGAGTAGGCTATATAGTCCACAACCTGGAGGGCCGCAATACGCGAATCCTTTATATTATCAACCAACTCAATCAGCATATGCACCACAGCCAGGAACGATGTATTATCAACCAGATCCACCAAATGTATTTGGGGAGCCAGTTTCAGAAGAAGAGGATGAAGAAGAAGTTTAAAAAAAGGTGGGATGATTATTCCCACCTTTTTTGTATGTAAAGTCGTTCTGAAAACGGAAGAGCTATATCAAATGTTAGAAAATTCCCAGTGAAATATTAACAGTGTAAAAACCTGCTCTGTTACTCATCATAAGAGGGAGCTTTTCAGAAGAGAAGTTCATTCTAACAGAGGGGGTTTTTCTATTGAATACGAAAGTAAAAGTGATTGCTGCTTCTTTGTTAGTTACTAGTGCATTAGCTGCATGTGGTACACCAAAAAACAATGCAATGGATGGACGTAACTACAATTACGAGCGTACATCTTATAATGATACTCACCAGTATCGTGATAATGTGACGCGTAACGATCGTTATACAGACTATGTAACATATAGAAATGGTCGTAACGATACAGGATACAACTATTACCGTGATGTAAATTACAACGGTCAAATTGCTAATCCGCATCCAACACGTAATATTACAATGAACAATTCATACATTAACAATGATGGTAAAACTGCAGAAAGAATTACGAATCGTGTGAAACGTATGAATAACGTGGACCGCGTGTCTACAGTTGTATATGGAAACGATGTAGCGATTGCAGTAAAACCACGTAATACGGTGACAAATGAAACGGCGATGGCGAACGAAATTCGTCAAGCTGTTGCAAATGAAGTTGGAAACAGAAACGTATATGTTTCTGTAAGAAATGACATGTTTACTCGTGTCGATGCAATGAGTACACGCTTGCGTAACGGTACAGTTACAAACGATTTTAATCGTGACATAGTGAATATGTTCCGAGATATTCGTTACGGTTTAACTGGTACAGTGCGATAGCAAAACAAAAGAGGAAGGGTAGCCCTTCCTCTTTATTGCTTTTGACTATAGTATACATTTGAACTCTATATACTTTATCTATAGAGTGCTTCTTCTAGCATTTTTTCACCATCTTCTTTTATTTTATCAGGATTGTTTTTATAATAGGAATCCCATTTGTTATACTCTTTACATTCATCGCTATTTAGAAACTCTGGACAACCGTTACTTGAGGAAGATTTAGTATTGTATTCTGAATTATTATTTTCACTGGAAATATCAATATCATATTCAGAAGAGGTGTTATTAACGGAATCATCATCTTCGTTGTCTTCATCATTAATGGGATTGGTATTAAGATATGAATCGTTTTCGTAAATGTCATCTTTTATTGAATCATTTGAGCAACTTGATAAGATGAATAGAGATGTAATAAGTAAGGTTAGTTGTAGTATTTTGTTCATAATAACTTTTCTCCAATTCTATTTTAAAATTCGATTAATCAATTATTGCATTTTAAATCTTTTAATTCCATATAAAACCATTTTTATTGAATAGAAAATATATATAGAATAAATACAAAACAAAGATAATAAAAAATATCTTGTTTTTTATTTTTATTAATGTTATATTAGCAAAGCGATGAGCTAATTTACGTAAGACGAGAGATATGCTTAAGTGCTAAACACGCGAATGTGGTCGCCTGGTCTCTCGCCGTAAACGCATCAAGACGCCTGCTTTGCAGGCGTCTTTCATTTTATATGAATGTAATGGGAAGAGTGGAGGAATCCAATCTTCCTTTTTTTATCGAAAAAGAGTCTGAAAATAAAGTTATTTACAACTGCGAATGAAAGAGTTACTATTTAATGGTAATATATTACATGTTTTTTATATATATAAGGTTGGGATGAATAGGATATGGAGAATTTTGAATGTAGAAATACAGAAGTTGTATTAGAGAAATTTCAGGTTGTAACACCTATATTTCAGGCATTAGGAGATGAGAATCGTCAACAAATTATTATGCTGTTATTAGAAAACAAACAGATGAATGTAACGCAAATAACAGATAAAATGGGGATTTCTAGACCAGCTGTTTCGCATCATTTGAAAATTTTAAGGCAAGCAGAACTAATTGTAGCGGATCGACATGGAAAAGAAATTTTTTATTCTATAATAGCCGGAGAATTTTTAAAACAGGTGAAGGATTTACTTCAAGCAATAGAATCGAATTATTAATTTTTTTTAACTAACAAGTAAACAAGTTTAAACATTTAAACTTGTTTACTTGAAAGGGGTAATAAAAATGAAAAAAATAAATCGTATGTATGTCATTATGTTACTTGTTCCTTTATTTTGGGGTGGCTCTTTTGCAACAGCAGAGCATGTTATTACTGAAATTCCACCGATTACAGCGGCAACAATTCGTTTTGGTTTAGCGGGTTGTATTTTAATGGGCATAGTTTTTATGAAATCTGAGTGGAATACAAGTTTGTTATTAAAGAATTGGAAAGGGCTGTTATTTGTATCATTAACAGGTATTTTTGGCTACAATGTTTTTTTCTTTATGGGACTTAACTATACTTCCACTTTGAATGGCTCGCTTATTATTGCTACAATGCCCGTTTTTGTAACCTTAGGAGCAATATTATTTTTTAAAGAGTCTTGGAGTATAAAAGTCGGAATGAGTTTAATGTTGTCTCTTATCGGTGTAATAGTTGTTATTACGAGCGGTTCAATGAATACACTTATGTCTTTGTTATTTAATAAGGGCGATCTTTTATTTATAGCTGCTTTAATCTGTGGGGTGTTATATAGCTTAACAGGAAAAAAAGTTATGAGTGGTGTCTCCCCTTTATTAACTACAATGAGTATGACGGTATTGGGTACTGTGTTTTTAGCAGGCCTTTCTCTATATGAAGATGGATGGGGAAAGGTTGGGACGTTTTCTTTACAGGGATGGATAGAAATGTTGTATATGGTCATATGCGGGACGTTAATTGGATATATCGTGTTTAATAAAGGAGTAGAAGAGTTAGGTGCAAGCAAAGCGAGTATGTATTTAAATCTAACTCCTATTGTAGCTACTTGTATATCAGTTGTCCTATATGGAGCAGCTGTTACGTGGCAACAAATAGTTGGAATGGCAATCGTATTAATTGGAGTCTATATAGCGACGGTACAATCCAATAAAGATATAAAAAGCTTTCAAGTAATCAATATGTTTCGAAATAGGTAGAAATCATTGGACTCTATAAGTCTTAATGAGAGTAATCTATGAATTAGGGATAAAACCCCCATTTCCGGAAAAACTACTAATGAAAGTATGATCTTGCCTAAAAGAGGTGAACGGAAATGAAATGGATACTGATTACGATGCAAGCTTTCGTTATGATGTTTTGTTTCGTTTATGGAACGAATGCGAAGGCGGAAGGGCCAGTACCAGAAGTAACAGAGAAAGACCCTCAAGTTACAATTTTATTAGAGCGAATGTATGTTGATGGAGAAGTAAGTGAGGAAATCTTTACAGAAAAAGTAGCAGACTTAGAAAAGTTTTTACAGCAGTATAAAGAATGGCAGCTCGTTGATCGTGATGATGTACAAATCGTATTACAAAAGAAAGTTGACGATATTTCTCCGTTATTAAAAACGAGCGGTTATTTTGGAGTGTCAGAGGAAGGGATATTACAAATTTTCAAAGGTGTACCGAAAAGCGATAATGCGATTCATTCCTTTTTTCAAATTGATATGAAAAAGCTAGAGAGTTATGAACGGGCGAAGTTGAAGCGTGGTATTCGTATTAAGTCAAAAGAAGGATTCGTGAAGACAATCGAAAAAATGAAGCAATACGCAGTACAGAATAGGAAAGAAAGCAGCTCATGGTGAGCTGCTTTTTTCTTATTTATTTTTATCTAAAATTTGTTTTGCGATCTCATCAATTAGCATATCTTTTCCGATTGGATTGAAAGCTTTCGTAGGAAAATAACAGAAGTTTCAAATAGAGAACATTTGTTGGGGCAGTCTCGCTTTTCTATCATTAAATATGTTAAAATGGAATACATGATTTAAGAGGGAGAGATTGTATTTTGTTTGAATATGTTACAGGTTACGTGGAGTATGTAGGACCGGAATATGTCGTAATTGATCATAATGGAATTGGTTATCAAATTTTCACACCGAATCCGTATGTATTTCAAAGAAGTAAGCAAGAAATCCGTGTCTATACATATCATTATGTGAGAGAAGATATTATGGCACTTTACGGGTTTAAAACACGTGAAGAGCGTTTATTATTTACAAAGTTGTTAGGTGTGTCTGGTATTGGACCAAAAGGCGCTCTTGCAATATTAGCTTCTGGTCAAACAGGACAGGTCGTTCAAGCGATTGAACATGAGGACGAGAAGTTTTTAGTGAAGTTCCCGGGCGTAGGAAAGAAAACAGCGCGCCAAATGATTTTAGATTTAAAAGGAAAACTAGCAGACGTTGTACCAGATGCATTTGTTGATTTATTCTCAGACGAAGAACGTTTTGATGAGAAGAAAGGTTCTTCAGCTGAGCTTGATGAGGCGCTGGAAGCTCTGCGCGCACTTGGATACGCGGAACGAGAAGTTTCTCGCGTTGTACCAGAGTTATTAAAAGAATCATTAACGACGGATCAGTATATTAAAAAGGCACTTAGTCTTTTACTAAATGGTAAGAGGTGAGTATAATGGACGAACGTCTCCTTTCAGGGGAATCTGCATATGAAGATGCGGATTTAGAATATTCATTACGGCCACAGACGCTCCGTCAGTATATTGGCCAAGATAAAGCGAAACATAATTTAGAAGTGTTTATTGAAGCGGCGAAAATGCGTGAAGAAACGTTAGATCACGTGCTTTTATATGGACCACCAGGACTTGGTAAAACGACGCTTGCAAATATTATTGCCAACGAAATGGGCGTAAATGTTAGAACAACTTCAGGTCCAGCAATCGAAAGGCCAGGAGATTTAGCAGCTGTATTAACATCGCTTCAACCAGGGGATGTATTATTTATTGATGAAATTCATCGTTTGCATAGATCGATTGAAGAAGTACTATATCCTGCGATGGAAGATTTTTGCCTTGATATTGTAATTGGAAAAGGACCGTCAGCAAGGTCTGTACGTTTAGATTTACCGCCATTTACATTAGTTGGAGCAACGACGCGTGCAGGTGCGTTATCAGCGCCGCTTCGTGACCGTTTCGGTGTGCTTTCAAGATTAGAGTATTATACAGTAGATCAGCTTTCTGAGATTGTTGAACGTACAGCAGAAGTATTCGAAGTTGAAATTGACTCGTTAGCCGCACTAGAAATTGCAAGACGTGCTCGTGGTACACCTCGTATTGCGAATCGTTTATTACGACGTGTACGAGATTTTGCACAAGTTCGTGGTAACGGAACGGTTACGATGGAAATTACACAAATGGCATTAGAGCTACTGCAAGTAGATAAATTAGGTCTAGATCATATTGACCATAAATTATTGCTTGGTATTATTGAGAAGTTCCGTGGTGGTCCAGTTGGATTAGAAACGGTTTCGGCAACGATTGGAGAAGAATCTCATACGATTGAAGATGTGTATGAGCCGTATTTATTACAAATTGGCTTTTTACAACGAACGCCAAGGGGTCGAATTGTAACGCCACTTGCATATGAGCATTTCGGAATGGAGATGCCAAAAGTATGACGGAGATGCCAAAATTGCTTATTACAGCAGGGATCTTACTTATCGTTGTTGGCTTAGCTTGGAAGTTCATTGGAAGACTTCCAGGCGATATTTTTATGAAAAAAGGAAACGTTACCTTTTATTTTCCTATCATTACATGTATTGTGTTAAGTATTGTATTATCTTTTATTATGTATATAATAAATCGATTCAAATAAGAAATAGGTGGATATAGTTATGGATATTAATCTGTTTGATTTTCATTTACCAGAAGAACTTATTGCACAAGTCCCATTAGAAGGGCGTGAAACATCAAGATTAATGGTGTTAGACCGTGAAACAGGCGATATTGAGCATAAACATTTTACGGACATTCTTTCTTACTTACATGAGGGGGATTGCTTAGTTTTAAATGAAACGAAAGTAATGCCTGCTCGTCTGCACGGTGTGAAAGAAGATACAGGCGCACACATTGAAGTACTTCTTTTAAAACAAGAAGAAGGCGATAAGTGGGAGACGCTTGTTAAGCCAGCGAAACGTGTAAAAGAAGGAACTGTTATCTCTTTTGGCGAAGGAAAATTAAAAGCAACTTGCACAGGAACTGCAGATCAAGGTGGACGTCAGCTTGAATTTTCATATGACGGCATCTTCTATGAAATTTTAGATGAACTTGGAGAAATGCCACTTCCTCCATATATTAAGGAAACGCTGGAAGATCGCGATCGCTATCAAACAGTATATGCGAAAGAAATCGGTTCAGCAGCAGCGCCGACAGCAGGACTTCACTTTACAGAAGAGTTACTGGAGAAGTTAAAACAAAAAGGCGTTGAGTTAGCTTTCATTACACTTCACGTAGGGCTTGGAACATTTAGACCAGTTTCTGCTGATACGATTGAAGAACACCATATGCACGCAGAATATTACCATATGTCTGAAGAGACGGCGGCATTATTAAACCGTGTAAAAGAGAATGGTGGACGTATTATTACGGTAGGTACGACTTCAACTCGTACGTTAGAAACAATTGCGACAGATCATGACGGCAAGCTTTGTGCTGCTTCTGGTTGGACAGACATTTTCATGTACCCAGGTTATGAATTTAAAGCAATTGATGGTTTAATTACAAACTTCCATTTACCAAAATCAACATTAATTATGCTTGTAAGTGCATTTGCAAACAGAGATAATGTACTTCATGCTTATAATGAAGCAGTAAAAGAAAAATATCGTTTCTTTAGCTTTGGTGATGCAATGTTCGTTGCCTCTCACGCTAAAATGGGAAACAAATAAAAGGAGTAAATTATGACAGCAATTCGTTATGAATTTATTAAAACTTGTAAACAAACAGGTGCCCGTTTAGGACGTGTACATACGCCGCACGGTTCATTTGATACACCAACATTTATGCCAGTTGGTACACTTGCAACAGTTAAGACAATGTCACCAGAAGAATTAAAAGCAATGGATTCTGGCATTATTTTAAGTAATACGTATCATTTATGGTTACGTCCAGGTCACGAAATCATTCGTGAAGCAGGCGGTTTGCATAAATTTATGAACTGGGATCGTGCAATCTTAACGGACTCTGGTGGTTTCCAAGTATTCAGTTTAAGTGACTTCCGTCGTATTGAAGAGGAAGGCGTTCACTTCCGTAATCACTTAAATGGAGATAAATTATTCTTATCACCAGAAAAAGCAATGGAAATTCAAAATGCATTAGGATCAGATATTATGATGGCATTTGATGAATGTCCTCCATTCCCAGCTACTTTTGAATATATGAAGAAGTCTGTAGAGCGTACAAGCCGCTGGGCAGAGCGTTGTTTAAAAGCGCATGAACGTCCACAAGATCAAGGTTTATTCGGTATTGTACAGGGTGGGGAGTTCGAAGAGCTTCGCCGTCAAAGTGCAAAAGACCTTGTTTCAATGGACTTCCCTGGTTACGCGGTAGGTGGTTTATCTGTAGGTGAGCCGAAAGATATTATGAACCGTGTACTTGAGTTTACAACACCACTTCTTCCAGACAATAAGCCACGTTACTTAATGGGAGTAGGTTCTCCTGACTCATTAATCGATGGTGCAATTCGTGGTATCGATATGTTTGACTGCGTACTTCCAACTCGTATCGCTCGAAATGGTACATGTATGACAAGTGAAGGCCGTCTAGTTGTCAAAAATGCGAAATTCGCAAGAGACTTCGGTCCGCTTGATCCAAACTGTGATTGCTATACATGTAAAAATTACTCTCGTGCGTACATTCGTCACTTAATGAAATGTGATGAAACGTTCGGAATTCGTTTAACGTCTTATCACAACCTTCATTTTCTGTTAAACTTAATGGAGCAGGTGAGACAAGCTATTCGTGAAGACCGTCTTGGCGATTTCCGCGAAGAATTCTTTGAACAGTATGGCTTTAATAAACCGAATGCTAAAAACTTCTAATACATAATTTAAAAGGAGGAACAAAAGATGAATCCAGGTATGATGAATATCGTTATGATCGTTGCGATGTTTGCGATTTTCTATTTCTTATTAATTCGCCCGCAACAAAAACGTCAAAAAGCAGTTGCTCAAATGCAAAGTGAGTTAAAAAAAGGTGATGCTATCGTAACAATCGGTGGCTTACACGGTACAATCGAATCAGTAGATGAGACGAAAATCGTTATTAAATCTGGTGGTTCACACTTAACTTTCGATCGTAATGCGATTCGTGAAGTTGTGAAAAACTAATGAGGAAGGCCCTGCATGAAATGTGCAGGGCTTTTTTTAGTTATTTTGTTTGGACATATTTACACCGAAAATGCCACCAAGTGTACTCGCACCCATTAATGCTAATTGGTAAAGTAACTGTGAGTTCGATAAAGTTTGAGAGAAACCTAAATAGTTAACTAGAAAAACAAGTATAGTGAATGTAAGTCCTGTTGTGAAGCCTACTAGCCAACCTTTCCCTTGTGCTTTTTTGCCGGCAGTAAACCCGGATATAAGCATAGATAAAAGTGCTAGTATAAAAATAGTAACAGCTAATGTTCCTTCATTCATATCTGTAAATTTTAATAAAAGAGCCATAATCATGCTAGTAACTGTTGCGAGAATTAATAGGATAACGATACCGAAGCCGATTGCAGTTGATAATTTTTTCGTTCCATCCATTTATACATTCCCCCTTTTTAATACAAGCATATTTTCCTTTTGCCTAAGTTAGACTATTTTCTTTTTTATAGGGGAGTCTATACGTAAAAAGGAGATGTAGAAATGGAATGGGTATCAATCATTGGCCGGACGATGCTTTTGTATATCATCATCTTAATTATTTTTCGTCTTATGGGTAAACGCGAAATTGGAGAGCTAAGTGTATTAGATTTAGTCGTATTCATTATGCTTGGTGAAATGGCAGTAGTCGCAATTGAAAATACCGATAAATCACTTTGGCACCAATTAGTTCCGATGACTTTTCTTATGTGTATACAAATTATTTTGTCAGTTATTTCGTTAAAGTATCAACGATTTCGGCATTTAATAGAAGGTGAGCCGGCTATTCTTGTAAATGCGGGAAAGATTGATGAAAAGAAGATGAGAAAGCAACGTTATAATATAGATGATTTAATGATGCAATTAAGGGAACAAGGAGTTGGAGATATCCGGGATGTAGAATACGCTATTTTAGAACCATCTGGGAAGTTATCTGTCTTTCAAAAACAAAAAGGCGGGCAGGATGTATTACAGTTTACTCTTCCTCTTATTATCGATGGCGAAATTCAATCGAATCATTTGCAAATGATTGAACATACAGATGAGTGGCTTGTTGGAAAATTAAAAAACTTAGGCTATAACGATGTAACAAAAATTTTATACTGTAGCTTTCAAAATGGACAATTTTTTGTTGATTTGAAAGAAAACTAGAGGCTTACTATATGACATAGTAAGCCCGTTTACTTCAAAAATGACAGTTTTCGAATGATAGGGAGACGACTTAACTCTTCTTTTCGAATGAGCTTGAAAATGAAGAGGAGCACAATATAAACGAGTGTTGTTAAAGTGATTTCCCATAATGTTTGTATGCCAAGTGAATGAGAGAAAACTATATACTTATGAAGGTAAAAACCGAAGGAGCCTGCGATACCGATGGCAAGTCCGCCAAAAATATAGTCTTTTGCGTAAATGGTAAATGTAATTTTCTTTAAAACAGTAGCATAATGAAGAAATGTTACTGTTACGATATTTGCTGCAATTGCAAGGGCAACCCCCATCATTTGAAACTCTGGCCTTGAAGCTAGTACGAAAATAACGATTAATTTCACGATTGCACCAATAAACGTATTCATCATGGCCGCACGTGCTAAGTTTAAAGCTTGTAAAACAGAGGTAAGTGGACTTTGAAAATAATGAAATAAAAAGCAAGGTGCAAGAAGCTGGATGAACGCTGTTGCACTATCCGATCCATACATAAGAGTTAAAACAGGAGAAGCAAATACGTATAATATAACAACTGACCACCCGCCAGTAATGAGTGAGATCCGAAGAGCTTGTTGTAAGCGGTGTTCTACTAATTTATACTGTCTTTTTGCCATTGCCTCGCTAATAGATGGAACGAGTGCTGTCGAAAGAGCGTATGTAATAAAGGCTGGCAGTGAAAGAAGCGGGAATGCATACCCGTTTAATATACCGTATTGCTGAGTTGCGACGGAGGCAGCAACGCCGGCAATCGCTAAGCTTTGCATAACGACGATAGGTTCAAAAAAATAGGAAACGGAACCGATTAAACGACTTCCTGTAGTTGGAAGTGCAATATCCATAAGAGAATAAAATGTCCCCTTGCTTTCCTTTACAGTAGTGAAAAATCCCGAGCGTATAGATAAATGTTTTTCGCGCTGGAATAAAGTGAGTAAAAATAATAACGATGCCACTTCACCGAGAACGGCTGATAACATAGCACCAGCTGCAGCATATTCTACGCCGTAAGGTAAAAATAATTGAATACATATAGCGATAATTGTAATGCGGACAATTTGTTCTATCACTTGGGCGTAAGCGCTAGGTTTCATATTTTGTTTCCCTTGGAAATAGCCTCGTAAAACAGAAGAAACAGCAATAACAGGAACGACAGGCAAAATGGCCATTAATGGATAGTACGTTCGTTCATCAGTTAATAATGTTTTTGCTAAAATAGGTGTGAGGAGCATAATTCCAATTGTTAAAATGATACTAATAACAGATGTAACAGCTAATGATACTGTTAATATTTTTTTAACTTTTTGTTTATCATTCACAGCTTCTGCTTCTGCTACGAATTTTGCGATTGCGACAGGAAGACCAATTTGTGTTAATGTAATTGCTAGAATAAATGTAGGGACGGCCATCATATAAAGGCCAACGCCTTCTTCTCCTAAAATACGTGCCATTACAATACGATTAATAAATCCTAGAATTTTGGTAATAAAGCCGGCTATCATTAAAATAAATGCGCCTTTTAAAAAGCTTTGTCTCGTCATGGTCTTCTCCTACCTTCTCAAAATCAGTGGAATGATTTACAATAATTTATATGCACGTACGAGACAAGAATGACAAGCATTTAAGAGAGTACTCTTGAAAGTAGTTATTGCTGTCCATTAGAGCGGGATTAAAAGCGACTTTTCGTGCTGAAATAAGAAGGAGATGTTATATATGTTAGATAGAGAGGCTTTGGTAGAATCATACCGCGGACAGTTACAAGTCGTTTTAGAAAGTAAAGTAGAAGAGTTCCAAATGTTCGGCTACGACCGAGTAACAGATGATGACATTTGGAAGTTTCTTAAAGTGAAAAAGTGGAAGAAGATAGACAGTGATGTTAGATTGTATGAATTAGTTAATGACGTATTAACAGTAACAGCTAATGAATATATGACGTATTTAACTGTTGAAGCATATCAAGCCCCGCTTTGGTCATTTGATGAATATGAAAATAAATAACCGACTGCAATTGGTTTGTTCTTCCTTTTGCAGTATAATGATAGGTATTGATAATGAGGAAATAATTATGTCTAAGATTATATATAAAGGGGGTAGTGAAGAGAGAAAACAAATAATGAAAGTGTAGGTAATGTGAAAAACTTACCGACACAGCTGGTGAGGAACTAGCAAAATTATAGAAAGGAAGTCTACTAACTAGGCGTATGCATACGTGTGAAGGTGAATCGTAAAAGATTTATTTGAAGTGTTAGTAGCGGAAAGAGGGTACATATGGCAAAGCGTAGTACGAGAATTGCCGCCTTTTTCCTCATCGTTTTATTAATCGGTGGAGTAATTGGTGCGGCAGGAAAAGACATAGCAAAAGGAATTAGTCTAGGACTAGACCTTCGCGGTGGTTTTGAAATTCTGTATGAAGTAAAACCAGCCAAAAAAGGTGATAAAATTGACCGAGAGGCACTTGTAAGTACAGTAGGTGCTCTTGAAAATCGTGTCAATGTACTTGGTGTAAGTGAACCGAACATTCAAATTGAAGGGCAGGACCGAATTCGTGTACAGCTTGCTGGTGTACAAGATCAGCAAAAAGCACGTGAAATGTTATCAACACAGGCGAAATTAACATTCCGTGATGTAGATGACAACCTTCTTATGGATGGAACGGATTTAAAAGGCGGCGGAGCGAAGCAAACATTTGATGAGCAAGGCCGTGCGAGTGTAGGTCTTACACTAAAAAGCGCTGAAAAATTCCGTGAAGTAACTGAAAAAATTTCAAAAATGCCACCACCAACGAATTTAATGGTAATTTGGCTTGATTTTGAAGAAGGAAAAGATTCGTACAAAGCAGAATCTGCAAAACCGAATCCGAAGTTCTTATCAGCAGCAACAGTAAACCAAGTGTTTAACCAAGCTGAAGTATCTATCGTAGGTGGAAACTTTACAGTTGAAAGCGCGAAACAACTTTCATCTTTATTAAATGCAGGTGCACTTCCTGTTGATTTAAAAGAAATGTATTCAACATCTGTTGGAGCGAAGTTTGGTCAACAAGCGTTAGAGCAAACAATTTTCGCTAGTGCGATTGGTATCGCTCTTATTTTCTTATTTATGCTTGTATTCTACCGTTTACCAGGACTTGTAGCGGTTATTATGTTAGGTTTATACATTTTCGTTACATTACTTGTCTTTAACTGGATGCATGCAGTTCTTACGTTGCCAGGTATTGCGGCGTTAGTGCTCGGGGTAGGTATCGCGGTTGATGCGAATATTATTACGTACGAGAGACTGAAAGAAGAGCTGAAAATTGGTAAGTCAATGATGTCGGCATTCCGTGCTGGTAACCACCGTTCATTAGCAACCATTTTAGATGCGAACATTACAACACTTGCAGCAGCCGGTGTATTATTCGTTTATGGTAATAGCTCTGTAAAAGGGTTCGCAACAAGTTTAATCGTAAGTATTTTAGTCGGTTTTATTACGAACGTATTCGGTACTCGTTTCTTACTAAGTTTACTTGTAAAGAGCCGTTACTTCGATAAAAAACCAGGATACTTTGGCGTGAAACAAAAGGATATTATTCCATTAACAAAAGGTGTAGTACATCCACCGACAAGATTTGATCGTATTAACTTCGTAAATGTCGGTCATAAATTCCTTATCTTCTCGCTGGTAGTTGTAATTGCAGGTGCAATTATTTTACCAATTTTCAAATTGAATCTTGGTATTGACTTTGCGAGTGGTACACGTATCGACTTGCAATCAAAACAAGCAGTTACTGTGTCTGATGTTCATAAAGATTTTAAAGAATTGAACATTGAAGTGAAGGAAGAAAATATTGTACCGACTGGAGATGACAATAAAGGATTCGCAGTTCGTACATTAGGTGTTCTATCAAAAGATGAAATTGCGAAAACAAAAACATTCTTCCACGATAAATATGGTACAGATCCAAACGTAAGTACAGTTTCACCAACAATCGGGAAAGAGATTGCACGAAATGCATTTATCGCAGTATTAATTGCTTCTGCGGTTATCATTTTATACGTAAGTATTCGTTTCCGATTTACGTATGCATTATCTGCAGTACTTGCATTATTACATGATGCATTCGTTATGATTGTTATATTTAGTATTTTCCAGTTAGAGGTAGACTTAACGTTTATCGCTGCGGTATTAACAATCATTGGTTATTCTATTAATGACTCGATCGTTACATTTGATAGAAACCGTGAATTATACAAACAGAAAAAACGAGTACGTGATATAAAAGACTTAGAAGAGATCGTAAATGCAAGTATTCGTCAAACGCTTGGTCGTTCGATTAATACTGTACTAACAGTGCTATTCCCAGTAATTGCATTGCTTATCTTCGGTAGTGAGTCACTACGTAATTTCTCGTTTGCGTTACTTGTTGGATTAGTTGTAGGTACGTATTCTTCTGTTTTCGTTGCTTCTCAAATTTGGTTAATGCTTGAAAACCGTCGTTTGAAAAAGGGCAAAAACAAGAAAAAGGTTGAGAAAGTAGAATCTGAACCGCAAGTATAAAAAAGATGATGTCTCTTTATGAGGCATCTCTTTTTTCGTTTGTGGATACAATAAGATAGCGACTTTGAAATGGAAAATGGAAGAAAGTGGTGATGTTATCGCTGTTTTTGTTACAATAAAGTGAAACTTTAATCAGTGGGGGGGTTCTTCATCCCCCCACTGATTATTAGCCTTCACCAATCGGACTTTTATGGGCAGCCCGACCCCCACCTAAATTTTTTGCTTTCACTGAATTTTGAGGTAGGGGTCTTACTGCCCATTAAAGTGGGATAAAAAGATAGGTTAAGAAAAGAAGGGATTTTAATGATGGAAAAAGATGAACGTTTTAAACAGGCCGAGTTTGGTGCTATTGTCGGGATCGTTGGTAATATTATATTAGCAATCATAAAAGCGGTAATTGGTTATATTGGGAACAGTAAAGCGCTATTAGCAGATGCGGTGCATTCTGCATCAGATGTAATTGGTTCGCTAGCTGTACTGTTTGGATTACGAGCAGCAAAGCAGCCGCCCGATGAAGATCATCCGTATGGTCATGGTAAAGCGGAATCGATTTCAGCGATTATTGTTGCAGTATTATTATTTATTGTGGGAATCGAGATAGCGATTTCGTCCATAAAAGCTTTTTCGCAGGAACTAGAACCACCGAAAGGGATTACAATTTTTGCTGTCGTTCTTTCAATTATCGTGAAAGAGGGAATGTTTCAATATAAATTCCGATTAGGGAAAAGGGTAAATAGTGATGCAATTATTGCAAATGCATATGAGCACCGTTCAGATGTGTTTTCTTCAATTGCAGCTTTAATCGGTATTTGTGCAGCGATTATTGGTGGTAAGTTCGGGTTAGATTGGCTTGTATATGCCGATCCAATTGCAGGATTATTTGTTTCACTTCTTGTTGCAAAAATGGCATGGAGTATTGGGGCAGAAGCAATTCATGCAACGCTTGATCATGTTCTTCATGAGGAAGATGTTGTTCCGCTTAGAGAAGCAGTACTTCAAATAGATGGTGTGAAAAAAATCGGTTCGTTATATGCGAGGGAGCATGGTCATTACGTTATTGTAGATATTAAAGTTTCTGTAGATCCATATATTACTGTAGAAGAAGGGCATCGCATTGGAAAGCATGTGAAAGAAACGCTTATGCTGCAAGATAACGTACAAAATGTATTTGTACATATAAATCCGTATTCTCCAAATTAAACATTAGTAGCATTTTAGTATACAGATATTACATCGTAGTTTGCATGATATTGTCACCCCTTAATCTGTCTTGTATAATGAACAGGTTAAGGGGTGATTTCGTGTTACAACCGAAGACGCGTTGGAAAGAAAAAGAATATAATAGCGAGCGAGTGAGTGAATTAGCAAGTAAATTACAATTATCACCACTTGTCGTTTCGTTATTCCTCGGTAGAGGACTAGATACAGAAGATAAGATTTTAGATTTTTTAAATACAGAAAATCAAGAATTTCATGATCCATTTTTATTAGAAGGAATGGATAGAACGGTAGAACGTGTAAATAAGGCGATTCAAAATGGAGAGCAAATATTAATATTTGGTGACTACGATGCGGACGGAGTAAGTAGTACAACTGTTTTATATATTGCCTTACAAGAATTAGGTGCAGACGTAGAATTTTATATCCCAAACCGTTTTACAGAAGGTTATGGACCGAATGAAGAAGCATTTCGTTGGGCGCATAGCGCAGGATTTTCACTCATTATTACTGTCGATACTGGTATCGCAGCTGTACATGAAGCGAAGGTAGCGAAGGAACTGGGGATAGATCTAATTATTACAGATCACCATGAGCCACCACCAGAATTGCCAGAAGCACTTGCGATTATTCATCCGAAATTAGATGAGGGTGTGTATCCGTTTCACTATTTAGCTGGTGTAGGTGTTGCGTTTAAAGTTGCACATGCACTACTGGGCCGTGTGCCAGAACATTTATTAGAAATTGCAGTAATTGGTACGGTAGCCGATTTAGTATCACTTCACGGTGAGAATAGATTGCTAGTGAAGCGCGGTTTAAAACATATGCGTATGACGAAAAATATCGGACTAAAGGCGCTATTTAAAGTTGCTAACGTTTCGCAAAGTGAAATTACAGAAGAGAGTATTGGCTTCTCAATCGCACCTCGTATTAATGCAGTTGGACGTTTAGAAGATGCAACGCCGGCTGTACATCTTTTATTATCAGAGGATCCCGAAGAAGCGAAAGAGCTGGCTGAAGAAATTGATGAGCTGAACAAACTGCGAAAAGATATTGTAAAGCAAATTACAGAAGAAGCTATCGCTGAAGTGGAAACGAATTTCCCTCCTGAAGACAATAAAGTATTAGTGCTTGCAAAAGAAGGATGGAATCCAGGTGTAATTGGAATTGTCGCTTCTAAATTAGTTGAACGTTTTTATCGTCCAACGATTGTATTATGCATTGATCCTGTAAAAGAAACTGCAAAAGGTTCAGCGCGTAGTATTGCAGGATTTGATTTGTTTGCAAACTTGTCAGATTGTAGAGAGTTATTGCCACACTTCGGAGGACATCCGATGGCAGCGGGAATGACGCTACATATGAATGATGTAGATGAATTACGCCGCCGTTTAAATGAACAGGCAGATACAATTTTAACAGAAGAAGATTTTATTCCAATTACAGCTGTCGATGCTTTTTGCAAAGTGGAGGACGTAACACTTGCAGCAATTGAAGATATGCAAAAGTTAGCGCCATTTGGTGTTGGAAATCCAAAGCCACGTATTGCAGTGAAAGATGCGGAGTTAGAAAGTATTCGTGCAATCGGATCAGATGGTTCTCATTTAAAGATGTCTCTTCGTGATGGACAAGCAACATTGGATACAATTGGATTCGGTTTTGGTGCGTACGCGAAAGAAATTTCTCCAGTTGCAAAAGTATCTGTAATAGGAGAAGCGTCTATCAATGAATGGAATAATTTTAAGAAGCCGCAATTAATGGTACAAGATATTGCTGTAGAGGCATGGCAATTATTCGATTGGCGTAGTATGCGTAACGTAGAAGCAAATTTAGCAGAACTTCCGAAAGGGAAAATCACGATGGTGTATTTTTCTGAAGAGGTATTGAATAAATTTTCTTTAGAAGACTATAAAGAGCATATGATGCATGCATCAGAAGTGACCGAGTTAGATGATCAATACATCGTATTACTTGATTTACCAAAAGGGACAGATGAATTAAGAGAGCTATTTAAAGTAGGATTCCCGTCGCGAATTTATACACTATTTTATCAAGAGAATAATCATTTATTTAGTACTGTTCCAACGAGAGAACATTTTAAATGGTACTATTCGTTCTTGAGCCAAAAATCACCATTTTCTTTAAGACAATATGGAGAACAATTATGTCAACATAAAGGTTGGTCAAAAGATACAGTAAATTTCATGACACAGGTGTTTTTTGAGTTAGAATTTGTTACAATAAAAGATGGCGTCATTTTTATGGCAGATAAAAAACAAAAGCGTGATTTAATTGAATCGAGCACATATCGTGAGAAAATGAACCACTTACAATTAGAAAAAGAATTGGTTTATAGCACATATCAGCAACTATATACATGGTTTGAAACGATTCGTAATCATAAAGAAGTAGAACAGTTAGGGTAAAGGATTTGTATTTACAAACCTTTTAGATCTGAGGAGGATTCAGAAATATGGATTTCAAGCAACATATCGCAATTGTACCGGATTATCCAAAAGAAGGTATTGTGTTTAAAGACATTACACCGTTAATGAACGACGGTAAAGCATACAAAGCAGCAACAGATGCAATCGTTGAGTATGCAAAAGAGAGAGACATCGATCTTGTAGTAGGACCAGAAGCTCGTGGTTTCATTATCGGTTGCCCAGTTTCTTATGCATTAGAAGTAGGATTTGCGCCAGTTCGTAAATTAGGAAAATTACCACGTGAAGTAATTACAGTTGACTACGGTAAAGAATATGGTAAAGACGTTTTAACGATCCATAAAGATGCAATTAAACCAGGTCAACGCGTATTAATTACAGATGACTTATTAGCTACAGGTGGAACAATTGAAGCGACAATTAAGTTAGTTGAAGAGCTAGGCGGAGTTGTAGCAGGAATTGCATTCTTAGTAGAACTTACTTACTTAGATGGTCGTAAAATGTTAGATGGTTACGATGTATTAGTATTAGAAAAATACTAATCACTATATAGGTAAAACTACGGTGATAAAAAGTACCCGTGAATCTCTTGGAGAGGAGCGGGTACTTTTGTATAATTGAACAAAAAATTATAGTGAAATGTCAGTAAAATCTTTTCCTTTTCACAATTCACAATCATTGGGTTATAATGATAGAATATAATTTATTCTATTCAATAAAGATAAAGTCAATTTTCAATAAAAGGTGATTCGATGGCAAATGAGCAGGTACTAACAGCTGAACAGGTACTCGAGAAAGCAAGTCAATATTTAGTGGATGAAGATATTGAGCTAGTAGCACGTGCCTATGAATATGCACGCGATGCGCATAGCGAACAATACAGAAAATCGGGTGAACCATACATTATTCATCCAATTCAAGTTGCAGGTATTTTAGTTGATTTACACATGGATCCAGCTACAGTATCAGCAGGTTTCTTACATGATGTAGTAGAAGATACAGAGATTACATTAGAAGATATTGAACGGGAATTTAATAAAGAAATTGCTATGCTTGTCGATGGTGTGACAAAGCTCGGAAAGATTAAATATAAATCTCATGAGCAACAACAAGCAGAAAACCATCGCAAAATGTTTATTGCAATGGCTCAAGATATTCGAGTTATTTTAATTAAACTAGCCGATCGTCTTCATAACATGCGTACATTGAAACATTTGCCTCAAGAGAAGCAGCGTCGCATTGCGAATGAAACGTTAGAAATCTTTGCACCTTTAGCACATAGACTCGGAATTAGTACTATTAAATGGGAGCTAGAGGATACGTCACTTCGCTACTTAAATCCACAGCAATATTATCGTATTGTAAATTTAATGAAGCGTAAACGTGCAGAACGTGAAGAGTATTTAGAGGAAGTAATGACTGGTATTCGTGAGAAATTAGATGAAGTTGCAATTCAACCTGAAATTTCTGGAAGACCAAAACATATTTACAGCATTTATCGTAAAATGGCACTGCAAAATAAACAGTTCAATGAAATTTATGATTTATTAGCTGTACGTGTCGTTGTAAATAGTATTAAAGATTGTTATGCAGTACTTGGAATTATTCATACGTGCTGGAAGCCGATGCCAGGTCGTTTTAAAGATTATATTGCAATGCCGAAAGCAAATCTATATCAATCTCTTCATACGACTGTAATTGGGCCGAAAGGTGATCCGCTTGAAGTGCAAATTCGTACGAAAGAAATGCATGAGATCGCAGAATTCGGGATCGCGGCACACTGGGCGTATAAAGAAGGAAAAACAGCAGAAACAGCAGGTACATTAGAGAAGAAACTTACATGGTTCCGTCAAATATTAGAATGGCAAAATGAAGCTTCTAATGCAGAAGAGTTTATGGAGTCATTAAAAATTGATTTATTCTCTGACATGGTATTCGTCTTTACACCGAAAGGCGATGTAATGGAATTACCACTTGGATCTGTTCCAATTGACTTTGCATATCGTGTGCATTCAGAAATTGGAAATAAAACAATTGGTGCAAAAGTAAACGGGAAAATGGTGACACTTGATTATAAATTAAAAACAGGTGACATCATTGAGATTTTAACATCGAAACATTCGTATGGACCAAGTCAAGATTGGGTGAAACTTGCTCAAACATCTCATGCAAAAAACAAAATACGTCAGTTCTTTAAGAAACAACGTAGAGATGAAAATATTGAAAAAGGCCGTGAACTTGTTGAGAAAGAAGTGCGTAGCCTAGAGTATGAGATGAAAGAAGTGTTAGCTCCTGATAATTTAAAACGAGTTGCTGAAAAATTCAACTTTGCAAATGAAGAAGATATGTTTGCGGCAGTTGGATATAATGGCATCACTGCATCGCAAATTGTTACGCGACTAACGGACAAGTTCCGTAAGCAACGTGAAGAAGAAGAGATTGTTGAAGTTAAAGAAGTTCGTAAACCGATGAAAATTCGAAAATGGGATTCTGGCGTTAAAGTAAGTGGTGCAGATAATTTATTAATTCGTTTATCAAAATGCTGTAACCCAGTACCTGGTGATGATATCGTTGGGTATATTACGAAAGGCCGAGGCGTATCGATTCACCGCCGTGACTGTGTAAATGTTCATACAGAAGAAGCTATAGAACGTTTATTAGAAGTAGAGTGGGAAGGTAGCCCTGAAAAAGAAATTGAGTATAACGTTGATATTGAAATTTCAGGTTACGATCGCCGTGGTTTATTAAATGAAGTATTACAAGCTGTTACAGAGACGAAAACGTACATTTCGGCAGTTTCTGGTAGAAGTGACCGTAATAAGATGGCGACAATTAATATGTCAATCTCTATTCGTAACTTACAGCACTTGAAAAAAGTAGTAGAACGCATTAAACGTGTTCCAGAAATTTATGCAGTACGACGCATGATGCATTAATAGGGAGTGTAGAAAAGATGAGAGTTGTTTTACAACGATCAAAGGAAGCGTCTGTCACAGTAGACGGTGAGATCGTAGGACAAATTCCGTTCGGTTTAACATTACTAGTTGGCATTACGCATGAAGATACAGAAAAAGATGCAACTTACATTGCAGAAAAAATTGCGAACTTACGTATTTTTGAAGATGAGAGTGGAAAGATGAATCATTCTGTACTTGATGTAGAAGGACAAGTTCTATCCATTTCGCAATTCACATTATACGGAGATTGCCGCAAGGGAAGACGTCCAAACTTTATGGATGCTGCCAAACCTGACTATGCAGAGCGTTTATATGATTTCTTTAATGAAGAAGTACGTAAGCAAGGATTGCATGTAGAAACAGGGAAGTTCGGAGCAATGATGGATGTTTCTTTAATCAATGATGGTCCGGTGACCTTAATTGTGGAAAGTAAATAGTGTTGCTGAAGAAGAGAGGGGATGAGCCCCTCTCTTCTTTTGTGGTTTTTAATGGTATATTTTGCTAGTTATTGTTATGATAGTTAAGAAAATAAACGATATAATCGGGGGATTATGGGAGGTAAATTTTATGGAAACATTTGTACTCGTTCATGGAGCATGGGATGGCGGTTATGTTTGGAAAAAACTAGCTAAACTTTTAAGGGAAAGGGGTCATAGTGTATATACTCCTACATTAACTGGACTTGGGGAACGAACACATCTTATGCAACCTAATATAGGGCTGAAAACATTTATTCAAGACATTGTTAATACTATTAAATATGAGGGTCTAAGAGATGTAATTTTAGTAGGGCATAGTTATTCTGGTATGGTAATTACAGGTGTAGCAGAAGAGATTCCCGAGTTTATTAAAGAGCTAGTATACGTGGATGCAATGCTTCCGGAAAATGGTGATTCTGTTATGGATATTTCTGGGCCGGAAATGGCCGCACATTTTATAGAAGAAGTAAAAGTATACGGGGAAGGATGGCGTGTTCTTCCTAGAAATACAATAGATGAAAAAAAATCAGCGATGTCATTGTTGGCTTTTACACAATCGGTTGAAATAAAAAACTCTAAAGCGCAACTTATACCCCATATATACGTAGAAGTAAAGGATAATCCAGAACATTGGCCAATGACGCCTATCTTTTTAGAATCAGCAAAAAAAGCAAGGGATAGAAAATGGGAAGTTTTTTCTATTGAAGTTGGTGGGCATTGGGTAATGGAAACTAATCCAGAGGCGTTGGTTCGTATATTGAATCAGTGTGTAGAAGTAGTTTAATGTATGCTTTATTTCCTGTGGAAGAAAGGGAAGTGCAAGGTATATTACATGTAATGTTAGAAATGATCGTATTTGGGCTAGGTATTGCAGTGTTGTTATATTCATTTGAAGCATCATATGCTAGCGAGTGGACTGGCCAATTATTATAAATACAATAATACTAATGTTTATTTTGAGTCAATAGCTTTTTCGTTTATGTATAACTCTCTAATCAATATGGAACAATAAAAAGTAAAACATCCATATTGAATGTGAGGGATATACGTATGCGTATGAATGAAAAAGGGCATTCTGTTACAAATGGTGCAAATCAACTGTTTAACGTAAATTTTCATGATTTTATTTCAAAAGAGCAAAACAATACTTCGATGGAGCTTGCTTCTGAGTTTGGCATTTCTCTTCAAGATGTAAAGCGTCTAAAGAAGCAGATTGAACGCTCTTAGAGCACTTGACAATCCTACTGAACAAACGTATAGTAATTTTATATTTACATATGAATATAACCGTTGATAGAGAAGAGTAAATGAGACACACATGGAAAGAGAAGAAATGTCTTAGGCTGAAAACATTTCTACATGATGACTGATTGAATGACACTCTAGAGGTTTCAACTTGAACGGCATATACGCTTAGTAGGGATGAACGCACATTTAAGCGTTATTAAAAAAGTGGAAGCATACGTGCTTCAATTAGGGTGGCACCACGGGTATAATACTCTCGTCCCTACTGTTCAAACAGTAGAGGCGGGAGTTTTTTTATTTTTATTAAGATTAAAACAATTTGAGGAGGAACTGAATATGTCTATTCAAATCCCACGCGGAACGCAAGATATTCTTCCAGGCACTGTTGAGTTATGGCAGTATATCGAAGGGCAAGCACGCGAAATTTGCCGTCGTTACAATTATAAAGAAATTCGTACACCAATTTTTGAACACACGGAGCTATTTTTACGTGGTGTTGGTGATACGACAGATATCGTACAAAAAGAAATGTACTCATTCCAAGATCGTGGAGAGCGTAGTTTAACATTACGTCCAGAAGGTACTGCACCTGTTGTACGTTCTTACGTTGAAAATAAAATGTTCGGTGACGCAACACAACCAACGAAATTATATTATATCGGTCAAATGTTCCGTTACGAAAGACCGCAAGCAGGTCGCTATCGTCAATTCGTACAATTTGGTATTGAAGCAATCGGTAGTAACGACCCTGCAATTGATGCAGAAGTCATTGCACTTGCTGTAGAGTTTTACCGCGGCATGGGCTTGAAAAATATTAAAGTTGTATTAAACAGTTTAGGTGACGCAGCAAGCCGTCAAGCACACCGTGATGCATTAATCGCACACTTTGAGCCACGTATCGGCGAATTCTGTTCTGACTGTCAATCTCGTTTAGAAAAGAACCCTCTTCGTATTTTAGATTGTAAGAAGGACCGTAACCATGAATTAATGGGAACAGCACCATCTATTACAGAATACTTAAACGAAGATTCAGCAGTATACTACGAAAAAGTTCAAGAACTATTAACGATGATGGATGTTCCATTTGAAAAAGATCCGAACTTAGTACGTGGTTTAGACTACTACCAACACACTGTATTTGAAATTATGAGTGAGGCAGAAGGTTTTGGTGCTATTACTACATTAAGCGGTGGTGGACGTTACAACGGACTTGTACAAGAAATCGGTGGACCAGAAATGCCAGGTATCGGTTTTGCGATGAGTATTGAACGTTTAATTATGGCACTAAAAGCTGAAAACATTGAATTACCAATCGAACATAGTATTGATTGTTACGTTGTGGCGCTTGGTGAAAAAGCGAAAGACCATGCTGCAAAAGTTGCGTTTGATCTTCGTAAAGCTGGATTATCAGTTGAAAAAGATTATTTAGACCGCAAAATGAAGGCACAATTTAAATCAGCAGATCGTCTAAAAGCGAAATTTGTAGCTGTATTAGGGGAAGATGAGCTAGATAAAGGCATCATTAACTTAAAAGATATGGCTACAGGCGAACAAGAAGAAGTAGCGTTAGATGTATTTGCTTCATACGTAGCAGAGAAATTAATATAGGGGGAACTTACAGTGGCTGAAAGAACACATGCATGTGGAAAAGTAACAGTAGAAGCAGTTGGACAAACACTTCAATTAAAAGGTTGGGTACAAAAACGCCGTGATTTAGGTGGGTTAATCTTTATCGACTTACGTGACCGTACAGGTATCGTACAAGTTGTATTTAACCCAGAAACATCAAAAGAAGCGCTAGAAGTAGCAGAAACAATTCGTAGCGAATACGTATTACACGTAGAAGGTACAGTTGTTGAGCGTGGTGAAGGCGCAATTAATGACAATATGGCAACTGGTCGTATTGAAGTACAAGCAACAAAGGTAAACGTATTAAACGCAGCGAAAACAACGCCAATCATTATTGCTGATGATACAGATGCATCAGAAGATGTGCGTTTAAAATATCGTTATTTAGACTTACGTCGTCCTGTAATGTTCAATACATTCAAAATGCGTCATGACGTAACAAAAACAATTCGTAATTTCTTAGATACAGAAGAGTTCTTAGAAGTAGAAACACCAATTTTAACGAAGAGCACGCCAGAAGGGGCTCGTGACTATTTAGTACCAAGCCGTGTACATGACGGTGAATTCTATGCGTTACCACAGTCTCCACAGCTATTTAAACAGCTTCTTATGGTCGGCGGATTTGAGCGTTACTATCAAGTAGCACGCTGTTTCCGTGACGAAGATTTACGTGCGGACCGTCAGCCAGAATTTACGCAAATCGATATTGAAGCTTCATTCTTAACACAAGAAGAAATTTTAGATATGATGGAGCGCATGATGACGAAAGTTATGAAGGATGCGAAAGGTGTAGAGATTAGTGCACCATTCCCTCGTATGACTTACGCTGATGCAATGGCTCGTTACGGTTCTGATAAGCCAGATACACGCTTTGAAATGGAACTAACAGACTTATCTGAGTTTGCAGCAGGTTGTGGATTTAAAGTGTTTACAAGTGCTGTAGAAAGCGGCGGACAAGTAAAAGCAATTAATGCAAAAGGTGCTGCGAGCAAGTACTCTCGTAAAGACATCGATGCATTAACTGAATTTGTAAAAGTATACGGTGCAAAAGGTTTAGCTTGGCTTAAAGTGGAAGAAGACGGCTTAAAAGGACCGATCGCGAAATTCTTCGGTGAAGAAGATGCAAACGTGTTAATGACTACATTAGAAGCTACTGCTGGTGATTTATTACTATTCGTAGCAGATAAGAAGAGCGTTGTTGCAGATAGCTTAGGTGCACTTCGTTTACGTCTAGGTAAAGAGCTTGAGTTAATTGACGAAAGTAAATATAACTTCCTATGGGTAACGGATTGGCCGCTTCTTGAGTATGATGAAGATGCAGATCGTTACTTCGCAGCTCACCACCCATTCACAATGCCATTCCGTGAAGATGTTGAGCTATTAGAAACAGCACCAGAAAAAGCACGTGCACAAGCATATGACCTTGTATTAAACGGTTACGAGCTTGGTGGTGGATCACTTCGTATTTACGAGCGTGACGTACAAGAAAAAATGTTCAAAGCACTTGGATTCTCACAAGAAGAAGCGCAAGAGCAATTCGGATTCTTATTAGAAGCATTCGAATACGGTACTCCACCACACGGTGGTATTGCATTAGGTTTAGACCGTCTTGTTATGTTACTTGCAGGTCGTACAAACCTTCGTGATACAATTGCATTCCCAAAAACAGCAAGCGCAAGCTGCTTATTAACAGAAGCTCCAAGCCCAGTTGCAGAAGCACAGCTTGAAGAGTTAAACTTAAAATTAAGCTTAAAAGAAGAGAAGTAAGAATAGGGTCTAGATGGTTATACTAATACCATCTAGACTTTTTTTGAGAGGTTGTTTAAAAAGTCCGGTTCAGATGGCTGTCGCATCTCGTCGTTACGTATGCTAGTCCGGTGCTCGAGTAGTAACGCTACACTGCGCTCCTCCTGGCTTCAGCGCCTCGATCTGTTCGGCTCTCTGAATCCTCCTTTTTAAACGTGTATTTAGGAAGAAACAAAATCCCGGTTTACACTATGTTTTTATTTTCGAAATATGTATTTTTAGGAATTCTATAACTTTTTCTATACAAATAGTCGGAAAAACGCTAGAATACATGGTAGACCATTTTTGTAATAGGAGTGTAGAGCTGAATGTTACATCAATTTTCACGTAATGAATTAGCCTTCGGTAAAGAAGGACTTGAAATATTAAAAAATAGTACAGTCGGTATTTTAGGAATTGGCGGCGTAGGTTCTTTTGCAGCTGAAGCGTTAGCACGTTCTGGAGTTGGGCGTCTCGTATTAGTAGATAAAGATGTTGTAGATATTACAAACGTGAACCGTCAAATTCACGCTTTAGTATCTACTGTAGGACGTTCAAAAGTAGAATTAATGAAAGAGCGTATTGCAGACATTAACCCAGAGTGTGAAGTAATTGGACTAGAAATGTTTTATACAGATGAAACATATGAAGAGTTCTTTAAACACGGTTTAGACTTTGTAGTGGATGCATCTGATACGATTACGTTCAAAATTCATTTAATTAAACAATGTTTACGTCGTAAAATTAAAATTATCTCAAGTATGGGTGCAGCAAATAAAATGGACCCAACTCGTTTCCGTATTGCGGACATCTCTAAAACACATACAGATCCAATTGCGAAAGTCATTCGTACGAAGCTTCGTAAAGAGGGTATTAAAAAAGGTGTAAAAGTTGTCTTCTCTGACGAAAACCCAATCGTAATTCGTGAAGAGGTACGTAAAGAAATTGTACCAGACGAAAATGCAAAAATTCGTAAAGCGAAATTACCACCTTCATCAAATGCATTCGTACCATCTGTGGCAGGCTTAATTATGGCAAGTCACGTTGTACGTGAACGCATTAAAAATGTAGAAGTGAAACGTGTAGGGCAAGAATAAAATGAAAGCATATATCCATTTCGGATATATGCTTTTTTAGATGTGCTAAAGAAATAGGGGTATTTGCATTGCTACTAGTTCAAATGTAAGCAAGGCCAGTAAGTAATAATCATATTTGTCTGATTTATAACCTGAGGTCTTTTTTAAACTGTGAATGGTAAAAAGACCTAACGTTAGAACGAGAATACCGAGTGTTATTTTGAAGGCTACTAATGAAATGGCAATCAGCTCCTTTCAATCGTATATGTTTATAGTAACATTTAAGTAAAAAATATCCAGTTGATTCGGGGGGGCTTTGTATAGCAGGTTTACTTATTTTGTAAATATTTGTCGGTAAATCGATATTCCTTGTCGAATAGTCGATATAATTAAAAAATCGTTGATATATTGTAAGTTACGATAGATATATTCGAAAAATCGTCGATATAATTTCATTTACCAATATGCTATCCACCGAAGAGACAAAAAAAGGATGTCACTTAGCCGGAAAATTGGGCTAGGTAACATCCTTTTTTAATTCTCTGCAGAATAAATAATATCTAAATTTCCATTTTGATCTGTCTTGAAAATGGGAGCGATCTGCTCTTCTTGTTCTTCAACTGAAACGAGTTTTCGAGCACGATCCATAATTCTAACGAGCATTGCATAATCTTCTTCGATTGCTTGTTGTTTTTTTGTGAGTACAGCTAATTTAGTTTCGAGCTCATCATTCGTTTTTTGCAAGGAAGTGAGCTGAGTTTGTAATACTTCATTTTCAGTTTGTAACTTTGCGAGTGAAGGATTATTGTGCTCCAAGTTTTGCAAAAACGAGATGACATTTTGCATTGTAAGTTCTTGTTTACTTGGTACAATATCTTCTGAAAACTCAGCGTCGATTACGAGTTGTTTCGTTTTTGTGAACTGATCTTTTTCTATTTTAGCTTCAGAACGCTTTAATTCTTTACGTTGTTTTTTCGCAAGCTGCACCGCATCTTCATAATTCGGCCTTACTTCAGCATTCCATCTAAAACCGCAAGCTGCGGAAGTGCGGTTTAAAGCATCGCCGACTTCATCGAATGCTTTTATTTGTGTACTGCCGCTGCGAATATGTCGTAAAACAGTTTCTGCTAAAAGGAGATCGTCTTCTTTTGTCCATGCATCTTGACGTGTTTTCATAAGCGAAGCCTCCATAATGGTGACGTTTTCGCTTATGTTACCCTTTATTTTTCGTTTTATTCGAACTTTGTAATCTTTCATATACAGTAGAAAGTGCTTGTTCAAATTTCCCTGTCATTTTCGGTTTATAATATTGTTTGTTTTTTATTTTATCAGGTAAGTATTGTTGCTGTACCCAACCATTTGGATGGTCGTGTGGATATAAGTAGCCAATGCCTCTTCCAAGTGCCTCTGCGCCTTTGTAATGACTATCTTTTAAATGAATTGGGATGTCGCCTGTTTGACCGTTCCTTAAATCGTGTAAGGCAGCATCAAGTGCTTTATAAGCTGAGTTTGATTTTGGTGATAGGCAAAGCTCAATAACGGCATTTGCAAGTGGTATGCGTGCCTCTGGGAATCCAACTCGTTCAGCTGATTCTATAGCGGCTAGTGTACGCGGTCCAGCTTGCGGGCTAGCAAGTCCAATATCTTCATATGCCATAATAAGAAGACGTCTACCAATGCTTTGCAGGTCACCGGCTTCAATAAGACGTGCTAAATAGTGAAGTGCTGCGTTTACATCACTTCCGCGCACTGATTTTTGAAATGCTGATAATACGTCATAATGAGCATCTCCGCCTTTATCGTGAACGAAGCTCTTTTTTTGTAAGCATTCTTCCGCGATTTCCAGCGTAATTTCCGCAGCTTTGTCATCAGTTGTAAAGCTAGATAAAACAGCGAGTTCCAGTGCATTATAAGCGGAACGCATATCTCCGCCTGATGCATTTGCGAAGTGATGTAATGCTTCAGGCGTAACAGTTACATCATATTCCCCAAGACCTTTTTCTTTATCTTCAAGTGCTCGTTTTAAGCCAATTAAAAGATCATTTTCTGTTAATGCGTGTAATTCGAAGATTTGACACCGACTTCGAATAGCAGAATTAATAGCATGGAACGGATTACTCGTCGTCGCACCAATTAAGGTAAGGAGTCCACTTTCTAAATGAGGTAATAGAAAATCCTGTTTTGCTTTATCTAGACGGTGTACTTCATCTAAAATTAAAACGAGGTGTCGATGCATCTTTGCCTCTTGTACGACAACTTCCATATCTTTTTTATTGTGAGTAACAGCGTTTAATAGGCGAAAAGGGGTTCCGGTACTTCCTGCAATTGCGCTCGCGATGGATGTTTTTCCAGTGCCTGGAGGGCCATATAAAATCATAGATTGAAAATGATTTGCTTGGACCATTCGCCATAAAATTTTTCCTTCACCAACTAAATGTTGTTGTCCGATAATTTCTTGAATATTTGTAGGGCGCATTCGATGTGCGAGTGGTTGTTTCATTTTTACCGTCTCCCTTAATGTATAATCTCTTTCTATCGTATCATTTTTTTTAGTGGAATTTGAAATAGGATGCTGTTTTGTGGGAAAAATGAATATGAATATTTTCATTTTTCTTTCAATTGTAATAATTTCCGAGTTTTTCAATGTGATTTTATGTTATCATTTTGATACACAAGTTGAAATTTCTTATAATACTATATTATGCTATAATTTCATAGGATTTTAAATTGTGTTCTTTTATAAATAAGATATAACCAATAGAAGTGAAAATTTGAAAAGAGGTGCAAAATAGATGAAGATTTCAACGAAAGGCCGTTACGGCTTAACAATTATGATCGATCTTGCAAAAAAGTTTGGTGAAGGTCCAATTTCCTTAAAATCAATTGCGCAGGCACACGATTTATCGGAACATTACTTAGAGCAATTAATCTCACCACTTCGTAACGCGCGTCTAGTAAAGAGTACACGCGGAGCATATGGCGGGTATGTATTATCAGATCAGCCAGCTAACATTACAGCTGGGGATGTAATCCGTGTATTAGAGGGTCCGATTAGTGTTGTAGAAATGATAGAAGAAGAAGAACCAGCACAACGCCAATTATGGATGCGTGTTCGTGATGCGGTGCAAGAAGTGTTAGATAGTACAACGTTAGAAGATTTAGTACGTTATGAGGAAGAAAATCACGGGGGCTATATGTTTTACATTTAATTCCTTGTGAAACGATTTGGAAAGAAGGAGATTTAATGGAACGCATTTATTTAGATCATGCTGCGACATCTCCGACTCACCCGGAAGTGGTCGAAAAGATGATTCCATATATGACAGAAACATTCGGAAATCCGTCTAGTATTCACTTTTATGGACGTCAAACGCGCCATGCAGTAGATGAGGCGAGACGCGCATGTGCACGTAGCATTCATGCGAATCCGAATGAAATTATATTTACGAGTGGTGGTACGGAAGCGGATAATTTAGCGCTTATCGGTGTAGCACGTGCGAATCGTCATAAAGGTAACCATATTATAACGACGCAAATTGAACATCATGCAATTTTGCATACGTGTGAATTGTTAGAACGTGAAGGATTTGAAGTGACATATTTACCTGTTGATGAAACAGGACGCGTTCAAGTTTCTGACATACAAAAAGCATTAACAGAAGAGACAATTCTTGTATCTATTATGTTTGGGAATAATGAAGTTGGGACGATGCAACCAATTGCGGAAATAGGTAAGTTGCTAAAAGATCATCAAGCTTATTTCCATACAGATGCGGTACAAGCTTACGGTTTAGTAGAAATTGATGTGAAAGAGTTTGGTGTTGATTTATTATCAATTTCGGCTCATAAAATTAACGGACCAAAAGGTGTCGGGTTCCTATATGCTGGTGCAAACGTGAAATTTGAACCGTTATTAATAGGTGGGGAGCAAGAAAGAAAACGCCGTGCTGGTACTGAAAATGTGCCGAGCATCGTTGGGTTGCAACATGCAATTTTGCTATCTGAAAAAACTCGTGAGCAAAAAAATGCCCAATATGAAGAGTTTAAAGATATAATGGTATCTGTCTTCAAAAATGAAGACATTACTTTCGAGGTAAACGGAAACTTAGAATATCGATTACCACATGTGCTTAATATTAGTTTTACAGGAATGAACATTGAACCGTTTCTTGTGAACTTAGACTTAGCTGGCATTGCAGTATCAAGTGGTTCGGCTTGTACAGCTGGTTCGATTGATCCATCACATGTATTAGTGGCGATGTTCGGAAAAGACTCCGATCAAATACGTTCATCCGTACGTTTTAGTTTCGGACTTGGAAATACGAAAGAGCAAGTTGAGAAAGCGGCGTACGAAACAGTGAAAATCGTGAAGCGATTAACACAAAATTAGCATGGGAGGTGACATGATGAACAAACTACCTCACGAAACACGCGTTGTCATCGGGATGTCCGGTGGCGTCGATTCATCTGTAGCGGCTCTTTTATTAAAAGAGCAAGGTTATGATGTAATCGGAATTTTTATGAAAAACTGGGATGATACAGATGAGAATGGTGTTTGCACAGCAACAGAAGATTACAATGATGTAATTGAAGTGTGTAACCAAATTGGTATTCCGTATTATGCAGTAAACTTTGAAAAACAATACTGGGATAAAGTATTTACGTACTTCTTAGATGAATACCGAGCTGGTCGTACACCAAACCCAGATGTAATGTGTAATAAAGAAATTAAATTTAAAGCATTTTTAGAGCATGCCATTGCGCTCGGTGCTGATTATGTAGCAACAGGTCATTATGCACGCGTTGCTTATATGGACGGCGAATATAAAATGCTTCGCGGCGTTGATGACAATAAAGACCAAACGTATTTCTTAAATCAATTAAGCCAAGAGCAATTATCAAAAACAATGTTCCCGCTTGGTGAACTGAAGAAACCACAAATTCGTGAAATGGCGAAAGAAGCTGGTTTAGCGACAGCGGCGAAGAAAGATAGTACTGGTATTTGCTTCATTGGTGAGCGTAACTTTAAAGATTTCTTAAGTAACTATTTACCAGCACAACCAGGTGTGATGCAAACGTTATCTGGCGAAGTGAAAGGGAAGCATGACGGTTTAATGTACTATACAATTGGACAACGTCATGGCCTTGGTATTGGTGGTAACGGTGATCCGTGGTTTGCTGTTGGGAAAAACTTGAAAGAAAACATTTTATATGTTGATCAAGGATTCCATAACGAACTTCTATATGGCGATGAAGTTATTGCTACAAATGTTGGCTGGGTAAGTAATGAAGCGAAAGAAAAAGAATTTAAGTGCACAGCGAAATTCCGTTATCGTCAAGAAGACAATAAAGTAACGGTTCAAATCGTTGATGAAAATACAGTTCGTATTCTTTGTGACGAGCCAATTCGTGCAATTACACCAGGACAAGCAGTTGTTTTCTATGATGGAGATGAGTGTTTAGGCGGTGCTACAATTGATGAAGTGTACCGTAGCGGTAAGAAATTGGATTATTTAGGATAAAACGAGAAGCCTCTACCGATTCGCGGTTAGAGGTTTCTTTTACATAAGGCGAATTTTCGTTCGCTTGGAAAATACATTCTTTGTTATAATTTGTTGTAGAGGTGAAGGACATGTCAAACAAACTTGAAACAGGTATTCAATATATGCAAGAAGGAAACTGGGAAGAAGCTGCTAAAAATTTCACAGAAGCAATCGAAGAAAATCCGAAAGATGCGCTTGGATATATTAATTTTGCGAACTTATTAGATGTACTAGGTGACAGTGAGAGAGCAATTTTATTTTATAAACGTGCATTGGAGTTAGATGATAAATCAGCGGCTGCGTATTATGGATTAGGAAATGTATATTACGGTCAAGAGCAATTTGCAGAGGCTAAAGCTGTATTTGAACAAGCGATGCAAGCTGGATTACAATCAGCTGATGTAACATTTATGCTAGGTATTACACATGTGCAACTTGGAAATGACCGTCTTGCACTGCCGTTTTTACAAAGAGCAACAGAATTAGATGAAAACGATGTAGAAGCTTTGTTCCAGTGTGGACTTTGCTTTGCGCGACTAGAACATATTCAAGAGGCGAAGCCTTACTTTGAAAAAGTATTAGAAATGGATGAAGAGCATGCAGATGCGTATTATAATTTAGGTGTTGCATACGTATTTGAAGAAAATAACGAGAAGGCTCTCGCTTTATTTAAGAAAGCAACTGAAATTCAGCCAGATCACTTTTTAGCTGGTAATGGTGTTCGTTTATTAGAGCAAGAAGCTGAATAAGATGAAAATATAGTTAATGAGTAGTTATCCCTCATCTAAATAGGTGGGGGATGTACTGCTCATTAAAGTGAAATGAAACCGGAAAGGAGAGGAAAGATGGGAAATCAACATGCAATGGATTTGTTTGAGGAAGAAAAAAAGTTTATAAAAGCGCAAGTTCTTCATACCATTTTCCACAACGAAGAAAACCTCTATTCCGTTGTCAGTATGAAAGTCATTGAAACGAATGAAACGTACGACGAAAAGAAAGTAATGATAAACGGTCATTTTCCTCGCATGCATGAAGATGAAGTGTTTACGTTGACAGGTCATTTTAAAGATCATCCGAAGTATGGAAAACAATATATGGTCGAAACGTTTAAGAAAGAATTGCCGCAAACGAAAGCCGGTATGGTGCAATATTTAGCGAGTGATTTATTTAAAGGGATAGGAAAGCGTACAGCTGAAAAAATTGTAGATCATCTCGGAGAACATGCTATTTCTAAAATTATGGATGACCCTGAGGCATTAAATGGTGTTGTAAACAAGCAAAAAGCGCAAGAAATATATGAGACAATTGTTGAACATCAAGGATTAGAGAAAGTAATGAGTTTTTTAAATGGTTACGGTTTTGGAACGAAGCTTTCTATTAAGATTTACCAACAATATAAAGAGATGACATTAGAAGTGATTCGTAATAATCCATATCAGCTTATTGAAGAAGTGGATGGAATTGGTTTTGGAAGAGCGGATGATATAGGGCGTGCGTTAGGGATATCGGGTAATCACGACGACCGTGTACGCGCAGGATGTTTTTACACGTTAGAGAATGTCTCATTACAACTTGGTCACGTTTATATGAGGAAAGACCAACTTGTAAGAGAAACGATGTCACTTTTAAACAATCAAGAAGGAAGAGTGACTGAGGAAGATATTGTAGGCTGTATTGAAACGATGCAAAGTGAAGGGAAAGTTATTATTGAAGAAGAGCGAGTGTATTTAGCAACGTTATTCTACTCTGAAAAAGGTGTTGTAAAGTCCATTCGCAGGCTTATGAATCAAGAAGAAACACCTTCATTTCCAGAGGCAGAAGTGTTAAAAACATTAGGTGAAATTGAAGAACAACTGAACGTACAATATGCACCGTTTCAGCAAGAAGCAATTCAAACGGCACTTCATAAACCGATGATGTTATTGACAGGTGGACCAGGAACAGGGAAAACAACAGTTATTAAAGGAATTGTTGAAATGTATGCGTCACTTCACGGGCTATCGTTAAATCCGAATGAATACAGTGATGATAATCCATTTCCGATATTATTAACGGCTCCAACAGGAAGGGCAGCGAAGCGAATGAGTGAATCAACAGGTCTTCCAGCTTGTACAATTCACCGTTTACTTGGTTGGACGCCCGAAGGGTCTTTCCAGCGGAATGAAACAGATCCGATACAAGGGAAATTACTCATTATTGATGAATTTTCAATGGTTGATATTTGGCTTGCAAATCAGCTGTTTAAGTCATTGCCGACTAACATTCAAGTTATCGTTGTAGGCGATGAAGATCAATTACCATCTGTAGGACCTGGACAAGTATTAAAAGATTTATTGAATGCAGGTGCAGTTCCAACAGTAAAGCTTACTGAAATTTATCGTCAAGCGGAAGGTTCATCAGTAATTCAACTTGCCCATGCGATAAAAAATGGAACGCTCCCACCAGATTTAGCGCAAAACCAAAAAGATCGTTCATTTATCGGTTGTACAGGAGCTCAAATTGTTGAGGTTGTTAAGAAGGTTTGTGAAAATGCGAAGACAAAAGGGTTTAGCGCAAGAGATGTACAAGTATTAGCCCCGATGTATCGTGGACCGGCGGGTATTAATGTACTAAACGAAGCGTTGCAAGAAGTGTTTAATCCGAAAAGGGAAAAGAGTAAAGAAATTGCTTACGGTGATGTTGTATACCGAAGAGGCGATAAAGTCTTGCAACTTGTTAATCAGCCGGAGAGCCAAGTGTTTAATGGTGATATCGGCGAAATTGTTTCGGTGTTTTATGCGAAAGAGAACGTTGAGCAACAAGATATGATTATCGTTTCATTTGATGGAATTGAGGTAACATATACAAAACCAGATTTAAATCAAATTACACATGCCTATTGCTGTTCGATTCATAAATCGCAAGGCAGTGAGTTTCCGATTGTGATTATGCCGATAGTAAAAAGTTATAATCGTATGTTACGTCGTAATTTAATTTATACTGGTATTACAAGAAGTAAGAAGTTCCTTATTATTTGCGGGGAGGAAGCCGCTTTCCAGTCTGGTGTAAATCGCCTTGATGATGCAATGCGTCAAACGACTTTAGCTAATCGCTTGCAGGAATCGCAAGGAGAAGTACAGATGGTAACAGTGAATGGCGAAGAAATGGACGTGGAAAACATTTCACCGTATGATTTCATGTAAAAAGGTGAAATTATATAGTGAAACTTTCAAACGTATAACGTTGAAAGGCTCCAGCAATGTATAAATGAATGCAGTTTGGAAATAATGGCGAATAGAATCCGGGAGACTGTAAGGAGATGAACGCCATATGTTTATTTGTCCAAATTGCAAAGGAAAAGACATTGGGAAAATAGGTGTCAACCAATTTTATTGCTGGAATTGTTATATCGAATTATCGGTTTCAAAGGGGAAAATCCATACGCATCAAGTAGAAGAAGATGGTTCGTTAAGTTCTCTTGATGATTTATTTGATGAGAATGAAAGAACGATCGGATAACGAAAAGGGGGATTTACTTTGAATCTACGCAATTCATTAATCGCATTAGGTGTTGGAGCGGCAGCATATCAATATGCTCGCAAACAAGATGTCTTTTCAAAACGCAATATGAAAAAAGCACGTAAGATGATTAAATCTTATTTATAAGCGTAAAAAACTCCCTTCATCAACAAGGGAGTTTTTTTATGCATTTGTATGCAAATATAAAAGTCCAATTTCAGAGAAGAGATAAGATAGGCCGTAACATCCAACGCCAAGCATTCCGTAATGAAATAAATGCTTCGCTCTTTCTTTTCGTGAGGAACGAATAAAGAAACCTTTCCAAATACCAAACCCGATACAAATCCATTCAAGAATCATAAAAAGTGCTGATAATACGAGCATAAATAAAACCATTATGAGCCCTCCTGATTAAATTGTTTCACGCTGCGTTCTCAGGGGTGGTTGTCCTTGTTATGTATATATATGTGCGTCTTTACAAAACAGTATGGTCTGCACAAAAAGATTTTAAAACTTTTGCACATAACCTACCCTATTTATTTTCACAATAAAGGTGGAGGAGGTTTTTCGTGTGAAGAATCTTAAAATCATTTGGATATACCGTTTAGGATTATTGTTACTTGTCTTTCTTTGTTTGCTCGTCTTTTTAAAAATTAAGCCGCTATGGGCACCGATTATTTTTGTATGTAAAGTGGCCATTACACCGTTTCTTATCGCGTGTTTTATTGCGTATTTATTGCATCCTTTAATTGAAAAAATTCATAAAGAAGGGATGCCGCGCACACTCGCTATTTTGCTCATTTACATCCTTTTCTTTGGCGGAATTGGTTATGGAATTTATAAAGGAACGCCGGTTGTGATTAAGCAATTACAAGAAATCAATGAACAATTCCCGCAGTTTACAAAAATGTATGATTCTTGGATGGATGGTGTTACAGAACAAACAGCGAACTTCCCGTCATTTATTCATGAAAAGGTGAAACAAATTTTTGTTGGAGTAGAGACGAAGATACAAGCACTTTTAAATAAAGTGATGAGCACAGCTCGCGGTGTACTGGATTCGTTACTCATTATTTTCTTAATTCCGTTCATTGTATTTTACATATTAAAAGATTACGGCGAGTTTTATCATATTTTTTGGAAACTAGTTCCGAGTAAGTGGCGTAGTACGGGGCAAATGCTGGCGAAAGAAATTGATAAATCACTTGGAAGTTATATTCGAGGACAGTTATTTGTTTGTTTAGTATTAGGGGGCGTATCTGCTCTTTCCTTTTGGTTTATCGGTATGAAATATCCATTGTTACTCGGTATTATTATTGGGGTGACGGATATAATACCGTACTTTGGCCCTATTTTAGGGGCGATTCCGACATTAATGATTGCGGCAACGGTATCAACAAGTTTACTCATTAAAGCGGGGATTGCGATTGCTATTTTGCAATTCGTAGAAAGTAACATTTTATCCCCTTATATCGTTGGTAAGTCCCTTCGCATGCATCCTGTCATTATTATGCTTGCACTACTAGTTGGGGGAGAAGTGGGAGGAATTGTAGGGTTATTAATATCAGTTCCTATTTTAGCGGTTATTCGTACAGTAATCGTTCATGTAAGGCCTCTTTGGAAAAAAGAAGATATGCAATAGGAAGGCCCTCTACTTATAAGAGTAGAGGGCTATCATTATTTAGAGAGTTGTTCGTTTATTTTTTGAACGAGAGAGCTTACATCATTTGTTTGAATATGTTTTATTTTTTTCCATTCATTATCATACATAAATACAATTTGATTGCTGAAAAGTCGCTGTTTTTCTTTTAAATTAGAAATTTTCGCGAAAGCGTACTCTTCAAATAATGGGTTCTTACTTACATCTGGTCCATAAAAGAAGAGGCGTTTGTTCGTTAAAATTAACAATCCCGGCCTTGCGACGGAACGATAAATAAATATGTCTAGTGAACAGGCTACGTAAAACAATATTGTTTCATCAGTCTTTAACATATTTTTAGCTTTGCTCAATAAGGTTGTCACTATAATCGCTCCTTTATTATTAATAATTTAATTATAACAAAAATGAAATATTCGGAAAAGTACGCGGGAGTAGTACAATTTAGTAATACATGCATAATATATGAAAAGGCTGTTAAGAATGAATAGTAGAATAGCTATGATTAATAAGTAATTGATATAATATAAATGATTATCTACATTGACAAACTTAAGAGAATTCTATTATATTTAGTCATATAATACATTAAATCAATGACGGAACAAGTACGTTACAGTCCATTTATAGAGAGAAGCTTCCATATGGCTGAAAGAAGCTTTAAATGAAGGGTAACAGAAAGCTAATCCTGAGAGCAGCTAATCACTGCCGTTTTGCCACGTTACGGCACCATGAGGTGATGAATTGATTCATATAGTAATCAATTCATAATTAGGGTGGTATCGCGAGTTAACTCTCGTCCCTTTTATAGGGGCGGGAGTTTTTTATATTTAAGGAGGAAAATACAATGAAACAACTAACAGGCGCACAAATTCGTCAAATGTTTTTAGACTTTTTCCAAGAAAAAGGACATGCAGTAGAACCTAGTGCATCACTAGTTCCACATGAGGATCCATCTCTTTTATGGATTAACAGTGGTGTAGCAACATTAAAAAAATATTTTGATGGACGTGTAATCCCGCAAAATCCACGTATTACAAATGCTCAAAAATCAATTCGTACAAACGATATTGAAAACGTAGGGAAAACAGCTCGTCACCATACATTCTTTGAAATGTTAGGGAACTTCTCAATCGGCGATTACTTCAAAGAAGAGGCAATTACTTGGGCTTGGGAATTCTTAACGAGCGACAAATGGATCGGATTCGATAAAGAATTATTATCCGTTACAATCCATCCAGAAGATGAAGAAGCATTCACAATTTGGAATGAGAAAATGGGTGTTCCAAAAGAGCGTATCATCCGCTTAGAAGAAAACTTCTGGGACATCGGTGAAGGACCAAGTGGACCGAATACAGAGATTTTCTATGACCGCGGAGAAGCTTACGGTAATGACTTTAGTGACCCAGAATTATATCCAGGAGGAGAAAACGAGCGTTACTTAGAAGTATGGAACCTTGTATTCTCTCAATTTAACCATAATCCAGATGGTTCATATACACCACTTCCTAAGAAAAACATCGATACAGGGATGGGTCTAGAGCGTATGACATCTATCGTTCAAGATGTACCTACAAACTTTGACACGGACTTATTCATGCCGATGATTGGTGCAACAGAAACAATCTCTGGCGAGAAATATCGTAATGGTGACTTAGAAAAAGATATGGCGTTTAAAGTAATCGCTGACCATATCCGTACAGTAACATTCGCTGTTGGTGACGGCGCTCTTCCATCTAACGAAGGCCGTGGTTATGTATTACGTCGTTTATTACGCCGTGCTGTTCGTTACTCTAAGAAATTAAACATTAACCGTCCGTTCATGTTTGAATTAGTACCGGTTGTTGGAGAAGTAATGAAAGACTTCTATCCAGAAGTACTTGAAAAGAAAGATTTCATTGCAAAAGTTGTGAAAAATGAAGAAGAGCGTTTCCACGAAACACTTCATGATGGTGAAGCAATTTTAGCTGAAGTTATTGCAAAAGCGAAAGAAGAAAAAACAACTGTTATTTCTGGAGTAGATGCGTTCCGTCTATATGACACATACGGTTTCCCAATTGAATTAACAGAAGAATATGCAGAAGAAGCTGGTATGACAGTTGATCATGAAGGCTTTGAAAATGAAATGGAAAAACAACGTGAGCGCGCACGTGCTGCTCGTCAAGACGTTGATTCTATGCAAGTTCAAGGCGGTGTCCTTGGAGAAGTGAAAGTAGCGAGCGAGTTCGTTGGTTACGGTACGGTTGCAACAGAAAGTAACGTTGTTGCACTTGTGAAAAACGGTGAATACGCAGACAGCTTGCAAGTAGGTGAAGAAGGACAATTAATGCTTGATGTAACACCATTCTATGCTGAGAGCGGCGGACAAATTGCAGACCGTGGTTACCTTCTTGCTGATGGTGTGAAAGTTCTTGTAAAAGACGTACAAAAAGCACCAAACGGCCAAAACTTGCACAAAGTTGTAGTTGAAGAAGGTACATTAACGAAAGATGCGGCTGTAAAAGCTATTATCGATACGAAAAACCGTAGTAGTGTTGTGAAGAACCATACAGCAACTCACTTACTACACCAAGCGTTAAAAGACGTACTTGGAACGCACGTTAACCAAGCGGGTTCTCTTGTAACTTCTGAACGTTTACGCTTTGACTTCTCTCACTTTGGTCAAGTACAAGCTGACGAATTAGAAAAAATTGAGCGTATCGTAAACGAGAAAATTTGGGAAAGTATTGATGTTGAGATTTCTCAAAAAGCAATCGAAGAAGCGAAAGAAATGGGCGCAATGGCATTATTCGGTGAAAAATACGGTGATGTTGTACGCGTTGTACAAGTTGGCGACTATAGCTTAGAGCTTTGCGGTGGTTGTCACGTTGATAACACAGCTTCTATCGGTATTTTCAAAATCGTTGCTGAGTCTGGTATTGGTGCAGGAACTCGTCGTATTGAAGCAGTAACTGGTAAGTCTGCTTATGAATTAATGAACGATCAAGTAGGTTTATTAAAAGAAGCAGCTGGAAAAATGAAAACAAATCCAAAAGACATTTTAACAAGAGTAGATGGTTTATTTGCTGAAGTAAAACAACTTCAAAAAGAAAACGAATCTCTTGCAGCAAAATTAAGCAATATTGAAGCTGGAAACTTAACTGATTCAGTAATGACAGTTGATGGCGTGAACGTATTAGCGGCAAAAGTAAATGTTGCAGACATGAACAACTTACGTACGATGATGGATGACCTAAAAAATAAATTACAATCTGCAGTTGTCGTATTAGCGTCTGTAAATGATGATAAAGTAAACATCTTAGCTGGCGTAACGAAAGATTTAATTAGCCAAGGATACCATGCTGGTAAACTTGTGAAAGAAGTAGCTTCTCGTTGTGGCGGTGGCGGTGGTGGCCGTCCTGATATGGCACAAGCGGGCGGTAAAAACCCAGCGCAAGTTGAGGAAGCTTTAGCGTTTGTACAAGAGTACGTTAAATCTGTTTCAAAATAAAGAGATAGTAGTGTACAATGGTAGGGAGAGGAGAAGTTCTTCTCCCTATACTTACTATATAAGTGAGGTGCTTGAAATGGACGGTTTTGATAAAACAATGAAGTTTAGCATTCAAGATGAAAAACAGAGTGTCCATGTAAATGATGTACTTTTAACTGTGTATGATGCACTTCAAGAAAAAGGCTATAATCCGATTAACCAAATCGTCGGTTATTTATTAAGTGGAGACCCAGCATACATACCTCGCCATAAAGATGCGCGAAGCATCATTCGCAAGCTTGAACGTGATGAATTAATTGAAGAGCTTGTGAAGTCTTACTTGAAACATCATCGTGAGGAGTAATTTATGCGGATATTAGGTTTAGATGTAGGTACAAAAACAGTCGGAGTTGCAATTAGTGACGAAATGGGCTGGACAGCGCAAGGGCTTGAAACAATCAAGATTAACGAAGAACGAGGTCAATTTGGTTTTGACCGCATTTCTGAGTTAGTAAAACAGTATGATGTGGACAAGATAGTAGTAGGTTTACCTAAAAATATGAATGGTACAATTGGCCCACGTGGTGAAGCATGCCAACAATTTGCAGAAAACCTACGAGAGCTGTTACAATTAGACGTTGTAATGTGGGACGAGCGTTTGTCAACGATGGCAGCGGAACGTCTACTCATTTCGGCCGATGTAAGCCGTAAGAAGCGAAAGCAAGTAATTGATAAGATGGCTGCAGTCGTAATCTTACAAGGATTTTTAGATAGTAAATAAGAGGTGACCAAAATGGAAGAAAATCAAATTACAATTGTAGACGAAAAAGGTAACGAACATTTATGTGAAATTATTTTCACTTTTGATGCTGAAAAATTTGGCAAAAAATCATACGTAGTCTTCTCTCCAATCGGTGAAGTAGACGAAGATGGAGACCAAATTTATGATGCAATGGCTTATGAGCAAAATGAAGAAGAGGGCGGAACTTTACTTCCAATCGAATCTGAAGAAGAGTGGGAAATGGTACAAGAAATGTTCAACACTCTAGCTGATGAGCAAGAAGCTGAATAATAAGTACTGAAAAGGTGGACGGTATATCGTCCGCCTTTTTTATATGTAAAATGAAAGATTTTTTGTCGAAACTGCGTAATCCTTTGTAGTATAATGAGACGGATTGTAGAAAATAAAGTATCTGTCAAAAATGATAGGTAAATGTATTGTGATTTTTTATCGTGTTGTATAGAAAGATGTACATATGGCCTACAATTGAATAAGGAGGAAGAGTTTTGGTAGAGAATCAAGTGAAAAAGAAGCGTAGACGCATTTTTTTATTCTCGATAATTGCACTGCTTTTAGTTTGTGGTTCAGTCTATGCGTATATTTCATCCGCATTAGGACCGGTTGATAGCGGGAATAAAAAAGAGATTGAAGTAGAAATTCCAAAGGGATCATCTACTAGTAAAATTGGTGAGATTTTAGAAGGAAAAGGTGCTGTGAAAAACGGTACAGTTTTTAGTTTTTATACAAAGGCTAAATCTAAAAATTTACAAGCGGGTACATATTTATTAAATCCTTCAATGAGTGCAAAAGATGTTATTGAGCAAATGTCATCTGGTAATGTACATCGTCCAGCTCTTTATAAAGTGACGGTAAAAGAAGGGGCACAAGTAACTGAAATTGCAGAAACGGTTGCAAACGAATTAAAGTGGAATAAAGATGATGTTGTACGTCAATTAAACGATAAAGCATTTATTCAAAAAATGCAGCAAAAGTATCCCAAGCTGTTAACGGATAAAATCTTTGATAGCAATATTAAATATCCATTAGAAGGTTATTTATATCCTGCGACGTACTCTTTCTATAAAAAAGATACGACGTTAGAAGAAATTGTCATTCCAATGCTTGAGAAAACGAATGCAATCATTGTTCAAAACGAAGCAAAAATGAAAGCGAAAAACTGGGATGTTCATCAGCTTTTAACATTGTCTTCACTTATTGAAGAAGAGGCAACAGGCTTTACAGATCGTCAAAAGATCTCTAGTGTCTTTTATAATCGTTTAGCAAAAGGTATGCCGCTTCAAACGGATCCAACGGTATTATATGCACTTGGAAAGCATAAACAACGTGTATTATACGAAGATTTAAAGATAAACTCACCGTACAATACGTACGTTGTGAAAGGATTGCCGGTGGGCCCGATTGCAAACTCTGGTAAACATTCAGTGGAAGCAGCGCTAGAGCCTGCGCAAACAGATTATTATTATTTCTTAGCTGCACCAACTGGTGAAGTGTACTATGCGAAAACATTGGAAGAGCATAATGCACTAAAGCAAAAATATATTACGAAAAAACAGTGAAATGGGGAGGGATAGCGAAAAAGGTCGCACATCCCTCTTTTTTGTGGTAAAATATATCGGGTTAAAAACTGGCAGAAGAATCGTTTTTAATATCAAAACGGGACGTACAAGCTAAGGGTAAAGCTGGCTTGTATTTTTATTGCATTCTATGTGTGAAAAGACGTCATAGAGGCACTTCTCCATGTAAATAAGGAGGACCATTATGGAGGATGCAGTTAACGAGTACCTATTATCATTTATTGATCCGAAAGATAAATTAATTCTTGAAATGGAAGACTATGCGAAAGAAAATCATGTGCCAATTATGGATCGACTTGGAATGGAATTTATGTTGCAATTTTTACGTTTAATTGGACCGAAGAGCATTTTAGAGCTAGGTACAGCAATTGGCTATTCTAGTATTCGTATGATGCAAGCTATTCCAAATTCTCGCATTGTGACAGTTGAGCGCAATCGCGATCGATATGAAAAAGCACTTGAATATATAGAACGTTCACCAGTTAAAGAGCGTATTTCCGTTATTTACGGTGATGCGTTAGAAACAGGCGAGCAAGTAGAAGAACATGGAACATTTGACGTTATTTTTATTGACGCAGCAAAAGGACAATATCGTCGCTTTTTTGACTTATATGAACCGTTATTAAATCCTGGTGGCGTAATTATTTCAGATAATGTTATGTACCATGGCCTTGTAACGACGAAAGAGAAAATTGAAAACAGACGTACACGTGGTTTAATCCGTCGTATTAAGACGTACAATGAATGGCTTATGAACCATGAAGGATATGATACAACGATTTTCCCAATTGGTGATGGAGTAGCTGTTAGTAAAAAGAAAGGGTGACCAAGGTATGAAGAAACCAGAATTGTTAGTAACGCCAAAAGCAGTGGCGGATATCGAACCTCTTGCGAAAGCAGGAGCAGATGCGGTAATGATCGGTGAGCAAAAGTTTGGTTTACGTTTAGCAGGGGAATTTTCACGTGAAGATGTGAAACAAGCTGTGAAGATTGCACATGAAAATGGTGTAAAAGTATACGTAGCAATGAACGCTATGTTCCACAACGATAAAGTAGAAGAATTAACAGACTATGTTGCATTTTTAAACGAAGTACATGTAGATGCAATTGTTTTCGGAGATCCAGCAGTATTAATGGCGGTTCGCGAAGTAGCGCCAAATATGCAATTGCACTGGAATACAGAAACAACAGCAACAAACTGGTTTACTTGTAACTACTGGGGACAAAGAGGAGCAAAACGTGCTGTATTAGCTCGCGAGCTTAGCTTAGATGAAATTGTTGAATTAAAAGAAAATGCTGAAGTGGAACTTGAAGTGCAAATTCACGGTATGACTTGTATGTTCCAATCGAAGCGTTCGTTAGTAGGAAACTACTTTGAGTATCAAGGACGTCATCTTGATATCGAAAAGAAAAAATATGAAGAGAATATGTTCTTATATGACCCAGAGCGTAACAATAAATATCCAATTTATGAAGATGAAAATGGTACTCACATTATGAGTCCAAATGATATTTGTTTCATCGATGAGTTAGAAGAGCTAATTGATGCTGAAATTGATAGCTTAAAAGTTGATGGTGTACTAAAAAGCTCTGCATACATTATTGAGGTAACGAAGAAATATCGTAAAGCAATTGATTTATGTGTAGAAGATCGTGATGCGTATTATGACGTGAAAGATGACTTATATAAAGAGATAGAAGAAATGCAACCGGTGAATCGTCCGTTAGATACAGGATTCTTCTTTAAAGAGACGGTTTACTAAACGAGGAGGGTGTAGGAAATGACTGTACAAGAAATTTCACGAGTGATCGATGGCAAACGCGTTATTGTGAAGAAACCTGAACTGTTAATCCCTGCGGGTAACTTAGAAAAATTAAAAGTAGCTATCCATTACGGAGCAGATGCTGTATATTTAGGTGGACAAGAATTTGGTCTTCGTTCGAATGCAGGTAACTTTACACTGGAAGAAATGGCAGAAGGTGTGGAATTTGCAAAGAAATATGGAGCAAAAATATATGTAACAACAAATATCTTTGCACATAATGAAAATATGGACGGGCTAGAGGAATATTTAAAAGGGATTGAAAAAGCTGGCGTAACGGGAATTATCGTTGCTGATCCGCTTATCATTGAGACTTGTAAACGTGTAGCGCCTTCTGTTGAGGTGCATTTAAGCACACAGCAATCACTATCCAACTGGAAAGCAGCACAGTATTGGAAAGAAGAAGGTTTACATCGTCTTGTATTAGCTCGTGAAGCAAGCTATGAAGAAATGAAAGAGATTAAAGAAAAAGTGGATATTGAAATTGAAGCATTCGTCCATGGTGCAATGTGTATCGCATATTCAGGAAGATGTACGCTAAGTAACCATATGACAGCGCGTGACTCTAACCGTGGTGGTTGTTGTCAATCTTGTCGCTGGGATTATGATTTAGTTCAAACAGTATCACAACATAAAGATGCAAAAGAGCTTCCTCTATTCCAAGAAGAAGATGCTCACTTTGCAATGAGTCCAAAAGACTTAAATTTAATTTTATCAATTCCGAAAATGATTGAAATTGGAATTGATAGCTTAAAAGTTGAAGGACGTATGAAATCAATCCATTACGTAGCGACTGTAGCGACAGTATACCGCAAAGTAATTGATGCATATTGTGCGGATCCTGATAACTTTGAGTTTAAACAAGAATGGTTAGATGAGCTTGATAAATGTGCAAATCGTGATACAGCTCCTGCATTCTTTGAAGGGGTTCCAGGACATCAAGAGCAAATGTTTGGAAATCATAGTAAGAAAACAACGTATGATTTCGCTGGTTTAGTGTTAGATTATAATGAAGAAACGGGCATCGTAACGATTGAGCAACGTAATCATTTCAAACCAGGACATGAAGTGGAGTTCTTTGGGCCAGAAATAGAAAACTTTACGCAAACGGTGGAGAAAATTTGGGATGAGGATGGAAACGAATTAGATGCAGCGAGACATCCGTTGCAAATCGTGAAATTCAAAGTGGATCAACCAGTGTATGTGAATAATATGATGCGCAAAAGCATACTTCAATAAGAAAGAGTGATAGTCGAATGGGGACGAATAAGCCTGTTGTAATTGGAATTGCTGGTGGTTCAGGGTCAGGTAAGACAAGTGTAACGAAAGCGATTTTTGACCATTTTAAAGGTCATTCCATTTTAATCTTAGAGCAAGATTATTATTACAAAGATCAAAGCCATTTACCAATGGAAGAGCGTTTAAAAACAAATTATGATCATCCATTAGCGTTTGATAATGATTTGTTAATTGAACATTTGCAGCAGTTGCTTGCATATAAACAAGTAGAGAAACCTGTATATGACTATACATTGCATACGCGTTCAGATGAAATTATTCCAGTTGAGCCGAAAGATGTAATCATTTTAGAAGGAATTCTTATTTTAGAAGACCCACGTCTTTGTGAGTTAATGGACATTAAGTTATTCGTTGATACAGATGCTGACCTTCGTATTTTACGCCGCATGCAGCGTGATATTAAAGAACGTGGTCGTACGATGGATTCAGTTATTGATCAATATGTAAATGTTGTACGTCCAATGCACAATCAATTTATTGAGCCTTCTAAGAAATTTGCGGATATTATTATCCCTGAAGGTGGACAAAACCACGTTGCAATTGATATTATGGTTACAAAAATTGCAACAATTCTTGAACAAAAAGTAAATTTGTAATAGCATAGTAAAAGATATACGATAGGAAGGGATTTTTTCCCTTCCTATCGAATACAATGAAACATGCAACCTCATCTATATATAGGTGAGGGCATATTTATATCAACTTTCCATACATATCTTCTTTATATAAAGAAGAATTGGGAATACGGGGTTGTATGTGACAACTCCGCTAGTACAGGCGTGCTAGAAACCTCCGCTTTACATATAAGCGGGGGAGTTTTCATATGGAACTCCTCTTTTTTTCGGGGGATTGGTATATAAAAGGAGTGGAAAATATGGCAACAGAAAAAACATACCCTATGACGCAAGAGGGTAAGCAAAAGCTAGAGAACGAACTTGAGGATTTAAAAACGGTAAAACGTAAAGAAGTTGTAGAGCGCATTAAGATTGCACGTAGCTTCGGAGATCTTTCTGAGAACTCTGAGTATGATGCAGCGAAAGATGAGCAAGCGTTCGTAGAAGGACGTATTACACAATTAGAAAACATGATTCGTAACGCAGTTATCATCACAGATAACGGTGAAGAATCTACAGTTGTTACATTAGGTAAAACAGTAACATTTAAAGAACTACCAGATGGAGATGAAGAAGCTTACACAATCGTAGGTAGCGCAGAAGCAGATCCATTTGAAGGAAGAATTTCTAACGATTCTCCAATCGCAAAAAGCTTATTAGGTAAGCAAATTGGCGAAAAGGTAGCAATCCAAACTCCAGGTGGAGAAATGCAAGTAGAGATTATCTCTGTAAAATAATTAAAAATCACTCGTGTAAAAGCGAGTGATTTTTTTATCCCGCATTAACGGGCAGTAAGACCCCCACCTCAAAAATCAGCGAAAGCAAAGAAGTTAGGTGGGGGGCGGGCTGCTTAAAGTTTCACTTTATTTGTATAAAAAATGAAACACTCCGTCCAAACTATAGTAGACGAGGTGTTTTTTTTATGAAAATAAAACAGAGAATTACAATTGTTTTAATTTGTTTTATATGTGTCATGTTTATGTTACTTTGTCGTTTAATTCAAATACAAATTATAGATACGGAATCATTTACGGATCGTAAGATTAACTTAATTGAAAAAAGTGTTACACAACGGACGCAATCCATTACGGTAGATGATGGACGCGGCCATTTTATAGATCGTAATGGTAAGGAGATAGGTGAGAAAAAGTATCCTGTTTTAATTGTTTTTCCATTTCTACAATTAAAAAATGACATGTTGGAGAAAATTGCGCATATCATTGGTATGTCGAGACAAGAGATTGAAAGTCAAATGAAACATAAGAAAAGTGCATTTATCCTGCAAAGAGGAAATGAACCACTTCGCTTGGGACGAGAGCAGATGGAGAAGGTGAATCAATTAAATGTATTAGGCATTGTAGCAGCTGAAGTTCGTTTGCGGCAAACTAGCGTGATGAATCATTTAATTGGTGATGTGGGTGAGAATGAACGAGAATTTCAAAAACGATACGGAGAAGTTAGAAAAATTTCAAAACAAACACCGATTGGCATTTCAGGATTGCAGCAATCATTTGATGAATTTCTTTTGACCGATGGAGAGGCAAAAGTATTGTATCAAGTGGATCGGCAAGGAGAACCGATTTTTGGAAAACAAGCGAAATATACATCGCCTGGAAATCCGTTTTATCCAGTGACGATTCAAACTACTTTACATAACGAGTTACAGAAAAAAGCAGAAGAAGTAGTTGAAGCAAGTGAAATTAAGAAGGGAGGAGTAGTGCTACTTGATGTAAAGAAAAATGAAATTTTAGCAATGGTTAGCAAACCATCTGTACAGGTGAAAGATGAGAGTTTATATAAAACTACACTTGAAAATCAAATGTTAACACCACATTTTCCCGGTTCTGTTTTTAAAACAATAATTGCGGCGGCAGCGATTGATCAAAATGAAAATGTTTTTAATCGCGTATTTAATTGTAATAAAGATTTATATGGTGAAGATCACCCACAAGTTAAGATGGGGACACTTAGTTTTAAAGAGAGCTTTGCTAGAAGCTGTAACAGGACATTTTCAGAGTTAGGCAATGAGTTAATAGAAAAGGATAAGATGGTGTTAGAAACTTATGTAGCGGCTTTAGGAGGCGCTGAGAAGGTTGGATGGAGAGGTTCTGTATTTCATACAACGCATTTTGAGCAAATGCCAGAGGAGAAGAGTGTTACGATTTGGGGGAGTGAAGGAAATAAGAATAGTAAAAAAGCGGTAGCGCAAACAGCAATTGGACAGAAAGATGTACGTATGTCACCTCTAGCGATTGCAAATATGATGGCGACGATTGCTAGAGGGGGAGAAAATATGGAAGTGAAAGCTGTTGAAAAAATAATGTATAAAAATGGAACGGATTTTTATACATTTGAAGACCATACATTAGGTGGAAAACAGCTTTCATATGGAACAGTGAAAACATTACAACAGTTATTAAGGAGCGTTGTAATAGCGGAGAAAGGCACAGGATCAGCATTCAAGTCGTTACCACTAAGTGTTGCTGGAAAATCTGGGACAGCACAAACAGGAAAAGGAACGAAAGAGAATCGATGGTTTGCAGGTTATTTTCCATATGAAAATCCAAGGTATGCTTTAGTTGTCGTGGATATAGAAACGAATAGCGATGTAAATAAAGTTACACCTATTTTCAAATCTATCGTAGAATCAATCTATCGATTAGAGAATGAAAAGTAATCTTGCAATTTATAGTAAAATGTTTTCATTTCATGAAAATATTATTGTAAATGTTCAACCTTTCTAGATTTAATGTTACAATAGCAAGTATGAAAAACTGCATGGAGGTTTGAAGAATGGCAGGAGGATCTAGATTCCAACAGAAACAACAAAAACGTCGTCAAAACGGTGTTTTAAATATTGCAATCGCTATTGTACTAGTAGCAGTAGCTATTGTAGCATATCAATTGTTTGTTCCTGACACGAAAGAGCAAGCGTCTTCTAGCGATAAAAAGGTAGCTCAGCAAACAACGAAAGAGAATAAGTCTGAGAAAGCTAAAGGCAAAGAAGAGACGAAGAAGAATGAACAAGAGAAAACAGAGGCTAAGAAGAAAGAAGAAGAAGAGAAGCTAAAGGCTGAAGAAGAACAGAAAAAAGCTGAAGAAGAAGCGAAAGCTAACGAGAAAGTACCAGCTGAAAAAACACAGCCAAAGGCAACTGACGCTTATACGAAACCTTCTTGGAAGCCAGTAGGCACAGAGCAAGGTGCAACACCTGCGATGACGTTTAAAAAAGGTACAGCAGATTGGAATGAGATGAATCAAGCGATTTCAGCTGCAATTGACGTTCCAGTAGAGCAATTAATTATTCATCGAATCGGAAATAACGGTAAGAATAAAGCTTACGGTAACGTACAAGATAAACAAACAGGTAAAAGATATTATGTAAATATTGATTGGGTAGACAATGAAGGCTGGAAACCAGTACTTGTTCAAACTCTAAACTAAAAAAGAGAAGCTCCTAAGGAGCTTCTCTTTTTTAGTTAGCGTAATTTCTTTAATTTAAAATGAACAACCGCGCTATAATATGGTCTTTTACTTTCAGGATCCATAACCATTTGATGCGAGATGTGATGAACTTCAAGCATAAGTGCTTTATTATTATCGATTTGTTCACTGATTTTTCGTTCTAAAGAAGCTAAGTCTCCCGCTTCAAAAAATTCTACTTTATCTTCTAACATTTCAAAGGTAAATGACATGAAGACGGCCCCTCTCCTATGTAATCAACTATAGTGTAACAAAGAAAAGAAGGAAATACCATGTACATTTCAATTGACATTTTTAGAAAGAGGGAATATCATACTGATAAAACCGATAAGAAAAAGGGGAATTTTTATGGGTACAGAATTTAATGGTTTATTTGATGAGTGGGCTCATACGTACGACTCATTTGTACAAGGCGAAGATATACAATATAAAGAAGTTTTCGCCCATTATGAGGACATTCTAGAGGATGTAGTTAACAAGTCATTTGGTAACATATTAGAATTTGGTGTCGGTACAGGTAATTTAACAAATAAATTATTACTTGCTGGCCGCACAGTTTACGGTATAGAACCGTCACGTGAAATGCGCATGATTGCAAAAGAGAAATTGCCAAAAGAGTTTTCCATTACAGAAGGTGATTTTCTTTCGTTTGAAGTCCCGAATTCCATTGATACCATAGTAAGCACCTATGCATTTCATCATTTAACAGATGATGAAAAAAATGTAGCGATTGCGAAGTATAGTCAATTGCTAAACAAAGGTGGTAAAATAGTGTTTGCTGATACGATATTTGCAGATCAAGATGCATATGATAAAACTGTTGAAGCAGCAAAACAAAGAGGTTTTCATGAGTTAGCAAACGATTTGCAAACGGAATACTATACACGTATTCCAATTATGCAGACTATTTTTGAAAACAATGGCTTCCATGTAACGTTTACGAGATTAAATCATTTCGTTTGGGTAATGGAGGCAACTAAGCAATAGAAAGAGGGATTAGATTGAGAATTGCTGTAATTGGAGCAATGGAAGAAGAAGTACGTATTTTACGTGATAAATTAGAACAAGCAGAAACAGAAACGGTTGCGGGTTGTGAATTTACGAAAGGACAATTAGCAGGACATGAAGTAATCTTGTTAAAGTCTGGTATTGGTAAAGTAAATGCAGCGATGTCAACGACAATTTTATTAGAAAGATATAAGCCTGAAAAAGTCATTAATACTGGTTCAGCTGGTGGATTCCATCATTCTCTAAATGTTGGGGATGTCGTTATTTCAACAGAAGTTCGTCACCATGATGTAGATGTAACAGCATTTAACTATGAGTATGGGCAAGTACCAGGAATGCCGCCTGGATTTAAAGCTGATGAAGCATTAGTTGCATTAGCTGAAAAATGTATGCAGGCAGAAGAAAATATTCAAGTTGTAAAAGGTATGATTGCAACAGGTGATTCATTTATGAGTGATCCGAACCGAGTTGCAGCAATTCGTGATAAATTTGAAAACCTTTATGCAGTAGAAATGGAAGCAGCAGCTGTTGCACAAGTATGCCACCAATATGAAGTTCCGTTTGTTATCATTCGTGCACTTTCTGATATTGCTGGTAAAGAATCAAATGTTTCATTTGATCAATTTTTAGATCAAGCAGCTCTTCATTCTACAAACTTTATCGTAAAAGTACTAGAAGAGTTAAAGTAATGTAACAAAAAGGCAACTGTCTCATATAAAGAAAATACATACAGTTGCCTTTTCTTTATTGGCAAATAAGGGGGAGAACACGATGAATGTATATCGTGGAGTTCATGAGTTAATTGGTCATACACCAATTGTGGAAATTACTCGTTTTTCACTTCCAGAAGGGGTCCGTTTATTTGCAAAGCTGGAATTTTATAACCCAGGCGGAAGCGTTAAGGACCGATTAGGAAGAGAATTAATCGAAGATGCGCTAGAAAAAGGGCTTGTTACAGAGGGCGGAACAATTATTGAACCGACAGCTGGAAATACTGGTATTGGACTGGCACTCGCAGCGTTACAACATGATTTACACGTTATCGTTTGTGTACCAGAGAAATTTAGCATTGAAAAACAAGAATTAATGAAAGCACTAGGCGCAACGGTTGTGCATACGCCGACTGAGCAAGGAATGACCGGTGCAATTGCAAAAGCAAAAGAGTTAGTAAATGAAATACCGAATTCATACTCTCCAAGTCAGTTCGCAAATGAGGCGAATCCTCGTGCATATTTTAAAACATTAGGACCTGAACTGTGGGACGCATTGAATGGAGAGATTAACATATTTGTTGCTGGAGCAGGAACTGGCGGTACGTTTATGGGGACTGCATCTTACTTGAAAGAAAAAAATATAGATATTAAAACAGTTATCGTAGAGCCAGAAGGATCTATTTTAAATGGTGGTAAGGCTGGTTCACATGAGACCGAAGGAATTGGACTGGAATTTATCCCGCCATTTTTGAAGACATCTTATTTTGATGAAATTCATACGATTTCTGATCGAAATGCATTTTTACGAGTGAAAGAATTAGCGCAAAAAGAAGGACTTCTTGTTGGGAGCTCTTCAGGAGCAGCATTTCATGCAAGTTTACTTGAAGCAGAGAAAGCGGCGCCAGGTACAAATATTGTAACGATTTTTCCTGATAGTAGTGAGCGCTATTTAAGTAAAGACATATACAAAGGATGGGAATAAAAAATGAGAGCAAAGACAAAGTTAATTCATGGTATTCGCATAGGAGAACCTTCAACTGGATCTGTAAATGTACCGATTTATCAAACGAGTACGTACAAACAAGAAGCAGTTGGTAAGCATCAAGGATATGAATATTCACGTACAGGCAACCCAACACGTGCAGCTTTAGAAGAAATGATTGCGGTATTAGAAAACGGCCATGCTGGTTTCGCATTTGGTTCAGGAATGGCGGCTATTACAGCTACGATTATGTTGTTCTCAAAAGGTGACCACGTTATTTTAACAGATGATGTGTATGGCGGAACGTACCGCGTGATTACGAAAGTATTAAACCGTTTCGGTATTGAGCATACATTTGTAGATACAACAAACTTAGAGGAAGTTGAAGAAGCGATTCGTCCAAATACGAAAGCGATTTATGTAGAAACACCAACGAATCCGTTACTAAAAATTACTGATATTAAAAAAATATCTACTCTTGCTAAAGAGAAAGATTTATTAACAATTATTGATAACACATTCATGACGCCATATTGGCAGTCGCCGATTTCTTTAGGAGCAGACATTGTACTTCATAGTGCAACGAAATATTTAGGAGGTCATAGTGACGTAGTTGCAGGTCTAGTAGTTGTAAATAGCCCGCAATTAGCAGAAGACCTTCACTTTGTACAAAACTCAACAGGCGGCATTCTTGGCCCGCAAGATAGTTTCTTACTACTTCGTGGTTTAAAAACATTAGGAATTCGAATGGAAGAGCATGAAACGAATTCACGTGCAATTGCTGAGTTTTTAAATAACCACCCAAAAGTAAATAAAGTATATTACCCAGGCCTTGAGTCACATCAAAACCATGAACTGGCAACAGAACAAGCAAATGGATTTGGTGCTATTATCTCATTTGATGTAGATAGCGAAGAAACATTAAATAAAGTGCTTGAGAAATTACAATACTTTACGCTGGCTGAAAGTTTAGGAGCAGTAGAAAGTTTAATTTCTATCCCCTCTCAAATGACGCATGCATCAATCCCAGCAGATCGTCGCAAAGAATTAGGAATTACAGATACATTAATTCGAATTTCTGTCGGTATTGAAGACGGAGAAGATTTAATTGAAGATTTAGCACAAGCGTTAGCGTAGTAAAGATGCACTGCTAGTATAGGCAGTGCATTTTTACTACATTATTTTGTGAAATATTTCACAAAATAGACATACACAAATAAAATGATTTCATGTATATTGAATTCATGAAGTGTTACTCACGAACAAACTTGTGAAATATTTCACAAACAATGAAGTTCATGTAGGAAAGCAATTCTATTTTTTTACGCTAATCGGGACTAATTATGACCTATAGGGCCTTATTTAGTCCAAGATAGCAGAATAGGAGGAATTTACATGGTAGTCAAAGAGAAAATTGTAAATGAAATGCAGGAAGTAAAAGAGATGATTGATACGTTAGTGAATAACGGTCGAAAGGCTTTACAAGCATTAGAAAGTTTTACACAAGAGCAAATTGACAACATTGTTCATGAAATGGCATTAGCAGGTGTTGATCAACATATGCCACTTGCGAAGTTGGCTGTTGAAGAAACAGGTCGTGGTGTATACGAAGATAAATGTATTAAAAATATTTTTGCTACTGAATATATTTGGCATAGCATAAAGAAAGATAAAACAGTAGGGATTATTCACGAAGATCCTCATGAAGAAATAATAGAAATTGCGGAGCCCGTCGGTGTAGTAGCTGGGGTAACACCAGTAACGAATCCAACATCGACAACAATGTTTAAAGCATTAATCGCGATAAAAACGAGAAATCCAATTATTTTCGCATTTCATCCTTCCGCACAAAACTGTTCTATTGCAGCTGCGAAAACAGTATACGATGCAGCGGTGAAGGCGGGGGCACCAAAATATTGTATTCAGTGGATTGAAAAGCCTTCTGTCGAAGCAACGAAACAATTAATGAACCATGAAGGTGTTGCGCTTGTTTTGGCAACTGGAGGGGCTGGTATGGTGAAATCAGCTTATTCTACTGGAAAACCAGCGCTAGGTGTAGGTCCTGGTAATGTACCATGTTATATAGAGAAATCAGCGCATATAAAACGAGCGGTTAATGATTTGATTTTATCTAAAACATTTGATAATGGTATGATTTGTGCATCAGAACAAGCAATTATTGTAGACAAGGAAATTTATGATGATGTGAAAACAGAAATGATTGCAAATGATTGTTATTTTGTAACCGAGGAAGAGAGAAGTAAATTAGAAAAGCTTGTTATTAATGAAAATACATGTGCAGTAAATAGTGATATTGTAGGGAAATCCGCACAGTATATTGCCAAATTAGTTGGAATTACTGTACCTAAAAATACAAAAATGCTTGTAGCTGAAATACAAGGCATCGGAGCCGCATATCCACTATCTCGTGAGAAGTTAAGTCCAGTATTAGCTTGTGTAAAAGCAAATTCATTAGAAGAAGGATTTACATATTGTGAAGAAATGTTAAACCTCGGTGGTTTAGGACATTCAGCAGTTATCCATTCTGTAAATAAAGAAGTGCAAAAGCAATTTGGATTACGTATGAAAGCTTGCCGCCTTATTGTAAATGCCCCTTCATCACAAGGTGGAATCGGTGACATATATAATGGATTTATTCCATCACTTACGCTTGGCTGCGGTTCCTACGGGAAAAACTCGATTTCTCAAAACGTAACAGCGACGCATTTATTAAATATAAAAAGGTTGGCAAATAGAAAAAAGAATATGCAATGGTTCAAATTACCACCAAAAATTTATTTTGAAAAACATGCGACAGCATATTTAGCAAATATGCCTAACATTTCACGTGCATTTATTGTAACGGATCCAGGAATGGTTGAGCACGGATATGTAGATACGGTCACGCATTATTTACGTAAACATGTAAATGATGTGAAAGTTGAAGTTTTCTTTGAGGTTGAGCCGGATCCATCAGATGAAACTGTGTTTAAAGGTGCAGAAATGATGAGAAGTTTTCAGCCAGATGTAATTATCGCACTTGGTGGTGGTTCAGCGATGGATGCCGCGAAAGGGATGTGGCTTTTCTATGAGCATCCAGAAACAACATTCTATGGAATTAAACAGAAGTTTTTAGATATAAGAAAACGAACATGTAAATATCCGGAATTAGGAAGTAAGGCGCAGTTTGTTGCCATTCCAACAACATCTGGAACAGGATCAGAAGTGACACCATTTGCGGTTATTACAGATAAGAAAAATAATATAAAGTATCCACTCGCGGATTATGAATTAACGCCAGATGTAGCAATTGTTGATCCACAATTTGTAATGACAGTACCACCACATGTAACAGCAGACACCGGCATGGACGTATTAACGCATGCAATCGAGGCGTATGTGTCTGTTTTAGCGAATGACTATACAGATGGATTAGCATTAAAGGCCATTGATCTCGTATTTAAATATTTACCAAGAGCATTTAAAGATGGAAATGATGAAGAAGCACGAGAAAAAATGCACAATGCTTCTGCAATCGCAGGAATGGCATTTGCAAATGCTTTTCTAGGTATTAATCACAGCTTAGCACATAAAATTGGACCAGAATTTCATATTCCACATGGGCGTGCGAATGCAATTCTTATGCCGCACGTAGTTCGCTATAATGCTATTAAGCCAAGAAAACACGCATTGTTCCCAAAATATGAGCACTTTGTAGCCGATGAACGCTATGCACATATTGCGAGAATGCTCGGGCTTCCAGCAAGTTCGACTGCAGAAGGTGTGGAATCACTTGTCAAAGCAATTATTGAGCTCGGAAAAAGTTTAAATATAAATATGAGTATTGCAGGACAAGGAGTTGCTAAAGACCAATTTGAAGAGGTTGTTGGATTATTAGCAGAAAGAGCTTTTGAAGATCAATGTACAACAGCTAATCCAAAATTACCTCTCATTTCAGAGCTGAAAGAAATTTATATGAAAGCATATAAAGGTGAGTAATGGTTATGAAAGAGTCGCAATAAAGCGGCTCTTTTTCTTTTGGAAAACATCTCCCAGAATGGCTGTATTTACTTGTCTTTCAGTTTAATAGAATATGATACAGTGAAATGGAGGAGTGAGAATATAATGAAGGAATTACAAGAAAAGATAGAAGATTATACTCGGTTCGGACAAATTCTTCTCGCTGTCAGTACATTGTTAATGGTTGGCTTATTGATTCCGACTGGAGCAAAAGAAACGATACAATTTTTTGTTATGATGGGGAGCATCGTTATATTTTTAAGTTTATCTTTCTTTTTCTTTCAGCGTGTGAAAGTGATGCGAGACAAGTTAGAGGGAAACGAATGCGAATAATATTGATAAATAGTGCGTTACAAAAAGAAGGAATCTTTTTTGTAACGCTTTTTGTTTTTTTTCTAGAAAATGTATGCGTTTTATATTGACAATGATAATCCTTATCAATTAAAGTAGAATAGTAGTTAATGATTATCGTTATCAATTAGAGGTGGAGAATGAAAAAATCTATTACGCTATTTACAGCGATTTTATCTGTTTTTTTCTTATTAATAGGTTGCAGTGCAAAAGGAGACGAAAAAGCAGCGGCAACAAAAACAGAAAAAGGAAAAGAGAAAATAGAAGTTACCGACCTGTCAGGAAGAAAGGTAACATTCGATAAAGTGCCAGAGAGTTTTGCAACATTAAGTATGGGAGACATGAATATTATTCATGCTTTAGGCGGAAAAATAGTGGGTCGTCCGGATGCAAAAATAACTCTTCCAGAGGATATAAAGAAAGTACAAGTAATCGGGAATGCACATCAGCCGAATTTTGAGCAAATTGCTAGCTTAAAGCCCGATGTACTTATTGCTAATAATGGGTTCCAAAAGAATGTTCCAACGGTTGAAGGGCAAGGAACGAAAGTAATGATTTCTTCTGCGAATTCTGTACAAGATATTCAAAAGAATATTGAACTATACGGAACGATAATGAAGAAAGAAGATAAAGCGAAAGAACTTAACCAAAAAATTACGAATCAAATGAAGACATATGAGAAAAAGAGTGATGTGAAAGCATTGCTAGTGTATGGAGCACCTGGTACTTATTTAGCAGCATTACCAACCTCTTTATCAGGTGATATTTTAGAAAAAACAGGTGGGAAAAATATTGCAGCTGATTTTCCAGAAATGAAGGAATATCCGCAATATGCACAGCTAAGTGTAGAACGCATTATTGAAGCGAATCCGGATGTAATTTATTTAATTACACATGGAGATCCAAATAGCGTTAAAAAAGCATTTGAAGGCGAAATGATGAAAAATGAAGCGTGGAAAAATTTAGATGCAGTAAAACAAAATCGCGTAGTTATTTTGCCACCAGACTTATTTGGATCAAATCCTGGAACAAAAGTTACAGAAGCGATGGACTTTATGTATAAAAGTATACAAGATGTAAGGAAATGATAAGTATGGAAAGTAGTGAAGTAGTAAGGGAAAAGGAACATCCTTTTGCGAAAAAAAGATGGATCATAGCAGTTACTTTAGTTGTATTAACGGTTTTATGTCTTTTTTACGGTCTTTTCGCAGGAAGCCTATCCTTTTCTTTACGAGATATTGTAACAGGGATACAAGATGAAGGTTCGACAGTTCATCGAATTGTATGGGACCTTCGTATACCGAGAGTGCTCGTTGGATTTATAGTAGGAACATGTTTAGCTGCATCTGGTGCACTGCTGCAAGGGGTGATGAGAAATCCTCTTGCAGACCCTGGTATTATCGGGGTGTCATCTGGAGCAGGCCTTGTCGCAATTGTAATTATGATTTTATTCCCTCAGCATATGGCGTTTTTACCACTCGGTGCGTTTTTAGGAGCTTTCATAACGGCGATGATCATTTATGCTTTATCATGGCAAAAAGGGGCACCACCTTCAAGAATTGTCTTAGTAGGTGTGTCAATTAATGCATTAATAGGTGCAGCGACGTCAGCATTAATGTTATTACATAGTGACAAAGTACAATCCGTGTTACCGTGGTTAGCGGGTGGTATTGGCGGTGTAAGTTGGGCACATTTAAACATGATTATTTATTATGCAATATTCGCTATTATATTGGCCTTCTTCGGTATCAAACATATTCGAGTATTAATGCTTGGAGATGAAATGGCGAAATTATTAGGTCATAACGTGGAGAGAAGCCGTTTTTATTTAATAGTAGTAAGCACATTATTAGCTGGAATAGCAGTTAGTGTTTCTGGTCTTATTGGATTTGTCGGCCTTGTTGTACCACATATGTTACGTTTATTAGTTGGAAATGACTATAAATATTTACTGCCATTATCATGCCTTGGTGGAGGGATATTACTTGTTTTCGCGGATGCGATAGCTCGAAGTTGGTTTGATCCAATTGAATTGCCTGTCGGTATTTTATTATCCTTCTTAGGCGGTCCGTTCTTCTTATATTTAATTCATAGAGGGGGGAAACAGCGTGATTTCCGTTAATAAAGTGTTTTACGCACATTCTGAAAGATTTCAAATGCAAAATATGAATGTACATATTAAAGCTGGAGAGGTCGTTAGTTTAATTGGACCGAATGGATCTGGGAAATCTACTTTGCTTCGTTTAATAGCAAGACTACTTAAACAAAGCGAAGGGGATATCGTTTTAGATGGAAAAAGTATTCATACGATGAAAAGTGCCGATGTAGCGAAGCAATTAGCGATGTTACCACAAATGCATGATCATCAATTAGATTTAACAGTGAAAGAATTAATTGAATTTGGAAGAGGCCCTCATAAATCATGGAGAGATCGCTTAAATAAAGAAGATGAAGAAATTGTTGATTGGGCATTGTCTGTTACAAATCTTGAAGGGTATGAATATCGTCTTTTACAATCTTTATCAGGAGGGGAAAGACAACGTGCTTGGATTGCAATGACGCTAGCACAACGTACGAACGTCTTATTATTAGATGAGCCAACAACTTTTTTAGATATCGTTCATCAGTTGGAAGTAATGGAACTTGTGAAACGATTAAACGAGGAATTTGGCATGACAATTATAATGGTTTTACATGATATTAACCAAGCGGCTCAATATAGTGATCGTTTACTCGTATTAAAGCGAGGGAAGCTTCAGTATGACGGTATACCAGAAGAAGTGTTATGTCATGAAATGTTTCAACATGTATTTGGCATAGATGTAGATATTTTTCAAGGAAGCGACAAGCCATTTTTTACACCGAAGCGAATTTCTAAAAAAGGAGGAGCAAGATGCGAACAGAAGAACGTATTACCACTGAGTTAGTAAGGGAATTTGTTATGGCAGCTCACGGAGATTTAGAAAAAGTACAAGAACTGTTGGCTGAATCGCCAAGTTTACTTCATGCCTCTTACAATTGGGGCGGATCAGATTGGGAAAGTGCGTTAGGAGCAGCGGCACATGTAGGACGTAAAGATATTGCTCTTTATTTATTAGAAAAGGGTGCTCGAATGGATATTTTCGCGGCCGCTATGCTTGGAGAATTAGAAGTTGTACAAGCTATTTTAGTAGCACAACCAGAAGCATTACGTGCATCTGGTCCTCATGGTATTTCTCTTCTTCAACATGCACGAATGGGTGGAGAAAAAGCACAGCGTGTATTTGACTACTTAATGGTGCTTTCTTAATGATCGCTAAAGTTCTTATGTGCGGTAAACTTTTCACTTTCATATAATTGGAAAGTTTACCGCCCGTTAGAACGGGATAAGTATCTAGTATATTTGAAAAGCCTACACCCCCCTCAATTGTAGTTTTCTTTATGCTAGTTATGATATGGATGCAGTAGACAATATTTGTCTACTGCCTTTTTTTAATTGTTTAGAGATTGAATATTCTGTATTTTACCTTTAGTTCCTTTATAATAGATAGTAACATTAAGTATATATCCAAAACATGATCGTGTAGGTAAGTACAAATTCGTGGGAAGGAGTGCAGAAATGTTTCATACAGATCGTTTACAAATTCGTAAATATACAATGGATGATTTACAGTTCTACGCTTCATTATGGGGAAATGAGAAGGTAATGCGCTATATTGGAAATGGGACGTTAAAAACATATATGCAGTGTAAAAAAAGTTTGGAAGAGTGGGTGATTCCTAGCTATAAAAACGGTCTCGGTTTATTTGTATTGATTGAAAAGGAAACGGGAATACGAATTGGTCATGCAGGATTAGTAAAGCAGCAAATAGATGGAAAAGAGGAAATTGAAATTGGTTATTGGTTATTACCTCGGTATTGGGGAAAAGGGTATGCGAAAGAAGCAGCGGCAGCATTTCGAGATTATGGCTTCCAAGCGTTACGAATGAATAAATTAATTTCTCTTATTAATCCGGATCACCCCGCCTCAATCTTTGTTGCTAGAAAAACGGGGCTTAGTTATGAGAAAACAACTTCATTTCATGGGATGGATGTTCTCGTTTATTCCATTAGGCGCATTGGATGAAAAAAGGTTAATTGCATCTTTTGAAGAATGGTATATAAAAATAAAGGGGGGATTACATGTACATTTATCATAATGGACTTATTATTCGTGAGGGAACGAATGGTGTACCTGCATATGCAATTAAAACTTTATTCGAAGATGCCGGTTGGAGCAATGATAATATCCCTTCTTGGCAAATTGAAAAATTCACGATAGCATTTGAAAATTCAACATGGGCATTCACAATTTGGGATGAAGAAGAGATGATTGCGATGGTTAGAGTCATTTCTGATGGAATCATGGTCGCCAACATAGTAAATTTAGTTGTGAAATGTGAATATAGAGGGAAGGGATTAGGTAAGAAACTTGTTGCTCTTTGTTTGCAAAAATTGCCACATGGTGACTGGTTTGCGCATACTTCTGCGAGTAATTTTGATTTTTATAGAAGTTGTGGTTTTGAGGTGAGAGAATTATCGAGAAATGGAACATGTGCGTACTATGGATACCAAGCTGCAAAAAGAGATGGGCATCGGTAAAGGAGCGAAAAGTAAGGAAATAGTACAGCTATAAGTATTTTTCGTTCTTTTTATAATAGAAAATGAATTGAGACTCATTTTATGATAAAATGAAAGAAAATTCTGTTTATTATTAGGGGGATAAAAATGAGTATAAAAGTTGGGGATGTATTTAAATATGAAAGAAGATTTACTGAGGAAGAGGTTTTTGAATTTGCAAATATTACAGGGGATAAAGGCAGGCATCATATGGAATATGATGAAAATGGACGTTTAATGGTTCATGGTTTATTGACTGCTAGTATTGGAACGAAAGTAGGCGAAGAATTACATTACATAGCAAGAGAATTAGTAAGTGAGTTTATTAGACCAGTTTTTACAGGAGATACGATCACTTGTGAATTAACTTTAACAAATATTGAACAAATGGAAGGATACAAAAAGGTTTCAATCGAGTCAGTTTATCGCAATCAACACGAAAAGACTGTACTAGTTGGGACAAGCTATGGAGTTATAAGAGGATAAAAAGAAGCCTGATTTACAGGCTTCTTTTTTGTTTAATAAACACGTTTTCGATTTTCTGCATGACTAGAGATGAGTAATAATGCAGTTTCTTCTCCTATATTACGAACGATATGAGGAACACATGCATTCCAGGAGAAAGAATCTCCTTCTTCTACAATTGCAACATCTTCTCCATGTTGAACTTCTAGTGTGCCGCGTAATACAAGGTGACATTCTTCTCCTTCATGGGCATTTGGTGTGTTTTCTTTCGGAAACCCAGCAGGAATTTCTACGAGATTTAGGCGAAGGCCACCTTGCTCTGCAACATGCTCAATTCTTTGTTCATCTTTTCCGTATACACTATATTTACGTTCTACCTTTTTGACAACTTTCAATCGATCTTTTTGTTCTAACAATAAATAGGGAAGAGGAACGTTTAAAAAATTGGAGATCGTTTCTAAAGTTGAGATAGATGGTGATGTTTTATTATTTTCAACCTGACTCATAAACCCTTTAGAAAGACCTGTTCCTTCACAAATTTGCGCGATTGTTATGCCTCTACGCTGACGAATTTCACGTATTGCAGAACCAATATTCATAAAATCAAGCTCCTTTTTATAAACAACTATTTGTATCATAGCAAAAAAAATATATATTTTCCCAGTGAAAATGAATTGACGAATAAAAAAAATTAGTGTATGTTTTGTAATGTAAATAAAAGTTTTGTATAAGAAAACTATAAAGGAGAGAAAGAAATGAATCAACATATTGGTAACTTAATTATTCGTATCGTGTTAGGGGTAACGTTCTTTATGCACGGTTTAACAAAATTCCAATCAGGGATTGACAATATTGCAGGGTGGTTCACAAGCATTGGTTTACCAGGAGGACTTGCATACGGTGTAGCAACAGTTGAATTAGTTGGCGGTCTATTATTAATTCTAGGTTTAGGTGTAAGATATATTGGATTATTATTTGCACTAGTTATGGTTGGAGCAATTGTAAAAGTAAAATGGTCAGCTGGTTTATTAGGAGATGGAAAAAATCCTGGCTTCGAATTAGAGCTTGCATTGTTAGCAATGGGTGCTTACTTATTTGTTGCGAAAGCGGATGGTTTTGTAGATAATTTCTTAAAAGAGAAAATGTCAAAGAAGAACTAATTTAAATGGGAGGCTAACAAGATGAGTTTTCAACTTCATCCCGATACAACACTTGATGTTGTTCATTTATATGTATCAAATATAAAGAAATCACTAGAGTTTTATACAGAAGTACTAAGTATGAAAGTACTAAAAGAAGATGAAATGGTCGTTACATTTGGGAATGAAAATAACGAACCACTCCTGATCATTGAAGAAAAGAAAGAAGCCTTACCGAAGCAAAGAGGGAGAACGGGTTTATATCATTACGCAATTTTATTACCGAGCAGACAGGATTTAGCGAATATCCTTCGTCATCTTGTAGAAATGGTATATCCACTGCACGGCGGAGCTGACCATTACTTTAGTGAGGCCCTTTATTTAGCTGATCCAGATGGAAACGGGATTGAAATTTATCATGATCGTCAAAAAGAAGTTTGGCGTGATGAGAATGGAGAGCTACCATTTGTTAGTAACCCGTTAGCTGGTGAAGAATTATTGCAGCAAGGAAGTACATGGAACGGATTTCCAGCTGGTACTGTGATGGGACATATTCATTTCCATGTAGCTGATTTGGAAGAAGCGAAACGTTTCTATGTGGATGGTCTTGGTTTTGAAGTAACGATCCCAGCTCGTAATGGGGCGCTCTTTGTATCGGCAGGTGGCTACCATCACCATATCGGTTTAAATACGTGGCAAGGTGAAGGAATACTACCGCAAATGCCAAATTCCGTTGGCTTGAAATATTTCACAATTGTATTAGCAAATGAAAAACAAAAAGAGCAAGTATGTGAAAGCTTAAAAAATATTGGCAAGATTGCTACGTACAAAGATGGAATATTACAAGTAGAGGATCCATTTGGACTTTGTATCCATTTCAAAATAAAAGGAGAAGCCTAATAAAGGCTTCTTCTTTTTACTTTCTTATAATGGCTTTTTCATTTTGGACAAATAGTTCATCAAATTGCTTCGCAAGCTCAAAATCGAGTTTCGTTAAACCTTTTGCATTCCAAGATGACAAAGTAATAATGACTGCTTTATACTGGATAAGGATAAATGGGTGGTGATTATGTTCTTCTGATAGTTTGGCGGCTTCAGAGACAAATTCGACTCCTTTTAAGTAGTCGGAAAACATATATTTTCTTTCAATCCATTTTTCATCTTTTACTACCCATTTATCTAACTTCAATAATTCCTCTTGAACTTCTTCTTCAGTTAATCGTAGCATCATTTTTCACATCCTTTACTGGAAGTAGCGTAAGACCATTGTTAATAAGACGTGTCACAGCTTCATCAGTTGTGAAAGTAGAAAGTTGTTGTAATAATGCTGCTGATGTTTCATGCCCTTTGTTATGCTCTAAAAGCAATTCTAATATTTCAAGGCGAAGTAACCATTCTTTCGGATACAATTTATTTAATACCTCTTGAATTGCTACTAATTGCTCGATATGCGCGTCGTGTAAAATACCTTCATTTCGAATGTCACGAACGGTTTGATACATACGTTCAAGTTCATTCAGTACAAGTGGAGCAGGTATTTTTTGAACTTCTTCATCCGTTGGGAAAAATGCTGCAGCATCTGCGGCACCTGGGAATACCGAAGTAATTGTTGAACCAACAGCCATATCAAATGCGCCCCATGAAGCATCAAATAAAACGCGGTCGTTATAAGTAACTGTGCAACTGATAAAGGAAATAAGCGCAATTTTTTTATCGTTTTTTACAATATCAGTCACTGTTCCTTTTACATGAATACCACTTGCAAAAGTAAACTCAGCAACATTTCCAATTGTAATTCCTAATGATTGTAATTGTTCATCTGTACAATTTTCTAGTGCAATATTTTCAGTGAGTAATCCAATTGGTGTTCCAAACCCGTCACTGTGTACAGACGTAGAATGATTCGCTAGCTGTTTATTGTGAATTGCTAATGCTGTTGGCGAACTCGTTCGCATGTAGATCAATTCACCTGCATCGTTTTCAATTGTCTCGGTAAATGTACCCGTAATTTGTAAGCCGCTATTTAATTCAGCAGTTGCATGATTTTCAGAGCGAATTGCTTTTTCTAATCCTTCTTTACCACCTGTTTTAAAGGCCATCGTTTCAGAGAATTTCTCAAGTGCTTCTGTTAATTCTTCAAATGATTCACAAACAAATAGTTGTGGTTGCATTTTTGTTACGTCATAAGTTGTACTTGTACATGCCTCTATAGAGAATGGAACCTTTTCTACAGCGTCTGTTAAGCAATGTTTGCTTTCGCCAACAGAAGAAAGGAGACCAGCACCATATATTTTTGGGGCATCTATATTTCCGATTAATCCATATTCTACTGTCCACCAGAAAAGACGTGAAATTTGTTCCGCTTCTGATAAGCCAGAAACTAACTTTTGTTTTTCAAGTACATTATTCTCAGCAGCTGTAACCTCATCAGGAGTAGAAGTAGGGCTTTCTTTTACAATTGTTAATGTACGAACAGCTTCGAATGCATCATGTTCTTCTTTTGTTGAGAAAGCTTTTGCACCAATTTGTCCAAATCGTTTCACATATTTTGCATATGTAGGATCAAGTAAAATAGGTGCGTGTCCTGCTGCTTCGTGTACAATATCTGGAGCTGGTGTATACTCGATATTCTCTACCTTGCGAATATCTGTTGCGATTGGTAATAATCCGTGTCCTTGAAAATCAAAGAAGGCTACGCCAGGAATAAGCCCGTCAATCGTTACAGCACCCCAGCCGCTTGGTGCTAAACACTCATTCATTTCTTCTACCTTTGGAATTGCATCTATATTAATACCAGATGATTGTAATCCGTTCACATAGGCTGGATGAGCAACGTCTTTTAAGAAACTATGATTTTGTCTCATAATGTAACGCCACACAGCGTGATTCACCGGTGTATATTGATCATAATGCTGTGTGGATACGAATGGTTTTAAATGCGATGGAATTTCTGTTTTCTTTGTCATTTAGACATCCTCCTTTTTTTAAATAAAATTAAGTATCTGTTTCGTATAGCTTGTATCACCCCCTTTCAAAATTGTAAGCGCTTATAAAATTTTATCATAAGATTCGGAATTATTTAACATTTGTTTCTGTGAGAAATAGAAAAAGCCCCTATCGGAAAATCCGATAGGGGCGAAAGAATCGCGGTACCACCCTATTTGTAAGTGAAAATATACTTACATCTCAATTAATGATAACGGAAAAACTCCGTCTTTTCCTTCATGCCTATAAGCACTACGAAAAAGAAGCTCCAGAATTGTAATTCATACTTATATATGTGCTAATTTCCACCGACCATTAGCTCTCTGTAACAGGGATATAAGATATTACTGCGATTCTTTCAATGCGTATATTATGAAATTATGTAAAAGGATGGACGCAAAAAAGTCCCTATCGGAAAATCCGATAGGGACGATAAAAATCGCGGTACCACCCTATTTGTAAACAAGTAATTGTTTACCACTCACTTTAAGATAACGGAAAGATCCGTCTTTCTCTTCATGCATAAAAAGCATTACGGGAAAGAAGCTCCAGAATTGTAATTCACGCTTGTATATGTACTGATTTGCACCAACCATCAGTTCTCTGAGACAGGGATATAAGTCGCTACTAGTATTCCTTCAAAGCCGATATATAATTCGTTCAACTAAACTATGTTTTGTATTATAAAACTATATTAAAAAAATTGTCAACAATAATTTTTTATTTCACATCTAAATCAACATTTAAATTAGATGTATTTCCAGCTGCATCAGTTGCTACAATATGAATTGTATTCTTTCCTTCTTGTAATTGACTACGATCGAAATAAATGCTGTAATTTTTCTCCCAAGGATTTAGGAACACACTTTCCCATACACCATTTCCGTTGATTTCATATTGCATTCTCACTGGAATACCAGGTGCTACCCAACCAGATTCTGTCATCCAATCTAGCAGGATATCATCCACTTTTCCTGTAATTACAAGGTTTTCTTGGTCAACTTCGTATGTTAACTTAGGTGCAGTTCGATCAAGAAATACAGCAGCTGTTTGTTTCGTTTCCCCACCAGAATTAGAGGCAACTGCTTCGATTTGGTATAGACCGTCAGCTAACGGAGTACCATCTGTTTTTGTACCATTCCATTTGAAAGGTTTGTATCCAGCTGTTTCATTTTTAGCTTGATGGATAATCTCTTGGTACGTTACATGTTCTTTTGTAACTAAATTTGCATGCAATGTTACATCATCCACAGGTGCAACTAAATAGTAGTTGATGAGATTATCGTCTAATATTTGGTCACCATTTGGACTAAAAGTAGAATTAATAATTTCGAGTCCATCTATACGTTTGTAATCTTTAGGATCGATACTAAATGTAAATGGAATGCGAGTTTCTTCATTCTTACCTTGTTCTTTTACATACACATTTCCAGTATATACACCTTGGGGTAGCGAACTATCGACAGTGATAGTAAATGGTTTTTCGGTACTACTATTCGGCTGTATGCTAATCGATGAAGGTACAGAAGTTTTTACTTTTGTTTTTGTGTTTGCATCTAGCAATTCCACACGAGTTGAAAAACTTTTCTTTTTACTAGATAGATTTTGTAACGTAATATTTTGCGTCAGTTTTACTTTACCACTGTTTGGCTTAATAAGACCGAAGCTCACATTGTTAGGTTTGACTAATACATCTGTTTGAGCTGCTTTCGGGATGTTAATTAAACCAGATCCTTGCGCCATGACAGGATATGTATTTTCATTTACATCTTTTAAAGTTTTTGCTGTATTGGCAAGAGATGCTTTCAATTGTTCTGGCGTCCAATCAGGGTGCATTTGACGTAATAAAGCAACAGCTCCAGCTACTTGAGGGGCAGCCATACTGGTTCCGTTGTGAGACTCATAGCCACCTCTAGGTACAGTACTCGTAATTTGTACTCCTGGTGCAACGATATCTGGTTTTATAAGCCAACTACCTTGTGATGGTCCTCTAGAACTAAAGTTACCAATTAATTCAGTTGGAACTGGTTGTCCAATTTTTATATTTTTCTTGCGTTTTGTAATTAAGTTTTTTAGCTCTTCACCATTTGCATTTGATAATTGCATAACTGGAAGAGCTAGATTTTCTCGTGCAAAGTATTCAGGCATAATATTGATTTCTTTTTCGTTAGAAATTAATAGTACACCAATTGCACCAGCTTGTTTCGCTTGTTCAGCTTTTACTAACGTACTTGAAGTACCTTGTAAAACAAGTGCAAACTTTCCTTTCACATCTTGTTTTGCATAATCGCTTGGATTACCATAGCCAACATATACAAGTGGAGAATCATTTCCTATTGGGAAATCCGATTTTGATAACGGTAACCCTTGATATGTTTTGGTAGAACCAGCTACTTGGAATGTTGGAAACGGGATAGAAACTGTAGATGCTCCAACTGATATAACACTACTTGCATTGGCAGGGGCATCAACAGACCACGGTTTTGGGCCATCATTTCCATTTGAAACGACTGCAGTAACCCCAAGCTTTGCTGCACGTTCTAACGTTAAAGTTACAGGTTGATCAGGTACATTTAAATCTTGTCCAAGAGACAGATTTAACACATCAGCACCATCTTGAATTGCTCGTTCAATACCTTGAATAATATCGTCTGTTGTACCAGTTCCACCGTCATTCATGACACGATAGGCTAAAATAGAAGCGTTTGGAGCAACGCCCTTAATTTTTCCATTACCAGCAATAATTCCTGCTACATGAGTACCATGTACGTTACCATCCATAGGATCATTATCTTCATCGACTGTGTCATATCCACCAATATAATTTGCTTTTAAGTCAGGATGTGTATAGTCTACGCCAGAATCGATAATTGCTACTTTCATCCCTTTTCCATCAAGAGGTTTGCCAGATGGGTCTTTTAAATTCCACGCTTCAGTTGCACCAATTGTCGGTCCGCCGATGTTTGGTGCTTCTTCATTAGTAGTACTTTTTGATGTTTCATGTAGTTTATATGTTAAGTTCGGATAGACTGCTTTTACTTCAGGTAAAGAAGCAAGAGCAGTAATTTGATCTCCAGGAACTGAAATAGAGAATCCGGAAAATAACGTATTATACACTTCTTTAATTTTTGCACCAGGTGCTTTTTCTTTTATTTTCTTAGTCGTATCTTCTTGTGCTTTTTTTAGCTCGGCATGATAAGACTGTGCATGATTACTTTGTAAATCTGGAGCATGCTGAATATTACCTTGTGCTGCGAGAGGTGCATGTTGCAATTCTACAATGACTGAAATTTCTTTTGCAGTTTTTGTTTCAACATTTTGCGCAATTTTATTTTCTCCCCACTGTTCAATCGTTGTTTTTAGTTGTGGACTAAATTGCTTCTCCTTTTGCAGTGATTCAGCATGTGCGCTTAAAGCTCCAAAACTGGAAAAGACGAGCGCCATACTTAATAGTGTAGATGTAGTTTTTTTCATTGAAACTCCCCCTAATAAAAGTGCTAATATTCAGAAAAATAATCTTGCAAATTTATCCGACTTTAATGGGCAGTAAGACCCCCACCTCAAAATGCAGCGAAAGCAAAGAAGTTAGGTGGGGGATCAACTGCCCATAAAAGTCCGATTGGTTCAACTAATAATCAGTGGGGGATGAAGAAAACCCCCACTGATTAAAGTTTCACTTTATCTCGAATTACATAATCGGATGTTAGCTAAACTATATTTTCGACATAATTCATACCAATCCTCTATGAATTTGAAATTTCTTGGGAAATTTTTTCTGATTATGTCGAATAGGTATTTTTTACATATTGTAGGTGGACATTGAGGAATGCTAGGAAGGAAATGGAGGGGTGTTATGAAAAAGGTTATAGTAAGTGCCATCGTAGTATTATTTATATTTTTAAGTTCAATTACTATTATTAAAGCAGAAAATAGTGGTGTGAAAATTGCTTTTGTTCGTCATCATGACCTTTGGATTAAAATTGATGGAAAGGAAAAACAAATAACAAAAGGTGAATACATAATAGGGCCGAAATGGTCTCATGATGGAGAATGGATTGCCTATGTTAAAGGGAAGAAACAAAACACCTTGGAATTGTACCGACTGGAAGATGGAAAAAAAGTTAGGCCATTGCAATCTGAAGTATCAAATTATCAATGGTCACCGAAAGAGAATACAATTGCATTTGTATTTGCGAATACGTTAAATACGTTTGATGTTCAAAAAAAGAATGTGGATTTTGAAAATGTATCGGCAGGTGTAGGAGATTATGCATGGTATCCTGATGGAAAGAAGTTTTTTGTATCCTCTGAAGCACACTTACTTCCAACAGGATGGACAGGAGCACAGCTATATGAAGTGCAAAAAGATGCCCATATGAACCCTCATAAAATGAAACATTTGTATGCATTGCCAAATGAACATGATGATTTCCTAGCGCTAGTTGCAAGTGGCTTTAAGTGGTCACCAGATCAAAAGTGGATTTCATTTTTAGCGGTACCGACAGCTTCATGGTCAGCTGATAGTAATACGCTTTGCTTAGTTCGTGCAGATGGCAGTCGGTTTGAAAAAGTAGATCAAATGTTATTAAACGCACAATGGTTTCAATGGTCACCATCAAAAAATATATTAGCTTATATTGAAGGGAGCGGAAGAGTTGCGTTAGAGAATAAACATTTAAAAGTAAAAGAACTGCCAGCACTTCAGCAGAACACATTTACGCCGCAAGGATATGTTGATTGGGATTTTGCATGGAAGAACGATAACGTAATTATCGTCTCTCGAGCAAAAGAGGGAGGATTTGAAACATTGCCAGAAAAAAGGCCACTACCATCTTTATATGAGGTTGATAGTACAAGCAATGTACAGCATCGAATCACAAAGCCACCTCATAAGCAGGGTGATTATCATCCAATCTTTATGAAGAAGAGCAATCAATTAATATGGATACGTTCAGACCGTAAGAAAGCAGATGTATGGCTTGCTCATAGAGATGGAAAGCATGAAATGAAGTGGATTGAAAATATAGATGTACCAGAGTGGTATTATGAGAAATGGAATTGGGGAAATGTCATCTCGGTAAAAGAAGAATAAAAAATGTGCCTAAAAGATCATTTTAGGCACGTTTTTTTATTATTATTTATGTGTTTTATTTGGCTTTTTTTTCGCTGGGTTGCCGTTTCCCTGACGCTTTCTGTTCTGTTCATCTTTTGCTTGTTTTTCATGCAGTGTATCTAAAAAATCATTCGAGTTACTCATTTTTATATCGCTCCTTTCATTTCGTCCTAATTACTATAACCATTTAGGAGGATAATCATGAGATGAAAGTTAAGCACTTAGTTTTCTTCGATAGTATACGTAAAATATGCCATACGTAATAAATAGCATAAATAAAATTTGTAACTCTACATTTTCTTTTAAAATAGTTGCGATAGAAGATGGTAAGTAAGGTGATGTATCGCTCGTTCCTGCACCTAACCATTTGTTTAAGAGGTTAATGGTACAAAACATAAAAACACCAGACCAGCTTGCAATAATTGCTTTCTGTTTAATTTTTGTTTCCCGTTCATCATCTGTAATCCAAGGATTAGCAGTTTTATCACTGCTGAAAAATCCGTTTATATATCCCCATATAATCATGCCAATTAAGATGGTTATCCATTTCATATGTATGCTTCTCCTCTCCCCCTGTAAAAAGTGTTTTACATATACAATTGTAATGTTTTCCAATTCTTTATGTCAAATGTTTTTTACATATCGGTTTTGTATATAGCAGGAATAAAGGATCAAATAGGGAAGAAATATGTGAGAGAATTTCATAGTGAGAGGAGGATGGGCATGAAACTCGTCTTTGTTCGGCACGGTGAAGGAGAACATACAAAAGATTTGCCGGCAAGTTTACAAAGGTTGAATCCATCATTAACAGATGAGGGAAGGAATCAAGCTAAATTACTTCAATGCAATGTACCCTTGCAAGAAACGGATATATTAATCGCTAGCCCTACACTTAGAACTTTGCAAACGGCGGCGATATGGAGTGAGAAGGTAGCTTGTCAAAAAATTGTCCATCCATATGTATCCCCGCGTATTTTTCCTTATCGAGAAGGAGCGAAAACATTACCATGTGATCACATAGTAGATCAGGGAATAATAACAAATTCATTTCCACATTTTTCGATAGAGAAAAACACAAATCAGCAGTTATGGACGGAAGGTATAAATACTATTTCAGAACATAGCTTTCAGCAAATAGTAGATGAATTTCTTCTTTTATGTTATGAGCTCGGTGCGGAAAGAGTTTGCATTGTATCTCACGACGGGACAATTACAGCATATAGGAAATATTTACAGAAGGTCGTTTTAACTAGAGCTGATTTTTTGCAAGAAACGGGTATATATGAAATGGATGTATCCCTTAAAAGTTGGATTGAGGAGATCTAATGATAGGATGGAGGGTGTATGTTGAATGTTGCACTAGTAGTTGGCTTTAATTCGGATTTAGAGGCGCAATCAATCAGAGCATCACTTGAATATTTTGGGGCGAAAGTTATAACGTACTGGATCGGTAGACCGAAAGAGTTCGTCGATATTCTTTCTGGAAACGGTTTATATAATGATATCGATTATGTTGTCTTTTGCTTCCATGGTGAGGAAGGAAAATTTGTCATGGAAGAGTTAGGTGAAGATATATATGAACAAGATGAACCGCAGGGATACTTTGGTGCAGCAGAAATTTATAAATATGCAAAATTGCATAATGTAAATATTGTAAATAGTGGGTGTACGTTAGGGGAGCGAAAATTAGCAGAATCTTTCTTACGTAGTGGCGCAAAATCGTATATTGGATCAATAGATTATGTAGATGGGAATGCAGCACTTATGTTTACAATACGCTTATTTTACGGGCTTATTAACCATGAAAAAACGTTAGGAGAGGCTTTTGAAGAAGCACGGTTAATTGATAAAGAGACACATACATTTCAATTATATAAGTAGTGTGAAACACGTTTATTCTATATTCGAATAAACGTGTTTCACATTTAACTCACATTTTTTTTACATTTTCTTCAATGAAAACCATTATCACTTATGGTATGATATGTTCAAGTTTTTACAGGTAATAAAAGTTACTATATAAACGTTAGTTTTTGATGTTTCATACACATGTCACGAATTATTCATAATTAACATTTTAAAAATAAGTAACTAATGTTATTATATTATCTGTAACTAACTTAATTACAACTTTAGGAGGAAGATATGGTTATTCAATTTTTAAGAGAAAACAAAGCAGTTTCTTTTGTGTTAGCGGTAATTCGAGTGTATCTTGGTTACACATGGTTAATGGCTGGAATCGGTAAACTACAAGGAAAAGGATTCGATGCAACTGGTTATTTACAAGGTGCAATTGAAAAATCTAAAGGAGCACAACCGGCTGTTCAATCTTGGTGGGCATCATTTTTACAAGATTTCGCAATTCCAAACGTTGATCTATTTAATACACTTGTAACGTGGGGAGAAATTTTAGTCGGAATTGGTTTAATTGTAGGCTGTTTAACAAAAACAGCGGTCTTTTTCGGTCTTGTAATGAACTTTTCCTATATGTTTAGTGGGTCAATTGGTGTGAATCCTGAAATGGTTATTTTATCAATGTTCGTTCTAGTTTCTGGTATGAATGCTGGTAAATTTGGAATAGATGGTTTCGTTATTCCGAAAGTATTAGGTTCAAAAACTCAAAAACGCCAAAAGCAAGCTGCTTAATATATGAAAGCGGGTATCTCAAAATGAGATACCCGCTTATTTTTCAGCTATTATAGGGTTTTTGTCAAAGAAGTCTTTCACATACCCTACAAACTCCTGTGGTTCCTGACGAAATGGTGCGTGATAACCTTTTTCGATAATATGGAAAGTACTATTTTTTAAAAATTGATGATACGTTTCTCCCTCTTCCCAAGAAACGCTACTATCATTTCTTCCCCATATAATTAAGGTTGGCTGTTTTATTTCATCTGCATTAATTTGAAGACGTCTCGGCCATAATTTCATTTTATTGTAATGCTCTTCATCATTACGTTTAAATTTCACTTTGCTCTCATCATAATCTGTAATAGCAGAAACGGTATTTAAATCAGTCGACAACTGTGGTCTTGGTGATCCTTGTTTATTAACGAGTGTATGAGGACCGCCTGTAGCATCAGTTAAAATAAGGTGGGTAACGGCTTCTGGATATAAATATGTTAAATTAAGAGAAATTTCTCCGCCCATTGAGTGGCCCAGTATTGCAAACGAATCGTAACCTAGTTTTTTCATTAATTTATAATACAAATTTGCATGGGTTGGGAAAGAATAATAAAAATCCATCGGCTTAGATGAGCGTCCGAAGCCTAAAGCATCTACAGAAATAATTGTATGATTTTTTGCTAAGTCTGAGTAAATCTTTTGAAAACCATCTGATGATCCTCCAAATCCATGGATCATAAGTAAAGGTGGTTTTTCATTACCAATCTTTTTGAAGTAAATGGTTTGACCATCTATTTCTATCATTTTTTCCTCGGTAGCTAGTTTTGCTGTAAGTGTATTTTTAACTTGTTTTACTTGTTCTACTGGTTTTTCTGCTGCACTACATCCTACTAATAGTGTAAGAGTAAGACAACCTACCATAAAGTAGCTAAATCGCCTCAATTAGGTGTCCCCTTTCTAACATAACGCTGTATCTATCATAGCAAATAGCATATTACGATTTCCAGGAAGTTGGCTACCATTTTTGATCATAAGAGGTGAAAGGAGCGTTTCTTGGAAATTTTCTGTTTGAAGCAATTTGCGAAATGAAAATTGTGAATGTGGGACATCAAGCCTTACTGTGCCATTCCAACATTCACATATCTTTTGTAGTAATTGAATAGCATCTTCTTCTCGTTTGGCGATAAGTGGATTGATACATAATATATTACCTTTTTGTATGCATAAGGAAAAAGCTTCTATACAGTTATGTCTCTCAATTTTAAAAGAGTGACTTGTTCTTGGTAATAGTAATGAATACAGTAAAGAACGATCGGCACCAGTTGTACTTTGATCGAGAGAAATAAGCGATATAATGTCTTTTTCTTTTACTTGTTGCGTATGAGTAATATGTGTTTTAGTAGTTTGTTTCTCAAAACGATGAATCGTCGTTACTGTTTGAAATCCGCATGATGTATAAAGAGGCTCGCCAGCTTTTGTTGCAATAAGTGCAATTGGTTGTTTTGGGTGAGTGTGTGCTAAGCAATGATTTAGCAATGTTCGCCCGATGCCCTGGCCTTGAAAATCAGGATGGACGATTAACATGCCAATAGTAGAAAAACTATCTTTAAAAGGAAATACTCCTCCAGTTGCAATCAGCTTATTGTCATGCATATAACCGATAAGTGTGCCAAGAGAAAAGTACATTTCAAATTGTTTTTTCATAAATGTTTTCTCTTGTAACCATCCAACAGCTTTACAAAGGTCGAGTAGATCGAAAATAAAAGATTCATCTAGCTGTATTGTTTTCATAAATGCTCACCACATTTCTATTAATTTTTATAAAAGTAGATTGAAAATGTTAAAGTAAGAGATTTACGTTAAATGAAATCCAACTTGTTTATATTTTGATTGTAAAGAGGAAGATGATTGATATGAACAGACAAACTTATACAAATTATAACTGATATTTACATAAGTTAACAAAAAATTTACATATAACTAATTTTGTCTTAATAGTCTTCTATTAAATTTGATAGTGGGAAATGAATAACCTAATTAGGGGGACAATACAGTGAAAAAGTTTGTGAAAAAAGCATGGCCATTTGCAGTTGTGGCGTCGTTAGCAGTTACTTCGGTGGCAACATGGAATTTTACACGTTCTAGTGAAGTGAATGCAGATGAGAGCGGAAGCAATGCAAAGATTAAAAATGTTATTGTGTTAATTGGAGATGGTATGGGCCCTTCATATATGACGGCTCATCGTTATATGAAAGATAATCCAAAAACATTCGAGATGGAATCTACAGAGTTTGATAAGCATCTTGTAGGAACACAAAAGACATATCCGGAAGATGAACATGAAAATATCACAGACTCTGCCTCAGCAGCAACAGCTATGTCAGCAGGAATTAAGACATATAATGCGGCAATTGCAGTTGATAATGATAAAGCAGAAGTGAAAACTGTCCTTGAACAAGCGAAAGAGCAAGGGAAATCAACGGGACTCGTTGCTACTTCTGAAATTACACATGCAACACCAGCTGCTTTCGGTGCGCATGACATTAGTCGTAAAAATATGGACGCAATTGCAAATGATTATTTTGATGAGAAAATTAAAGGGAAGCATAAAGTAGACGTTATGCTTGGTGGTGGTGTAAATAACTTTGTTAGAAAAGATCGTAATCTTACAGAAGAGTTTAAGAAATCTGGTTATAGCTATGTAACAGATCGTAATCAATTGTTAAATGATAAAAATGATCAAATTCTAGGTTTATTTGCGCCAGGCGGTTTAGATAAAATGATTGACCGTACTGATAAAACACCTTCATTAGAAGAAATGACAAATGCAGCAATTGAGCGTTTAAACAAAAATAAAAAAGGTTTCTTCTTAATGGTTGAAGGAAGTCAAATTGACTGGGCAGGACACGATAATGATATCGTTGGCGCAATGAGTGAAATGGAAGACTTTGAAAAGGCATTTAAAGCAGCGATCGAGTTTGCGAAAAAAGATAAAAATACGTTAGTCGTTGCAACGGCAGACCACTCTACAGGTGGATTATCTTTAGGTGTGAATGGTGAGTATAACTTTAAAGTAGAGCCAATTAAAGCTGCAAAACGTACACCAGACTTCATGGCAAACGAGATTGCAAAAGGTGCAAACGTAGAAGAAACATTGAAAAAGTATATTGATTTACAATTAACACCGGAAGAAATTAAAGCGGTAAATGATATAGCTCCTTCAAAAGATGTAACGAAGATTGATAATGCGATTGAAGATATTTTCAATAAGCGTTCGTTTACTGGATGGACAACAGGTGGACATACAGGTGAAGATGTAAACGTATATGCATTTGGCCCTGGTAAATACTTGTTCTCTGGCGTTCAAGAGAATACAAATATCGCTAAGCGTGTCTTTGATATTGTTGGCGGTGGCGACCCGAATAAAGGAAGACGCTAATTATAAACGAAAGTGAGGCGAAATGCCTCACTTTTCTTTTTAGGAGATGGGAAGATGAGAGCTTTTTTCAGAGGGATAGTATCCTTTCTAATAGGTGTATTATTGCTAGTTGGATGTCAATCCAAAGAGAATCAGATAGAACAAAAAGCTACTACTACAAAAGATGAAGAAAAGGTACAAATAACGAAAGGAGAAGAGAAAACGATTCAAGGTGTGATAGAGAAATTTGTACGGACGACAAATGAAAAAAATCTTACTGAACATATGGAGTTATTTTCAAAGAACATGCCTAGTGCTGAAGACTTAAAAACGCAAAAAGAAGCAGCTTTTCAAAAGGGAAATAAAAAAATTGAATTGGAACATATAGACATAAAAGCTAGTAAAGCAGGATATGTTGTTGTTGAAACAAAAGAAAAGGAAACAGATGGAGAGGTCACACTTCAGAAGAAAGTACAGTATGCACTTGGAAAAGAAGAGGATGGCTGGAAAATTGAAGAGGTTCGCACGATAGAGAAGAAATAAAGTGAAACTTTCCGTAAATAGCGCAAAAAAGGTTCTCATTGACGAGAACCTTTTTTTATAGTGGTAACATAATTTGATCTGAGCATGCCTCGATATCATCAATATCTTGGCGAATGGTTGCCATTTTATTATCAAGATCTTCAGCTTTCATTGCGGCATCATGTAGTTCATCTTTTAAATACTCAGGTATTTTCCCTTCATATTTATAATAAAGTTTATGTTCTAAACTTGCCCAAAAGTCCATTGCGAGCGTACGTAATTGAATTTCTGCAAAGACTTCTTTTGTACCAGAATTCAGTGATAAAGGATATTTAATAATCATGTGTAAACTTTTATATCCATTTTGTTTTGGATTAGCGATATAATCTTTTATCTCTATGATTTCCATATCTTCACGCTTTTGAATGACTTCTTTTAAATGATAGATATCTTCTACGAAGCAACATGTAATACGAATGCCGATGATGTCTTGTAAATGCGTTTGCGCATTTTCAACTGTCGGTAATAAATTTTTACGTTCAAGCTTTTTAATAATACTTTCAGGTTGTTTTAATCTTGTTTTTATATGTTCAAACGGGTTGTAATCCTCTAAAAATTGGGCTTCCCGGTTCATAATTTCAAATTTAGTTTTTAACTCTTCTAAAGCAAATGTATATGGTAGTACAAAAGCTTTCCAGTAGTTAACTGTTGATTGATTATATTCCATTTATATACACACCTTTTTCCTATTTACAAGTGAGGTTGTTATTATACTAAACACCAAATCATGTAGGCGCAAGCAGCAAATGATGAGATCATAAAACGATATTTAGTTTTCATACTTTCAACTCCTTTCAAGTGAAATTCTATATAAATAAACGTGATTGTTAATAAGTTCACTATGTACAATTTCTATAGTAATAGATTCGTGTGAATTTCGTATGAACTAATTGTTTCAGATTTTTGTCTTTTTTTGCAATTGACAAATAGAATGAAGTTATATAATATTTAAATCGTAATCATTACGTTTTAGTTTGCGATCTTTAAAAGAAAGGAGAATTACATATGCGTGTAAATATTACATTAGCTTGTACAGAGTGCGGTGATCGTAATTATATTTCTAAAAAAAATAAACGAAACAATCCAGAGCGCATCGAACTAAAAAAATATTGTCCACGATTAAAGCGAGTAACGTTACATCGTGAAACGAAGTAGAAGACTAGAGATATCTCTAGTCTTTTTTCGTTTATCCCGCTATTTGCCGGACAGTAAGACTCTTACCTCAAAATTCAGCGAAAGCAAAGAAGGTAGGTGGGGGTCTTACTGCCCGTAAAAGCCCGATTGGTGAGGGCTGATTAAAGTTTCACTTTATATTTCTTTTGTTTGTTATAATTACCTTAAATTGTAATAAAGGGAGCGGTATGATGAATCAAAAAGATAAAGAAAGAAAAGAGCAAGTGGCTCATATTATTGACATTCCAGATGATTATAGGCTTGTTGTAGATGATCAAGAAGGTGTGGATGACCCATATCATCTATTATGGTGGGAACATAAAGAGGATGGGGAGAGAACAATACAGATTACGTTGAATAGACATACTGGTAATTTAATTGACTTTAGGATAGAGGATGAAAAAGATTTTTCGAACGGTAAGGAAGCGATAGAAGAGAATAAAGCAAGAGAGGTTGCAAATACATTCTTAAAAAAATATACAAAAGAAGGATATGAATTTTATACATATGTAACTGTTAAGGATGATTGGCGCGGTTGGAAAGAAGTAAATTATATGCAAGAAGTGAATGGCTATCCATTGCCGAATACGGGGTGTGTTGTGCTAGTACATCCATTAGGTGATGTGATGCATTTTCATTATAATGGACAAAAAGCTATCGAGAAAAAACGTTATGGCCAAGTGATATTGTTGAGGAGAACGTCGTCTTAGAAAATTTGAAGGCTAGACAAGATATGAGACTTGTATTTGTAGATTTAACACACTCCTCATGTGAGTATGAAAATGGAGAAGAAGTAAAAGGGTACCACCTTGTATATGAACCAGATCCTAGCCATGCGAGTTCATTTAGAATGGTTTTTAGAAAGAACGATTATTCTTCGTATGTATCAATTTTATATAACCACTTCTGTACACTAGCAGGCGGTCCTTCTGTTCTCCACTTTATTGTACACATTCCACAAGAACAGTGAACTTTTCCTTTTGCAAAAATACCGGCAATTTCAGGAGTATATCCCCATGCGTGTTTTGCAATATTCATTTTTCGACGCATTGTACGTTGACGTTGGTGTCTTGTATAAGCACGTGTTCTTTCAAATTTCATATTTGTAATCCCTCCTTGTAGTACAAGTAGCTTGCAAGAGCGTACAAGGAGTTCATCTCTTACAAGCTACTCAGGTACAAGAGGGAAATGAAATATTTCATATTTCACTCTCCAATCTTTTGTTTAAGTATACGTAGTGAAGCTTTATGAAACAACTATTATGCTTAAAAACATATGGGAATGATATCGTACAGACACAAACAACCTCACGCCCACATACACTTAGTAAAGACCACTATTTTGGCGGAGGTGAAAGGTTTGAGTCTATTCGCCGCAATTGGATATATGGTTCGAGAAGTGTTTGTTTTTGTTTCTTATGTGAAGAACAATGCGTTTCCGCAGCCGTTATCATCAGACGATGAGAGAAAGTACTTAGAGTTAATGGAGCAAGGTGATGCTCAAGCGAGGAATCTGTTAATTGAACATAATTTACGGCTTGTAGCTCATATCGTTAAAAAATTTGAAAACACAGGGGAAGATGCAGAAGATTTAATTTCAATTGGTACAATCGGGCTCATTAAAGCGATCGAGAGTTATTCGGCAGGAAAAGGAACAAAACTTGCGACGTATGCAGCACGCTGTATTGAAAATGAAATTTTGATGCATTTACGTGTACTAAAGAAAACGAAAAAGGACGTTTCACTTCATGACCCGATCGGGCAAGATAAAGAGGGGAATGAGATATCGCTTATTGATATATTAAAATCAGAGTCTGAAGATGTAATTGATATGATCCAGCTGAGTATGGAGTTAGAAAAGATTAAAGAGTATATCGATATTTTAGACGAACGAGAGAAAGAAGTTATCGTGAAGCGTTTTGGACTGGGGCTTGATAAGGAGAAAACACAACGAGAGATTGCAAAGGCGCTTGGTATTTCCAGAAGCTACGTATCAAGAATTGAAAAGCGCGCTTTAATGAAAATGTTCCATGAATTTGTAAGAGCAGAGAAAGAGAAAAAAGCAAAAGAATAATGTACATTGCAAGCAGCCGTATTTTAAAATGGGCTGCTTTTCTTTTTGTAAATAAGGAAAGAAAAAGAGTTGTGTTCAGAAGAAATCCATGTTCACTGTTGAAAATGACGGATTCTATCTGTAATATTAGAAGGTGCTAAACAATTTAAGAATAATACCATACTTAGCTTTCTGCATCTATACTGAAACAGTTCTATATGATATGTGGGAATAAGAACCAATTTTACATATGATATAGGAGGAAAAGAAGGGAAAGCTAAAGTTATAGACTAATTAGGAGGTTCCGCAATTTGCGACGTACATTATATCGACTTATGATCGAACTTACAAATGGTCGTTTTACTTCTTATATATTACGTAAATTTGCACAATCTCGTTTAAGCTCTATCATTATTCCATCGTATGCGAAAGTGTTTCAAATTAATCAAGATGAGATGGAAAAGGGTTTGAAGGAATATAGAACATTGCATGAATTATTTACGCGTAAGCTAAAAGAAGGAAAGCGTAGTATTGATACAGATGCATCGAGTATTGTTAGTCCTGTTGATGGTGTTTTTGCTGATCACGGTCCTATTGAGGACACAAAAACATTTGATATTAAAGGCAAGCGTTATTCGATTGTGGATATGCTAGGTAATGAAGAACGTGCACAGCGATATGCAGGTGGTACATACATGGTTATTTATTTAAGCCCAAGTCATTATCATCGTATTCATAGTCCGCTTTCTGGTTCTGTGACTGAAAGATTTGTACTCGGTAGAAAATCATATCCGGTAAATGCAGCTGGTATGGAATACGGGAAAGAACCATTGTCAAAAAATTATCGTTCTGTTACAGAAGTGAATAGTGACGGTGAACATATGGCGCTTGTAAAAGTAGGAGCTATGTTTGTAAATAGTATTGAGCTGCTGCATGAAAGAGACACTGTTCAAAAAGGTGAAGAAATGGCATACTTTACATTCGGCTCAACGGTTGTGTTATTGTTTGAAAAAGATATGATAGAAGTAGTGCAAGAATTGAAGAGTGGACAAGAACTTCGCCTTGGTGAAAAAATTGCTACTCGATTGGCTCATAAGTAAAAAAGATTTTATAACTGTAAGCAAGATTTATGGACAAAGATGCGTAATGATGAAATTCCCTAGATGGGAGTACTTGTTTATTCGAGAGCCATCGCAGGATGGCTCTTTTTACAAGTTAGTTACTTAAAATTTCACTTTATATGTAATCAAGACGATTTGACGAGCTTGTCCTCTAATGAGCGTCTAATAATTTCTTGTTTTATAAGTAAAATGAAGTCGGGATTTAATTTTAGTTCTTTTGCTTTATAATAAGACTCAGTGAGTAACTCAGTAGATAACTGTTCCATATGTTTTGTTTTCAAGGTGAGTCACCTCCTAATAATATAAGGATTGATTCGTTGTTGCATTTAATGTACCAAAAAAATATGACAGTCACAAACGAGTGGTTATCCACATACCTAGGTGGATAAAATGTGTATAGATTGTTAGTAAATTCCAAATTAACTGAAAAATTAATGTGGAAAATGTGTACAATTTTATCCACAGGCCATATATCGAAATATGTTGTCGAAAAATTTTTATGAAAACTCCTCAAAGAGGTGAAAGAAATTGAAACTATTTTTACCAAATGAATATGTGAAAAATGTATATCATGTTCAACCAGAAGATTTGAAAAAACGTGGAATTAAAGGTGTTATTACTGATTTAGATAACACTTTAATTGAATGGGATCGTCCAAATGCAACGCCACAACTTGAAGAATGGTTTTTGAAAATGAAAGAGCAAGGCATTCAAGTAACGGTCGTTTCAAATAATAATGAGCAACGAGTGAAAGACTTTGCTGATCCATTAGGCATTCCATTTATTCATAGTGCACGTAAGCCATTTGTCCGTGCGTTTAAGCGTGCGATACAAGACATGCAGTTGCAGCCAGATGAAGTTGTAGTAATTGGAGATCAATTACTAACGGATGTGCTAGGTGGAAACCGAGTTGGACTTCATACAATTTTAGTTGTACCAGTAGCACAAACGGACGGATTAGTAACGCGCTTTAATCGAAAAATTGAACGAAGAATTATGAGAAACATGAAGAAAAAAGGTTTAATTAACTGGGAGGAATAAAGTTTGACTGAAACAATTAAATGTATTGGTTGCGGTGTAGAAATTCAAACAGAAGATAAAAATGAAGTGGGATATGCTCCTGCCTCATCTTTAGAAAAAGAACAAGTCATTTGTCAACGTTGTTTTCGATTGAAACATTATAACGAAATTCAAGATGTATCATTAACAGATGATGATTTCCTACGTATTCTAAACGGTATTGGAAAATCAGATGCGTTAGTAGTTAAGATTGTAGATATTTTTGATTTTAATGGTAGCTGGTTACCTGGCTTACATCGTTTCGTGGGAAATAATAAAGTATTACTTGTTGGGAATAAAGCTGATTTAATTCCTAAGTCAGTAAAACATGATAAAGTAAAGCATTGGATGCGCTATAGTGCAAAGCAGCTAGGATTAAAGCCAGAAGATGTCTTTTTAATTAGTGCAGCAAAGGGACAAGGGATTGCTGAGCTGGCAGATGCGATTGAGTATTACCGCGGCGGAAAAGATGTTTACGTTGTTGGATGTACAAATGTAGGGAAATCAACATTTATTAATCGTATGATTAAAGAATTTAGTGATGAGACTGAAAATGTAATTACAACATCTCATTTCCCAGGAACAACGCTTGATTTAATTGATATCCCGTTAGACGAAGAATCTTCTTTATATGATACGCCAGGTATTATTAACCACCATCAAATGGCTCATTATGTTGGAAAACAAAGCTTAAAGCTTATTACACCAACAAAAGAAATTAAGCCAATGGTATTCCAATTAAATGAAGAACAAACATTGTTCTTTAGCGGACTGGCACGTTTTGATTACGTAAGTGGCGGTCGTCGCGCATTTACTTGTCACTTCTCAAATCGTTTAACAATCCATCGTACGAAGCTTGAGAAAGCAGATGAATTGTATAAAAATCATGCAGGGGATTTACTAAGCCCGCCAACACCAGAAGAATTAGAAAATATGCCAGAGCTAGTGAAATACGAGTTTAATATTCGTGAACCAAAAACGGATGTTGTATTCTCTGGATTAGGATGGGTTACTGTGAACGAACCGGGAGCAAAAATTGTTGCACACGTACCAAAAGGAGTAAGTGTTTCATTGCGTAAATCTTTAATTTAATATGGAGAGGGATTTATGAAACAATTATATGGTGTAATCGGAAATCCAATTGGACATTCATTATCACCCGTTATGCATAACGATGCATTTGAACACTTGAATATGGATGCCCATTATCATGCCTTTCTTGTTAAAGAGGAAGTGCTAGGGGAAGCAGTAAGAGGTTTAAAAGCGTTAGGTATTTCAGGATTTAATGTAACAACTCCGCACAAAGTTGCGATTATGGATTATTTGGATGAGATTGACCCGCTAGCAAAACAAATTGGTGCAGTAAATACGGTGGTTCATAAGGATGGGAAATTGATTGGCTACAATACAGATGGAATTGGTTTTGTCCGAGCACTGCAATCCATTAGTAGTGAACCACTTCAAGAGAAACGTATTTTATTACTTGGCGCAGGCGGTGCTAGTCGAGCTATTTATTTTTCACTTGCTGATGTAGGTGTGAAAGAGATTGATGTAGCGAATCGTACGGTAGATAAGGCGAAGGAACTTATTACTGCATGTAAGGCTACTGTCCATTCTGTTGCTTTATCGCTAGAGAAAGCAACAGAAGAACAAGGGAATTATGATATTATCATTCAGACGACAACAATAGGTATGCATCCACGCGTCGAACATACGCCGTTACAAATTTCTTCGTTGAATAAGGGAACGATTGTATCAGATATAATTTATAATCCATTTGAAACGAAAATTTTATGTGAGGCGAAAGAGCAAGGTGCAATGATTCAAAATGGTATTGATATGTTTGTTTATCAAGGAGCGCTTGCATTTGAAATGTGGACAGGGCGTACGCCAAATATCGAACGAATGAAACAATTAGTTATAAGAAAGCTTGGAGGCTAACATATATGTTAACAGGAAAACAAAAAAGATTTTTACGTGCACAGGCACATCATTTAACACCAATTTTTCAAGTAGGAAAAGGCGGAGTAAATGAAAATATGATTAAACAAATCGCAGATACTTTAGAAGCTCGTGAGCTATTTAAAGTAAGTGTGCTACAAAACTGTGAATTCGATCGCCGTGAAGTTGCAGAAGAACTTGCAAAAGGTGCACGTGCTGAAATCGTTCAAGTAATTGGAAGCACAATCGTTTTATACAAAGAGTCAAGAGAAAATAAACAAATTAAGCTTCCTCGATAAAAAGATTAGCATGCGCTATTTTTATCGCTGATGCGTAATGATGTAGAGAGCGAAACCAATTGAACTTTTATTAATAGTAACTCTCTTCTGTTAGGAATGAAGAGAGTTGCTGTACGTAAAAGGAAGGGGCGTTTCTTTTGAGGAAAATTGGCATCATTGGCGGTACATTTGATCCGCCACATTATGGACATTTGCTCATTGCAAATGAAGTATATCATGCTTTGAATTTAGAAGAAGTATGGTTCTTACCGAACCAAATTCCGCCGCATAAACAAGGGCGGAATATTACAAGTGTAGAAAGTCGTTTGCAAATGTTAGAGCTTGCGACTGAGGAAGAGGAACATTTTTCTATTTGTTTAGAAGAGCTAAGCAGGAAGGGCCCATCTTATACGTATGACACTATGCTACAATTGACGAAGAAGCATCCGGATGTGCAGTTTCATTTTATTATTGGTGGAGATATGGTTGAGTATTTGCCGAAGTGGTATAACATTGAAATGTTACTTAATCTTGTAACGTTTGTTGGGGTTGCAAGACCTGGGTATACATTGCATACACCTTATCCTATCACCACTGTGGAAATTCCGGAGTTTGCTGTTTCTTCATCTTTATTACGTGAGAGATATAAAGAGAAGAAAACATGTAAATATTTACTTCCTGAAAAAGTACAGGTATATATCGAGAGGAATGGGTTGTATGAATCGTGAGAAAGCACTTCATATTGTGAAACAACAAATGCATGAAAAACGTTATATACACACAATTGGTGTAATGGAAACAGCAATTGAACTTGCTAAGTTATACGGTGTGGATGAAAAAAAAGCTGAAGTTGCAGCTATATTTCATGATTATGCGAAGTGTAGAGCGATTTCAGAGATGGAAGAGATCATTAAAAGTGAAGATTTGCCGAAAGATTTACTTTGTTATAACAAAGAGTTATGGCATGCACCTGTTGGGGCATACTTAGTAGAAAAAGAAGTAGGTATTACAGATCCTGAAATCCTGCAAGCTATTACATATCATACAAGTGGTCATGAGAAAATGACGATGTTAGATAAAGTAATTTATGTAGCTGATTACATTGAGCCTGGGCGAAAGTTTCCAGGGGTGGAGGAAGCTCGTAAACTCGCATATACGGATATAGATCAAGCTTTATTATTTGCGCTAAAGAGAACAATTCAATTTTTAATGGGAAAAGATCAAACGATTTATCCATTAACATTCCAAACATACAATGCAGTTATCAAGGAGGAAATGAGTAAATGAAAGATAAAGATTTATTAGTATTAGCAGCAAAAGCAGCTGATGATAAGAGAGCGGAAGATATGGTTGTCCTAAATATGCAAGGTATTTCACCAATTGCAGATTATTTCATTATTTGTCACGGTAACTCAGATAAGCAAGTGCAAGCAATTGCGCGTGAAATTAAAGCGAAAGCACACGAGTTCCAAATCGACGTACAACGTATGGAAGGTTTTGACGAAGCTCGCTGGGTATTAGTTGACCTTGGAGATGTAGTTGCTCATGTATTCCATAAAGATGAGCGTAATCACTATAATTTAGAGCGTCTATGGGGCGATGTGCCACGTGAAGATATTACAGAAGAGTTAGGCCAATGAACTACGAGCAATTTGCGTTGCTGTACGATGAACTAATGAATGATGTCCCCTATGATAAATGGGTGGAATTCACAGAGGAAAGCTTACAGCAAGCGGATGTGAAAGAGGCGAAGATTCTTGATGTAGCATGCGGTACTGGTAATGTAACGCTTCCGCTTGTACAAAAGGGTTACGATGTAATCGGTGTCGATCTTTCGGAAGAAATGTTAGCAGTCGCACAGCAAAAACTAGGCGAGGCAGGATATTTTATTCCTTTTTACCAACAAGACATGCGAGAGCTTGATGTTCCAGGTGAGTTTGACTGTGTAACGATCTTTTGTGATTCATTAAACTATGTATTGCAAGAAGATGGAGTGCAAGAAACATTCCGAAGAGTGTTTCATCATTTACGTCAAGATGGTTTGTTTTTATTTGATGTACATTCTTTATATAAAATACATCATGTATTTCAAAATGAAACATACACAGTGAATGGAGAAGAAATATCTCTTATTTGGAATTGCTTCCCTGGTGAAGATTCAAACAGTGTAGAACATGATTTAACATTCTTTGTTCAAGACCCAGAAGAAGATGTGTACCATCGTTTTGACGAATGTCACGTACAACGTGCATATCCGGTTGAAGAGTTAACGAAATGGCTTGAAGAAGCTGGTTTTACAGTGCTTCGTGTAACTGGTGACTTTGAGCGACTTGAAGTTACAGAACAAACAGAGCGTATTTTCTTCATGGCGAAGAAAAACGGATAAAACAAAAGCAACCGAGAAGGTTGCTTTTGTTTTGTAAAGAAGCTGTAATTTTAGTTGTAGGATAATAAGAAGATGATATACGTGAATTTTGAAAGTGCTAGTTTAAGTAAAAATGTAATGTGAAAAATTAAGTATTTATAAAAAGGATTTGGAATGACGATGACGTATTTATTATGTGTGCTTATTGAATTGCTGATCAACGCATTTTAAATCTTCATCAAATTTCTCGTGTGTCCGCTCGATTAATTTATGAAACATATCCCCAACATGTTCTTCTAAAACCCGAATGCCTTCTCCTGTAACGCCGCCTTTCACACATACTTTTTCTTGTAAAGTAGGCAATGTGAAAATCCCTTTTTCGAGTAGTTTCCCCATTCCAACGACCATTTCACTTACTAAAGTAGTGGCTTCTTCATGTGTAATATTTGTTTTATCTACAGCAGCATTAATGAAACATTGTAATAAATAACTAAAGAATGCGGGGCCGCAGCTTGCTATATCAGATGAAACGCGCGTTATATCTTCTTCTATTACAAGGGGAGTAGAAATGTTTTTGAATAAGCGAAATAGTTTTTGTTGCCATTCTTCAGAGCAGTTACTTCCAAATGTAAATAGTGATGCGCCGGATAGGGCGCGGTTTGTAATGCTCGGAATAATACGAGCAACATGGCAAGGTACAAGTGTCTCTAATTGTGATGGAGATATTGGACTTGTGATAGAAACTAAGCACTTTTCATCAGAAAAATGTTCAGCGTATTTTTGCAAGATCGGGTATATATCTATCGGCTTTACGCAAATAAAAATAAGATGTGATCGTTCGATTACCTCATCAATAGTTTTGGCTATATGAACAGAAGGGTGTTTTTCCTTTATATGATATGCTTTGGCGGGCGTTCGATTAATAATCGTAAGGCACGAAGGTTTGACAGCACGGGTTTCTAAAAATGCATCGATTAGTATATTCCCCATGTTTCCTGTCCCTATAATTCCTATGTTCAATGTTTCATCCCTCCTTCGTAACAGCTTTCTCCTAAACAATATGAATGATGTTATAAATTTATGATTAGAGGTGAAAAATGATGTGGGATTTTCCAAAGAAATGGTTAGGATTAGCAGCTATTATTGGAACTGTGCTTTTTCTTCTTTTTTGGAAAACGAACGAGCATACAGAGCGATCAGTTATTGCAACGGATGTTCAAGAGAAAGATATAGAGAAGAAAAGTAAACCGAAAATATCGGATACAAAGCAGCAGAAAAAAATAATTGTAATTGATATGAAAGGGGCTGTTGTTAAAGAGGGGGTGTATGAAATGAAAGAAGGGGACCGGGTCAAGGATGCTATTGAAAAAGCAGGTGGTTTTTTGCCTGAGGCAGATAGGATGAAGGTAAATTTAGCACAAATGGTACAAGACCAAATGATTCTTTACGTACCGAATAAAAACGAACAAGTGCAAGAAGTAGCTGCTGTTTCAAAGGGAGAGGGAAAAATTCAAATAAATGCAGCTTCTAAAGAACAACTTGAAAAAATTACAGGTATTGGTTCTCGGAAAGCAGAAAGTATTTTGAAATATCGAGAGGAACATGGTCCGTTTCAAAAAATAGAAGATTTGTTAGAGATTGATGGGATTGGTGTGAAGTCTTTGGAGAAAATAAAAGATCAAATTATTATTCCGTAAAAGATTGACGAAGTTTTTCTTCATTCGCTACACTACAAGTAGACAAAAAAGTAGGTGAAGAATATGGAACGAATTTCATGGGATCAATATTTTATGACGCAAAGCCATTTGTTATCTTTACGTAGTACATGTACAAGGCTTGCAGTAGGAGCGACAATCGTTCGTGATAAACGAATTATTGCTGGTGGATATAATGGTTCAATTAAAGGTGGCGTACATTGTATAGATGATGGATGCTATGTTATTGATAATCATTGTGTTCGTACAATTCATGCAGAAATGAATGCTTTATTACAGTGTGCAAAATTTGGCGTGAAAACGGAGGAAGCGGAAATTTATGTTACGCATTTTCCTTGTTTACAATGTTGTAAGGCGATTATTCAAAGTGGTATTACAGCAGTTTATTATGCACAGGATTATAAAAATCATCCGTATGCCGTAGAGTTATTTGAAAAAGCGAATGTAACGGTGAAACACGTTCCACTAGAATATGATATTGCAGCATTAGAGGATCAAAAGCGTCATATGGAGTTAAAAGAACTATTTGCATCTTTAGAAAAAGAGAACTTATCAATGGAAGAATTACAGCATGTATTCACGAAAGCAAAAATGATGCTATAAGGAGTGAGTATGAGTTGCAAGGACAATGGGGCTATGTTGCAATCTCATTTATAATAGGGATTGCAATTGCCTTCTCTTCTTCAGTTGTATGGCTGACTTGTTGTCTCGTTCTAAATGTTTTCTTTTGTTTGTATCGTACTCCGCGTAAAACTTTCTTTTATTGTATGGTAGCGTGTTTAAGTGGCGCTATGTACACCACGTATGTTCAAGGGCAAAACAAGCCTCTGGGAGAGTCCTACGAAACTACAAGAGGAGTGATACATAATACACCTCTTATTAACGGAGATCGCCTCTCATTTCAAGTTGAAGATCAGAATAAAAATATAGTGCAGTTAAGTTACAAAATGAAATCAGCCTTGGAAAAGAAACAAATGCGACAATTACATGCAGGAGTATCATGTGTATTCGAAGGTGAGAGGAAAGAACCGCAAATAGCTCGGAATTTCCATGGGTTTAATTATCGTGATTATTTATATAAGCAAAATATTCATTTCATATTGGACGCTACATATATTTCTGAATGCCATAAAACATCGTTGTCACTCGTGCAATGGATTCTTCTTTTGAGGCAACAAGCAATCTCAGAAGTTACAGAAATGTTTCCAGAGCAATCAGGCGCTTTTATGAATGCATTAGTATTTGGTGATAGACAACAAATGACATTTGAAGTTGAAGAGCAATATCAACAATTCGGTCTCGTGCATTTGTTGGCGATTTCAGGATCGCATATCGTATTGTTAATGGTAATCGTGTATTTTATTTTGCTAAGAAGCGGTGTGACAAGGGAGGTAGCAACAGTATGTCTTATCTTCTGCATTCCTCTATATATGATTTTAGCAGGAGCGTCACCATCTGTTATAAGAGCTTCTATAACAGGAGTTTTCATGTTAATTGCTTTTATGTGTTCTATTCGTTTATCTAGCTTAGATGCTTTAAGTATAACAGCTATATGTATGCTTATATTTGATCCATATCTCGTGTTTAATATTGGCTTTCAGTTTTCTTTCGTCGGTAGTTTTGCTTTACTTTTATCTGCCCCGCTTTTACTAGAGAGTGGTAATGGAGTAATTCGAAATTCTATTTATATTTCTTTCATTTCACAGCTCGTTAGTACTCCGATTTTGTTATATCACTTCGGTTATTTTTCTCCATATAGTATTTTCTTAAATATCTTATACGTTCCGTTTTTATCTCTCGTTGTATTGCCGTGCAGTATTGTTATTTTGATATGTATACCGATCATCCCGTTTCTTGCAAAAAGGCTTGCGAATGTACTATCAATAGGTTTGAATCTTTCTAATGATTTTTTAAGTTATTGTGAAAACTTACCATTTACCCATCTTAATTTCGGACAAACACCTATACTTCTTATAGCCTTATATTGCGTGAGTATTATTAGTATATTGATGGTTTGGGAAAGGCGAATGGCAAAGGGGATTCTGTTTATATCTGCGGGTGTATTTCTTTTTATTAGTACATGCCATTATGTATATCCGTATTTTCGAGAAAGTGGGAGTGTTACCTTTCTCGATGTTGGACAGGGAGATGCAATATTAATTCGCCTCCCGTATGATCAAGAGATTTACCTTATTGATACTGGTGGAACAATTCGTCCGAACAAGGAAGAATGGCAACGGAAAAAGCATGAATTTTCTGTCGGAAATGATATTTTGATCCCTTATTTACAAAAGGAAGGTATTAAAAAGATCGATAAATTAATTATAACGCATGGAGATGCGGACCATATAGGTGCTGCGCAAGAGTTATTATCAAATATAACCGTAAAAGAAGTTGTATTTGGCCGAAAGGAACAAGATGCGGAATTAGAAAAAATAGTAAAGAAACAGGCTTTAGAAAAGGAAGTGAAAATAAGAGAAGTGAGAGAAGGAGAAAGTTGGAGCATAAATGGAGCGGAATTTTTCGTATTAGCGCCAATAGGAAAGGAGAACAGTGAAAATAACGCTTCAATTGTAATGTTGGCAAAATTAGGAGGACTAACGTGGTTGTTTACAGGTGATTTAGAAGAAGAAGGCGAGAAGTTTTTAGTAGCTACGTATCCAGAGTTGCGAGCGGATGTTTTAAAGGTTGCTCATCATGGGAGTAATACGTCATCTACAACACCTTTTCTGAGCGTCATACAGCCTAATATAGCGATTATTTCTGTCGGTGAGCGTAATAGGTATGGGCACCCTCATAAGGACGTTATAGAGCGTTTTGAGAAGAGGGGGATTGAAATATGGCGTACGGATAAGCAAGGGGCTATCTCCTATGTTTTTAAAGGGGAAAACGGAACCTTTCTCAGCAAAATCACATATGATGAAACACATAATAGATAAAAAAGACTGCCAGTAAGCAGCAGTCTTTAAGAACCGATAAATTTAATAACAGTTGCAATGATGAAAAGTGTTGCGAAAAAACCAAATGAGACGATAAATCCTACCCCTGAATCAATAGCGTCATTGCGTTTACTTTGAACGTTTTGTTCAAAATCATTCATTTAGAATCCCTCCCCAACATTCCACTTTAGTATAAAATATTGTCAGAAAAAAATCTACAATTTCCATATGAAGAGAAATAGAGCGTTTTTACTACTTTTAGATCATGAAGTAACGTGAGTTTTTGTTTCCAAGCATGTTAACAGTTGGCACTTATACTCGAATTTTTATTGCGAATAATAAAGGGAAGGTGATTACCGCACACCAATAAGAAACCCGGGGCTTATTGCGTGGCGTTTAATATAAATAAAGGGACGGGTTATATTGCCTGTTCCTTTGTACTTGTAAAACAAAAGCTAGGGCATTAGTATAAATATATATTGCCAAGTTAGGGAGTAGGAAAAAGTATGAGTGATATACATAAAAAGATTAAAAAGAAGCAGTTTGCTCCGTTATATTTACTATATGGAACAGAAGCGTTTTTTATAAATGAAACGATAAAGCTTATTACAACAGAAGCGCTTGAAGAGGAAGATCGCGAGTTTAATGTTGTGACATATGATTTAGAAGAAGCATATTTAGAGGATGTGGTTGAGGATGCACGTACACTTCCTTTTTTCGGAGAACGTAAAGTGTTATTAATAAAATCACCACTCTTTTTAACTTCACAAAAAGAAAAGTTAGAACAAAATATAAAAATTTTAGAAGAATATATTGGGGAACCTTCTCCCTTTTCTATTCTTGTTTTTGTTGCGCCTTACGAAAAGCTGGATGAACGAAAAAAAATTACAAAACTATTAAAGAAAACAGCGGATGTAGTAGAAGCGAATGCAATGCAAGTGCAGGATGTTCAGAAGTGGATTGTTGCTCGGGCAGATGAAGTGCATGTGCATATTGATCATGCGGCTGTTAGTTTGTTGTTAGGGCTTGTGGGAAGTAATGTAACGATGTTGGCGAAGGAAATGGACAAGTTAACGTTATATGTCGGTATGGGCGGAGATATTACACCGAAACTCGTTGCAGAGCTTGTGCCAAAATCAGTTGAACAAAATGTGTTTGCTTTGACAGAAAAAGTGGTAAAAAAAGATATCGCGGGTGCGATGCAAATTTTGGATGGATTATTTACGCAGCAGGAGGAACCTATTAAATTGCTTGCGTTATTAGTAAGTCAATTCCGTTTACTGCATCAAGTGAAAGAGTTACAGCAGCGTGGTTACGGTCAAAATCAAATCGCGTCTCATATTGGTGTGCATCCATATCGTGTAAAATTAGCGATGAATCAAACGAAGTTTTTCTCTTTTGAAGAATTAAAAAAAGTGATAATGGAATTAGCGGAAGCTGATTATAGTATGAAAACGGGAAAAATGGATAAAAAACTTGTGCTCGAGTTTTTCTTAATGCGGTTAAATCATATGTGATGAAACAAAAAAAGTTCACGTGCTAAGAGCGTGAACTTTTTTGTATATAAAAAAACGATCCGAATGGATCGTTTTTTAAACGCCTTACGCGTTTACTTGTTTCGCTAAGCGAGATTTTTGACGAGCTGCAGCGTTTTGGTGGATAAGACCTTTACGAGCTGCTTTGTCAAGTTTTTTAGAAGCAGTTTTGAAAGCTTCTTTAGCATTTTCAAGATCGTTATTAGTAACTAAAGCTTCTACAGTTTTAACAGCAGAACGCATGTCAGACTTGATAGAAGCGTTATGTGCACGACGCTCTTCGCTAAGTTTAGCGCGTTTGATAGCAGATTTGATGTTTGCCATACTTTTCACCTCCCTGGTGCAATCGAATGACTCGATTCTTAACATAGAACAAGTGATATTCTATCAAACGGTGAAGAGAATTGCAATAGTATATCTATGAAATTTCACGTAAAGGAAAGAATGACCTTATATAACTTTGGGAAATCTAACGATATTTACTATGAATGACGGAGGAGATACGATGAAAGAACCATTAGATTTAAGTAAATATAGTGTTAGAACGGACCTTGCTGTAGAGGCGCATCAAATGCTGCAAGAGCGTCAAGAAGAGCAAAAAGAGATAGAAGGCGTTATTGTAAAAGAGAGGGAAGAAGAAGGTATTACCGTTACAAAAGTTACAATTGATGAAGCTGCCTCTGACTCGATGGGTAAAAAACCTGGAAATTATTTAACGCTTGAAGTACAAGGTATACGTCAACAAGATACGGAGCTGCAACAAAAAGTAGAGCGTATTTTTGCAAAAGAATTTTCTTATTTCTTAGAAGAGGTTGGCGTTACGAAAGAAGCGAGTTGTTTAATTGTTGGTCTTGGAAATTGGAATGTAACGCCGGATGCGCTTGGACCGATAGTTGTAGAAAATGTATTGGTAACGAGACATTTGTTTCAATTGCAGCCTGAAAGTGTAGAAGAAGGGTTTAGGCCTGTTAGTGCAATTCGGCCGGGGGTAATGGGGATTACAGGGATTGAAACGAGCGATGTTATTTATGGAATCATTGAGAAGACAAAACCAGACTTTGTCATTGCAATTGATGCGTTAGCTGCTCGTTCTATTGAAAGGGTAAATAGTACGATACAAATTTCTGATACAGGAATTCATCCTGGGTCGGGTGTTGGGAATAAACGTAAGGAACTCAGTAAAGAAACATTAGGTATTCCTGTTATCGCAATTGGTGTTCCGACTGTGGTGGATGCCGTTTCGATTACAAGCGATACAATTGATTTTATTTTGAAACATTTTGGCCGGGAGATGAAAGAAGGAAATAAACCTTCCCGATCTTTGTTGCCGGCTGGTTTTACATTTGGAGAAAAGAAAAAATTAACAGAAGAGGATATGCCGGATGAAAAGAGCCGGAATATGTTTTTAGGTGCTGTAGGTACACTGGGAGATGAAGAGAAGAGAAAATTAATTTATGAAGTGTTATCTCCTCTTGGTCATAATTTAATGGTGACTCCGAAAGAAGTGGATGCCTTCATAGAGGATATGGCAAATGTAATAGCAAGTGGTTTAAATGCAGCGCTGCATCATCAAATTGACCAAGATAATACAGGAGCATATACACATTGATGGGAAGTGACGATAATCATGTAAGTCGCTTTTCGCTTTTATGTATATGTAGTGTGGCTATATGCTTACTTATGGTAATAGCAGGGGTGGCACTTGCAAATCATGGGTTGAAAAGTATGAAAGGTTATCAGCAAATGTCGTATGAACAAATCGCTCATATGACAGGAACAAAAGGTGAGGCCACTGAATCAGAAACTTTGGAGAGTTCGTTTTCCGCTACTGAAAAACAAAAACAATTAGAAAGCTTAAAAAGTTTTAATATTGTAGAAGGAATGGGTATGGCGATAGCAAGCGTTGCCTATGAAATAACAAAGTTTGGAACAGATATAGTTGTTGGGAAAGTAAAAGGGATTTTTAGTTAAGAGTCAAACGGAGGACGGTTGTTTTACAGGTTTGTAAGGCAGCCGTTCTTTAATTTGAAAAAGGTTTGTCTCTTATGGTTTGTTCGCATAAGATATAAATAGAATGATTTGTATCGTAAGCAGCACGAGTTTTCATTGAATCTTTGCTGCTCTATTGATATAATCAGTGCTAGTGTATATTGGCGAGACTATTAGGAGTTGAGAACATAGATGAACAAAGAAGAAAGAGCAAAAAGACAGTCCAAAATTCGTAATTTCTCTATCATTGCTCATATTGACCACGGAAAGTCAACGTTAGCAGACCGTATTTTAGAGAAAACAAACGCGTTAACACAACGTGAAATGAAAGCTCAGTTGCTTGACTCTATGGATTTAGAGCGTGAGCGTGGTATTACAATTAAATTAAACGCAGTACAATTAAACTATAAAGCAAAAGACGGCGAAGAATATATTCTTCACTTAATTGATACACCAGGACACGTCGACTTTACGTACGAAGTATCTCGTAGTTTAGCGGCTTGTGAAGGTGCAATTCTTGTAGTAGATGCAGCGCAAGGTATTGAAGCGCAAACGTTAGCGAACGTATACTTAGCGCTTGATAACAATTTAGAAATTTTACCGGTTATTAATAAAATCGATTTACCAAGTGCAGACCCAGAGCGTGTACGCCAAGAGGTGGAAGATGTAATTGGGTTAGATGCATCAGAAGCTGTACTTGCTTCGGCAAAAGCTGGGATTGGTATCGAAGAGATTCTAGAACAAATCGTTGAAAAAGTGCCAGCACCAACAGGTGATTCAGAAGAACCGTTACAATGTATGATCTTTGACTCTTTATATGATCCATACCGCGGTGTAATTGCGTATATCCGTGTTGTAAATGGAACGGTAAAAGTTGGCGATAAAGTACGTATGATGGCAACTGGAAAAGAATTTGAAGTAACAGAAGTAGGTGTGTTTACACCGAAAACTACGCAACGTGATGAGTTAACAGTAGGTGATGTAGGTTTCTTAGCGGCATCGATTAAAAATGTTGGTGACACACGCGTTGGTGATACGATTACACATGCGAAACGTCCAGCAGCTGAGCCATTACCTGGTTACCGTAAATTAAATCCAATGGTATTCTGTGGTCTGTACCCGATTGACTCTGCACGTTACAACGACTTACGTGATGCGCTAGAGAAATTAGAATTAAACGATTCTGCTCTTGAGTTTGAGCCAGAAACATCTCAAGCGCTAGGATTTGGTTTCCGTTGTGGATTCTTAGGACTTCTTCATATGGAAATCATTCAAGAGCGTATTGAACGTGAATTTAAAATTGATTTAATTACAACAGCGCCAAGTGTTATTTATAAAGTATTCTTAACGAATGGTGAAGACATGATTGTCGATAACCCGTCTAATATGCCGGATCCACAGACAATCGATCGTGTTGAAGAGCCATTTGTTAAAGCGGCAATTATGGTTCCGAATGACTATGTTGGAGCTGTAATGGAAATTTGCCAAGGTAAACGCGGAACGTTTATTGATATGCAATATTTAGATGAAACGCGTGTTACATTGACATATGAAATCCCATTATCAGAAATCGTATATGACTTCTTCGATCAGTTGAAATCAAATACGAAAGGATATGCATCATTTGATTATGAGTTAATTGGTTACAAACCATCTAAACTTGTGAAAATGGATATTCTTTTAAATTCTGAGCAAGTCGATGCTCTATCATTTATCGTACACCGTGATTCAGCGTATGACCGTGGTAAAGTAATCGTAGAAAAATTAAAAGAATTAATTCCAAGACAGCAGTTCGAAGTGCCAATTCAAGCGACGATCGGAAACAAAGTTGTAGCGCGTTCTACAATTAAGGCGATGCGTAAAAACGTACTTGCGAAATGTTACGGTGGTGACATTTCTCGTAAGCGTAAACTTCTTGATAAGCAAAAAGAAGGTAAAAAACGTATGAAGTCTGTTGGTTCTGTAGAAGTACCGCAAGAAGCATTCATGGCTGTACTGAAAATGGATGACAACTAATAGTTGGAATGAAAAAAGAAGTCGTTTATGCGACTTCTTTTTTACGTATAATTACTTTTTAGACATCTGAGTAGCTCTCATTTACAATAGTGAGAGAGCTTTTTAGTTCATATAGAGTTAGGAGTTTGTTAATGTCCGAAAATATTCGAAAAGATATTCAAGAAAAAATACAAAATGGCAATTTTAATTGTGAAAAGGAATTGACGCTTTCTATTATTAGTGGAAAGTGGAAAGTTGTAATATTATGGCATCTTGGTGTGGAAGGGCCTCATCGTTTTAGTGAATTACAACGATTATTTCCGAGCATTTCTCATAAAGTTTTGTCAAACCAATTAAAAGAGTTAATGGAAGATGGGATTGTTGATCGAACAGTATACCCAGAAATTCCTCCGCGAGTGGAATATTATATGACGGAATTAGGCATGTCGCTTTTACCAATCGTTGAAATGATGTATGATTGGGGAAAAATGCGAATGGAACAAATTCGTAATACGTTAGAGAAGTAAAAGAAGCCTCCCGAGCGCGGAGGTTTTCTTTTTAGAAAGGTAGGAGTTATTTTTGGTGCAAGCTGCATATATTCATATTCCGTTTTGTCAGCATATTTGTCACTATTGTGATTTTAATAAAGTGTTTATTGAACGCCAGCCGGTCGATCAATATTTAGAGTATTTAGAGAAAGAAATAATAAATACAGTTCAAAAGGTACCGTTTGATAGTATGAAAACGATTTTTGTTGGCGGGGGAACTCCGACAGCATTAAATATGGAACAGACAAAGAAATTATTAGATATTATAAATCGTCGTTTACGTCCGTTTGCCCCGAATTGTGAATTAACATTTGAAGCGAATCCAGGTGATTTGCCGAAAGAGAAATTAAATGTATTGCTAGAAGGTGGAGTGAACCGAATTAGTTTTGGGGTGCAAACATTTCGAGATGAATTGCTTGAGAAAATTGGACGTAAGCATACGAGAGAAGATGCGTTTGTAGCAATTAGAGAAGCGCAGGAAGTAGGATTTAAAAATATAAATGTAGATATTATTTATGCTCTGCCAGGACAGACGATAGAAGATGTAAAAGAAACATTAGACATTGCTTTTACGCTTGGTGTACAACATTTCTCGGCATATTCATTAATTGTGGAACCGAAAACAGTATTTTATAACTTAATGAATAAAGGGAAATTAAGACTTCCAGGTGAAGACCATGAAGCGAAAATGTACGAAATGGTAATGGATGAAATGGAGAAACATGGCTATACCCAGTATGAAATTAGTAATTTTTCAAAAGGTAATAATGAAAGTAGACATAATCTCACATACTGGAATAATGAAGAGTATTATGGATTTGGAGCTGGAGCGCATAGTTATGTAAATGGAGAACGTATCCAAAATGTAGGGCCGCTCAAGCAATATTTCAATAAGATCGATGAAACCGGATTTCCGTATTTAGATGTTCATGTGGTGACGGAGAAAGAAAAAATGGAAGAAGAGTTGTTCTTAGGACTCCGAAAAACAAAAGGTGTATCTAAAATAGCGTTTCAAAAGAAATTTAATATGGAAATGGATCAAGTTTTCGCGAAGCAGTTACAAAACAACCAAGAACAAGGATTGCTTGAAGAGAGCGATGGATATGTTCGTTTAACGCGAAAAGGAAAATTATTAGGGAATGAAGTATTCCAATCATTTTTGATTGACTAATTAAATGTTCCATTAACGTGAAAAAGTTTCATTATTTCGTGACGTTTCCGTTGACAATTGAATGTCAATTTTGGTAAGTTATTAATAGATTTAGCACTCGAAGACAAAGAGTGCTAACAGAGGTGATGATGAGATGCTTACGGAACGTCAGCTCTTAATTTTACAAACAATTATTGATGACTTTATTGGATCAGCGCAACCTGTTGGGTCAAGGACGTTGGCTAAAAAAGATGAAATTACATTTAGTTCAGCTACTATACGAAATGAAATGGCTGATTTAGAGGAACTAGGATTTATTGAGAAAACGCATAGTTCTTCTGGACGTGTTCCTTCTGAAAAAGGATATCGATTTTATGTAGACCATCTTTTAGCGCCGCAAAATTTACCGAACGATGAAATTGTACAAATTAAAGATTTATTTGCTGAAAGAATTTTTGAAGCGGAAAAGATTGCACAACAATCAGCTCAAATTTTATCAGAGCTTACAAATTATACGGCCATTGTTCTTGGACCGAAGTTAAGCACAAATAAACTTAAAAACGTACAAATTGTTCCGCTTGATCGTCAAACTGCAGTCGCTATTATTGTAACGGATACAGGGCATGTACAAAGCAAAACGATTACCGTTCCGGAATCTGTTGATTTATCAGATTTAGAAAAAATGGTTAATATTTTAAATGAAAAGCTATCGGGCGTACCAATGTCGGAACTCCATAATAAAATCTTTAAGGAGATTGTTACGGTATTGCGTGGGTATGTTCATAATTACGATAGTGCAATAAAAATATTGGATGGTACATTTCAAGTTCCGTTATCGGAAAAGATATACTTTGGAGGGAAGGCAAATATGCTTTCGCAACCAGAGTTTCATGACATTCAAAAAGTTAGATCTTTACTTACCATGATTGATAACGAAGCTGAGTTTTATGATATTTTGCGTCATAAACAAGTTGGTATTCAAGTGAAAATTGGTAGGGAAAACTCTTCAACGGCTATGGAGGATTGCAGTTTAATTTCTGCAACATATTCAATCGGAGAAGAACAGGTTGGAACAATTGCAATTTTAGGTCCAACGAGAATGCAATACTCTCGTGTAATTAGTTTGTTGCAGTTATTTACAAGGCAAATTACAGATGGACTAAAAAAATAAAGAATAAAGAAGAATACATTCGCTCAAGTGATAAGCAATACATCACTGTGTGTAATATATAACTATACTTAGGTAATCATGCTATGCATGATACCTAATACCTTTTAAGGAGGTGAAAATTGTGGAAGAGCGTAACGAACAAGTTGTAGAAGAAGTGAAAGAAGAAGTAAAAGAAGCACAAGTTGAAGAAGCCGTAACATCTGAAGACAGCGAAGAATCTGTTGAAGAAAAAAGTGAGGCTGCTCTTTTACAAGAAAAAGTAGATGAATTGCAAGCGAAACTGACGGAAACGGAAGGCCGTATGCTACGTCTACAAGCTGATTTTGAAAATTATAAGCGTCGTGTTCAAATGGATAAACAGGCTGCTGAAAAATATAGAGCACAAAGTCTTGTTTCAGATATTTTGCCAGCTCTTGATAATTTTGAAAGAGCGATGCAAGTGGAAGCAAATGATGAGCAAATGAAGTCCTTATTACAAGGGATGGAAATGGTATATCGTCAATTGTTAGAAGCGATGACAAAAGAAGGTGTAGAAGCGATTGAAGCTGTTGGTAAACAGTTTGATCCTCATGAACACCAAGCTGTTATGCAAGTAGAAGACAGCGAATTTGAATCAAATGCGGTTGTGGAAGAATTCCAAAAAGGTTATAAATTAAAAGACCGTGTAATTCGCCCATCGATGGTAAAAGTAAATCAATAATTTACATAAAAGTAGGAGGATTCGCCATGAGTAAAATTATCGGTATTGACTTAGGTACAACAAACTCTTGTGTAGCTGTTATGGAAGGTGGAGAACCAAAGGTTATCCCAAATCCAGAAGGAAACCGTACAACACCTTCTGTTGTAGCTTTCAAAAATGAAGAACGTCAAGTTGGGGAAGTAGCAAAGCGTCAAGCAATTACAAACCCAAATACAATCATGTCTGTTAAACGTCATATGGGTACAGACTACAAAGTAGAAATCGAGGGTAAAGAATATACACCTCAAGAAATTTCTGCAATCATTTTACAAAACTTAAAAGCTTCTGCTGAAGCATATTTAGGTGAAACAGTAACGAAAGCTGTTATTACAGTACCTGCATACTTCAACGATGCAGAGCGTCAAGCAACGAAAGATGCTGGTCGTATCGCTGGTTTAGAAGTTGAACGTATCATTAACGAACCAACAGCAGCAGCGCTTGCTTACGGTTTAGAAAAACAAGATGAAGAGCAAAAAATCTTAGTATATGACTTAGGTGGCGGTACATTTGACGTATCTATCCTTGAGTTAGCAGATGGAACATTTGAAGTTATTTCAACTGCTGGTGACAACCGTCTTGGTGGAGATGACTTTGACCAAGTTATCATCGATCACTTAGTAGCTGAGTTCAAAAAAGAAAATAACATTGATTTAAGCCAAGATAAAATGGCACTTCAACGTTTGAAAGATGCAGCTGAAAAAGCGAAAAAAGATCTTTCAGGTGTAACACAAACACAAATTTCATTGCCATTCATTAGTGCTGGAGCTGCTGGTCCATTACACTTAGAATTAACATTAACAAGAGCGAAATTCGAAGAGCTTTCAGCAAACCTTGTTGAAAGAACATTAGAACCAACTCGTCGTGCTTTAAAAGATGCTGGTCTATCTGCAAGTGAATTAGATCGCGTTATCCTTGTAGGTGGTTCTACTCGTATCCCAGCTGTACAAGAAGCTATTAAACGTGAAACTGGTAAAGAACCATATAAAGGTGTAAACCCGGATGAAGTTGTAGCATTAGGTGCTGCAGTTCAAGGTGGCGTACTTACTGGTGATGTAGAAGGCGTACTATTATTAGATGTAACTCCACTTTCTTTAGGTATTGAAACTATGGGTGGTGTGTTCACGAAATTAATCGAGCGTAACACTACAATTCCAACAAGTAAATCACAAGTATTCTCAACAGCTGCTGATAACCAACCAGCAGTAGACATTCACGTATTACAAGGTGAGCGTCCAATGTCAGCTGACAACAAAACGTTAGGACGTTTCCAATTAACGGATATCCCACCAGCACCACGTGGTATTCCACAAATCGAAGTAACATTCGATATTGATGCGAACGGTATCGTTAACGTACGTGCAAAAGATTTAGGAACAAGCAAAGAACAAGCTATTACAATCCAATCTTCTTCAGGTCTTTCTGATGAAGAAGTAGATCGTATGGTAAAAGAAGCAGAAGCAAATGCTGACGCTGACCAAAAACGTAAGGAAGAAGTTGAACTTCGTAACGAAGCTGACCAACTTGTATTCCAAACAGATAAAGTTGTAAAAGATTTAGAAGGTAAAGTAGATGCAGCTGAAGTTGCAAAAGCAACAGAAGCGAAAGAAGCATTACAAGCTGCGATTGAGAAGAACGAGCTTGAGGAAATCCGTGCGAAAAAAGACGCTTTACAAGAAATCGTACAACAACTAACTGTTAAACTATATGAGCAAGCTCAAGCAGCTGCAGGGCAAGCAGAAGGTGCACAAGGAGCACAAGATGCTGGCGCGAAGAAAGACAATGTAGTAGACGCTGAGTTTGAAGAAGTAAAAGAAGACAAGTAATTCAACTGTAAACATAATAAGTAAGATGACAAAAAGTCAAAGTCAAGCGTGCCTTGGCTTTGGCTTTTTTCACGAATGAGAAGGAATGTGTGAGGGTCTTAAGTTTTTTACTTTGCATACTGTAAGTGAGGAAACTTTGTTGCAAAGCACTTTCTTTCGGTGTTAAAATTACGTTTATGTGAAAGATTCGGGGGTTGTAAATTTATGAGTAAACGAGATTATTATGAGGTCCTTGGACTTAGCAAGGGTGCTTCAAAAGATGAAATAAAAAAAGCGTATCGTCGTTTGGCTAAAAAATACCATCCAGACGTAAGTAAAGAAGAAAATGCAATTGAAAAGTTTAAAGAAGTGCAAGAAGCATACGAAGTATTAAGCGACGATCAAAAGCGTGCGCAATATGATCAATTTGGTCATGCTGGTGCTAATCAAGGCTTCGGTGGCTTTGGCGGCGGAGGAGACTTCGGCGGTGGCTTCGGTTTTGAAGATATCTTTAGTTCATTCTTTGGCGGCGGTGGCGGCAGACGTCGTGATCCAAACGCTCCGCGTCAAGGTGCTGACTTACAATATCAAGTTACTTTAGATTTTGAAGAAGCTATTTTTGGTAAAGAGTTAAATGTTGAGATTCCAGTAGAAGATCCATGTGATACTTGTAAAGGTAGCGGGGCAAAACCAGGAACTTCAAAAGAAACATGTAAACATTGCTCAGGATCAGGGCAAGTAAGTGTAGAACAAAATACACCATTTGGTCGTATCGTAAACCGTCAAGCTTGTGGTCATTGTTCAGGAACTGGGCAAATCATTAAAGAAAAATGTACGACATGCCACGGTTCTGGTAAAGTACGTAAACGTAAAAAAATCAACGTTAAAATTCCAGCAGGTATCGATAATGGTCAACAAATCCGTGTATCTGGAAAAGGTGAAGCGGGCGTAAATGGCGGCCCAGCAGGAGATTTATATGTTGTTGTTCATGTAAGAAATCATGAATTCTTTGAGCGCGAAGGAGATCACATTATTTGTGAAATGCCATTAACATTTGCGCAAATGGCACTTGGTGATGAAGTAGAAGTTCCTACTGTTCATGGTAAAGTGAAGCTGAAAATTCCAGCAGGAACACAAACAGGAACAGAATTCCGCCTAAAAGGAAAGGGTGCTCCGAACGTACGTGGATACGGTCAAGGAGATCAATATGTAGTCGTGCGTGTTGTTGTACCGACGAAATTAACTTCACAGCAAAAAGATTTATTGCGTGAATTTGCAGGACAAGAAGAGCAGGATGATAGTTTATTCGGAAAGCTTAAACGTGCTTTCAAAGGGGAATAATGGAAATAAAAAATGGAGTTGGTAAATTGTGAAATGGTCAGAAATTAGTATTCATACAACAGAAGAAGCAGTAGAAGCTGTCTCTCATATTTTACATGAAGCTGGTGCTAGTGGAGTTGCGATTGAGGATCCGGCAGAGTTGACGAAAGAGCGCGAGCAACAATATGGTGAAATTTATGCATTGAACCCAGATGAGTATCCGGCGGAAGGTGTATTAATAAAAGCATATTTCCCGCAAACGGATTCTTTACATGAAACAATTGCAGGTGTAAAATCATCTATTGATGTGCTTCCATCTTACGACATCGAAATTGGTACTGGAAATATTACCGTTAACGAAGTCAATGAAGAAGATTGGGCTACTGCTTGGAAAAAATATTACCATCCAGTACAAATTTCTGATACATTCACAATTGTGCCGACTTGGGAAGAATATACACCATCTTCTCCGGAAGAAAAAATTATTGAATTAGATCCAGGTATGGCATTTGGAACGGGAACTCATCCGACAACAACGATGTGTATCCGTGCTTTAGAAAAAACAGTACAGCAAGGTGATACGATCATTGATGTAGGAACAGGTTCTGGTGTACTGAGTATTGCAGCAGCGAAATTAGGTGCGTCTTCTGTTCAAGCATATGATTTAGATCCGGTTGCGGTTGAAAGTGCAGAAATGAATGTACGTTTAAATAAAACAGATGATATTGTATCTGTTGGACAAAATAGTCTTTTAGAAGGTATTGAAGGTCCTGTTGATTTAATCGTAGCTAACTTATTAGCAGAAATTATTCTATTATTCCCTGAAGATGCAGCGAGAGTTGTGAAGTCAGGCGGATTATTTATTACATCGGGCATTATTGCTGCGAAGGAAAAAGTAATTTCTGAAGCGTTAGAAAAAGCTGGATTTACAATTGAAGAAGTGTTACGAATGGAAGATTGGGTAGCAATTATTGCACGAAATGCGTAATATAGATTTTAGTCTATAATGAAAAGGGGAGTCTCTCACTATAAGGTGAGGGACTTGCCGTTTGTTATATGAAAAATGATAACGTTTCGTTCTTTTCGTAAGTATTGGCTTACGAAAGGAACGAAACTCTACTAAGGTGATTATATGCAACGTTATTTTGTAGAAGAGAAATATGTAAATGAGACAAGTATTCGCATTGTAGGTGATGACGTCCATCATATCGCAAGAGTAATGCGTATGTCAGCTGGAGATCACATTTATTGCTGTGTAAACGGAAAAACAGCCGTATGTTCAATTGATGAAATTACCAGTGAATTTATTAATACGGCTATTGTAGAATGGGTAGAGGCGTCAAGTGAACTTCCTGTTTTCGTGACGATTGCAAGTGGACTGCCGAAAGGAGACAAGCTAGAGTTAATTTTTCAAAAAGGAACTGAGCTTGGGGCAGCTGCATTCTTACCATTTCAAGCATCTCGCTCTATCGTAAAATGGGATGCAAAAAAAGCTGATAAAAAAGTTGAGCGTTTAAGAAAAATTGTGAAAGAAGCTGCGGAACAATCACATAGAAGTGAAATTCCAGAAGTACACGCCCCAGCATCGTTTAAACAATTGCTGTCAATGAGTGGTGAGTATGATGTTTGCCTTGTTGCTTACGAAGAGGAAGCGAAACAAGGCGAGAAATCTAATTTTGCGAAAGCTTTAACGATGATGAAACCAGGTCAAAAGTTATTGATTGTATTTGGCCCAGAAGGCGGTTTGGCTGAGGAAGAGATTACAGCGCTTCGTGAACATAAATTTGTACCATGTAGTTTAGGACCAAGAATTTTAAGAACAGAAACGGCGCCGTTATATGCGTTAAGTGCTGCTTCGTATCATTTTGAATTGATGGGGTGATGATCAATGTCAACTGTTGCGTTCCATACGTTAGGTTGTAAAGTAAACCACTATGAAACAGAAGCCATTTGGCAATTGTTTAAACAAGGTGGATATGAAAGAACTGAATATGAAAAAAAAGCTGATGTATATGTTATTAATACATGTACAGTAACGAATACAGGGGATAAGAAAAGTCGTCAAGTTATTAGACGTGCTGTTCGTCAAAACCCAGATGCGGTTATTTGTGTAACAGGATGTTATGCACAAACATCTCCAGCGGAAATTATGGCGATTCCAGGTGTAGATATTGTAGTTGGTACACAAGATCGTGAAAAGATGTTAGGATACATCGAAGAATTCCGTAAAGAGCGTCAGCCAATTAATGCTGTGCGTAACATTATGAAAACACGTGTATATGAAGAACTTGATGTACCTTACTTCACGGACCGTACACGTGCATCTTTAAAAATACAAGAAGGTTGTAATAACTTCTGTACATTCTGTATTATTCCTTGGGCGCGTGGTTTAATGCGCTCTCGCGATGGGAAAGAAGTTATTAAACAAGCGCAGCAATTAGTAGATGCAGGCTATAAGGAAATCGTATTAACAGGTATTCATACAGGTGGATACGGTGAAGATATTAAAGATTATAACTTAGCTGGATTACTTCGTGATATGGAAGCGGAAGTAGACGGATTAAAACGTCTTCGTATTTCTTCTATTGAAGCGAGTCAGATTTCAGATGAAGTAATTGAAGTGTTAGATAAGTCTGAAGTAGTTGTACGTCACTTACACATTCCGTTGCAATCTGGATCTAATACTGTATTAAAGCGTATGCGTCGTAAGTATACGATGGAATTTTTCCAAGAGCGCTTAGATCGTTTGAAAGAAGCGTTACCAGGTCTTGCGATTACATCAGACGTAATCGTTGGTTTCCCAGGTGAAACAGAAGAAGAATTCATGGAAACATACAATTTCATTAAAGAGAATCGCTTCTCTGAGTTGCACGTATTCCCGTACTCAAAACGTACAGGAACACCTGCAGCGCGTATGGAAGATCAAGTTCCTGAAGATGTGAAGAATGATCGTGTTCACCGTTTAATTGAACTATCTAATCAATTAGCGAAAGAGTATGCATCACAGTTTGAAGGAGAAGTACTTGAAATTATTCCAGAAGAACAATTTAAAGAGGGCGACCGTGAAGGCCTATATGTAGGTTATACAGATAACTACTTGAAAATTGTATTTGAAGGATCAGAAGAATTAATCGGTAAACTAGTGAAAGTAAAAATCACAAAAGCTGGTTATCCATATAACGAAGCGCAATTTGTTCGTGTCCTTGAAGATGATGTGAAAAAGGAATCAGCAAGCGCATAAAGTGAAACTTTAATGAGCGTGGGATTCATTCCCCGCTCATTATTAGCCCGGACCAATCGGGATAAAAAAGCATGCAAACGGAAACGATTTGCATGCTTTCTTTTTTAGTGGAGAAGTTAAGTACTGAAAATGTATGAAATGAGTAGTTGTTTCGTACGTTCCTGCATGAAAAAAGGTGTAATGATAAAAATATAGTTGCCTTCAGGGGAAAGGATAACAGCTATCTGCATAGTTTTTGAAAAAGGAAGAGCATCTATTCTTCTTTTATTCTGCCAAATAGTTGACCTGAAGTGATAAAATGTATTATAATCGTAAAAGACATGCTGAAGAAGTGTTTCTTTTTGCATGCTGGAGTTAGTATGTAAGTGTGATGTTTCGGAGGGAGGGAAAGAGAATGTCAAAAACAGTCGTTCGTAAAAACGAGTCTTTGGAGGATGCACTTCGCCGTTTTAAAAGATCGGTTTCTAAAACTGGTACACTTGCTGAAGCAAGAAAGCGCGAGTTTTATGAAAAACCAAGTGTAAAACGTAAGAAGAAATCTGAAGCGGCAAGAAAGCGTAAATTCTAAGAGAGGGTGTAAGTTATGAGTCTTCTCGGTCGTTTAAACGATGATATGAAACAAGCGATGAAGAATAAACAAAAAGAAAAATTAACCGTCATTCGTATGGTTAAGGCTGCTTTACAAAATGAAGGTATTAAACTACAGCATACTCTTACTGAAGAAGAGGAACTAACAGTTTTAGCTCGTGAAGTAAAACAGCATAAGGACTCCCTCCTTGAATTTAAAAAAGCTGGTCGTGAAGACCTTGTTAATAAACTGCAAAGTGAAATTCAGATTTTAAGCGCATATTTGCCGGAGCAATTAACGGAAGAAGAGCTAGTTGATATAATCAAGCAAGTAATTTCTGAAGTTGGTGCGACTTCTAAAGCAGATATGGGTAAGGTGATGACTGCTGTTATGCCGAAAGTAAAAGGTAAAACAGATGGATCGCTTGTGAATAAGCTGGTTATCCAGCTATTAGCATAAAAAAACGTCTCATTTCTTATGAGACGTTTTTTTATGCTTTTTTTCAGTTCGGACGTGATATTACAAGCTCTTTTTTCATACATATGGGATGAGAGGGGGTCTTTTGGGATGAAAAAATTAGAACAAATGAAGAATTGGTTAACGAAGCAAATAGACCTACCAGTGGATGTGCTAATGGATCTACCTCGGATCACGCTTGTTGGGCAAGTGCATATCTATATAGAAAATCATCGAGGTTTATTAGTATTTTCAGATAAAGAAGTAAGATTGTTGTTAAAGCATGGTCAGTTATTAATTAAGGGGCAGTCCTTTGTTATTAAAACAATCCTTCCGGAAGAACTTTTGCTTGAAGGGATAATTGAGCAAGTGACGTTTTTAGAAGACGAACAGAAAGAGAAGTAAGGGAAACTTCCGTATGTGAAGTTTTTCTTCTTTATTCTAATGATTTGCCCCTACTATTTAGTTTATCCCGCTTTAATGGGCAGTAAGCCTACGCCTCAAAATTCAGCGAAAGCAAAGAAGTTAGGTGGGGGTCGGGCTGTCCATTAAAGTCCGATTGGTGAGGGCTGATTAAAGTCTCACTTTATCCCGCTATTTATGGAAAATAAAACTCTTTATTTCATTTTCGTACGAGCTATTTTGCTAATTAAAGTGAAAAGTAGTGTGTCTACTTTTGGAAAGGTAGTGAAGGTAGTAGATGAAAAATAAATGGTTTATAAAGTGGCTTGGATATGTAAAGGTACGAATTGAAGGTAGAGGAGCGGAGCGGTTCGTTAACGAATGTGTGCGTAGAAAATTATTAGTTTGGGACGTTAAGAAAATTGCCGATGAAACGTTAGTTTTTTGTATGCTATTACGAGATGTGAAAAAAATAAAGCCGATTTATAGAAAAAATGAGTGTAAACTATATTTTATTGGGCGTTACGGTTTTCCATTTTGGAATAAGCGCTTAATTAAAAATAGTGGATTCTTAATTGGTTTTTTAATTTTCTTCTTTGGCATGATTGCATTATCGAATATGGTTTGGAAAATTGAAATTACAGGAGCGAAACCTGAAACAGAATATATATTGATGAAAGAATTGGACAAAATGGGTATTAAAAAAGGAAAATTACAATTCCAAATGCCTAGTGTAGAAGATGTACAACGTCATTTGACGGACAATATTAATGCGATTACTTGGGCAGGACTAGAAGTAAGGGGAACGACGTACCATTTTAAAATCGTTGAAAAAAATGAGCCGAAAAAAGAAAAAGAACAAAGGCCGCAAAATTTAGTGGCAAAAAAAGAAGCGATTGTTACAAAAACATTTGTTGAAGTTGGAAAACCAGTCGTTTTAAAAAATGATCATGTAGAAAAAGGGCAGCTTCTCGTATCAGGGATATACGGTAATGAGGAGAGTCCAACGATTGTTTCGGCGAAAGGTATTGTATATGGAGAAACGTGGTACACATCTGAGGTGAATGTACCACTCAAGACGCAATTTCAAGTATATACTGGTAATACGTATAATGAGCATTACCTTACATTTGGGAGTACGAAAATAAAAATATGGGGATTTCAGCATGATAAGTATAAACGTTCTCGTACGGAAAGTGTAAAACATGATGTGAAATTATTTGGTTTTACACTGCCGATTGCATATGAAAAAGATGTAGTGCGAGAAGAGGAAGAGGCGAACCGAGAATATACAGAAAAACAGGCAATGAAAGTAGCGAAAGAAATGGCTGAAAAAGAACTAAAGAAAAAATTGGATGAACATGCTATGATTGTAAGTGATAAGATTTTGAGTAAAGAGGTTGAGGCGGATCAACTAAAAGTCACTTTGCATTATACTGTGATTGAAAATATTGCAGAGCCACAACCAATATCCGAATCCGATATTCAAGGAGACTGAGTAATGGCAGAACAATTAGTAGAAATGAACCAACAATTGGAAAATACTAACGAAGCAATCGCTCTTTTTGGAGTCAATGATGCTCATTTGAAAGTAATTGAACGGGAACTGAATGTATCAATCGTAACTAGAGGTGAAACTGTTCATGCATCTGGAGCAGTTGAAACTGTGACACTCGTAGAAAAAATCTTACAACAACTACTTGTTGTTATTCGAAAAGGTGTGTCAATTACAGAAAGAGATGTTGCGTATGCAATTCAGCTCGCACAACAAGGGAAAATTGCTCAATTTGAAGAGTTATATGAAGAAGAAATCTTTAAAACGGCAAAGGGTAAATCCATTCGTGTAAAAACGATGGGACAAAGAAGATATATTCATGCAATGAAGAAAAATGATATTGTATTTGGAATAGGACCTGCCGGGACTGGGAAAACATACTTAGCTGTAGTAATGGCTGTAAGAGCTTTAAAGCAAGGGTATGTAAAGAAAATCATTTTAACGAGACCGGCTGTAGAAGCTGGAGAAAGTTTAGGGTTTTTACCAGGTGATTTGAAAGAGAAGGTAGATCCGTACTTACGTCCATTGTATGATGCTCTGCACGATATTCTTGGACAAGAATATACGCAGCGTATGATGGAAAGAGGTGTAATTGAAATCGCGCCTCTTGCTTATATGAGAGGACGTACGCTCGATGATTCATTTGTTATTTTAGATGAAGCGCAAAATACAACGGGTGCACAAATAAAAATGTTTTTAACTAGATTAGGTTTTAGTTCTAAAATGGTTATTACGGGGGACCCTTCGCAAGTAGACTTACCAAAAGGGGTAAAATCAGGGCTTACGCTAGCTGCTAACATTTTATCTGGTGTATCAGGTCTTTCATTCATTACGTTAGAACAAACGGACGTTGTAAGGCATCCACTGGTACAACGTATTATTGAGGCATATGATAAAATGGAATGATCCTATTTGTCAGGATCATTTCTTTTTGTATTAAGGTTGGCGAACGGCATATTTTTTACTATCATAAAAGATAAGAGAAATAAACTATAGGTACTGGTGTATAAAAATGTTACCTAAAAGTATCGTTGGCTAGAAGAAATGAAAGCTATAAATAGTTTCACTTTATTTCTAGAGAGGAGAAGGTATTGAAATCATGTTAAGATCTCAAGAAATTTCTAAGTGGTTTCGTAATTTACAACATTCGAAAAAACTAAGTTGGATTTCTTACGTTTTATTAGGGGCAGTGCTGTTTTTTGCACTTATGAATAATGTGAAACCAGAGCAATTAGATGTTGATATGTATTCTATTGCGAAAAAAACAATTCATTCTCCTATTAAAATTGAAGATAAGGTTATAACGGAAAGAAAAAAACAAGAGGCCGCTCAAAAAGTCGGGGATCAATATACATATAGAAGTGAATATAAACAAAATAGAGTAGATATTGTAAATGATGTTTTTGCTAAGGTGAATGAAGTAATTCAGGAGATGAAAGCTGCTGGACCTGAAGAGCAAAAAAAGATGACCGATGCGAATAAATTAGAAAAGTTGAAGAAGAAGTTGCCATCTAATTTAACGAAGGAATTATCGGATGAGAATTTATTATACTTTATTAATGCAGAACCGGATCAATTAGAATTAGCAAAGAATGCGGCTTTAACGTCTGTTAGCGTTATCATGGGTGGAAATATTAAAATGTCCGAAGAAATGGCAGCGAAAGAGCGATTTGTTAATGAAATGAAAAGCCTGAATGTGAATAGCGGATTGAAAGAAGCTGTGAATGCACTAGGATCATATGCGATTACAGCAAATTATTTCTATGATCCTGCTGTAACGAAAGAGAAGAAGAAAGCAGAAGAAGATTTAGTTCCACCTGTTTATATTCTTCAAGGACAAGTTATTGTTAGAGAAGGTGAAACAATTTCAAGTGATATGTATAATCAGTTGAAATTAGTCGGTTTATTAGAGAAAGGTAATAGTTTTCAGCCTTATGTTGGATTAGCTGTGCTCATTGGTGTGTTACTATACTTTATGCATAAGCAGTTTGAATTATTTTTACAGCGGAAAAGAGAAGACAAACCGTACATTTTAGCGTATATTACAATTTTGTCTATCACGATTGTTTTAATGAAAATTATTAGTTTGTTTCAAAAGCTTGAATATGCAGGAATTGCGTATGTTGTCCCAGTTGCGATGGGAACGATACTTGTAAAACTAATGATTGGCGATCGATTTGTATTTTTAACAAGTATGATTTTTTCTGTGTGCGGAAGTATTATGTTTAATGAAGGAGTAACAAGTACACTAAATTATAGTGTGGGTATTTATGTGTTATTAAGTTCATTATCAGTGAGTATTTTCTTAAGAGAAAAAAATCGTCGTACGATGATTTTACAAGCTGGTATACTCGTATCTATCTTAAATGTAGTCGTCTTGGCGGCGTTATTATTATTACGTAATGGGAATTTTTCACCTCTTGAAATTGGTACGCAATTATTAATGGCTTCCCTTTCAGGAATTATCTCATCCGTTTTGGCTATGGGGATATTACCATATTTAGAAAGTGGACTTGGAATTGTATCGAGTATGAAGCTTATGGAATTATCAAGTCCGAATCATCCGCTTTTGCGTAGAATTTTATTAGAAGCGCCAGGAACATATCATCACAGTGTAATGGTAGCGAATCTCTCTGAGGCAGCTTGTGAAGCAGTTGGAGCAAATGGTGTATTAGCGCGTGTAGGGGCGTATTATCATGATGTAGGAAAAACAGTACAACCGCAATTCTTTATTGAAAACCAGATGGGAATTGAGAATCCACATGATAAATTAGATCCTGTGACGAGTAAAGAAATTATCATTGCTCATGTAACCGATGGAGTAAAGATGCTCGAAGAATACCATATTCCGCAAGAAATTATTGATATTGCTGGGCAACACCATGGTACAACGCTTCTTAAATATTTTTATTATAAGGCGATTAAAGAAGATAAAGAAAAATATACAGAAGAGATGTTCCGATATCCGGGATCAAAAGCAACTTCTAAAGAATCGGCAATCGTTGGTATTGCGGATAGTGTTGAGGCGGCGGTACGTTCTATGAATCACCCAACGCCAGAGCAAATTAATAATTTAGTGCAAAGTATTATTAAAGATCGCCTGCAAGATGGGCAATTTAGTGAATGTGATTTGACATTTAAGGAACTACAAATCGTTGGAAAAACGTTATGTGAAACGTTAAATGGTATTTTCCATTCGCGTATTACATATCCGGAACCACCGGAAGAAAAGGAGAAAGAATGAGTTTATTAATTGATTTCATTGATGAAACAGAAGAAGTGAAAGAAGAATATGTGAATTTAATTCGTGAGATATTAGGAAAAGCAGCTCAAATGGAAAAAATAGAGGATGGTGCGGAGTTATCAGTGACATTTGTAGATAACGAACGCATTCGCGAGATTAATCGTGATTACCGAGATAAAGATCAGCCTACTGATGTCATTTCCTTTGCTATGGAAGAAATGGGAGAAGGGGAAATGGAAATTGTGGGCGCAGAAATGCCGCGTATGTTAGGTGACCTTATTATTTCTATTCCGAGAGCGAAAGAACAAGCTGAAGAGTATGGACATTCTTTTGATCGTGAACTTGGCTTTTTAGCGTTACATGGCTTTTTACATTTGCTTGGTTATGACCACATGACAGAAGAGGATGAAAAAGAAATGTTTGGAAGACAAAAAGAAATTTTAGAAGCATTTGGATTAGGAAGATGAAAAAAGGAAAACTTATAGATAGTTTTGGATATGCTATAGCAGGTGTATTCTTTTGTCTTCGTCATGAACGAAATATGAAAATTCATTATGTAGCCGCAGTCATTGTTATATGCTGCGGCTTTTATTTCCATATTACGAAAGTAGAGTGGATGATATTACTTATTGTAATAGGAATTGTAATGAGCTTAGAGATGGTAAATACGGCTGTGGAAAAAACAGTAGATTTAGCGACTGCTGATATACATCCGTTTGCGAAAGTCGCAAAGGATGTCGCAGCAGGAGCAGTTTTGTTGTTTGCGATAATAGCCGTTATAATTGGTGCTATTATCTTTTTACCGTATGTGGTATAGTTGCATTCCAAAGCTTTTATTAAGCTTTGAAGGTGCCGTAAAGGCCTTTAATAAGAGAGTGTATCTATTCACAGCTGGGAACAGGAAGGATGCGGGAATATGAATAGTAAACAATTAATTCAAGAAGCAATCGAAGCGCGTAAACAAGCGTACGTACCATATTCTAAATTTCAAGTAGGTGCAGCATTATTAACGCGCGATGGAAAAGTATATCGTGGATGTAATGTTGAGAATGCATCATATGGTTTATGTAACTGTGCAGAAAGAACAGCTTTATTTAAGGCGGTTTCTGAAGGAGATAAAGAGTTTGTAGCTATCGCAATTGTGGCGGATACGAAGCGTCCAGTACCTCCTTGTGGAGCATGTCGACAAGTTATGGTAGAATTATGTAAACAGGATACGAAAGTATACCTATCAAATTTACATGGTGACGTTCAAGAGACAACAGTCGGAGAATTGTTACCAGGAGCATTTTTAGCGGAGGATTTACATGAATAGAAAAGGTTATAAATCAGGTTTTGTCTCTATTATTGGCAGACCGAATGTTGGGAAATCTACATTTTTAAATCGTATTATTGGTCAAAAAATTGCTATTATGAGTGACAAGCCACAAACAACTCGTAATAAAATTCAAGGCGTATATACAGAAAATGATTCACAAGTAATTTTCATTGATACACCAGGAATACATAAACCGAAACATAAACTAGGCGACTTCATGGTGAAGATGGCGCAAACGACATTAAAAGAAGTTGATATCGTTCTATTTATGGTGAATGCTGTTGAAGGCTTTGGTCGTGGTGAAGAATTCATCATCGAGAAGTTAAAAGAAACGAAACAACCAGTATTTTTAGTTATTAATAAAATTGACCAAGTTCACCCAGAACAATTATTAGAGTTAATTGATCAATATCGCAAATTACACGACTTTGCAGAAATCGTACCAATTTCTGCATTAGACGGTAATAATGTGGAAGCTCTAATTGGTACAATTAAAAAGTATTTACCAGAAGGACCACAATACTACCCAGATAATCAAGTAACGGATCATCCGGAGAGATTTATTATTGCAGAGCTTATTCGTGAAAAAGTACTACATTTAACACGTGAAGAAGTGCCGCATTCTGTGGCTGTTGTTATCGATGCAATTCAAAAACGCGAAGGCGGGGCAGTTTATATCAATGCAACGATTGTTGTTGAACGTCCGTCGCAAAAAGGGATTATTATCGGAAAACAAGGGAAGATGTTAAAAGAAGTCGGTAAGCGAGCGCGTTTTGATATTGAAGCATTACTTGGTTCTAAAGTATTTTTAGAAGTATGGGTAAAAGTGCAAAAAGATTGGCGTAATAAAATGTCTCAGCTTCGTGACCTTGGTTTCCGCGAAGACGAGTATTAAAATAGAGTAAAGCTGTAATCAGCGGATGTTTTGTTCATCCGCTGATTATTGGTTTTTATGAGTTTTGATAAATTAGGAAAAATTTTTCTCACATGAAAATGGACAAAATGGGTCAATTTAATAACAACAAAGGAAATTGGTTTATAGGCTACGCTTATTGAGAAAGGTGGATTCTTATGCTAGATTTTACCTGGAAGTTTTTCTCCAAAACAGGAAGCATTGAGACGTATTTGCTTTTGAAAGAAATGGAAAAAGACGTAAACGATGAGATGGATCAACATGAAGAGGAGCTAGCGCATCTAGACTCTCCAATTTCTTGACCCGTTTTGTTCAAACCTTGGATGGTGACGAACATGTTTCAAAAAGTTGAGGGCATCGTTATCCGTACGACAGATTACGGAGAAACGAACAAGATTGTTACAATATTCTCAAGAGAATTGGGTAAGGTAAGTGCAATGGCAAGAGGAGCGAAAAAACCGAAAAGCCGGTTAGCATCTGTTTCGCAACTTATGACACATGGTCATTTTCTTATTCAAATGGGATCTGGACTTGGAACTTTGCAACAAGGCGAGATTATTTCAACTATGAAAGAAATTCGCGAGGATATATTTTTAACTGCTTATGCATCATTTATTGTTGAGTTAACTGATAAAGCAACAGAAGATAAAAAACATAATCCATATTTATTTGAAATGTTATATCAAACGTTGCATTATATGTGTGAGGGTGTTGATCCAGAAGTATTATCATTAATTTATCAAACGAAAATGCTTCCGGTATTAGGGATGCGCCCGTACTTTGATACATGTGCGATTTGTCATCAAGAAACAGATTTTGTCGCCTTCTCTGTTAGGGAGGGCGGTTTTCTGTGCTCACGTCATGCTGAACAAGATCAGTATCGTATACCAGTGGGGGAAGCCGTTCATAAATTATTGCGTCTTTTCTACCACTTCGATTTACATAGACTTGGCAATGTATCAGTGAAGGATAGTACAAAAAAACAAATGCGTTTAGTATTGAATACATATTATGATGAATATTGCGGGATTTATTTGAAATCAAGACGTTTCTTAGAACAACTTGATAAGTTTCAAATATAATTTGGGGCCGTATACGGTCCTTTTTACATCCTTTCTTTTTCGAATAGCATATTTAGTATATAATATTTAAGAGATAGTATAACTTTTTTCGTTGTGCATTAAAGGTGGTGATTATCATAGAGCTGAATAAACGGCAAGAACATATCATTCAGATTGTAAAAGATCACGGTCCTATTACAGGGGAGTCAATTGCTGCGCAATTGGGATTAACACGTGCAACGCTAAGACCAGACTTAGCAATTTTAACGATGGCTGGTTATTTAGAAGCACGTCCACGCGTAGGTTATTTTTATACGGGTAAAACTGGGGGGCAGTTATTATCTGAAGCTGTTAAGAAAATTAAAGTACAAGATTATCAATCTAGACCGGTTGTAATTGATAAAAATGTATCGGTATACGATGCGATTTGTACTATGTTTTTAGAGGATGTAGGTACATTATTCGTTGTAGATCAATCGACTCTATTAGTAGGCGTTGTATCTCGTAAAGATTTATTACGAGCTAGCTTAGGGAAGCAGGATTTAACCTCACTTCCGGTTAATATTATCATGACAAGGATGCCAAACATTGCGATGTGTCGTAGAGAAGATTCTTTATATGATATTGCGATGGAATTAATAGAAAGACAGATTGATGCGATGCCAGTTGTAAAAGATACGAAACAAGGTTTAGAAGTGGTTGGACGAATTACAAAAACAAATATTACACGTGCGTTTGTAAACTTAGTAAATAACGAATAAGTGTAATTTGTTTAAAGTGAGGTAATGTAATGGATAATAAAATCGTATATGTCGTATCTGACTCTGTAGGAGAAACGGCTGATTTGGTTGTTCGAGCAGCAATGGGGCAATTCCCATTTGCTCCTGATATTAGACGTGTGCCGTATGTAGAAGATACAGGGACATTAAAAGAAGTGATTTCGATTGCTAAGAGCAATCAAGCACTTATTTGTTTTACGTTAGTAAAGCCTGACATGCGCCAATATTTAGTGACAGAGGCTGCAAAAGAAGGTGTAGAGGCATATGATATTATCGGCCCTCTAATTGATCAAATTGAAGAAATTACAGGGCAAGTGCCTAGATATGAGCCTGGCGTTGTTCGTAGATTAGATGAAGAATACTTTAAAAAGATTGAAGCGATTGAGTTTGCTGTGAAGTATGATGATGGTAGAGATGCACGTGGTATTTTAAAAGCAGATATCGTGTTAATTGGGATTTCGCGCACATCAAAAACACCACTTTCTCAATATTTAGCTCATAACAAACGTTTGAAAGTTGCCAACGTACCACTAGTACCAGAAGTAGATCCCCCTGAAGAATTATATCAAGTGGCTAAAGAAAAATGCTTCGGTTTGAAAATTACGCCAGAGAAGTTAAATCATATTCGAAAAGAGCGATTGAAATCACTTGGACTAAGTGATGGAGCAACATATGCCAATATTAATCGTATTAAAGAAGAGATTGATCACTTTGAGAATGTAGTTAGTAAAATAAATTGTCAAGTAATTGATGTATCGAACAAAGCGATTGAAGAAACAGCTAACATTATTGTGAATGCAGTGCAAAACCAAAAAATGTTTTAGCACATTTACCAAAGGTGAATGTGCTTTTTTCGCTCGTGAGAAACACAGTGCCTGCTGATTTCGTAATAGATGATAGTGAAGTGGTTATACTTATATTCTTCTGTCTTTTTATTATGTTAAAAGTAGGGTTTCGCTATCCTGAAATAGAAGATGAAAAAATAAAGGGATATGTAGCGTAGTTGAAGAAAATATATTATAATAAAAAATTGTGATAAAAACCTATATTTTACGTTTAGACTTTAATTTTTCAGAATAAACTAGGGATAGGATTTAAGAAATGACATGTAATTACGTTAAATCGACAAAATCTATACAAGAAAACGCACATTATGGAAGGATTCGCAGAAGGGATGTAGAATACAGAAATATGCAAAACATCAATATGGTATGAGTTGATGCAGATGCATATACTGTGAAGGCTGACAATTGTGCGAGTTGGAACGAAATTTCATGTCAAAATTTTGTTTGTCACATCGTATGCTCATCGTTTAAGGAAGCAGCGAGGGAATTTGGATCTATGTAGATGCTGAATAAGCAAAAGTTGATTTCTTTATATGTATCAACATGCAAAAAACAGATCTCGTGATCACATAGGATATGGTGCTTGCTAGTCTTCTTGTGAAAAAATGCATATGTATTGTCTCCATGAGGTACATTTGTAATAGATGAGCAAATGGATACAATTTTATATAGTAGGTACGTATCTGCGAAGTTACGCAGAAAAGGGTCTGCAAAATCGCTTGATAACGTGATCGACAACATTTTCTAATAAGTTTAGAAAAAATATTGTCGAATTATAAAGGAATTTTTTAATTTATATCGAATACAAAATACGACACGGAGATGGAGTTATGGGGAACAGAATTCCTGAAGAAGTTGTTGAACAAATTCGGACATCATCCGATATTGTCGAAGTGATTGGTGAATACGTTCAACTTAGAAAACAGGGACGTAACTATTTCGGCCTTTGTCCGTTTCATGGTGAGAATTCTCCTTCATTCTCTGTTTCATCTGACAAGCAAATTTTTCATTGCTTCGGATGTGGAGAAGGTGGAAATGTATTTTCCTTTCTAATGAAAATGGAAGGACTGGCTTTTACCGAAGCTGTTCAAAAGCTAGGTGAAAGAAATGGAATTGCGGTTGCAGAGTATACATCAGGGCAAGGACAACAAGAAGACATATCTGATGACACTGTCATCATGCAACAGGCTCATGAACTTTTGAAAAAGTATTATCATCATTTATTAGTAAATACAGAAGAAGGAAATGAAGCACTTTCGTATTTGTTAAAACGTGGTATTACAAAAGAGATGATTGAGAAGTTTGAAATTGGTTATGCGTCACCTGCTTGGGATGCAGCAACGAAAATCTTACAAAAAAGAGGTTTATCGTTGTCTAGTATGGAACAAGCTGGTCTTCTCATAAGAAGCGAGAAGGATGGTAGTCATTATGATCGCTTCCGTGGAAGAGTTATGTTTCCAATCTATACGTTACAAGGTAAAGTGATAGCGTTTAGTGGAAGGGCATTAGGAGATGACACTCCGAAATATTTAAATAGTCCAGAAACACCAATTTTTCACAAAAGTAAATTGTTGTATAACTTCCACCAAGCAAGGCCGTTTATTAGAAAACGTGGGCAAGTGGTCCTTTTTGAAGGGTATGCCGACGTACTAGCTGCGGTGAAAAGTGGTGTGGAAGAAGCCGTTGCGACAATGGGAACGGCTTTAACTGAAGAACAAGCAAAACTTCTGCGACGTAACGTTGAAACTGTTGTTCTTTGCTATGATGGTGATAAAGCAGGGCGAGAAGCGACGATGAAAGCAGGGCAATTATTGTTGCAAGTTGGTTGCCAAGTGAAAGTTACATCCTTGCCAGATAAGCTTGATCCTGATGAATATGTGCAACAATATGGGACAACTGCTTTTGAAAATCTTGTGAAATCAAGTATAAGTTTTGTTGGTTTTAAAATAAATCATTTGCGTTTAGGGAAAAATTTGCAAGATGAGTCGGGCAAAGAAGAGTATGTGAAAAGTGTTTTAAAAGAGTTATCGTTGTTACAGGATGCGATGCAGGCAGAATCATATTTGAAGTCATTATCGCAAGAATTTTCGTATTCAATGGAAACACTTTTGAATCAATTGCACCAATATCGCAAAGAACAAAAGGTACAACAAAAACAAGTAAAGCAGGTTTCTAAACCGTCTCAAATTGTTCAAGCAAAACCGAAGTTAACAGGTTTTGAAAGGGCTGAAAGAGAAATTATTTACCATATGTTGCAAAGTCCAGAAGTGGCCGTTCGTATGGAATCCCACATAGAAGATTTTCATACAGAAGAACATAAAGGGATTTTATATGAACTATACGCATATTATGAAAAGGGAAATGAACCTTCAGTCGGAACATTTTTAAGTTGGCTCTCTGATGAAAAGTTGAAAAATATTATTACTGATATTTCGACGGATGAATTTATTAATCCAGAATACACAGAAGAAGTGTTACAAGGCCATTTGGAGACGCTTAGACGTCATCAAGAAAAACTTGAAAAGATGGAAATCATCTTCAAGATAAAACAAATGGAAAAGACAGATCCTGTAGAGGCTGCTAAATATTATGTAGCATATTTACAAAATCAAAAAGCGAGAAAATAGCTTTTTTGATAAATTTTTAGTATAATGAATGTTTGTATCTCGCGTAAGGAGGGGAACAGATGGCTGACAAACCAGCTCGTTCTAAACAAATTGAAACTGAAATGACCCTTGAGCAAGTGAAAGAACAACTCACTGAGCTCGGAAAAAAACGTGGCGTTCTTACATATGAAGAGATTGCAGAACGCATGAATGGATTTGAAATTGAATCCGATCAAATGGATGAATACTATGAATATTTAGGTGAACAAGGGATCGACTTAGTTGGCGACAATGACAACGACGAAGGCCCTAATAATCGCCAAATAGCAAAATCGGAAGAAGAATTCGACCTCAATGATTTAAGCGTACCACCAGGGGTTAAAATCAACGATCCTGTTCGTATGTATTTAAAAGAAATTGGTCGTGTAGATTTACTATCTGCAGAAGAAGAAATTCGACTTGCAACGCGTATTGAAGAAGGCGATGAAGAAGCGAAACGTCGTCTTGCAGAAGCAAACTTACGTCTTGTAGTAAGTATTGCAAAGCGCTACGTGGGCCGTGGTATGCTTTTCTTAGACTTAATCCAAGAAGGGAATATGGGTCTAATTAAAGCGGTTGAAAAGTTCGATTATCGTAAAGGTTTCAAATTTAGTACGTATGCAACTTGGTGGATTCGCCAAGCAATTACACGTGCGATTGCAGACCAAGCAAGAACAATTCGTATCCCAGTTCATATGGTTGAAACGATTAATAAGTTAATTCGTGTACAACGTCAATTATTACAAGATTTAGGACGTGAACCATCTCCTGAAGAGATTGGTGAAGAAATGGATCTTGCTCCAGAAAAAGTACGTGAAATCTTGAAAATTGCACAGGAGCCAGTTTCTCTTGAAACACCGATTGGTGAAGAAGATGACTCCCATTTAGGTGATTTCATTGAAGACCAAGAAGCAACATCGCCTGCGGACCATGCAGCGTATGAATTGCTAAAAGAACAATTAGAAGATGTGTTAGATACACTAACAGATCGTGAAGAAAATGTTCTACGTCTTCGTTTTGGTTTAGATGATGGACGAACTCGTACGCTTGAAGAAGTTGGGAAAGTATTCGGCGTAACGAGAGAACGTATCCGTCAAATTGAAGCAAAAGCACTTCGTAAATTGAGACATCCAAGCCGTAGTAAGCGTCTTAAGGATTTCTTAGAATAGGCTACCTTTAAGTTTACTTCACTTTTGTGAAGTAAACTTTTTTATTTTGTTAATTTTTGTTAAACTTTAGCTGTCAGCAACGATTACAATTTCTTGTAATTTATTTTACAGAATTGTCTTTTGATTTGCAAATGCTCATTTTTCGATTTTTCGATTAATTTTGTTTATTCTATACAAAAATATATGTAGAAAAGTGAAAAATATGATGAGAAACGTTAATAATTATCGAAATAATAAGCGATATAACAATAAAAAACAATAAACTGAATTTATGGAATATTTTTAACGATTAGTAGTTTACTCTTTTCTGATAGAGCGTTTTCAAGTACAATGGAAATGACTGAATCATCTAACTATTTAGGGGTATAGAGGGGGGAGAAGAGATATGAAACGTAATCCGCTGATTCCGTTCGCTCTTATTGCAGCATTGGGTATTATCGTTATGTTTGTATTTTCATTTCAGGGGCTAAATAAATCTAAAGAGTTAGCTGATGCAAAAAATGGCGGGAAGCCAGCACAAACAGCATCCAAGCCAGAGGATATTGTGAAGCAAAGCTGTACGAGCTGCCACGGTGATCAGTTACAAGGGGCGGTAGGACCTAATTTACAAAAAATTGGTGGGAAACTTTCAAAGGATGAAATTAAAGAAATTCTTTCGAAAGGAAAAGGCAATATGCCTGCCAATATAGTTCCAGCTGATCAAGCCGCTAAAGTAGCTGATTGGTTATCAAAGAAAAAATAAAGTTCCGTATGACAAGCCTTTTGCTTATGCAAAGGGCTTGTTTTTCTATATTTTCTCAAATACGATGAATGATAGAGAAGTGAATTGTTGTTATAGGCTTGCAACAACTACTATAAATTCATTATCATGGAGACAGACTGACAAGAGAAGGAGTAATGGAAATACATGAATGAAGTAAAGCTTTCAAAACGATTAGAAGAAGTTGTGCGTGAAATACCAGTAGGATCTACAGTTGCTGATATTGGATCGGATCATGCTTATTTACCGTGTTATACAATTATAAATAATATTGCTACTAAAGCAGTTGCTGGAGAGGTTGTAGATGGACCATTTCGCTCTGCGCAGGCAACTGTAGCTGAAAGTGGCTTACAAGATAAAGTAGATGTGCGTAAAGGGAATGGATTAGCTGTTATCGCGCCAGGAGAAGTAGATGTAATTACGGTTGCCGGAATGGGCGGAGCGTTAATTCGTGATATTTTAGAAAGTGGTAAAGAAAAATTAGAAGGTGTAACACGTTTAATTTTACAGCCGAATATTGCAGCGCATCACATTCGTGAATGGTTTATTGAGAATGGATGGGAGCTTATCCATGAAAAAATCGTAAAAGAAGATGGAAAAATTTACGAGATTTTAGTAGGGGAGCGAGGAAATATCACGGTTCCTTACTCTGAAAATAAACAGGCTGAATTATTTATGGGACCATTTTTAATGAAAGAAAAAAGTGAAGCTTTCGTTGAAAAGTGGGAAGGAGAATTAAAAAACTTCCAAAATATTTTAAAGCAGTTAGAACGTGCGGCTGATTCTGAAGAAACAAAAGCGAAGCGTGCGGAAGTAGAAGCGAAAATGAAAATGATAGGGGAGGTTTTATCATGAGTAAAATTCCAAATGGCCATGAAATTATTTCGTTATTTGAAAGTATGTATCCGAAGCATTTGGCGATGGAAGGAGATAAGATTGGGCTGCAGATTGGAGCGCTTAATAAACCCGTGCAGCACGTATTAATTGCGTTAGATGTAACGGAAGAAGTTGTGGATGAAGCAATTCAATTAGGAGCGAATGTCATTATTGCGCATCACCCTTTAATTTTTAACCCGCTAAAAGCGATCCATACAGATAAGGCGTATGGGAAAATTATTGAAAAGTGTATGAAAAATGATATTGCAATCTATGCAGCACATACAAATGTGGATGTTGCTAAGGGCGGGGTAAATGATTTACTTGCTGAGGCGTTAGGATTGCAAAATACAGAAGTTTTGGCACCGACATATGCAGAAGAAATGAAAAAAATTGTTGTGTTTGTGCCTGAAACTCATGCAGAAGAAGTACGAAAAGCATTAGGAGACGCAGGTGCTGGTCATATCGGCAATTATAGTCACTGTACGTTTAATAGCGAGGGTACAGGTACGTTTGTACCTCAAGAGGGGACAAATCCTTATATCGGGGAAACTGGACAGTTAGAGCGCGTAGAAGAAGTGCGAATCGAAACGATTATTCCAGCTTCACTACAACGAAAAGTGATTAAAGCAATGGTAACAGCACATCCATATGAAGAAGTAGCCTATGATGTGTATCCACTTGATAACAAAGGTGAAACGTTAGGGCTTGGAAAAATAGGGTATTTACAAGAAGAAATGACACTTGGACAGTTTGCAGAACATGTAAAGAAATCGTTAGATGTAAAGGGTGCGCGAGTTGTTGGGAAATTAGATGATAGAGTGCGCAAAGTAGCTGTACTTGGTGGCGATGGTAACAAATATATCAATCAAGCTAAATTTAAAGGAGCAGATGTATATGTAACGGGTGACATGTATTATCACGTGGCCCATGATGCGATGATGCTCGGTTTAAATATCGTCGACCCAGGACATAACGTTGAAAAGGTAATGAAGCAAGGTGTACAAAAGCAATTACAAGAAAAAGCAGATGCAAAGAAACTGAACGTACATATTCATGCTTCGCAATTACATACAGATCCATTTACATTTGTATAAGAAAAATAAAAACCGTTGCTCATATAGGCAACGGTTTTTATTATTGTTCTTTTTTCACTTTTACACGAGGTAATATTTTTTGTAACGGTACTTTTCGAACTCTTTCCCATGTAGCAGGATTCATTGGGTCATATTGCTCTAAGAAAGCGATAACCTCTTTTGTAATTGGTGTTGGAGTAGAAGCGCCTGCTGTAACAGCTACGTTCTCGACACCTTGTAGCCATTCTAATTTGATTTCACTTACGTCTGCAACGCGGTATGCTTTCGTACCAGCGATTTCTTGTGATACTTGTGCTAAACGGTTTGAGTTATTACTTTTCGGATCACCAACAACAATTGTTAAGTCTGCAACATCAGCTTGTTTGGCAACCGCTTCTTGGCGAACTTGAGTTGCTAAACAAATTTCCTTATGGAATTCTGCTGTTGGGAATTTCTTCTGAATGTCCTCCATTAAATGTTGAACATCCCATTGACTCATCGTTGTTTGATTTGTAACTAAAATTTTATCCGTTGGAATTTCTAATGTCTTTAAATCATCGGCTCTTTCGATAAGATGAACGATATCAGGTGCGATACCAACTGCGCCTTCTGGTTCTGGATGATTTTTTTTGCCGATATAAATGACATGGTAACCTTCAGCTTTCTTTGCTTCAATAAGGTCATGTGTTTTTGTAACATCTGGGCAAGTGGCATCAATTGTTGTTAAACCTTTTTCTTTTGCACGTTGTTTAACTTCTGGAGAAACACCGTGTGCAGTGAAAATAACAGTACCAGAATCGATTTTATCTAAAATGTCTAATCGACTTGGACCATCTAATGTGATGATGCCATCTTCTTCGAATGCATCTGTTACATGTTTGTTGTGAACAATCATACCTAAAATATAAATAGGTCTTGGTAATGATGTATCTAATGCGGCGTTACGTGCAATAACCATCGCGTCCACAACACCGTAGCAATAACCACGAGGGGAAATTTTAACAATTTTCATATGAGTAATCCTCTCCTTCTAAACAAGGGATACTTTTGTGCATAGTCTTTTACATTATAAAGGAGGAGTGGATAGAAAACAAAGGATTGTTACACATATAGTTTTGGTTTTGTTGCTATTTTTTGAACAGGCTCCTCTCGTACTTCTTTTTCTATGACTGGCTCAATCACCATTTTTTTTCTTTTTTTGGATGGAGGATGTGGAGTTGCTACCTCAACCTTTTCTGTTACGTCTTTAGTTTGATCTTCGGTTGGATTTTCTTCCGTACTTTTTCCAGAGGTGAGAATTTTAACAATGCTTGGTAGGTTACGCATAATGGGACCGTACTGTTCGACGACAGGGCTTACAGATTGAACGACTTGTGATACTTTTTCGATATTATTTATCATAGTAGTTGGATTCGAAATTAAATTCGAAAAAAAACTACCGATGCCGCTACTTGATGTGGCTGTAGTTGCTGCACCGCCGCGGGTGTCATTTGATTCATACATTTGAGGAGGGATCATTTGCTCGGGATGCTGCTGCATGTATGGTTGATATTGCTGCGGGTATTGGTGTTGGTATTGTTGCTGATATTGCTGCCGATATTGAGGTGGCGGTTGCTGGTGCATCATTGGCGGTCCTTCTATTTGTCGATAAGGCGGAACCATTTGCATGTAAGGTTCGGTTGGGTCGTGTTTTTTAAAGAGTTTAGCAAGAAAACCTTTCTTTTTTTGTGCCATCGGTGGTAGTTGTGGAATTGGATATGGTGTATAAGGTTGCTGCCCTGGATTCGGATACATTTGTCTCATGGGGGATTTTGGAAACATGTGAGAAATCCTCCTTTCTTCAGTTAGGTATATACACATACAATATGCAATAAGAGGGAAGAAGGTTAGTTTTTAAAGTAAAAACCTAAACTAAAGATGGATTTTACTTGTAGATTTCGATATAATGTAGACTTGACTGATTTGTGCGCGCAGTAGAAATTTAGAAAGAAGGTGTAACTTATGACACAACAAACTTTTACACAGTATGATTTTAAACCATTTTTAATAGATGCAGTTCGTGAACTACGCTTTACAGAGCCGACAGGAATTCAACAGAAAATTTTCCCGGTCGTGAAAAAAGGTGTAAGTGTAATTGGACAATCCCAAACAGGTTCTGGGAAAACACATGCATACTTACTTCCTACATTGAACAGAATTAACCCAGGTCGTGAAGAAGTACAACTTGTTATTACAGCGCCTACTCGTGAGTTAGCACAACAAATTTACGAAGAAATCGTGAAATTAACAAAGTTCTGTGCGGAAGATCAAATGATTACAGCACGTTGTTTAATTGGTGGAACTGATAAACAACGATCAATTGAGAAGTTGAAAAAACAACCTCATATTGTAGTTGGAACGCCAGGACGTATTAAAGACTTAGTAGAAGAACAAGCACTGTTTGTTCATAAAGCAAATACGATTATTGTCGATGAAGCAGACTTAATGCTTGATATGGGATTCATTCATGATGTAGACAAGATTGCAGCACGCATGCCTAAAAACTTGCAAATGTTAGTTTTCTCTGCAACAATTCCTCAAAAACTAAAACCGTTTCTGAAGAAATACATGGAGAATCCAGAGCATATTCATATCAATCCAAAACAAGTTGCGGCTGGAAATATTGAGCATTATTTAGTGCCTTCTAAACATCGCAACAAAATCGATTTAGTGAAAAGAATGTTACTACAATTTAAACCGTATTTAGCAGTTGTTTTCACGAATACGAAGAAAATGGCAGATCAAGTTGCTGACGGATTAACGGAACGCGGCTTAAAAGTTGGACGAATTCACGGAGATTTATCACCTCGTGATCGTAAAAAAATGATGAAACAAATTCGTGACCTTGAATTCCAATATATTGTTGCAACTGATTTAGCAGCACGTGGTATTGATATTGAAGGAATTAGTCATGTTATTAATTATGAACTTCCATCAGATTTAGATTTCTTCGTTCACCGTGTTGGAAGAACAGCACGCGCAGGCTATTCAGGTATTGCAGTGACGATTTATGATCCAGCAAACGAAGAAGCGTTAGATAGTTTAGAAAAACAACGTCATATCGAGTTTAAACATGTAGATTTACGCGGAGATGAGTGGGTGGATTTAGGTGAACGTCGTCGTCGTAAGAGCCGTAAAAAACCAAATGATGAACTTGATGTTATGGCAACGAAAGTTGTTAAAAAACCGAAAAAAGTAAAACCAAACTATAAACGTAAACTTGCAACAGAACGTGACAAAGTGAAAAGAAAATATAGCAATAAAAAAAGATAAGGGATTTCCCTTATCTTTTTTTATCCCGCTATTTACGGGGATAATAATCAGTGGAGAATGGAAAAAACAATTCACTACATATTTCTACAAATTATGCTATCATTATATCTATTGTATATTGAAGAGGTGATTGTATGTTAAAGATTGGATCTCATGTTTCTATGAGTGGTAAGAAAATGTTATTAGCAGCAAGTGAAGAGGCTGTTTCATACGGTGCAACGACGTTTATGATTTATACAGGTGCACCGCAAAATACAAGAAGAAAACCAATTGAAGAATTGAACATAGAAGCAGGAAGAAAACATATGGAACAAAACGGTATCGAAGAGATTATCGTACATGCGCCATATATTATTAATGTTGGAAATACGACGAAGCCAGAAACATTCCAATTAGGTGTAGATTTCCTTCGTATGGAAATTGAGAGGACATCAGCATTAGGTGTGGCGAAACAAATCGTTCTTCACCCAGGTGCGCACGTCGGTGCAGGAGCAGACGCTGGTATTCAACAAATTATTAAAGGGCTGAATGAAGTATTAACGCCAGATCAGACGGTGAACATTGCGTTAGAAACGATGGCAGGAAAAGGAACAGAATGCGGCCGTAGTTTTGAAGAAATTGCAAAAATTATTGATGGTGTAAAATATAATGAAAAACTATCCGTATGCTTTGATACGTGCCATACGCACGATGCAGGATATGACATTGTAAATGATTTTGATGGTGTACTAAACGAATTTGATAAGATTGTTGGTATCGATCGTTTACAAGTACTTCATATTAATGATAGTAAAAATGTACGCGGCGCAGGAAAAGACCGTCATGAAAATATCGGTTTCGGTCATATTGGCTATAAAGCGTTGCATCATATTGTGCATCATCCGCAGTTAACGCACGTACCAAAAATTCTGGAAACGCCATATGTAGGTGAAGATAAAAAGGACAAGAAGCCGCCATATAAATTAGAAATCGAAATGCTGAAAAATGGTACTTTTGATGAAGGACTTCTTGAGAAAATTAAAGCGCAATAAGCAATAAGGAGGGGAATATCCCCTCCTTATTTTAGTAGTTGCTGAAATAAAGTATTTACTTGTTGGGCAGTAGCGGGCGAGGTTACTTGAGCTATTTGTTTTAAGAGCGCTAGTCGTTCGTCATTATCGTAAATGTTAATATTCTTTCCTTTCATAAGTCCAACAATTTGATCAGCTTGTGCAGTCGTAATTGGAACGTCATATTCTTTACTATATTTCAATAATTCCTTTGTAGAAATATGATTTAATTTTTTATTTACAAGTTGTTTAATGAGGTTCATCGAGTTATCCTCCTTCACACGTTCTTCTATCGAAATATATGAGTACGTAGCTTGTACATATTCGTATAGAGTTTCTTTTTTCATGAGAAAAAGAAGCGTATGTTATAATATAAGGACAAAACTATAGAAAAAGAGTATAGGGAGGACTTATGGAGCAAAAGCAACATCGAAAAGAAAGTGTTATCCATCTTATTTATCGTTTAGTTATGATTATTTTTGGGGCAGCATGCGCAGCGGTAGCAATTGAATTATTTTTAATGCCAAATAAAATTATTGACGGTGGAATTATTGGTATTTCTCTTATATTAGATTATCTTACTCCTAATATTTGGTGGTTAAGTTTTTCTACTTTGGTCGTTATTCTCAATATCCCATTTATGTATTCGGGTTATAAGCAAATCGGAAAAACGTTCATGCTATCTTCGGCGTTCGGTATTGTAGCTTTAGCGTTTATTGAATCAACGTTACATGCTGTGCCGCCATTTACAACAGAGCCAATTTTAGCTACAGTGTTTGGTGGTCTTATTTTAGGTCTTGGTGTAGGGCTCGTTATTCGTCATGGTGGATCAATGGACGGAACAGAAATTATGGGTATTTTATTAACGAAGAAATTACCTTTCTCCGTTGGCGAATTTGTAATGTTTGTGAACTTATTCATTTTTGCATGGGCAGCATTTGTATTTGGTGTTGAACAAGCGATGTATTCTGTTATGACGTACTACATTGCATTCAAAACAATTGATACAGTCATTCAAGGTTTAGATGAAACGAAAGCTGTTTTAATTGTATCAGATCAATATGAGGAAGTATCAAATGCGATTTTACATCGTCTTGGTCGTGGAACTACAAAGCTTGTAGCGAAAGGCGGTTACACGGATAAAGAAAAAGAAGTGATTTATGCAGTTGTAACACGTTTAGAAGTGACAAAGTTAAAATCAATTGTGTATGAAATTGATGCGAATGCGTTTGTTACGATTATGAGTACACAAGAGACAAATGGTGGTAAGTTTAAATCAGCTATTCACTAAAAAATTAATTATAATATCTTTTGAAAGCAGAGAATTTTTCTCTGCTTTTTGTTATAATAGTAAGGTTTCTTGAAAAAGTAGATATATTTTAGGCAGATTGGTTTACAACTATAATAAGCTGTACTATAATTCAAATAGATATAAATCGGAATCATTCTGAATTAAAATAGGTGAGATGCTATGAACAACATATTAGAAATAGAAGGATTGTCATTTCGATATGAAGATCGAAATGTGTTAGAAGATATAAATTTGCAAGTTCCGAAGGGAGCTTTTTTAGGTTTAGTTGGGCCAAATGGTTCAGGGAAATCAACTTTGCTAAAATGTTTATTAGGCGTTTTAAAGCCAAAACAGGGAAGCATTCGTTTGTTTGGTGTTGATAGTAAGAAGTTTAAAGAATGGAACAAAGTTGGTTATGTGTCGCAAAAGGCAAATAGCTTTAATTCTGGTTTTCCGGCAACTGTGTTTGAAGTTGTGTCAATGGGACTCGTTTCGAAAAAAGGGTTGTTTCGCTTTTTTACGAAAAACGATAAGAAAAAGGTAGAAAAAGCGATTGCTGATGTAGGAATGAGTGAGTTTCAAGGACGTAATATTGGAGAACTTTCTGGTGGACAACAACAGCGCGTATTTATTGCTCGTGCGCTCGTTAGTGATCCTGAATTACTTATTTTGGACGAGCCCACTGTTGGAATCGATGTGAAGAATGTAGAAAGTTTTTATGAGATATTAGAGGATTTAAACAAAAGGCTAGGAATTACATTAATTCTCGTTACGCATGATATGGGAGCTGTTACCGAGAAGGTAACACATGTTGCATGCTTAAACCAACATTTACATTTCCATGGAAATGTAGAAAAGTTCCGAGAGTTAGAAGATGCAGAAATGTCCGTCTTATATGGACATCATGTTCATCGTTTAGAACACGAGCATGAGCATCACGGGAGGATATAATGATACAAGATTTTTTACAATATGACTTTTTACGTAACTCTTTATATGCAGGGATTTTAATAGGACTTGTTGCGCCACTTATCGGTGTATTTGTTGTCATTCGTCGTATGTCGCTTATTGCAGATGCGTTAAGTCACGTGACATTATCAGGTATTGCTGCAAGTTTATTACTAGAAAAAACAATTTTCACAGGAGGATTTTTAAATCCGTTATATATGGGTATGATTTTTTCTATGGGTGGGGCGTTACTTATTGAAAAACTACGTACTGTATATAAACATTATCAAGAATTAGCAATTCCAATTATTCTTTCAGCAGGAATGGGGATTGGCGTTATTTTTATTTCACTTGCAAATGGATTTAACACAGATTTATTTAGTTATTTATTTGGTAGTGTAAGTGCTGTAACAAGTACGGATTTAATAATCATTGGCATTGTAGCAATTGTTGTTATTGTAACGATTACTTTATTATACAAAGAGCTATTTTTACTATCGTTCGATGAGGAATACGCTGTATCAACCGGTTTGAGTGCAAAGTGGATTCACTTTATTTTCATTATATTGGTTGCGCTTGTCATTGCGGTATCAATGCGTGTAGTAGGGGTTCTTCTCGTATCATCATTAATGACGTTACCAGTTGCAGCAAGTATTCGTATTGCGAATGGATTTAAACAAACAATTTTCTTCTCCATTTTATTTGGTGAAATTGCAGTAATTGGTGGAATGTTTGCTTCGTATCAACTTGATTTAGCACCAGGTGGTACAATTGTTATGATAGCGGTTCTTATTTTAATTGGTGCGATTTTATGGAAAAAGAAAAAAACTGCATAAAGTAGGGATAGATATGAATCTAACAGAAGCTTTACGCCTAATGAAAGATAAAGGATACAAACATACTGGGAAAAGGGAAGAAATGCTCAGGTTATTTGCAGCTCACAATCGTTATTTAACGGCGAAAGACGTTTTAGAGCATATGAAGGATGATTATCCAGGTCTTAGTTTTGACACGATTTATCGTAACTTAACGGTGTTTGCTGAAATCGGTGTTTTAGAACAAACGGAATTAAACGGTGAAAAACATTTTCGTTTTACATGTTCTATTATGGAACATCATCATCATTTTATTTGTTTAGATTGTGGAGGGACGAAAGAGATTACTTCTTGCCCGATGGATTTTATGAATAAAGATTTTAACGGTTATGAAGTAACTGGTCATAAGTTTGAAATATATGGCCGTTGTCCAAAATGTGCAAAGTAAAAGCTCGTCAGTTCTATAACTGACGAGCTTTTTTACGTAGAAAAGAAGGTTGCTCACAAATGTTGTGGGCAACCTTCTTTTTATTTTATTGTTCTTGTGTTTCTTTTTCTTTTTCTTTTTCTCGTTCAGCAGCCATTTCAGCAGCAATTACGTCGATTTCTTTTTTCAGTTCTTCTACCATTATTTCTTCTGGTACTTTACGAACGACTTGCCCTTTACGGAATAATAGTCCTTCTCCGCGCGCGCCGGCAATACCGATATCAGCTTCACGAGCTTCACCAGGACCATTTACAGCGCAGCCAAGTACTGCAACTTTAATTGGTACTTGTAGTGTAGAAATATACTCTTCCACTTCGTTAGCGATACTAATTAAATCAATTTCAATACGACCGCAAGTTGGACAAGAAATAAGTGTTGCTGCATTAGATGCAAGGCCGAATGACTTTAATAGTTCACGCGCAACTTTTACTTCTTCAACTGGGTCAGCACTTAATGAAATACGTAGTGTATTTCCGATGCCTTTACTTAAGATTGCTCCAAGACCAGCGGCACTTTTTACAGTTCCGGCAAATAACGTTCCAGATTCTGTGATACCTAAATGTAGTGGATAATCAAAAGCACGTGCAGCTTTTTCGTATGCTTCAATTGCCAAGTTAACATCAGAGGCTTTCATAGATACGATAATATCATGGAAATCTAAGTCCTCTAAAATTTTAATGTGATGTAGGGCGCTCTCAACCATACCATCTGCAGTTGGGTATCCGTACTTTTCCAAAATGTGACGCTCTAATGAACCTGCGTTTACACCGATACGGATTGGAATACCACGTTCTTTTGCTGCATTTACAACAGCTTCTACTTTATGGCGACGACCAATGTTACCTGGATTGATACGTACTTTATCAATGCCGCCTTCAATTGCTTTTAAAGCAAGGCGATAATCAAAATGAATATCAGCAACAAGTGGAATGTTGATTTGTTTTTTAATATCAGCAATAGCATTTGCTGCGCGTTCGTCTGGAACAGCAACACGCACGACTTGACAGCCAGCTTCTTCTAAACGTTTAATTTCAGCAACTGTTGCTTCAACATCATGTGTTTTTGTTGTTGTCATACTTTGTATAATTAATTCATTATTACCGCCAATTGTTAAATTACCGACTTTAACTGGACGTGTTTTTGTACGATGAGTCATTTCATTCACGAATAGATCGCTCTCCTTATAAAAGAAGTTTCTTATTTAGTCCCTTATATCAATGATAGTATACGTGATACAGGGCTATAGAAACCGAAGTGCTCGGTTTCACTTTTACTATTGTATCAGCGCCTTTATGTAATTGACAAGGATTAAGTGATTGCTTATTGATATAACGGGAATTTATAAGACTTTCCAAGTTGTATTTTTGTAGCAGGTGTATTTTTATTTAATTGTTTAAAATCATCAATTACTTTTTCGATAGAAGGAATTTTTTTCTTATTGATCGCTTCTGTAATGGAAAGAACCGTATCACCTGTTTTGACTTCAATTGTTTTATAAGTGACATCTGTTTCTTTTTCCGCCTTGTTTTCTTTTTTTTGTTTTGTATTTGTACTTTCTTGTTTTATCGTTTCGGCCGCATTTGTCTTTTTATATGAACTTAACATCGGCAAAGTGCCAATTTTTATATCGTAATAAAATATATAACCAAGAACAAGCGCGAATAAGAATATACCTAATCTCTTCATATTCTTCACTCCTTTGCTAGGAATATATGCTTGTCCAAAAAAAAAATGCCTATTTAGGCATTTTTTTCGTTCGGTTTTGGAACTTCTTTAATTGTTAAGTATAGAACAATTAAAACAACTGCGATATAAATGAATGTTGAACCAGGTACAACGATTTTGAATAAATCCATAATCATAAAGAAGATTGTTGGAATTGTGTAGCTGTAAGCAGTTAACGTCCATACTTGCTTATAAGATAATTTACGTTGACCACTCATAGCAGAACCGATAAACGCAAGTAAAGTAATTCCTAAGAAAGTAATGAACAATTGGAATAGATATACTAACACGCCGATAACAGCTAGTAAAATTGGATAAATACTATCGAATACTGAAATGAAATCTTGCAAATCTTTTTTCTCAAGAGATGTGCCTAATAAATCATTGTAGGAGTATGTTTGCGTCTGGCCATTTCCTATAGAAACTACTTTATCTTTTAAAATAAATAAACCAGTTTTATTTTGATACTTTTCGATATCTGTTGTATTTGGATCAAATACGAAAAGAGCATCTCCCTCTTCTTTTTGAATAGGTTGTTCAATATCAGCTTTTAGTTCACCATTTTCGATTTTAAAATCAGGTAAATCTTTTTCAATTGCTTGATTTACCATAGTAACACTATCTTGGATAAAGCTACCGTAAAAGAATGTTCTTGGAATAGTAGTGATTAGACAAAGTAGCATAATATACAAAATGGTTTTTCCGATTTTTTGAAAACGGAATAGCGCCATATCTTTAGGCGAATATACGCTTTTGACTAATTGGGTAAATATGGACATAGATTCACTTCCTTTATGTATGTATAAAATCATTGTAACGTAGGAATCTAGGGAATCTCAAGATATATTATATTTACATATAGTAGAGACAACTAAATTTCTTTTTATTAATTTTCTTCTTTTAAATGAGAAAAATACAATTGACACTTTTCTTTTCTATATGGTAAATTTATCTTACATTTCTTAAAGGATATATCCGATAGGAATTCCTTTATTTGATGTATTGTTACATACATAATTGTGGACCCTTAGCTCAGCTGGTTAGAGCAGACGGCTCATAACCGTCCGGTCGTAGGTTCGAGTCCTACAGGGTCCATATCCATTTCACGTGTTTATTATGTCAGTAGGAAGCTTCCTTGTAGAAGGGGGCTTTTTTTATGAAATATATGAGCATTTTAATTGAAAAGAAGTGGGAATTTTGCTACTTTAATGATAGCAAGACAATGCGATTTATTTGTTTGCACCCTATGGCAATTAGGGTAGAATGTAGTTGTATGTCACTTAAGTGGCAATACATAAACTGGGAGGAATATAACAATGGCAAAACACGAATTACCAAATTTACCTTATGCGTATGATGCTTTAGAGCCTCACTTTGACAAAGAAACAATGAACATCCATCATACAAAACACCATAACACGTACATCACAAACTTAAACGCTGCTTTAGAAGGTCATGCAGAATTAGCTGACAAAAGCGTAGAAGAATTAGTTGCAAACTTAAACGAAGTACCAGAAGCAATCCGTACAGCAGTACGTAACAATGGTGGCGGACATGCTAACCACACATTCTTCTGGACGATCTTATCTCCAAACGGCGGTGGACAACCAGTAGGCGAACTTGCAACTGCAATTGAAGCGAAATTCGGTAGCTTCGATGCATTCAAAGAAGAATTCGCAAAAGCTGGCGCAACTCGCTTCGGTTCTGGTTGGGCTTGGTTAGTAGTAAATAATGGTGAATTAGAAGTAACAAGCACGCCAAACCAAGATTCTCCTCTAACTGAAGGTAAAACACCAGTTATCGGTTTAGATGTTTGGGAACATGCTTACTACTTAAATTATCAAAACCGTCGTCCAGACTACATCGGTGCATTCTGGAACGTTGTAGATTGGAACGCTGCTGAAAAACGTTACCAAGAAGCAAAATAATTGTAATAACGATAGAAAAAGCTAGGAGAATGCTCCTAGCTTTTTTCTATGCTTTCCTTTTACATAATTGGGCTTGTCTTTGGAAGACTAGAACATGAAGTAAAGGAGAGTTGTGTATGAAGTGGAAACATATAATTGGTGACGTTGAAGTGAATCGGGATTTAGTGTTATTACTCCTTATTGGAGGTTTATACACGCTCGCAATTTCTTTATCGAATACGTTTGTTAACATTTATTTATGGAAACAAACACAAAATTATGTGAATCTCGGCTTGTATAATTTGGCCAGCGTTGTATTGCAGCCCCTCACATTTCTTATAGGTGGGAAATTAGCGAAGCGTATTGATCGCTCGATCTTGTTACGAATAGGCGTAGGCACGTTAGCGATTTTTTTTATCGTTGTTTTAGTAGCGGGAAAAAGCGCTTCTCACTATATTTTATTAATGGGGGCTCTTTTAGGAGTCGGATATGGTTTTTACTGGCTCGCGTTTAATTTATTAACATTTGAGATTACAGAACCAGAAACAAGAGATTTCTTTAACGGGTTTCTTGGGCTTCTTACATCCTTCTCTGGCATGATTGGACCGATAGCAGCTGGATACACAATTTCACGTATGGAAAAGTGGAGTGGTTATACGGTCATATTCTTCCTCTCGTTACTGTTATTTGCAATTGCTGTCGTTTTAAGCTTTTTTGTATCTAAGAGAGAATGTGAAGGTCGTTATGAGGTTATACAAGTTTTGAAAGAGCGACGGATTGATAAAAATTGGGGGAGAATTACACGTGCTCATTTTTTCCAAGGATTGAGAGAGGGAACATTCATTTTTGTTATTTCAGTATACGTGTACTTAGCAACCGATAGTGAGCTTGCATTAGGGAAATATAGCTTAGTAAATTCTGCTGTATCATTTGTATGTTACTATTTAGTTGCTCGTATGTTAAAGAAAGAGTGGCGAAAAAAAGCAATTTTACTTGGAGGCATTATTTTATATGCTGTCGTATTTTTAGTTATATTCAATGTTACATACACAAAATTACTTATTTATGCAGCATGCATTGCGATTGCATACCCTATTTTACTCGTTCCATATGGATCGATGACATATGATGTAATTGGTAGAGCGAAAAATGCGAGAGAGTGGCGTGTAGAGTATGTTGTTGTCCGAGAATTATGGTTAAATGCTGGGAGAATTTGTTCAGTTTTAAGTTTTTTATGTGCTGTATTATTCTTTCCGCCTGAAAAGAGTTTACCTGTCTTACTATGTATTTTAGGTGCTGGACATTTTCTTATTTATTTTGCAGTTAAAAATGTCAAATATGATGAAGGAAATGCAGGGAACACAAGTGTTGTAGCACAAGGAACCACGCAGAATCAAACAGAACCAGAAGGTTAACTTATCGTTTGTTTTATGCTAGAATAGAAAAAGATGTAAGACAGCAGTGAGGACACCTGTATGAAGGTGTCCCTTTCAAATTACATAGCTGTTGGTAGAGGGGGTTTGTATGGGTAAGAAGCAGAAACAACAAAAGAAAAAGACTCACGTTCCTTTTCGGTTAAACGTGCTGTTTTTCTGCGTGTTTTTAATGTTCTCCGCGGTTATTGTAAGGCTTGGATATGTACAAATTGTTCGCGGTGAGGAATATAAGAATGAAGTGGAGAGGAAAGAAAACTCGACGATAAGTAATCCTGTACCACGTGGGAAAATATTTGACCGTTATGGGCGACCTGTAGTAGATAATGCAGCTGTACGTACGATTACATTTACAAAAATGAAAGGATCAACTGCAGAGGCTCGCTTAGAAACAGCGAAAAAATTAGCAGATTTGATTGAAGTACCGACAGATAAATTAACAGATCGCGATAAAAAAGATTATTGGCTTGCTATTCATAAAGAAGAAGCGCAAGAAAAAATTACGAAAAAGGATCGTCAAGAGTTTAAAGATAAAAAAATTGACGATAAAGAATTAGATGAGCGTCAACGAAATCGCGTGACGGAAGAAGAAGTGAATCAATTATCTGCAAAAGATTTAGAAGTGCTAGCGATTAAAAGCAAAATGGACGGCGGATATGCGATGACGCCACAAGTCATTAAAAAGGATGCTACAGATGAGGAATATGCGATTATTAGTGAAAATTTAGCGCAATTGCCGGGAGTAGATACAAGTGTCGATTGGGAACGAAAATATGCATATGATGGCGATTTGTTCCGAAGTGTACTTGGAGGTGTAACAACTTCTGACGAAGGTTTACCGAGAGAAAGACTAGATTACTATCTTGTTCGTGATTATAATCGAAATGACCGCGTAGGGAAAAGCTATCTTGAGCAGCAATATGAAGATAGTTTGCACGGTAATAAAGCGGAAGTGAGAAATATTACGGATAAAAACGGTAATATTTTAGAAACGATTAATGTATCAAAAGGGCAAAGTGGTAACAATCTGAATTTAACAATTGATATGGAATTACAAAAGCGTGTAGAAGAAATTATCACGAAAAATTTATTGAGATATAAAGGGGGACAACCTCTTTTAGATCGCGCATTCGTTGTAATGATGAATCCAAAAAATGGTGAAGTTTTATCTATGGCAGGGAAACAGTTAGTAGAAGAAAATGGCGAGACGAAAGTGCAAGATTTCGCATTAGGAACGATGACAAGTTCTTATCCGATGGGATCAACTGTAAAAGGTGCGACAGTACTTACTGGGTATCAGACAGGTGCCATTCAACCAGGTTCAGTTCAACTTGATGAACCAATCAGATTAAAGGGAACGCCACAAAAATCTTCTTGGAAGACGATGGGATACATTAATGATTTAACAGCATTAAAAATGTCTTCTAACGTATATATGTTTAAAACAGCGATGAATATCGCAGGTGTTCAATATGTAAGAGGTGGTACGTTAGATATACCACAAAAAGCATTTGATACGATGCGTTATTATTTCGGACAGTTTGGACTTGGTGTAAAAACAGGTATCGATTTACCAAATGAATCTGCGGGTCAAACAGGTAGAGGAAATCAGCCAGGTTTCTTATTAGATTTATCAATTGGGCAGTATGACACGTACACACCACTTCAATTAGCACAGTATGTTTCAACAATTGCAAATGGTGGTTACCGTATGCAGCCGCAAGTTGTAAAAGAAATTCGTCAACCGGAAGCGAAACAAGGCGAAGTTGGAAAAGTCGTTCACTCAATGGAACCGAAAGTACTAAACCGTATTGATATGCCTGAATCACAAATTAAACGTGTTCAGGAAGGATTTAGACAAGTATTTAATGAGTCTGGTGGTACAGCTGCGAAATACTTTACAGGCGCATCATATAAAGCTGCTGGTAAAACAGGTACAGCTCAAACTGTGTATGGCGGAGATAAAGAGATTGGTAGAAAAGCAAACGGTGAGCGTAAAGAAACATATAACTTAACATTAGTAGGTTATGCGCCACTTGAAGACCCTGAAGTAGCATTTTCTGTTGTTGTACCTTGGGTAGATGATAAATCAGGTATTAACGGTTATATTAGTCGTGACATTATGGACGCGTACTTTGATTTGAAAAAGGTAGAAAATGGCGAAGCTACACAAGAGGAAATAGATAAGAAAAATAAAAAGCAAGATGATGAATAAAAAAGTTGTAAAAAAAGCACACTATCTGAAAAGATAGTGTGCTTTTTTTTATGGTTCATGCATACGTTTTAATAAAGTGGACAAGCAGATTATATCGGAATTTTAAGGGACCTCGCAAATAATACGTATGCATTCACTATGGGAGTTATGGACCAATCCTTAGTGAAGATGAACGGTGGCTACAGATTAATAATTTACCTAATGTTGATTCTTGTGGAACTTTACAAAACTTTTACAAACAATTAAAACCGAATTAATAGTTTAGCAGTATTCTTATATCTGTAATCCTGTTATTTCCGGTTACTTCTAGGAGGAAGAACACGTGAAATGGATAAGTGCATCGATTAAAGTTTTCATACTGTCGACATGTTTCTGTTATGTTGGCACGTCTACTGCATTTGCTGTGAATGAAATGAGAGAAGTGAGAGTTGATGGATCCTCAACGGTTTTTCCTATTATAGAAGCAGTAGCGGAGGAATATACAAAGGTGCATCCGAACGTGAAAATTTCCATCAGTGTTTCTGGAACAGGAGGAGGATTTAATCGTTTCAGTAAAGGAGAAGTAGATATAAATAATGCTTCGAGAGTAATGAAACAAGTGGAAGAAAATGAAATGAAGAAAAACTCCATTCAGTTTACACCGTTTGAAGTCGCTTATGACGGTCTTACGATCGTTGTGAATCGTCAAAATAATTGGGTAGACAATATGACGGTAGACGAGTTACGTCTATTATGGAGTGAAGATGCAAGTGAAAAGCGATGGTCACAAATTCATTCATCATGGCCACGTGAACAGGTAAAGTTTTATGCGCCAGGTGTAGACTCTGGTACGTATGATTATTTTCAAAATGTCATCTTACAAAAAAGTCGCATTGTAAAAAAAGTCTCTTTGTCTGAAGATGATCAAGTTATTATGCAAGGGGTAATGAATGATAAAAATGCCATTGCTTTTGTAGGATATGCTTATTATATGGCCAATCGAGATAAGGTGAGAGCAATAAAAGTGAATGGTGTACTTCCGACGAAAGACACGATTCAATCAGGTGAGTATAAGCCGTTATCTAGGTCACTATTTGCTTATGTGAATCATGCATCTATCCGAAATAAAATGAATGTAGCAAACTATATTGAGTTTATGATTCAGCATGTTGGTAATCTTGCTGAAGAGGTTGGATATGTAAAATTACCAAAAGAAAAATACAATGAACAGCTGCGGATGTTAACAGAAATAAAAAGGTAATGTCAGGGTGGAAAGGGGTTTTCATCTTTGGCTTATAATGACAAAAGTCAAACTACATTTTCTGTACAACATTTGATTGAAAGAAATACAAAACATAGAAAAAAAACGCAGCGAATCAATCGAATCGTTCCATTATTACTAAAAATAATTGCTAGCGTGTCTATTGCGACGACACTTGGAATTATTTTTACGCTTTCTAATGAAACAATAATGTTTTTTCAAAAAATATCATTGCTCTCCTTTTTGACAGAGAAAGAATGGTTACCTTTTTTTGAAGACCCTAAATTCGGTATATTACCACTTATATGTGGAACGGTCCTTGTAACAGCGATCGCCATGTTCGTAGCAATTCCTATCGGTTTAGCGTGTGCCGTATTTTTAAGCGAATATGCTTCAAACAGTGTAAGAAAAGTATTAAAACCGATGTTAGAACTATTAGCAGGTATCCCGACAATTGTATATGGCTTTTTTGCATTAACAGTTGTTACACCGCTTTTACAACGGATTATACCTGATTTACAGTTTTTTAATGCGATTAGTCCAGGTATTGTGATTGGCTTTATGATGATACCTACAATTGCATCTCTGTCTGAAGATGCAATGAGAGCTGTAGCAAAAGGAACGAAAGAAGCTTCGTTGGCACTTGGAGCAACTCGGTTTGAGATGGTAAAACAAGTCGTGTTTCCTTCAGCTTTCGCAGGGATTATGGCAGCAATTATATTAGCTGCTTCCAGAGCAATCGGTGAAACGATGATCGTTGTAATTGCAGCAGGGTCCACACCGAACGTATCGCTCGATCCGACACACTCTATTCAAACGTTAACAGCTTATATTGTGCAAGTGAGTTTAGGTGATGCTCCGCATGGAACACTTACTTATTACAGCATGTACGCTGTAGGCGCAACGTTATTCTTGTTTACTTTTATAATGAACATCATTTCGCAATTTATTATGCGCCGCTTTAGGAGGGTGACATAATATGCGCATGTTGAATCATAAAAAAATACAAGAAAATATGGCATCACGTTTTTTAAAAGATCGAATTTACCAATTGTTATTTTATATGGCAATTTTGTTTTCAATAGTAATCCTACTTATTTTGCTTTTTCAAATTTTTGGAAAAGGTGTCAGTTACCTTTCGTTAGATTTCTTTACAAACTTCGCTTCGCGTAATCCGAAAGAAGCTGGGATTGCTGCAGCTTTGTCAGGAACAATATTATTTATGAGTATTGTTATATCACTCTCCTTTATATTTGGGGTCGGAACTGCTCTTTATTTAGAGCAATATGCGAAGGAATCTATATTTAAAAAGGTAATAGAAATTAATAATCAAACGTTAGCAGGAGTACCTTCCGTCGTATTTGGATTACTCGGCTTAACCATTTTTGTATACGCTCTTCATTTAGGTGAGAGTATTATTGCAGCGGCACTGACGATGAGCTTACTCGTCTTACCGACAGTTGTTGTAGCGAGTCAAGAAGCGATACGATCTGTACCGAGGTCATTATTAGAAGCTTCTTACGGGTTAGGTGCTACGAAGTGGCAAACGATGTATCAAGTTGTATTGCCATATGCGTTCCCAGGAATTATAACAGGTTGTACGTTAGCGATATCAAGAGCGATTGGAGAAGCGGCACCGTTATTAGTTATCGGGGCACTTGCATTTGCAAATTATGTTCCGTTTAGTATGTTTGATAGATTTACAGTTTTACCAATTCAAATTTTTAATTGGATGAGTAGACCACAGGAAGAATTTCAGTATGTAGCAGCTGCTGGGATGATTGTTTTGTTAGGTTTGTTGCTCTTGATTAATATAGTTGTCCTATGGTTGCGAAATCGAAAATAAGTTGGAAATGGATGAAAGGGGAATTCAAATGGTAGCAACAGTAGTAAATGTACAGGTGAAAAACGAGGAGAAAATCGAGACTGCGCCAAAGAAAGTAGTATTTGATACGAAAAACTTAAATTTATGGTATGGAGAAGACCATGCTTTAAAAGATATTAACTTAAGTATTCATGAGAATGAAGTTACAGCAATTATCGGGCCAAGTGGTTGTGGTAAATCAACGTACTTAAAAACATTAAATCGTATGGTAGAGTTAGTACCAATCGTGCGAACTACAGGCGTAATTGAATATAGAGAGCGCAATATATTTGATAAATCATATCCAGTTGAAGAATTACGAACACATGTAGGAATGGTGTTCCAAAAACCAAATCCATTTCCAAAATCTATTTATGAAAATGTAGCATACGGCCCGAAAATTCATGGTATTAGCGACAAGAAAACGTTAGATGAAATTGTTGAAAAAAGTTTACGTGGAGCAGCGATTTGGGATGAGTTAAAAGATCGTTTGCATGATAATGCATACGGTTTATCTGGTGGACAGCAACAGCGTCTATGTATCGCACGTTGTTTAGCGATTGAACCAGACGTTATTTTAATGGATGAGCCAACATCAGCACTAGATCCAATTTCAACATTAAAAGTAGAAGAATTAATTCAAGAGTTAAAGAAAGATTTTAGTATCGTTATTGTAACGCATAACATGCAACAAGCTGCGCGTATTTCAGATAAAACTGCTTTCTTCTTAAGTGGAGAAGTTGTGGAGTATACAGATACAAATAAATTATTTACGACACCTTCAGATAAGCGTACAGAAGATTATATTACAGGCCGATTCGGTTGATGTCGCTAGCAAGGCTAAGAGCAAATACCCTCTTAACAGAGGGTATTTCTTATTTTTACCTCATTTAAATTAGAGAAGTAATACTTCTCCTATCTTAAGGCTTATATAAGTAGGCTAGGTAGGAGAGTTATATATATTGGCACATAATATTGAGGGGGAAGAAACAATGGTACGAGAACAATTTCAATGTGATTTAAAAACGTTACAGCAAAAGGTGATTGAGCTTGGTGAACTAGCGAGAGAAGCTTTATTGCTTGCTATGGAAGGGCTTCATAAAAAGGATGTAGAGAAAGCGTTAGAGGTAATAGATGGTGATTATCGTATGGATAATTTAGAAGAGGAAATAAATGATCTTGCGCTTATGCTCATTACGAAGCAACAACCTGTAGCAAGTGATTTAAGAAGGATTTTCATTTCAATTAAAACAGCGACAGATTTAGAACGGATTGCAGATCATGCTGTTAATATTGCGAAATCAACCATTCGTCTCGGGGAAAAAGACGTGTCTGTTAGTTTGCACAATCTTGATGAGATGTTTGCGATTGCAAATAAGATGTTACAGTTAGCGCTAGATGCATATGAGCAAGAAAATTTAACTTTTGCGAAGCAAATTGCCGAAATGGATGATTCTGTTGATGAAATATATGGGAAAGCGATTCGTGAATTTATATCTTCAGTTCCAGAACAACCAGAAGCAATTACACAAATTACACAATTATCCTTTGTAGCGAGATATATTGAACGTGTAGCAGACCATATTACAAATATTGCTGAAAATGTTTTTTATTTAGTAAAGGGAAAGCATTACTTATTAAATGAATAAAGAAAAAAGCAGGTGAAACATCACCTGCTTTTTTTAGTCAAAACATGACAAAAAAAGCTCGTTGTTTCCTTTAGTTTATGATGATAAGATGTATCATAATATAATGGAAAAAATAGGGCGTATATGTTATTTGCTTATTAAGTAATATTTTAAAAGTTAATAGTAAGCGCTTTCTTCACTTGTTGAAAGGTGAATGTATATAAGGGGAACTTTACTGCCTGTCGGCCCGATTGGGCAAGGCTAATAATTAGTAGGGGATGAAGAACCCCCCACTAATGAAATTTTTATACTGCTAGTTAATGCTGGGTAGATAATATACATATCGTATATGAAGTTACTGAACATTATATAAGTGGAGGCTGAAGTATATGAAGGGGGTTATTTTAGCTGGAGGAAAAGGACGACGCCTTAGACCATTAACATGTAATACTCCAAAGCCGATGTTGCCATTATTAGAAAAGCCAGTTTTAGAATACAACATTGAATTATTGCGTCAGCATGGTATACGTGAGATTGCAATTACTGTTCAGTATATGAGTACGGCTATTAAGCAATATTTTGGTGACGGTAGCAAATGGGGCGTTAACTTGTACTACTTTGAAGACTCTCCACCGCTTGGAACTGCAGGGAGTATTAAACAAGCGGAAAAATTTTTGGATGAACCGTTTGTTGTCATAAGTGGGGATGCGTTAACTGATTTTCAATTATCAGAAGGAATTACGTTTCATGAACAAAAGAAAAGAATGGTAACTATGTTTGTAAAGGAAGTAGAAAATCCACTCTCATTTGGTTTAGTTGTAATGAACAAAGAACAAGAGGTTACACGATACATAGAAAAACCGAGTTGGAATGAAGTAGTCTCTAATATTGTGAATACAGGTATATATATTATGGAGCCAGAAATTTTTTCTTACATACCGCCCCGAGAATTTTTTGATTTTAGTCAAGATGTGTTTCCGTTATTGGCAAATAAGAACGCATTATTTGCATATTTGTCAGAAGGTTATTGGTTAGATATCGGTACATTTGATCAATATCGACAAGCACAATTTGATTTGTTAACGAAAAAATTGCAAGTACCTATTCCATATACGGAAGTATTACCGATGGTATGGATGGGAGAAGGGGTAACGATTGGAAAAGGAACGAAAATTCACGGTCCTTCTTTTATTGGTGAAGGAGCAAGAATTGGTGCTGGATCTGTAATTGAGCCATACTCTATTATCGGGAAAAATAGTGTTGTTTCAAGTTATTCTCATCTTCAAAAGAGTATTATTTTTGCAAATGCGCACATTGGGAAATATTGTGAGTTACTAGAAACGACAATAGGAGAACATACAATGGTGGAAGATGACGTTACATTGTTTCAAAAAAGCATTGTAGCGGACCATTGTCATATAGGGAAAAGTACGGTAATTAAGCAAAAGGGAAAACTATGGCCATATAAGGCGATTGATAGTCATTCGGTAGTCGGATCGGCTGGTGTTCAAGAAAGTGAGAAGAGTGCAGGATGGTTGCAAAAAAGCCGAATTGTAGGAAGAGGTAATGTGGAGATTACGCCTCAATTTATTGTAAAGGTTGCGATGGCGTACGGATCTCTTTTCACAAAAGGGGAAAGTATATTAATCGGGAGTCAAGAACATATAGAAACGACTTCTTATAAAAATCTTTTTCTTCATGCAATTCATGGTATTGGGATTCATACGATGGAATGCAAAGAAATGAACGAATCACTTTTTCAGTACAGCATTCAAGATTTGCAATGTGCGGGTGGGGTTTTCATTCAAGCGGAAAAAGAAAAAGAGATTGTTATAAAGTTGTATGGTAAGGATGGGGCACAGTTAACGTATAAGCAGCAAAAAGCGATAGAACAAGTGTATATGTCTGAGTCGTTTTATTACGTATGTGAGAAGGAAATGGGGCGGAATAAGCTAGTACACGTTTCTTTACATAATTATATAGAGGCTGTATTAGAGCGTATTGATATTGAGAAAATAAAAAAACAGAAGTTTCATCTTCTTATTAATAAGAGAAATGATATGTTACAACATTTGCTTATGCTCTTTTTGCAAAGGCTCGGATGCACAGTTACGTGGATTTATGCGGGCGAACAAAAGGATCATGTGAAAGCTTTGATGAAATCAAGTAAAGCAAATATGGCGCTTATGTTTTCAGAGCAAGGAAATTATTTCGAGTTATATGATAATCATAGTAATATTTACCAAGGGACGGATTTTGAAGAGATTGATATTCCAGATTTATTACTGGAATCGGCAGGAAATATTTACCCAATGTCTTTGAAATTAGGAGAATGTTATCTTCTATTTTATACGCAGGATGAAAAAAAATCGTTTCAAGCGAGATGGAAGCGAGATATTTTATATCGAATTGGAAAATTATTCGAGTTAATAGCATTGCAGGGAAAAACCTTTCTCAGCATAGTAGAGCAATCACCGCCGCTTTATTTACTTTGTGATGAAGTTGTATGTTCATGGAATGAAAAAGGGAAAGTGATGAGGAAATTATTGGCTGATATCGAAAGGAAGGAAGAAGGCATATTTGAAGGAGTACAGTTCAAATATACCGAAAAAGAGTGGTCTTATATCGTTTCTGACACAAAACAACCGAAATTTTTAGTGTATTCACATGCTAGAAACCCAGTAATAGCAAGGGAAAACATGAAAAATCTTATAGAAAAAATTAGACAATATCAAAAGGTGTAGAATTTTTATTTTAAAAGTGGTATTATAGTATAGTCTGATTTAAGTTATTAGTACTGGAGGGAAATAAGAATGCGTGTGAATATTACTCTAGCATGTACAGAATGCGGAGATCGTAACTATATCTCAAAGAAAAACAAACGTAACAACGCTGAGCGTATCGAGCTTAAAAAGTATTGCAAGCGTGACAAGAAGTCTACGTTACACCGTGAAACAAAGTAAGCAGTAGGAATATTTTCCTACTGTTTCTTTTTTTATTCGATTCCTCTCTTAAAAGTGATACACTATCATCGTAGAGCAAAGTATCACTGTGAGGGGGGAAATGTGTGAGAGAAGAGAAACTACGTTTACGTAAACAAATAATAGAGCACATGAATTCTTTATCAAAAGAACGGTATATAACTTTATCAGAGCAAATAGCATTTTCGTTGTATGAGCAAAAAGAGTGGGCTGAAGCTAAAACAATTGGAATCACTCTCTCAATGGAAAATGAAGTGAATACATATCCTATTATCGAAAAAGCTTGGGAAGAAGGAAAGAAAGTTGTCGTTCCGAAGTGTAATAAAGAAGCAAGAACAATGTCCTTTAGGAAAATTAGCAATTTTGATCAGTTAGAAACAGTGTATATGAATTTACGTGAGCCAATTCCAGCGCTTACGGAAGAAGTGAATGCAGATGAAATTGACCTTCAAATTGTACCAGGTGTAGCTTATACAGAGCGAGGAGAACGGATTGGATATGGTGGTGGCTATTATGATCGTTATCTCATGCATTATAAAGGGAAAACGCTATCATTAGCTTATAGTTTTCAAATGGTAGACCATATTCCAATAGAGCCGTTTGATAAAAATGTAGAAAAAATTATTACAGAAAAAGGAACAATGGTTAAAAATGGGCTTGTATAGACAAATAAAAATTGACGAGACTTTTTCTTCTTGATTATAATAAAATATGTGAACGTTTTCTTATTATAATTTTTTATAGTAAGTGAGCATAGAGGGTGATGAAATGGTATCTATATATGATATTCAGCAATTGCTAAAGAAATTTGGTACGATTATTTATACGGGAGATCGAATTGCAGATTTACAATTAATGCAAGATGAATTGCGTGAATTAAATCAATCACAGCTAATCGATCCACAAGACTATCAAACAGCTTTATTTTTATTGAAGCAAGAAATTCAAAAAGAGCTAAATAAGAATTAGATAAAGGTAGGTAAGCAACATGGAAGAGAAATGGTTAGTTGGTGTTGACCTTGGTGGTACAACGATTAAATTAGCATTTATTAATGTATACGGTGAAATTTTACATAAGTGGGAAATCCCTACGAATACAAATGAGCAAGGAAAACATATTACACTTGATGTAGCGAAAGCTATTGATAAAAAGTTAGAAGAGTTAGGCGAATTAAAAAGTAAGTTAATCGGTATTGGTATGGGAGCTCCTGGCCCTGTACACGTGGCGTCTGGAATGATTTATGAAGCGGTTAACTTAGGATGGAAGAACTATCCGTTAAAAGATTTATTAGAAGTAGAAACAGGATTACCTGTTGTGATTGATAATGATGCGAACTTAGCAGCGCTTGGTGAAATGTGGAAAGGTGCTGGTGAAGGAGCAAAAGATTTAATTTGTATGACGCTTGGCACTGGTGTTGGCGGCGGTGTAATTGCCAATGGAGAGATTGTACACGGCGTAAGCGGTGCTGCTGGTGAAATCGGACATATTACAGTCGTTACAGAGAATGCTTTCCCATGTAATTGTGGGAAGTCTGGTTGCCTAGAAACTGTAGCATCTGCAACAGGTATTGTGCGTGTTGCTATGCAAAAAATACAAGAGACTGATAAAGAAAGTATTCTACGTTCTATGTTAGCAGAAGAAGGACGTATCACATCAAAAGACGTATTTGAAGCACATGGACAAGGTGATGAACTAGCAGGCGAAGTAGTAGAAAAGGTAGCTTCTTATTTAGGATTAGCTGTAGCGAACCTTTCTAGCACGTTGAACCCAGAGAAAATCGTTATTGGCGGAGGTGTTTCTAAAGCTGGAGATGCACTTTTAGAACCAATTCAACGCTATTTTGAGCAATATGCTTTCTCACGTGCTGTAAAGAGCACGAAGTTAGCTATTGCAACACTTGGTAATGATGCAGGTGTTATCGGAGGAGCTTGGCTTGTAAAAAAGCACAAATACGAAGCGAAGATGATATAAGTTGTGAAGTATGAAAAGAGGAAGGGGAAACCCTTCCTCTTTTTGTGCGAAATCTTGATGAAGACGAGCATGTAAATGAATTAAGCTGCTGGTGGGTACCCGTTATATAGAACAGTCATGATTGTAAACCATCCGAAAACGAGTACAGTTGCAATTGCAAAGCCGCCCGCGAGAAAATTCTTTTCGCGAAGTGTTCTAAGCGTAGCAAATACAGCTAACAGAGTGACAAGCGTAAAAATAATAACAAGGCCCATACAATATCCTCCTCTGTCTACCCATTCCTTAATATGAGTTTTTGGAATATTTACTCTTTTATATTGTACATGTTTTAAAAATGATTGTCGAGATAGCATCCTTTCTTTTCCTAAGAGAAAAAAATGTTGTATCATTGAAAGTAAGTTTAATAATTGGAGGAGATTTTCATATGAAATGGATACAAATGCCGTTAGGCCCATTACAAACAAATGCTTATATTTTAACGAATGAGCAAAATGAGTGTATTATCTTTGATCCTGGTCACGAAGGAGAGAAGCTCGTTACATATTTACAAGAAGAACAATTAAAGCCATTGGCTGTTTTATTAACACATGCTCACTTTGATCATATTGGTGCTGTTGATGCGGTAAGAGACGCTTTTCATATTCCTGTGTACGTACATAAAGAAGAAGCAGATTGGTTAGGCGATGCAACTGTAAATGGTTCTCAAATCTTTATGATGAATCGCAGCATTACAGCAAAACCAGCAGATCATATTATTGATGCAGAAGGTGCATTAGCAATTGGTTCATTTAACTTTGAAATTTTTGAGACACCAGGACATTCTCCAGGCAGTATTTCTTATTACTGTAAAGAGGCGAATGCTGTATTTTCTGGAGATGTATTGTTCCAAATGAGTATTGGAAGAACAGATTTACCTGGTGGAAGTTTTGCAGAATTGATTGGAAGTATTGAAGAGAAATTATTTGTATTACCTGATGAAACAGCGGTGCTATGTGGACATGGTCCAGAAACAAGCATTGGTTTTGAAAAAGAAAATAATCCATTTTTACAGTAAGGAGCTAGTGTGAAGATGGAGCTCATTTTAAAAGAATGGATGGAAAAAGAAAAGGATTATTCAATTTCATACAGTACATATATGAGCCTCGCATTATACGCAGAGGAACATGGATATTATATGAAAGAACGTGAAAAAATAGGAAGACAAGGGGACTTTTTTACAAGTAGCAACGTATCCTCTGTGTTTGCAAAAACCTTTGCTAAGTTTTTTATTCGTCTTGTTGAAAATGGTGAAGTTGTTCCACATATTTGTGAGATTGGTGGGGGGACAGGAAGGTTTGCCTATGATGTTTTACAAGAATGGAAGCAATTATCACCGGAAACCTTTATTGATTTAAACTATTCGATAATTGAAATGAGCCCTTTTCATAGAAAATTGCAGCAAAAAACTCTTTGTTCGTTTTCTAATGTGTCATATTATACGTCGCATAGTGAAATGGGAGAATCGTTCGAGGGGATTCTTTTTTCGAATGAGTTATTTGATGCATTTCCTGTTGAAGTAATTGAGAAGAGAAATGGAATATTGTATGAAGTACGTGTTACGTACACAGAGGAAGGGAAACTTGCAGAAGTATGTAGGCCGTTACATAAAAGAATTGGTCGATACTTATTGAAATATAATATTCATCTTGCTGAAGGCCAGCGTTTTGAAGTGCCGATTGCGATGGAAGAATATATAAAAGAAATTGCGAAATGGTTTCAACGAGGTGTATGTATTACAGTTGATTATGGATATACAAAAGAAGAATGGATGCATCCTGCACATCAAGAAGGGAGTTTACGAGGATATTACGAGCATAAGTTAATTCGTAATCCTTTAGCGTATCCAGGTGAAATGGATCTTACTACTCATATTCATTGGGACGAACTGAAAGAAATGTTTAGCCTGCAAGGTATGAATATGGTATGGCATAAGAAACAATCTGAGTTTTTGTTAGCAGCAGGAATACTAGAGCTGCTTACGAATCATCAAGATAGGGATCCTTTTTCTGAAATTCAAAAACAAAATCGTGCAGTTCATTCTATGATTTTGAGTGGAGGATTAGGGAGTGCATGTGATGTTGTTATACATACGAAACATATGCAACGGTTACACTTGGATCGGTATTTGAAAATATAAAAAAACAAGACACAGCATAGTTCTGTGTCTTGTTTTTTAATACGACTTATGTAGCATCATATATTTCCTCTCATGATATATATTTATATTAAAGATATGAGATGAAAAATATAAAATACGTCCTTTTTCTCTGTCTATGAGTCCCTAACCCAATAATACGCGAACGAGTTGAATAATTGTCTCGTTTTCTACTTTGTAATAAATCTCCAATCCTTTTCTTTCACTTGAAACGATTTTAGCACTTTTTAACTTTGCTAAATGCTGTGAAATTGTAGATTGTGGCATGTTTAAGCCAGTGTACATTGTAGAAACGTTGCTTGGACCACGTTCAATTAATCCTTTTACAATACATAAGCGAACAGGATGAGCAAGTACTTTCAATAATTCTGCATTGCTTTCATATAGTTCTATTTCTTTTTGAAAGGTTTCTAACATGTTCTTTTCCACCTCCGTGTGAGCTGTTATACCATATTATACATACCAAAAAATTAAAGAAAAGGAAACAGTTGTTGCAGAAAAACATTCCTAAAGTAAAGAAATTGTAAGAAAAGAGACCCTGATGTAAATAAAGTAGATAATTTAGCACGGTTTTGTAAAATGACATTTTTGGGTGAAAATTTCGATGCGTTTTAAAAATTGAAAGATATAGATATATTTGTAACACAATTTTATCATGATTTTCTTATTCTTTCAAATGAATATACAAAATTTTTAAAATAATATGACAAAGGAATTATAATGTTATATATAGAATATAAAACAGGTTAAAAGAAAAGAAGCTGAATGTAGTCAGCTTCTTTATGGTGAAAATGAAATGTTTGAATATAGCTGATAAATCTTAGAATTACCAAGACGTTAGTTATGTATTCTAGATTTCATCTTTCATCAATTTTAAAAATCTGTGGTTCCATATATTTTCATAAAAATCAATTGTCTCTTTTGCGGACATAAATGGATTATTTAACGTAGAGGTTGCTTTCTGGAACATGAAGTTTTCGTACCCTAGTCCATGGGCAAATTTAATCGTGGTATCCATACAGTACTCTGTTTGGGCACCACAAAATTCAATACGATGTACAGATAATTGATCTAAAATCTCTTTCAAGTTTGTGTTATAAAAAGAATTGGCATGTGTTTTTCTTACAAAAAAATCTTGTTTTTGAACATCTAAATCTGAATGAATAGCCCAAAGTTCTTTTTCAGGTACTAAATCATCATCACAATGTTGAACGAAAAGAATTGGTTTATTTGATTTTCTGTATGAAGAAATTCTTTTATTTACTTTTGTAAGTAAATTTTGTAAATTAAATAAATGCTCCTCACTATAACATACTCCATTTTGTAAATCGATAACGATTAAAACATCTGCACATGTATCCATTATTTTTGCCCCTTTTTTACTTCTTAATATATCAATTAACTCATTGCTTGGAAATAGATAGTGATCTGTCATTTTTTATGGATTATACGAAGGGTTGACAAATATACTTATCAGCGTAAAAAAGAAGATATGATAACTTAATTTCATATCTTCTCTGCTCTCTATGCATTTACAGGTTCTTCTACATAAGAAAGGGCATTTTCAAAATCGGATATTAAATCGTCAACATTTTCAAGACCGACGGATAGCCGAAGTAATGAATTTGAAATCCCTCTTTCATCACGAGCTTCTTGCGATAGTGCTGCATGTGACATTTTAGCTGGGTAGGAAAGGATCGATTCGACAGCCCCTAAACTAACCGCAAAGACAGGTAATTTTACTTTTGATAAAAATTGGCGGAGTGCGTCTTCTGATTGTAAAGTGAAAGATAGGACAGCTCCTGCTGATGTAGCTTGAGATTGTTGAATGTTAAATCCAAGATGTGTTTGTAATCCTGGATAATAGACATTTTGAACTTTAGCGTGCTCTTGTAAATAGTGTGCAATTTTATTGGCATTAGCAGCTGAATGCTCAAGACGTACATGCAATGTTTTTAGACCACGAAGTACGAGAGAACAATCTTGCGGGCCTAGAATAGCGCCGAATGAATTTTGTAAAAAGCCAAGTTTTTGAGCGAGATCGGCATCTTTTACAACTGCTAATCCGGCAGTAACATCACTATGACCGGCAATGAATTTTGTGGCACTATGAAGAACGATATCAGCGCCAAGGTCAAGTGGTTTCTGGAATAGTGGTGTCAAAAATGTATTATCAACAAAAGTAAGGGCGCCAATAGATTTTGCAAGTTTAGAAACAGCACGAATATCTGTCACTTTTAAAAGTGGATTGGAAGGTGTTTCTACATAAAAGAGTTTTGTATTTGGCTTAATGTTTTGTTTTATTTCTTCTAAATTGGTCATATCAACAAATGTATGTGAAACACCGTAACGGGAGAGAACTTCAGTTATCATTCGATAAGTCCCTCCGTATACGTCTTCTGAAATGAGTACGTGATCACCTTGTGAAAGGAGGAGGAATGCAGTAGAAATCGCTGCAATTCCTGATGCGAAGGCAAATCCTTTTGTTCCGCCTTCTAATAAAGCAATGATGTCTTCAAGAGCTTCACGAGTTGGATTTCCTGACCTGCTATAGTCATATTTCCCAAACGTATCTACATCAAATTGGTGAAATGTTGATGTGTTATAGATGGGAACGTTAACAGCTCCTGTTTGCGAGTCATGTTTATATTGGTTGTGCAGTAAGAGTGTATCTATAGAATAACTCATATTCTTACACCTTCTTTTACAAGTTTAACGGCTTGCTGTAAGTCTTGAATTAAATCGTTACTATTTTCAATACCAACGGAAAATCGAAGAAGACGATTACATACACCGTTTGCTGTTCTAATTTCTTCAGGAATATCAGCGTGTGTTTGCGTTGCTGGATATGTCATTAAACTTTCAACACCACCGAGACTTTCGGCAAATGTAATTAAGGATAAAGATTGTAAGAATGGATTAATCCATGTTTCATCTTTCAGACGAAATGAGATCATGCCGCCTCTTCCAGGATAAAATACATCTGTCACCCCATCCTCATCATTTAAATAAGCAACAACTGCTTTTGCATTTTCTTCATGTTGTCTCATGCGAAGCGCTAACGTTTTCATACCACGAATTAATAGCCATGAGTCAAATGGACTTAAGACGGCACCAGAGGCATTATGATAATGAGCGATTTCCTCACAAAGTTCCTTTCCTTTTGCAACGACAAGTCCGCTTAGTACATCGTTATGACCACCTAAATATTTCGTTGCACTATGAAGTACGATATCGGCACCTTCTGTTAATGGCTGCTGTATATAAGGTGTGTAGAATGTGTTGTCTACAATAAGAAGTAGTCCGTGTCTTTTCGCTACAGTTGCAACAGCGGCAATATCGGTAACTTGCATTAATGGATTAGTTGGAGTTTCTATGAAAATAGCCTTCGTTTTCGTTGTGATGGCTTGCTCAATTTGTTTAATAGATTGTGTATTTACGTATCTACATCGAACGTTCCACTTTTTTTCGTGCTCAGAAAATAATCGATAAGTGCCACCGTATAAATCTTCGGAAACAATAAGTTCGTCTCCAGAGTGGAATAGGGAAAGGACAAGAAGAACGGCTGCCATCCCTGAACTACAGGCATAACCTTGTTCGCCGCATTCTAAGTCTGCGATTGCCTGTTCTAATAGGCCGCGCGTTGGATTTCCAGTTCGTGAATAATCAAATCCAGTAGATTTACCAATTCCTTCGTGACGATAAGCAGTTGAAAAATAAACAGGTGGATTAACAGTTCCTGTTGTAGTTTCACTCCGGTTTCCGATTTGCGCTAATTTTGTTTCGATAGTTGACATGTGAAAATTCCTCCTTTTTAAATTGAACCATTAGTTGAATATAAAATAAAAAAAGCCTTCTAAGAAGAAGGCTTTCGGTTTGAATAGAGTCTTCTTCTCATCTGTCAAATCTTTCACAATTTGCTGGAATTAGCACCTTATTAACAAATGTTAATGGTTGCTGAGGCGTCATAGGGCCAGTCCCTCTACCTCTCTAGATAAGAATGTTCGTATGAAATTTTATTATGTTTTTAACTTTACAACAAAAGATAATTGAATTGCAACTTTATTTTAAATAATTTTTATTTTTCCGCAAGTGTCATTGACTTTTGTATTTGTGCGTGCTAAATTTATAAAAAAATTAACAAACATTGTTAAAAGGGGAACGCATTTCCTTTTAGCTACATAAATAAAATAATAAAGACAAACTCTTATTGAGAGCGGTGGAGGGAAAGGCCCTGTGAAACCCGGCAACCTTCAAACGAAATGTTTGAAACGGTGCTAATACCTGCAAAACGAATGTTTTGCATAATAAGAGGAGGATCGATTATGTCCCCCTCTTCAAAGTGAAGAGGGGGTTTTTATATTGATAGAAATGAGGGAGATTTGTGAAATTACTAGATTTATTATCAAAAGGAATTGTAATAGGTGATGGTGCGGTTGGGACGTTATTACATTCACATGGTTTACAAAGTAGTTTTGAAGAATTGAATATATCTGATCCAGATTTAATTATATCGATTCATAAGCAATATGTAGCGGCTGGGGCAGATGTGATTCAAACAAATACGTACGGAGCAAATGAAGCGAAATTACGTATGTATGGATTAGAAAATCAAGTTACTGAAATTAATAGAGCGGCAGTAAAACTGGCGAAAGCATCTGTTACAGACAGAAATGCAATTTTAGGCACAATTGGTGGTATGAAACATATCGGGGCGGTTACGACAACTGATATGGAGCGAGAATTTATGTTACTGGAACAGGCAAGTGCATTATTAGAAGAACAGGTAGATGGACTGCTATTAGAGACTTTTTATGATGAGTTTGAATTACTTCATGCTGTCCAGGTGTTACGAAAAGAAACAAATATTCCAATTGTAGCGCAATTGGCGTTACATGAGGCGGGTACGACTCAAAATGGAAATGATGTAAATGAAATATTAAAACAGCTTTTAGATTACGGTGCAAATGTTGTTGGATTGAACTGCCAACTAGGGCCACTTCATATGACGGAAGCTTTTAAAATGATATCGATTCCGAAAAATGGTTACTTGTCAGCATATCCAAATGCAGGTCTCCCAAATTATGTAGAGGGACGATACGTATATGAGGGAAGTCCAGCTTATTTTGAAGCGATGACACCGAAATTTATTGAGCAAGGTATTCGGTTATTGGGTGGTTGTTGTGGCACGACTCCAGAACATATTGAAAGTATGAAACGTGCTACTCTAAATGTTACGCCTGTAATAGAAAAGGATACGGTTCAAAGACCGAAAGTAGTTCATACACATGAGAAACGTTCAAAAGCTCATGTCACTTTAGCAGAGAAAGCAAAAAAACAAACGACAGTAGTAGTGGAATTAGATCCACCAAAAACGTTAGATACGCAGCGGTTTTTTGAAGGCGCAAGAGCATTGAAAAGAGCTGGAGCAGATGCTATTACTCTAGCAGATAATTCGTTAGCATCGCCCCGTATCTCGAATATGGCAATGGGAGCATTATTAACGAAGCATGATATTCCGGTATTGACGCACTTAACATGTAGAGACCATAACGTCATCGGACTACAATCTCATTTACTAGGATTATCAGCGTTAGGCATGGAAGAAGTGTTAGCTTTAACTGGAGATCCAGCACGCGTTGGTGATTTTCCAGGTGCCACTTCTGTATATGATTTGTCCTCTATCGAGCTCATTAAAATGATTAAAGAAATGAACGATGGGCGTTCCGTTTTAGGGAAATCCATTGGACCGGCAACAAGGTTTTCTGTGGGCGGTGCATTTAACCCGCATGTAAGACATTTAAAAGCAGCGGTTAAGCGAATGGAACGGAAAATAGATGCTGGAGCAGAATATTTCTTAACGCAGCCAATCTATGATATCGCGTTAATTGAAGAAGTGTATGAAGCGACAAAGCATTTAGAACAACCTATTTTTATTGGGATTATGCCATTAATAAGTAAACGGAATGCAGATTTTCTTCATTTTGAGGTGCCCGGTATTACTTTACCTGAAGCAGTAAGAGAGAGAATGGATGGACATGAAACGAAAGAGGCAGCAATTGAGGAAGGGATTCGTATTTCTCAAGAATTAATCGATGCGGCGATGAAATACTTTAACGGCATTTATCTTATTACACCATTTCTAAAATATGAAATTACAGAACATCTTGTTAAATATGTGAGAGAAAAGCAAGAAGTGAAAGAAGGTATTAATTGATGAAATGTATAGAAGAAAAATTACAAAATAACATCTTAATATTAGATGGTGCAATGGGAACGATGATCCAGCAAGAGGACTTAACTGCGGAAGATTTCGGAGGAGAGGAGTACGAAGGGTGTAATGAGTATTTAGTAGAAACAAGACCAGATGTTATTTTAAAGATTCATAAAGCTTATATTGAAGCTGGAGCGGATATTATTGAAACAAATACATTTGGGGCAACCAATATTGTACTAAGTGATTATGAGTTATCTCATTTAGACGAGGAGCTAAATGAGAAGGCAGCTCGTTTAGCGAAGCAAGCAGTCGAAGAAAGCGGGAAGGAAGTATATGTTGCGGGAGCAATGGGACCGACGACGAAAGCGATTAGTGTTACTGGTGGTGTAACGTTTGAAGAATTAATTGAAGCCTATACGCGGCAGGCAAGAGGATTGTTGAAAGGAGAAGTGGATGTATTACTCGTTGAGACGAGTCAAGATATGCGTAACGTGAAAGCTGCTTATATTGGAATTCAAGCGGCTTTTGATGAACTAAATACAATTGTACCTATCATGATTTCGGGAACGATTGAACCGATGGGAACGACTCTAGCTGGGCAAACAATTGAGGCTTTTTACTTATCGGTAGAACATATGAAGCCATTATCTGTTGGATTAAACTGTGCGACTGGTCCGGAGTTTATGAGAGACCATATTCGTTCTCTATCTGATTTATCGGAGTGTTACATTTCTTGTTATCCAAATGCAGGTCTTCCTGATGAAGATGGACATTATCATGAATCTCCATCCTCGCTTGCCGAGAAAGTGAAGCGATTTGCAGAAGAAGGATGGGTTAATATTATCGGTGGTTGTTGTGGTACAACACCAGAACATATAAAAGCAATGAAATCCGCATTAACGTCTCTTAAAACTCGTGAACAGCAAGAGAGAGCGGGACACGGGGTTAGTGGATTAGAGGCACTGCAATATGATGACTCTATGAGACCGTTATTTGTTGGTGAAAGAACAAATGTTATTGGATCACGTAAATTTAAACGATTAGTAGCAGAAGGGAAATTTGAAGAGGCTGCTGAAATCGCTAGAGCGCAAGTGAAGAAAAATGCTCATATTATTGATATTTGTATGGCAGACCCGGACCGCGATGAAATAGAAGATATGGAAAACTTCTTGGCAGAAGTTACAAAAGTGCTAAAAGTACCGATTATGATTGACTCAACAGATGAACATGTGATGGAGCGAGCTCTTACTTATATTCAAGGGAAAGCTGTTATTAATTCAATTAATTTAGAAGATGGAGAAGAGCGATTTAAAAAAGTGACACCGCTTCTTCGTAAATATGGTGCTGCAATTGTAGTTGGAACAATCGATGAAGATGGAATGGCAGTAAGTGCGGAAAGAAAACTAGAAATTGCGAAAAGAAGTTATGAGTTATTGACGACGAAATATGGTATACGCCCATCAGATATTATTTTTGATGCACTTGTATTTCCTGTAGGGACAGGTGATGAAGAGTATATTGGCTCGGCGGCTGCGACGATAGAAGGGATTCGCCTTATTAAAGAAGCATTACCAGAGTGTTTAACGATTTTAGGTGTAAGTAACATATCATTTGGTTTACCACCAGCTGGTCGCGAAGTGTTAAATTCCGTCTTTTTATATCATGCAACGAAAGCAGGGTTAGATTACGCGATTGTAAATACGGAAAAATTAGAGCGCTATGCGTCAATTCCTGATGAAGAAAAACGCCTTGCAGATGCATTGCTTTTTGAAACGACGCAAGAGACGTTAGAAAAATTTACAAACTTCTATCGCGTGGCAAAAAAGAAAGATGTTGTTGTCCAAGAAACATTAACTCTTGATGAAAGGCTCGCAAATTACATTGTAGAAGGTACGAAACAAGGTTTACACGAAGATTTAAGTCTCGCACTTACAGAAGGAAGAAAACCTTTGGATATTATTAATGGCCCACTTATGACAGGAATGGATGAGGTAGGACGATTATTTAATAATAATGAGCTTATCGTTGCTGAAGTATTGCAAAGTGCTGAAAGTATGAAAGCTGCTGTAAGTTATTTAGAGCCACATATGGAATCTAGCGATAGTGCGAAAAAAGGGAAAGTATTATTAGCAACTGTAAAAGGTGATGTGCATGATATTGGGAAAAATCTCGTTGAAATTATTTTAGCAAATAACGGATATGAGATTATTAATTTAGGAATTAATGTTCGCTCGGATCGAATTGTGCAAGAAGTACAAGAAAAGAAGCCTGATATTATAGGTCTTTCTGGTTTATTAGTAAAATCGGCTCAACAAATGGTAACGACTGCTGAAGATTTAAAAGCGGCGGATATTGATATTCCAATTGTTGTAGGGGGGGCAGCGTTAACGAGAAAGTTTACAGATAATCGCATTTCGCCATCTTATAAAGGGCTCGTATGTTATGCAAGTGATGCGATGACGGGGCTGGATATTATTAATAAGCTTCAAAAAGAAGAAGAGCGTGAGAAGATGAAGCAGGATAAAAAAGAACGTCATCTTCATATCGTAACAAAAGAAGAGAAGAAAGTAGAAATTCCAGCAGTAATTGAGCCATTACCGAAGGCTGAGGTTATCGTGCCGGATTCAACAAAACGAATTGTATTAAGAGATGTTCCTGTTTCACATCTCGCGCCATTTCTAAATAGACAAATGCTGCTTGGACATCACCTTGGCCTAAAGGGAAGTGTGAAGAAACTTTTGCGAGAGGGAGATAAAAGAGCGCATGAATTAAATGATTTAATAGATGAATTATTGCAGGAAGGACAATCTTGGTTAAAACCGAAAGCAGTGTATCAATTTTTCCCAGCGCAAAGCGACGGACAGAATATTGTAATATATGATCCAGAAGATCATACGCGTGTTATAGAACGTTTCACATTTCCAAGACAAGGAAAAGCACCATATCGTACTTTAGGTGATTATTTACGCCCAGTCGGAGATAAGATGGACTATGTTGCTTTCCTATCTGTTACGGTTGGAGAAGGTGTTCGTGACATTGCTGAAGAGTGGAAGGCGAAAGGTGATTATTTACGCAGTCATGCCATTCAATCGTTAGCGCTCGAACTAGCAGAAGGACTTGCTGAAAAGACACATATGCTTATTCGTGATCGTTGGGGTATTCCAGATTCACCAGAACTGACAATGGAAGAACGCTTCCGTACGAAATATAGAGGAATACGAGTGTCCTTCGGTTATCCAGCATGTCCAGAACTCGCAGATCAAGAAAAGCTATTTCGCTTAATTCATCCAGAGGAAATAGGTATTTCATTAACGGAAGGATTTATGATGGAGCCAGAAGCGTCTGTAACGGCTATGGTATTTTCTCACCCCGAGGCAAGATATTTTAGTGTATTATAGTCTAGAAGGGGGAGACGTATGAAAAAAATAGTCTTTACAGGTGGCGGTTCGGCAGGGCATGTAACACCTAATTTAGCCATCATTCCACATTTACAAGAACAGAATTGGGATATTTCTTATATTGGTTCTCATCAAGGAATTGAGAAAACGATTATAGAAAAGGAAGGCATTCCGTACTATAGTATTGCCAGCGGAAAGCTACGCCGTTATTTTGATTTGAAAAATATAAAAGATCCATTTCTTGTAATGAAGGGTGTTATGGATGCGTATGTAAGGATTCGAAAACTAAAACCGGATGTGATTTTTTCAAAAGGTGGTTTCGTATCTGTACCAGTCGTAATTGGAGGATGGCTAAATAGAGTCCCTGTTTTATTACATGAATCTGATATGACGCCAGGACTAGCAAACAAAATTGCGCTCCGTTTCGCTTCGAAAATATTTGTTACATTTGAAGAAGCTGCGAAACATTTACCGAAAGAAAAAGTAATTTATACAGGATCTCCTGTACGTGAAGAAGTACTAAAGGGAAATCGGGAAAAAGGTTTAGCATTTTTAGGTTTTTCACGTAAAAAGCCAGTTATTACAATTATGGGAGGAAGTTTGGGCGCAAAAAAAATTAATGAAACGGTTCGAGAAGCGTTACCAGAACTTCTGAAAAAATATCAAATTGTTCACCTTTGCGGAAAAGGTAATCTTGATGAAAGTTTACAAAATAAAGAAGGATATAGACAATTTGAATATGTACATGGAGAATTGCCAGACATATTAGCGATAACAGATTTTGTTATTTCACGTGCGGGCTCTAATGCCATTTTTGAGTTTTTAACATTGCAAAAGCCGATGGTTTTAATTCCACTATCGAAATTTGCAAGTCGTGGAGATCAAATACTAAATGCAGAGTCTTTTGAAAGACAAGGATATGCTTCCGTATTGTATGAAGAAGATGTGACTGTGAAATCTCTTATAAAGCATGTCGAAGAATTAAATCAAAATAATGAAATGTATAAAACAGCTCTAAAAAAATATAATGGAAAAGAAGCAATTCAAACAATCATTCAACATATTTCAGAGGCATGATGAAACAATCATGCCTCTTTTAATAGGGTGAAAGATTCCAAGAAACGGTGTTTTTATGTTACAATAGCAAATGGATTAGTAGGGAAATTCCAATTAAAGAAGCGTGAAAATACGAATGGATTAGGAGTGACTGTGTTGGAGCTAAGTCTCTATGAAAATACTGCACTTATTATATGCTTTGTGTTGTACGTTGGTAGTGTTATTGTTTATATTTCAAGGAAGTTTTCGCAAGAAAGAGAGCTTGAAAAATCAGAAATAACAGCTGAACTAGAAATGTTAGCTGATGAAAGTTATAAAAAACAAAAAATAAAAGAAGACCATGAGGCATCCCATCATTTAAACGCAAATAAGTTTTAAAGATGGGGATTTTTTTTGAAGTTATTCTTTATTATATTTATAGCAAATAACGCTAAAATGGAGTTTCCCCCTTATATAATGAAGGAGTGTATATAAATGAATTTTTATATCGCCTCAGGATTCCAAAATAAACATCTTGTATGTTCTATAGCAAATGAACTGAAACATGCAGGATGGCACCATACATATGATTGGACAAGAAATGAAAGAGCAGTGAATCAAGAACAATTAAGAGAAATTGGTCAGGCAGAAAAGAATGCTATTAAAGAAGCGGATGTATTTTTACTTATATTAGATGGTGGAAACGGCAGCCACACAGAGTTTGGAATGGCGATTGCGCTAGAGAAAAATATATATGTATATCATGAAGGAAACCTGCTCCAAACAACGTTCTATCATTTGCCAGAAATAAATATTTTTGAAGGAGATGCAGCAGAATTTGCATCTTATGTTATGAATCATGTGAAATAATAGTAACGATCTAAAAGGTTATAAAAGTGATCTTTTGGGTACAGTGATGATAAGAAACATATATAAAGGAGTACATAATATGAAATTAGAAAATGGATGGGAAACGAGCTTTTTAGAAGTCGTACAAAATAGTGAATTTAAGAAAGAGGCACTTCTTAGCCAATTACTTTTTGCAGATAGTGAAGAAGTAGAAGAGCTTGTAGATGATTATGGTTATGAAGAAATCATTGACCGCGAACATGATGATGAATTAGCTCATATTTTAGGAGAAGAACTTTTTAGTGAGATGGAACGACACGTATTCTTATCTTCACAGCCAGAAGAAAAACTTATTTCATTCGTAAATGGATTAGGTTTTCATGTGTTAGATTGGATTGTTCTTCTTGAAACAGAATTTAGCATTGATAGTGCAAACTTTACGTCAGACGCCGTGAAAACGTTAGAAAAGCGTTTTAGACAATTTCCATACATAGAGGACAAGACAATTTTTGATATGACATTTGGAGAAGCAATGGATGTATTAGAGTCTATTACAGGATTACAACTGAAAGAAAAGATGAATGTATAATGTAAAAAAAGAACGTGAGACTATCACGTTCTTTTTTTACATTATAATAATTTTATCATCTAGTTTCGTTTGTCCGCTAAGAAGTGCGTTTAAATATTCCACTTTTCTTATACAGGCTTGTATATGTCTTTCAACCTCTTGTAACTCTGCTTGGTGATGCGTTTCAATAGGATGAATTTGTACGTTGAATTTTTCAAATTGACTACTATATGTTATTTCTGCATAGCCGCTCATAATATCTGTTTCGTTATGAAATAAAAATTGCTTCGTTTTGTCACAGAATGATACATTCTGAAAGCCATATACTTTTAATGCTTCAATTACTTTTTTTATCATTTTTGTATTCATTTTTTTAACCCTCTTTACGAAGTTCTACTTATACATTATAACATAAAAAATTACATAGAAAGCGCTTCCAAGTGTATTTTATTATAAACTTTACGTTTCAATCACAAAAATGAAACAAAGAAAAAATAATTGTAAAGAAGGAAGGACTCTTTTATTGTTTCGTCATATATATAGAGAAATAGTGCAATGAAAGGAAATTTTCCGAGGTGGAGATCGTATTTCCAATTTGAGCGCAGTAAAAGAGGTGAAGATCTTGAACTTTGATATTGTAGGACAAAAAGCATATATAAAAGATGGACCGCATCGGAACCGAATTGGAATTGTAAAGAAAAACGAGACAAAATTAGAATCGCAGTTTGCTATTGTAATTGGAGAACAAATCATTGATGTAGAGCTAAAGGATATCGTGTTAGTTGGAGTAGACGTAGGACAATTTCATAAATGGTGCGAACAAAATGGTTATTTGTGAAAAGGACGGGCTGTGAGATAATGAAATATATTTGAGGAAAGAGAATATATTATTGTATTCTCTTTTTCTATGTGTAAGGAGACGGAAATGAAGTATAAAGAACGAGATTTTACATTGGAGCTAAAGGAGAAAATTCAATGTATGGAAAAAGAAATAGAGATCATATCACGTAAACTCTCTAAAGAATATTCGAATTTATACATAGAAAAAAACATGGAATTAGATATGGGATTTGCAAGAGAAAAAGAGAATCCTTTTGAGGTGGGTTATTATTCATCAGTTGCGATAGCTATATTAGATGAAGAAAAAGAGAGGATTGAATTTCACAATATTTCAATTTGGAAATGCGAAAGACTCTTTTTAGGAATGCCAATTCAATCCAATATTTTTGGGAGTAAGAAAGTAGGGGAACTTGTTGATGAATCTTGTTATGAGATTGAGGAAGAGTTAAAAGAGCAACTAGAAGAATACTTGAATTGATAATTCTCAAGATAAGATCTATAAAGAGGGAACGGAATAAAAAAGACGCTAACATACAATTGTTAGCGTCTTTCTTTTATTATGAAGCAATTTCACCAGTTTTTGTATCATCTTGGTTGTACGTATCTTGATCTAATTCACCAAGCCATTTACTAGAAATAAGACCTGCTGTCATAGAACCACTTACGTTAAGAGCTGTACGACCCATATCGATTAATGGCTCAACCGAGATAACAAGAGCGACAATACCGATTGGTAAGTTCATTGTAGATAGTACGATTAATGCTGCGAATGTTGCACCGCCACCGACACCGGCAACACCGAATGAGCTAATCGCAACGACAGCGATTAAAGTTAAAATAAATTGCGGTTGTAATGGATCGATTCCTACAGTTGGAGCGACCATCATTGCAAGCATCGCTGGATAAATACCTGCGCAACCGTTTTGTCCGATAGATACTCCGAATGATGCTGCGAAGTTAGCGATTCCTTCAGAAATACCAAGTTTTTCTTTTTGCGCTTCAATATTTAATGGCATTGCGCCAGCACTAGAGCGAGATGTGAATGCAAATGTTAATACAGGGAACACCTTTTTCAAATATTGAATTGGATTTAAACCAGATAGAGCAATTAATAATAAGTGGATAACGAACATTACGATAAGTGCTACGTAAGACGCTAACACGAAGTTACCAAGTTTTAAAATAGCATTTATGTCGCTACCAGCAACTGTTTTTGCCATAAGAGCTAATACGCCGTATGGAGTAAGACGTAAAATTAATGTTACCATACGCATTACAATTGCATATACAGCATCAAGCATTTTCTTAAATAGCTCTGCTTGTTCTGGATATTTTCGTTTTACACCTATAAAGGCGATGCCGATAAAGGCTGCAAATATTACAACAGAAATTGTTGATGTTGGACGAGCGCCTGTTAAATCAAGAAATGGATTTGTAGGCAATAGTTCTAATAATTTATCTGGAATTGTTGTTTTTTCAATAGAAGTAAATCTTTCTTCAACTAGCTTCAGACGAGCAGATTCTGCATCACCTTGTTGCAGACCAGTTGCAGATACATCAAATCCTGCACTTGCAGCGATACCGACAGCTGCAGCAATTCCTGTAGTAAGAATTAAAATTCCGATAATAAGACCACTAATTTTACCAAGATTTTTCGTTAACTGTAATTTTGTAAATGCTGAAATAATAGATACTAAAATAAGTGGCATAACGATCATTTGAAGTAACTTCACATAACCGTTACCGATTAAGCCAAACCAAGTATTTGATTCAATAATTACTTTAGAAGTTGGCTCATAAATAAATTGTAATATAAGACCGAAGATAATTCCGACTCCTAAAGCGGTAAATACGCGTTTATTAAAAGATACATGCTTACGTTGCATATAATATAATACGCCAACTAAAATGAGCATGACTGCAACGTTAATTCCGACAAGCAGTGTATTCATGTTGATTCCCCCTAATTCCAATCTGTTATATAGAATATAAGTCAATAAAACCCATAAGTCAACTAGGGAATTCCGGAATTAAAAAAAAGATGGCAAAATGCCATCTTTTAATGTCCAGCGCCAGGCACAAGTAAAAACGTCGTGTAGTATGTAAATCCTATGAAGAAAACAGTTAAATATGCCCCGAATACGTATATATACATACGCTCTGTTAATTTTAAATAGCTTAAAAGTACGAAGAAGCCTGTTTGTCCTAAAAATAGTAGTGCAGTCGAATGCATATCTCCTACGTAAAACATAACCGAGAAAATTCCAGTCCAAAAGCCGAGAACGCGAAACATGCGCTCCATGCCATCTCCCTCCTTTTCTAAAAAAAGTAAACCTCACTTCATTATAGTTTATTTTTCTTACTATTGTAAATATTCGTTCATATAAAAAGAAGCCAATTATCATCGGCTTCTTTTTATATGAGAGATTAAATTGTTAGTTTATAATTACAAGATTTACATCCATCTAGTAAACTATCGTTTCGTGTTAATTCCGTGTTAGGGAATAGGATTTCAAAAATCCCTTTCATCATATCTCCGTGCATATTACAAATTTCAGTTGGGTGATGGGCAGCAACTTCTTTAAATGGACAATTGTGTACATCATAGAAAATTTTCGTTCCATCTGTACTTAATTCAAATGCAGGTGATAAGCCAGCTGTCGAAAAGGCTTCTTTTGCAATTTGAATTTTTTGTTCAACTGTTAAGGCATCTTCACTCACATTTAAACGCTGCATATGTTGTTGCATTAATTCGGCCCCGAATTGTTTCCCTGTTTCGTAGAGCGCTTTTTCACCAGCAGCACCAAGGCTAAGTAAAGAATTAAACGCGATTCTTGCTAACAATTGATAGTCACGGAATGGGAATTGTAATTGGATAACATCTTCAGATAATACATATAATCTGCTTGGTCGTCCGCCTTTTCCAGTTTTCTTCGTTTCAGATTTCAGCATATGAACATCTTCTAATTTAGATAAATGTAAACGCGCTACGTTTGGATGAATGTCAAACTCATCTGCAATTTCTTGTACAGTTACGTAACTATGTTTTTGAGAAATATATTTATAAATGTAATAACGAGTTGGGTCAGCTAAAACACCTGTAATTTTTAAAGCTTGTTCCATGAGGATCTCCACCTTTATCACTTTATCCAAGATAATAACATTATAATACAGATAAACATGGGTATAGGTAATTTTAGACAATAATTCGGAAATTGTTCATAATTTCACAAACATATTTTTCCTTTTTCGTTTAGTGAAAATGCAAAAATACCGATTTTTCAGATGGATTTCTTCATGCTATATACATAGTGGGGAGGGAAAAATAATGAATGGAATTGAAAGCTTTGCGAATATGATTTTAAAAGAAGCGTGCAGGGTACAAGCGTCGGACTTACATATTGTGCCCCGGCAGAAGGATGTAGTGGTTCAACTGCGCATAGGAAAAGATTTAATGACGAAACAATACATTGAAAAGGAATTTGGAGAAAAAATTGTTTCACACTTTAAATTTTTAGCCTCCATGGATATAGGAGAGAGGCGGAAACCACAAAACGGTTCACTATATATACAAATAGATGGACAAGAAGTGTATTTACGCCTTTCCACGCTTCCAACCGTATATCAAGAAAGTCTCGTTATTCGCCTTCATTTACAAGCGTCTATTCAGCCGTTATCTCATCTTTCGTTATTTCCAAGTACAGCGAAGAAACTACTTTCTTTTTTACATTATTCCCATGGATTACTCGTCTTTACGGGACCGACTGGTTCAGGAAAGACAACAACAATGTATGCATTATTAGAGGTGATTAGAAAAAAGAAAACACGTCGCATCGTTACGCTGGAAGATCCAGTTGAAAAAAGAAATGACGATGTATTACAAATTCAAATAAATGAAAAAGCAGGTATCACATATGAGGCTGGACTAAAGGCTATTTTGCGTCATGATCCAGATGTTATTTTAGTGGGTGAAATTCGTGATGAAGAAACAGCAAAAATCGCTATAAGAGCAAGTTTGACTGGCCATTTAGTAATGACGACACTGCATACGAATGATGCGAAAGGAGCAATACTTCGGTTCATGGATTTTGGTATAACGAGGCAAGAGATTGAACAATCTTTATTGGCTATAGCTGCACAGCGACTTGTTGAATTGAAGTGTCCGTTTTGCAAAAGAAAGTGCTCAACTGTATGTAAATCAATGAGGCAAGTAAGGCAAGCGAGTATTTATGAGTTGTTATATGGATATGAGTTAAAACAAGCGATTAAAGAAGCAAACGGGGAATGTGTCACGTACAAGCATGAGACATTAGAGTCTTCGCTGCGAAAAGGATACGCTTTAGGATTTTTAGAAGAGGATGTTTATGTTTAAGAAAATATGGAGTTTAAGTGATCAAGTAATATTACTGAAACGATTAGGAGAACTATTAGAAAAAGGATACTCTCTTTTGCAGGCATTAGAATTTTTACGGTTTCAATTACCTTTAGAAAAGAAAGTACAATTGCAGCACATGATTGATGGATTAAAAAATGGAAAAAGTCTACACGATTCTTTTCATCAATTAAAGTTTCATCAGGAGATGTTAAGCTATTTATTTTATGCCGAGCAACATGGTGATATTTCTTTTGCGTTGCAACAAGGGAGTGTACTTCTTTATAAAAAGGATAAGTATAGGAAAGATATGATGAAAATAATGCAGTATCCTATGTTTTTGGCGTTCTTTTTAATAATCATGATTTTGATTTTTAACCGCATTTTATTACCACAAGTTGACATGGTATATAGTTCATTTGGTTCTACAGCACCGTTATTCACAGAACAAATATTAAGTACAATTAAGCTACTACCCTATCTTATTTTTAGCACAATTTTTATCGTTATGATTGGCTGTAGTGTATATATATTGTACTTTCAGAAACTCCCGCATATGAAGCGAGTAAAAATTATACTTCGTATCCCCCTCTTAAAAACATTTCTTATTTTAAAGCATTCGCATTATTTCGCCACTCAATTGAGCGGTTTATTACACGGTGGGCTATCAGTACTTGAGGCTCTAACAATAATGATGGAGCAAAAGTATCAGCCGTTCTTTCAGTATGAAGCGGGCCGAGTTAAACACCAATTAATTGCGGGAGAACCGTTGCAATCTATTATTGCTAAAAGCGGATATTATGAGGAAGAACTTTCTTATATTATTACACATGGACAAGCAAACGGTAATTTGGCGATTGAATTAGGTGATTATAGTGATCTGATTATGGAAAAGATGGAGCAAAAAATTAAACGTATGTTAGTGATTATTCAACCGATTTTATTTACGTGTATTGGAGCAATAGTTGTTCTTATGTATTTAGCGATGATTATGCCAATGTTTCAAATGATGAATTCTATATAGGAGGCATTTACATGCAAAATGAGGAAGGGTTTACCCTTTTAGAAATGTTATTAGTTATGGTCGTCATCACTGTATTATTACTATTAATTATTCCGAATGTAGTTACGCAGCGCTCATCCGTCGAAGGAAAAGGATGTAAAGCCTATGTGAAATCTATAGAAGCGCAAATACAAGTATATCAACTACAACATAATAAAATTCCCTCGCTAAAAGAGCTAATTGATGGGAAATATATTACAAAGGATGAGTGTCCGAATGGTGAAGCTATTCATATTTCCAATGATGGCACGGTAACAAGTGGGAAACTGTGAAGCAAAAAGGTTTTACACTTTTAGAAATGCTACTCGTTTTATTTGCAATTTCTGTACTAAGTATGGTCACGTATTTTCATGTACATTCATTATATGAAAAACAAAAAATTGAACAATTTTTAAGACAGTTTTCAAATGATATTTTGTATATGCAACAATTAGCCATAAATCGTCAAAAACACTATACATTACGATGGCATAAAGATAGACATATGTATTATATAGGGGAATCGAGTACGGATCATTCTATCATTAAAAGAGAATATGATAGCGATATACAATTGGATTTGAATACTTTTCCAAATCCGATGACATATAATCCGAGTGGAAATATTAATAGAGGTGGCACGATTTTACTTTCGTATCGAAGTTATAAATATGAGATTGTATTCCAGCTTGGAAGAGGGAGATTTACGTATCGTGAAATGTCAAAAAGGGTCAGTGATGGCTGAAATGCTTGTAGCATTAAGTATAGTAATGATGATGGTATCTTTACTACTTCCGCAAACAGTATTGATTATGCAAGAACGAAAAAACATACAAATTCGTTATAAGGCATTTGTATTATTAAAAAAAGAAGCAGCTTTATATATGTATCAGAATGAGGCAAAACAACAGAAAGAAAAAGTCATAAATGGAAATGTATATTACACATATTGGGGAGGAAATGAAGTTTGTGCGATGTGGAAAGATGTGAAAGGAAAAATGATGGAACAATGCTTTTATGCGGGAGAAAAAATGAATTAGAAGTTGGATTTACATTAATAGAAATGATCGTATGTTTTTTTCTGTTATCACTGTTCTTTTTACTCTTACCACGTTTAAACTTTATTGGAATAGAAAACAAGCAATCAAAAGGGTTAAATAATTGGGAATGGGATGTGTTTGTAGGACAAGTACAGTTAGAGTTTCGTGAAGTATCATTTGTGGAAAAAATAGTTCCTGAAAATAGAGAGAGTATGTTGCGCTTCCGTCTTCGCACTGGAGATGAAGTGACGTATGAAAAATTGAATAATCACCTTATAAGAAAAGTGAACATGCGCGGAAGAGAAGTTATATTACAAAATGTTGAAATGGTTTCGTATGAAGTAACACCTCATTTGCTCTTTATCAATGTGAAAGATAGGAGTGGGAAAATATATGAAGGTGTAGCTATAAGGTATAGCGAAATGGGAATACATGTATGATAAAACAAGATGGATTTACGATGCCAGGAACAATCATTTTTCTTATATTATTAACTTCGTTCTTTATATACGAAACGAATATGTTGCTTATAGATAAAAATTTTTATATTGAAATAGAGCAAAAGTTTGTATTGGAGGAAATACTAAATCAATCTATTACAAATATAAAAAAAGACTTACGGCAAAAAGAAAAGGAAGATACTTTTTTCTTTTCATATGAAAAGGGCGAAGCGAGTGGAAATTACGTATTTGAAAACGACGTTATTCTCGTTTCATTGCAGTGCAAAATAAAACAGGAAGTTTTCTATAAAGTAAGCTTTCGGTATAGAAAAAAAGATGAGAAAATATTCGATTGGATAGAAGGATAGTATGTGAAATATATGGATAAAAAACCATGATTTATCATTTGAAAATAGGCTGTTTTTTAAAAGGAAATGGATAAATAAAACAATTAAAAGTTTAAATTTTCTCAAAAAAGAGAAAGGTAGAAAGAATATGATATATTCATGCTATCCAATCATTATTTTTAGGGAGAATAGGGAAATGACAAACAACAATCAAATAGGTGAAAATAAGGAACAAACTATTTTTGATCATAAAGGAAATGCAATTATGACAGAAGATAGGGAAATACAAATTATTTCAAAATTCGAAGAACCTCTTATTGTCGTGTTAGGAAATGTATTAAGTGATGAAGAATGCGATAAATTAATTGAATTGTCTAAAAATAAATTGGCACGTTCTAAAGTTGGTTCATCACGTGATGTAAATGATATTCGAACGAGTAGTGGTGCATTTTTAGATGATAATGAACTTACTGCGAAGATTGAAAAACGAATTTCATCTATCATGAATGTTCCTGTTTCGCATGGAGAAGGATTGCACATTTTAAATTATGAAGTGGATCAACAATATAAAGCACACTATGATTATTTTGCGGAACATAGTAGATCAGCTGCTAATAATCGTATTAGTACGCTTGTCATGTACTTAAATGATGTAGAAGAAGGCGGAGAAACTTTCTTTCCGAAATTAAATCTTTCTGTGCACCCTAGAAAGGGAATGGCAGTATATTTTGAGTATTTCTATCAAGATCAATCACTAAATGAGCTTACGTTACACGGAGGGGCACCTGTAACGAAAGGTGAGAAATGGATTGCAACGCAGTGGATGAGAAGAGGTACTTATAGATAAAGCGAGTATGTTACGTTTTGTTCTTCAGTGTATAAGAAGAACAAAACGTTTTTTTATTAAATAAAGTAGCATCTTTCGTTATAATAACAAGTAATACATGACGATTGAGAGGAACGAAAATGAAATCTATATACATAACCGGCTATATGGGAGCTGGGAAAACAACAATTGGAAAAGCATTAAGTAAAGAACTTCATATGGATGTTATAGATACAGATCAAAAAATTGAAGAGAAGCAAGAGAAGGAGATTCGTGATATTTTTGCCGAAGAAGGTGAAATGGCTTTTCGGGAATATGAAAGTGAGATGTTACGTTCACTACCTGTTGAAAATGTAATCATTACAACTGGCGGCGGAATCATTGAGCGAGAGGAAAACCGAAAGTGGATGAAGGAAAATGGAACTGTCGTGTATTTATATTGTGATCCACATGTAATTGCAGAAAGGCTTCGTGAAGATACGACACGGCCACTATTTCAGAAGAAAGATATAGATGCATTTGTAATGAAATTCGAATTGCGCCGAGCTTATTATGAAGAGGCCCATATCCATATTGATACGACGAATAAGTCTGTAAAGCAAATTATGGATGAATTAAAAGAAAAGATTAATGAATAAAAAAGTGGACATACTAATCAAGTAGAGGTGATGATAATATGTCTACTAATGATTATGTTCGCTTTGTGACACAGCAGTTTGTGTCGTATATGGATGCTCCAAAAGAAGATCGTAAACAAAAGAAAGAACAACGCCGTGCTGAAAAAGAGCCATTTATGAATAAGTGGTTTGGTGTTATGCCGCTAAGTGCTGCTTTGTTTTATCAAAACGTAAAAAATAAAAGAAAAAAATCAAGTTAAAGATTTCGTAATATGTGTAGCAAAATGAAAATCCCCTAGTAGCATCATACTACTAGGGGATTTTCATTTACTGCATAGACTCTTTTTCTTCTGTAACGGCATGTATTTTATTGTTCACCCAGACAAATCCAATTCCGATACAAATGGAAATGCCCCATCCAACAGCGGTCATAATTGCTCTCATTTCACCGTAGCCATCTACACCGAAAACAGAGATGAAATAAATTTTTAAGAAGCTTTTTAATATGAATTGTAGACCGAAAAAGAGCGTTAAATATTGCAATGCTGGATAGATACGACTATCACGATACAGTTCACGACTTTTATCACGGTCATGGCCTTGCAGTGCAGCAATATCTGCTGCGAAATATAACATAAGTGGTTTTTTTATAAAAATTGTACATATAACGATAATACCGAGTACGATGTGATAATACGCATCGTTCCACAACATTCGTTCAGCTGATCCAGATAATAGATCTACCGTTGTATTAGAAATGAGTGTAATTAAAATAAAGAACCCTGTTACGTTAAACTGTTTTTCTTTTTTAAAGGTATACAGTGTATAAATAATCCCTGGAACAGAGGAAAGTAACATCGCGTAATAAGGATCGATATAAGGTTTTGCAAATTTCCAAATGAGGAATGGGATTACGAGATAAAAGACAAGATCTAATATAGCTTTTTTATTTTGATTCATACAAATCCTCCTTAAGTCATACATATATTTTATCATTTCCCGACAGAAAATTTCCACCTCAAGGAATGGGTAGGACATGGTCCAATGAGTAGGTGGGAGCTGAATGCCGGTTAGGAAAAAGCCTAAAGGTTCTTTTGGTGAAGAATTAGTATGAGATATCGGTATTCTAATCAGTTCGTTCCTATAGGAAGAAAATGTTATAGCTCCGAGGCATTTTTACATCTACGAAATGGTTTCATTGTAAAGGCTCTTTCATTTGTATTTTTTTTGAAAGGGACAGAGGAATTTCGACAAAAAAGAAGAAATGAATACGTAATTAGTATTTTTTTGCTACATCATGATATCGTTCTTATGCATATCATGAAAAAGATTGTAAACAAATAAAAAAAGGAAGTGAGGTGAAAAGCGGTGCTTATCCATAAAGCGTATCAGTTTCGGATCTATCCTAGTTTAGAACAAAAAATAGCTATTACAAAAACAATTGGTTGCTCACGATTTGTATTTAACTACTTTTTGGAAAAGTGGAATGATAGATATAAAGAAACAGGAAAAGGGTTATCCTATGGTACTTGTTCTTCGCAATTACCTACTCTCAAAAAAGAATTTGTATGGCTAAAAGAAGTGGACAGTATCGCTCTTCAATCTTCTCTTCACAACCTAGCTGACTCGTATGCAAGATTCTTCAAAAAACAAAACAAAGCACCTCGGTTTAAATCGAAAAATAATAAAGTCCAATCCTATACAACGAAACATACAAATGGAAACATTGCGATTATAGATAATAAATTGAAGTTACCGAAACTTGGTCTTGTCAAATTTGTCAAAAGTCGTGAGATAGAAGGACGAATTTTGAGTGCTACTGTCAGAAGGAATCCAAGTGGAAAATATTTTGTCTCGATTCTTGCTGAAGCAGAAGTACAAGAATTGCCGAAGACCGATTCCACTGTTGGTATAGATGTTGGTGTGAAAAACTTTGCTATTCTTTCAACGGGTGAGGTATTCGGTAATCCAAAATGGTCTCGGGTATTAGAAAAGAAACTCGCTCATGCCCAGCGTATTCTATCTAGACGTACAAAAGGCGGAGCGAATTGGAATAAACAGCGAATGAAAGTCGCTCGTATTCATGAACGAATCAAAAATGCAAGAACGGATTACTTGCAAAAACTCTCTACAAGAATCATCAAAAACCACGATGTGATTGGGATAGAAGATTTGCAAGTATCGAATATGTTACAGAATCACAAACTAGCGAAAGCGATTCAAGAAGTATCATAGGCACAATTCAAAGCGATGTTGTTGTATAAGGCACGCTGGTATGGAAAAAAGTGATTGTGGTGTCAAAAACATTCGCTAGTTCCCAAACCTGTTCGCATTGCGACTACAAAAATAAAGATGTGAAAAGCCTGAACCTGCGTGAATGGAAGTGTCCTTCTTGTGGTATGTATCATGATAGAGATGTGAATGCAGCGGAAAATCTGAGAAAAGAGGCCATAAGGCTCCTAACCGTAGGGATTACGGGGATTGCCTACTCATAAAACTGAGGAATACCTTAGTGTTCGTAGGAATCCCCCACTTCAAACAACTCGTTAGAGTGTTAAGTGGGGGTAGTTCAAAATATAATTTCTGAAAATTGTATAAGGTTTAATGGGAAAAGAAAAAATATATCAATTTTTGAGGGGTTAGTAGATTGAAAAAAATACCCCTAGCGTAGTAAGTTTTTTTAGTATATAATAAAGGAAACGCTTTCATTTTTGGTTTGTTCACAAAATGGACGGAAAATCACATATTTACTATCGATATGTTGCTTTATAATGAAACTAATTAAATATACATGCATACAATATTGTGAAATAAATAACATAAATAATTTATATAAATGTAAACGTTATCAAAAGAGAGAGGTGGAGGCAATGAGTAAATTTTTCTTCAATCATAATCCAGCAACAGTAGAGGATGGAAGGCTTGTTGAATATGCTGAAATTATTTATGGAGAAGGCGGCCGTTCTGTATTAGAAAATTTAATGGTGAAGGCATCTATCAGATTGCGTGATCGTTATCCGAATAAATCTGACGAGCAGATCTCGAACCTAGTAAATAAAGGCATCCATGATATGTTTCAAAAATATGTGAGTGAGTAAGAGTAGCCATTGGCTACTCTTATTTTTTTGTATAAGGATGGTGTCTCTAGCTGAAAATAAGGGTGTATTTTGAAAGATATAAAAGGAGTGAAACAGATGAGCAACGGAATTGGCCGTTCAAAAGAAAATCTTCCAACTGATGCAAATCATGTGAGTGCAAAGGATCGTGCGTATCAAAAACGCATGGCAAAGCAAAAACAACAAGAGCGTAATGGTGATAGAGGATAATTCAAAAAAGCTCCTTCAAAAATGAAGGAGCTTTTTAAGTTAGAAAATGATTCGCCGTAACATAAAAGAGTCCACCGTTAATAATTTGTACTGTAATGCGGGGTTCATATTGTTCTTGCAGTGCTTGTTTTTCAATTTCATAGCTTTCAGGAAGTTCATCACTTTCTTCATAAAAACGATTTAAAAGGTCCAAATCGTGATTCCAGCGCACTCTTGCTTCTTTCGCCCACGTATGGTCATCTTCTGCAATAATATTTTTTAAAGCATCCTCTATGCGTTGTAAACCACTTTGCGGTTTAATAATAGGCGAGAGCGTAAAACAAAAGTCAGGTATTTTCGGTGTAAGTTTAATTTTAGTTAATGTTTCATGAAAGTTTGCAATCATTGTGCCAGAAATAAGATGAATGCCAATCGAATGAAGAATATCTTTTTTTCGATCACATTGATAGGAAACTTTTATATTTACACCGAGCCACGGATGGAGCGGTGTATGCGTTGCTCCGCTATGCCGTATTTCTTCATATAAACGTATGTAAGAACCTAATTCTTTTGTCGTTTGAAAAATTTGATGAAGGCGTGGGGAACCGTAGTGGATAAGCTCACCATCGTTTTCTTCATTTTCTGGATTTGTAATAAGAGTAAGGCGCATCGGATTCGGTACGCCTCCTGTTTTTTCAAGATAGTGCCAATAAAAAGGGCGATTCATTAATAATTTATCCATTTCAATTGTTAACTGCACATCTAATAAATGAGGAGAACGTTCTAAAATTTCACAGTTATTTGCCTCAAAGAAATTGTATAAGTAATTATGAATTTCATGTTGCTGCATAGCCTTGCACCTCAGCTTCATTTCGCTTCGCAAAGTCGATAATAGATGTTAAGTTTTCCATCTTAATTCGGATTTCTCCTTCGCTTTTTGATTGCGCAAATATTTCTTGAATGTGTGCGTCGATGTTTTTCATATTAATTCTCGTTAAAATTTCATCAAGTTCACCGATCACACGCTCAAATAAATTAATTTTTTCATATAACAGTTTCAAAATATGTTCTTCCACAGTGTGTTTTGTAGCTAAGTTATAAATATGAACATCATTCTTTTGACCAAGGCGGTGAATACGTCCGATTCTTTGTTCAAGGCGCATTGGGTTCCATGGTAAATCGTAATTGATCATATGGCTACAAAATTGTAAGTTAATTCCTTCACCACCAGCTTCCGTTGCGATTAGCACTTGCGCATGATTTTGGAAAAGTTCCTTCATCCAATCTTTCTTTCCCCGTTTAAATCCGCCGCGGAATGGGACAGAAGAAATACCGTGCTGTTGTAAAAACCATTGTAAGTACATTTGTGACGCTCGGTATTCTGTGAAAATGACGACTTTATCGTCAATTTCTTTTATAAGCTCTAGCGCTTTATTTGCTTTTGAGTTAAAAGGAATACGGTTAATTTTGTCCATTAGCACATCAATATGCGGATCTTTTACGTAATTCTCATTTTCCTTCTGTCGTTTTTCTACATGTTTTTTTAATGAATAGTAAACGGCCTCGCGACTACTACACGCTTCCCGTTTTAAAGTTAATGATGAGAAAGCAGATGTGAAGGCGTCTTGTCCTCGCCAATTTTCGATATCATTATATAGAGCTTGCTCTTCTTCATTAAACTCAACAAAGATTGTACGTACATGTCTCTTTGGCCAATCAATCCCGGTATTATGACGCCGATTTCGGACCATTACTTTGTTAATAAGAGCTTTTAAATCTTCATCAGATTCGGCTGAACGATTTTTTGAAGCATAATATTCTTCAAAATTGGATTGATTGCCTAAGTGTCCTGGTTTTAATAAAGAAACGAGGTTGAAAATTTCATCAATCTTATTTTGGACAGGAGTAGCGGTTAATAATAAACAAAATTTCTTTTTTAATCGCTGTGCAAATTCATAGTTTTTTGTTTTATTATTTTTAAGTTTATGTGCTTCATCGATAATAATAAGGTCATATTCTAAGTTCAAAACGATATCACGATGTGGTGAACGTTTTGCAGTATCAATTGATGATACAATCACATCGGCTTGTTCCCACGAGTAGCTTTTCTTTTGAGCTACAGCTGGAATGAAAAACTTTGTATTTAATTCGTATGCCCATTGTGATACGAGAGAGGCTGGAACGAGTATAAGTACTTTTTTCACAAGGCCGCGGACCATATATTCTTTTAAAATAAGTCCAGCTTCAATCGTTTTTCCAAGTCCTACTTCATCTGCTAGAATCGCTTTACCATTCATTTGTTCAATAACATTTTGAGCGACTTCTAATTGATGAGGAAGTGGTGTGAAATGGGATAAATGTTTCGGTGCTTGTAATCCATCAAAAGTAGGAACAAGTAATGATTTTTCTGTTTCATAAGCTAAATGATATAAATCCCAGTTTGTCCAAGGACCATCTTCATCAATTCTATTTAAAAAATTGTTTTGCCACGTTCGATCTATGGAAATATCGACATTCATTACGACTCTCCCACCTTTTATAAACTAAAGTAATTATGAAAAAATCTTTAATATATAAGCCTTGTAATAAGGCGCTATTACACTTACTGAAAGGTAAATAATAAGTAAAGATAAAGGACTAAATCTTAAAAACTGTATGTAATAAGATTAAGCGTAAAAAATTCTAAATTATTTTTTATGCTAGAATATTGATGAAATATAGCGAATAATGTTAGGATAATGGTGTGAAATGTGTGGAATCTTTCGTATTTTATCCAAGAAAGTGATTTTTTATTTACGCTTTCATAAAAAAATATAATGAGATTCCGTATATCCTATCTTTTCAGAGTGAAAATGTTTAGATAAGGGAAACAACTTTTATTGATTTGTCAGAGCATAAGGGGGAGAGAGCATGATTACATTACAACGTACACCGTTATTTGATGTATACGCGAAGTATGGTGGGAAAACAATCGACTTCGGTGGTTGGGAGTTACCAGTTCAATTTTCAAGCATTAAAGAAGAACATGAAGCTGTACGTACAGCGGCAGGTTTGTTCGATGTGTCTCATATGGGAGAAGTTGAGGTAAAAGGTGTAGATAGTTTAGCATTTTTACAACGTGTTGTTACAAATGACGTATCTACCTTAAAGGTAGGGGGCGCACAATATACAGCTATGTGCTACGAAAATGGTGGTACAGTAGATGATTTATTAATCTACAAACGTGGTGAAGAAGACTATTTATTAGTTATCAACGCATCAAATATCGAGAAAGATTACGAATGGTTAGCTAGCCATGTAATTGGCGATGCGACAGTAGTCAATGTTTCTAGTGAAGTTGCACAGCTTGCAATTCAAGGACCAAAAGCAGAAGGCATTTTACAAAAAGTTGTGTCAGAAGATTTGAAAGAAATTAAGTTCTTTAAATTTAAAAACGATATTCTTGTAGATGGAATTCCAGCACTTGTATCTCGTACAGGTTATACAGGTGAAGATGGATTTGAAATTTACTGTAAGAGTGAAGATGCTGCAAAACTTTGGGAGAAACTTCTTGAAGTTGGAGCAGAAGAGGGCTTAAAACCATGTGGTTTAGGTGCTCGTGATACACTTCGTTTCGAAGCAACATTACCACTTTACGGTCAAGAATTATCAAAAGATATTACACCGGTTGAAGCTGGAATTGGCTTTGCGGTAAAACCAAATAAAGAAGCAGACTTCTTTGGGAAAGCGACTTTAAAAGAGCAAAAAGAAAACGGTGCGCCTCGTAAGTTAGTCGGCATCGAAGTAATCGAACGTGGAATTCCTCGTACGCATTACCCTGTATTTATTGGAGAAGAAAAAATCGGGGAAGTAACGAGTGGTACACAATCTCCAACGTTAAAGAAAAGCATTGGTTTAGCACTAATTGATGTAAAATACGCAGCAGTTGATACAGAAGTAGAAATTGAAATTCGTAATAAACGCGTCAAAGCAGTAGTTGTTCCAACACCATTTTATAAACGTTCAAAGTAACGGGGAGAGGGGTAGATTTCATGTTGCATCGTTATCTTCCAATGACAGAAGAAGACAAAAAAGAAATGTTACAAACGATCGGCGTTCAAACGATCGATGAGTTATTCTCTGATATTCCAGAGAGTGTTCGTTTTAAAGGGGATTTAAAAATTAAAGAAGCAAAATCAGAGCCAGAGCTTTTAAAAGAGTTATCTCAAATGGCTAGTAAAAATGCTAACTTAAAAGAGTACGCTTCTTTCTTAGGAGCAGGCGTATACGACCATTACGCTCCAGTAATCGTAGATCATGTTATCTCTCGCTCAGAATTTTATACAGCTTACACGCCATACCAACCGGAAATTTCACAAGGGGAATTACAAGCAATTTTTGAATTCCAAACAATGATTTGTGAATTAACAGGAATGGATGTAGCAAACTCTTCTATGTACGACGGAGGTACAGCTTTAGCTGAAGCGGCAATGCTAGCAGCTGGCCATACTCGTAAAAAGAAAATTCTTGTATCTAGCGCAGTTCATCCAGAATCAAGAGCTGTACTTGAAACATATGCAAAAGGTCAACACCTTGAAGTTGTTGAAATTAATCATAAAGATGGTGTAACAGATTTAGACGTATTACAAAGTGAAGTAGATGATACAGTTGCTTGTGTAATCGTTCAATATCCAAACTTCTTCGGACAAGTTGAAAAATTAGCTGATATTGAAAAAATCGTTCATCAACAAAAATCATTATTTATCGTTTCTTCAAATCCATTATCATTAGGCGCATTAACACCACCAGGAAAATTTGGTGCTGATATTGTCATTGGTGATGCACAACCATTTGGTATCCCAACGCAGTTTGGTGGACCACACTGTGGTTACTTTGCAACGACGAAAGCATTCATGCGTAAAATTCCAGGACGTCTTGTCGGACAAACTGTAGATTCAGATGGTAAACGTGGATTTGTATTAACGTTACAAGCACGTGAACAGCATATTCGCCGTGACAAAGCGACATCTAACATTTGTTCAAACCAAGCGTTAAATGCATTAGCAGCATCAGTTGCAATGACGGCACTTGGTAAACAAGGTGTGAAAGAAATGGCACGCCAAAACATTTCTAAAGCACAATATGCAAAACGTCAATTTGAAGCGAAAGGCTTCACAGTTACATTTGCTGGACCATTCTTCAATGAGTTCGTTGTAGATTGCAAGCGCCCAGTGAAAGAAGTAAACGATGCATTATTACAAAAGAATATTATCGGCGGTTACGACCTAGGCCGTGATTATAAAGAGCATGAGAACCATATGCTTGTAGCAGTAACTGAGCTTCGTACAAAAGAGGAAATTGACACACTTGTAAACGAAATGGGGGCTATCCAATGAAGAACCAAGACCAAGCACTTATCTTTGAAGTAAGTAAAGAAGGACGCATAGGATATAGCCTACCAAAATTAGATGTAGAAGAAGTGAAACTAGAAGATGTATTTGAGAGCGATTATATTCGAGTAGAAGATGCAGAGCTACCAGAAGTATCTGAACTTGATATTATGCGCCACTATACAGCACTTTCAAACCGTAACCACGGTGTTGATTCTGGTTTCTATCCACTTGGATCTTGTACGATGAAATATAATCCGAAAATTAATGAGAGTGTAGCTCGTTTCGCAGGATTTGCAAATATTCATCCGTTGCAAGATGAAAAGACAGTACAAGGTGCAATGGAATTAATGTACGATTTACAAGAGCATTTAATTGAAATTACAGGTATGGATACTGTTACATTACAACCAGCAGCTGGTGCACACGGAGAATGGACAGGCTTAATGTTAATTCGTGCATACCATGAAGCAAATGGTGACTTTAACCGTACGAAAGTAATTGTTCCTGACTCTGCTCACGGAACGAATCCAGCATCTGCAACTGTAGCTGGTTTTGAAACAATTACGGTAAAATCAAATGAACATGGTCTTGTTGACTTAGAAGACTTAAAACGTGTTGTAAATGAAGAAACAGCAGCACTTATGTTAACAAACCCTAATACATTAGGTTTATTCGAAGAAAATATTTTAGAAATGGCAGAAATCGTCCATAACGCAGGCGGTAAATTATACTATGATGGTGCAAACTTAAATGCGGTATTAAGCCAAGCGCGCCCAGGAGATATGGGATTTGACGTTGTGCATTTAAACCTTCATAAAACATTTACAGGCCCTCACGGCGGCGGTGGCCCAGGTTCTGGTCCAGTAGGTGTGAAAGCTGATTTAATTCCGTACTTACCAAAACCAATTTTAGAGAAAACGGAAGATGGCTATCGCTTTAACTATGATCGTCCAGAGGCAATTGGGCGCGTAAAACCATTCTACGGTAATTTTGGAATTAACGTTCGTGCATACACATACATTCGTTCTATGGGTCCAGATGGCTTGCGTGCAGTAACGGAGTATGCGGTATTAAATGCGAACTATATGATGAGAAGATTAGCACCATTCTATGATCTTCCATTCGATAGACATTGTAAGCATGAGTTTGTATTATCAGGTCGTCGTCAAAAGAAACTTGGTGTACGTACATTAGATATCGCAAAACGTCTGCTTGATTTCGGTTACCATCCACCAACAATTTACTTCCCATTAAATGTGGAAGAATGTATTATGATTGAGCCGACAGAAACAGAATCAAAAGAAACATTAGACGGTTTCATTGATAAGATGATTCAAATCGCTAAAGAAGTAGAAGAAAATCCAGAAGTTGTACAAGAAGCACCTCATACAACAGTCATTAAACGTTTAGACGAAACGATGGCTGCACGTAAACCAGTTTTACGTTATGAAAAGCCAGCTCCTGTACAAGTTTGATTAGAATAACAAAAGAAGAACTCGCTGCGGCGGGTTCTTTTTTGTATGGAGAATTTGTGCAGAAGTGGTGAAGAAAATGTTAAAAATTTATATTTTTTGTTTCATAATGGTGTAAAGAAGCAGTTTTATAGGTGATTTTGTTGAAAAAGTCAGTTTGATAAAAGTATTTATTTTTGTTAGAATTTTATTGAAATTAAGAAGATGTGATGAGGCAAAAATTACTCATTTTTATGTATATGTGAAAAAACGAGCAAGACGGGGGTGAAAGTGTGGGATATCGATGTTATAGAATGGTATACCATTTAGAAAATGGAGAAACAATTAAAGATGTAAAAGAATTTTGCTATCGAGACCAAGGAAAAGTGTTAGAAAGAGTAGCGCATCGTGTAATGGATAATAGAGAAGTGACGGCAATTGATAAGCAAGGAACGATCATTTCAATAGCATGTGAGGACATTGTAAAGGTGGAACTTGATTACATAACAGAAAGTTAACCTTGAGTCATATCGAATTATTCGATAAAATATACTGTTGAATGGTGAAGTGAGAAGAGAGGAGTTTATCATGGGTAGTACAAGACACTTTTATATGTTTATCTTAGCGTTTGTTCTTGTTGTGGCATTAACGATTTATTTAATTGTTGATAGCACTTGGTACAACACAGTTCATCCGGCGTTCCTTCTGTTTATGTATGTAGGAATTGCGGTAGTGAGTTTCGGAATGAGAGATGAGATGTTAGATCGCTTTGAAAAGTGATACATATACGAAAGACCAACAGGAAAATGTTGGTCTTTTTTTCTTGCCAAAAATAGGATGGTGTGTATATACTGTATATATAAGGTATATACAGTATATACACACTGGAGGAAAACATGAATATTATTATTTCGAATTCTTCCCAAGACCCTATTTATGTACAAATAAGAAAACAATTAAGCCAGCTTATTTTAAATGGTGGTTTAAAGGGTGGAGACCAATTACCGTCTATTCGTAGCTTAGCGAAGGAATTGCAAATTAGTGTAATTACAACGAAGCGTGCGTACGAGGAGCTTGAGAAAGAAGGATATATAGAAACTGTTGCTGGGAAGGGGACTTATGTTTCACGTAAAAATAATGAACTATTAAAAGAACAGCGGCTTCGCCTATTGGAAAGTAAAGCGGAAGAGATTGTGAATGAAAGTAAAGCGTTACAGCTTTCACTTGAAGATTTACAGCAGATGATAGCGTGTTTATATGAGGGGGAATAAAGGGTGTTAGAGCTAAAAAACGTATGTAAAAGCTATGAAGATTTTGCAGTGAAAAATATAAGTTTTACATTACCACGCGGATATATTATGGGATTTGTCGGACCGAATGGGGCCGGGAAAAGTACGACGATTAAAATGATTATGAATTTAATTAAAAAAGATAGTGGAGATATAAAAATTTTTGGCAAGGACAATAAGAAAGCCGAAAAGGAAATAAAACAAAATATCGGCTTTGTATATGATGAAAATCATTATTACGAAGATTTAACGTGCGAGCAAATGAAGCGTATTATTGCACCGTTATATAAAAAGTGGGATGAAGAGCAGTATCAATCGTATATGCATAGATTGCAAGTTCCGAAGTATAAAAAAATTAAAGAATTATCAAAAGGGATGAAAATGAAATTTGCGATTGCCATCGCGCTCTCGCACCACGCAGAATTTATCATCATGGATGAACCAACAGCAGGATTAGATCCAGTTGTTCGAAGTGAATTACTTGATATGTTGCAAGAAATTGTAATGGAAGATGAAGTATCGGTATTATTCTCAACGCACATTACAACAGATTTAGAGCGCATTGCAGATTATATTACGTTTATCAACGATGGAGAAATTATATTTACTGGTGAAAAAGAAGACTTGATGGAGAACTACGTAATCGTAAAAGGAAGTAATGATTTATTAGATCGAGAAGGAAAAGAACTATTTGTTGGATTACGAAAAAATAAATTTGGTTTTGAAGGTTTAGCGAAGGATAAACAAGCAATTATTGACTGGTTTGGAAATGAGGCTGTACTAGAAAAGCCTACATTAGATGATATTATCGTTTACACCGCGAAAGGGAGAAGTGCCTATGCGTCAGCTAATCTATAAAGATTTGTTCTTTTTTCGGGGGATATGGTTCGTATACTTTATTATACCCTTTATATTCTTTTTATTTGAACCCGGTGAGGGAATGCTGTTTCCTATGAGTTGTTTATTTATAACTCTTTCCTCAGTTATTATATTAATCATAATAGAAGAACGGAATACAAGTGACATTATGATTAATAGTTTACCGCTAAGTAGAAAAGATATCATAATTGCTAGATATATTTCCTGTGCAATATTCATTGTAGGGGGCATGATTTCTACTATGCTAGTTGTTTTTCTTATAAGAGGTATCGCTGTCATTGGTGATATTGGAGTTTATCATCCCAATTTATATATTGAAATTCCTTGGTATGTAGTAGTCAGAGGTGGTGTATATTCTTTAGTTTATATTACAGCATTATTCCCGAGTTATTATGGGACAAAATCAAAAATAGTACGTGGAATATTTACAGGTGGAGCCGCTGGAATAGGTGTTATTGTTGGAGTGTTTATTGGTGACGGAGAAAGCGCTACGGCATCATTCATTGAGTGGATTGTGAATCCATTACATATTTGTGTATTTGTAGTTGGATTCATTACATTAGTTAGTATTTATATCGCTTCTATGTTTCTTACAATTAAAATTTATGAAACGCGTGATTTATAGAGAGGAGAATTCATATGCAACAGTTGATTTTGAAGGAGTTTTTTTTACAGAAGAAGATGTTTCCTTTCTATTTTTTAATCCCTATTTTATCTATTTTTAAGGATTCCGTCGAACCAATGGGGATTGCAATAGGATTATTTATAACATGTAGTACGATTATATATATTTCTTTTTATTATGAAGAGAAAAGTAAAGCAGAAAAAGTATTAGTGAGTTTGCCTATAACGAGAAAAGAAATAGTTATAGCTAAATATATTTCAAGCACATTATTTATTATGGTTGGTTTGAGTGTAACTTTTATAGTCGTAATATTAGGAAATATTTTATTGGGCAGGGATATAGTCATGTCTGGATATGCAGTGTTTTCAGCGATAGTAGCAACTTTGATTTATTGTGTAGTAACGATACCGACTAATTACATTGGGGGATATAAAGTTATTACAGTCTTGAATTTGATTATGCTGTTTCCTTTAATAGGTATGATTGGTCTTATGTGCAATATTTTTGGTGATAAAACAATTATGTTAAAAGTACTTCACTTTCAAGAGGCTACACAAGCAATGAGTGTTCTTGGTATTGGAGTATTAGTGAGTATATTCATATCAATGTTCCTCTCAATGAAAATGTTTCAGCAGGCAGAGTTATAGAAGGGACATTTTCATATTAGGAGGTGCAATACATGATCAAGCAATTAGTTTTAAAAGATATGATGATGCAAAGAAAGTTAGGGTTTGTTTACCTTATATGTTTTTTGTTTCTGCTCATTGTTGATTTTAGTAGTGATAGTTTTTTGATGACATTTAGTATGTTTGTACCTGCTCTTGGCATGATACTGTCAATGAGTTATGAGGGGAAAAATAAAAGTGAACTGATAGTAAATAGTTTACCTTTTGACCGTAAAGATCTTGTCATAGGGAAATACATATTTGTAAGTATTTTAGTTGCTCTAGGTGGATGTTTCTCACTAGTGATTGGTTTCATGCAGCTACAAAATGAGCATATGACTGGATTTATGCTGTGGGGAGAAATTCTCGGAGGTATAACAGGTGGGTTTGTTTGTAGCATAATTGTACTTCCGATTGAATTCTCAGTAGGATATAGCAGTGCCAAACAAATTGCTCCGTTTGCCGGACTTGCATTGGGATATTTGAGTGGACTGATTGTAAGTAACGTTTGGTTAGATGTAGAAAATGCTTGGAACACGAGTCTAGTCGTAAATATTTGTTTTATAGCAGGATTGCTTTTTTTATATGTTATGTCTATGTTTTTCTCAATTCATTTGTACAATGAGCGTGATTTATAAGGAGGGAGCGATTGTGAAGCAACTAATTTTAAAAGATTTCATCATTCAATGGAAGTTTTTAATTTGGTACATACTGTATCCTGTTTTCTTTTATATGGCCTTAACAGATACGGAAAATCTGTTCATAATTATGTCCGTAATTATTACAATTGGAGCAACAGTAAAAACATTTGAAGCAGATAGTAAAAATGAGAGTGAAGTTATAGTAAATAGTTTACCAATATTGAAAAAACATATTGTATTTGCAAAATATATAGTAGCAATTATTATTCTTTTTATAAGCGTAACGGTCGGTTGTTTTACGATGGGAATGAAGAATGGGGTTAACCTATTTGAATTTATTGAAACGACAATGGTTGCTAGTATTAGCTTTATTTTAGTGTATTTAAGCTTTGTTCTACCAATATCCTTTTGGTTAGGGTATAAGAAAACTATTTTTATTACGATAGTAATATTCATGGCACCGATAGTTGTTTTAGAAGCTTTGTTTCAAATCAACTTGGAACAAATTCAACTATATAATAACGTGTTATTCATTAGTTCCATATGCATGTTCATAGTATCTATCTTCGTTTCAGTGAAATTGTATGAGAAGAGAGAATTTTAAAAGGTGCCTTATGTAAGGCACCTTCTTCAATAGCGACAATAGGAAAGTAAAAGTTTATAAACAGAGAGGCTATTCGGTACAACATCTTTTGGAGTATGTAATATAAAGCTGAAAACGATAACGAGAATAAGAAAGAGGAAAAATAAAAATAGGATCTGCTTATGTACGGAATTTTGCATATTATCCACTCCTTTTTTAGGTAGTATGTCCAAAAGAAAGGAGTGTATGAAACATTTTAGGAGGGGAGAATAATGAACAAAAGAAAATGGTTATATAGAATAGGGGTACTTTTCGCTTCAATCGGTCTCATATTAGCAAATTTTTATTCAGACATACCATCACCATTTCCTAATTTGCATAAAGGGATTGGTATAAGTATTGTCATAGTTGGTCTTCTTTGTCTTATCACATCAAACTTCTACAGAAAGTCCGAATGAATATAAAAAAGGACAGTTACTCTTTTTCAGAAGAACTGTCCTTTTTAAATAACGTATTCCATAGTTTGGCGATACTCCATATAATGACGATTGCAATGGAGGCAATAATGGACCAAACGATTGATATCATTTCAAGTGTCATGTTAGGAAGGAATGTGAGAATGGATACTACTTTATGAAACAACCATTCTATTATGTGAAAACTGATTTGTAATAGAATGACGATACTAAGTGTGATCCATGCTAACAGTTGCTTCCCTTTTTCTTTCCACATGACATTCACCTCACGTTAGCTTAATAGTTTTAAGCCAACAGCGCCGCATAGAATGCAGCTTAAGAAAGCAAGACGACGCCAATCCGCTGATTCGCGGAAAATAAGGATGCCTAGAAGTGCACTTCCGGCAGTTCCGATTCCAGTCCAAATCGCGTAAGCAGTTCCCATCGGTAATGTGTTCATCGCAAGGGATAAGAAGAAGAAGCTTACGCCGAAGTTAGCGATTAAAATAACTTTTGGTGCCCAGCCTTTCTTTTCAGTGGCTACTTTCATAAAGAGTACACCAATAATTTCACAAATACCAGCTAGAATTAAAAATACCCAAGCCATTTTATGCGGCCTCCTTCGCTTCTTTTTCTTCTGTTACTCGTTTTAAACCAATTACGCCAAAGAAGATTAAACCAATTAATAATACTTTTACGATAGAGAATGGCTCTCCGAAAACGAAAATTTCTGTAAGAACGATTCCGCCAGCTCCAATTCCAGTGAAGACTGCGTATACAGTACCAACAGGTAAATCTTTATAAGCTCTAAATAATAAGACGAAACTAATTGTAATTAATAACGCAACACCAGCCCATTCAAGTGGAGCCTCCGCGTGTTTTAATCCAATTACCCAAAAGATTTCAATAATACCAGCTAAGATTACATAAATCCATGCCATATGTCATTTCTCCTTCCTACCAGTCGTTAGGTAAAGGGCTTAAAACTGACGCATTGCAAAGGAGCAATCCGTCAGTTTGAAAGTCCACGCCAAAATACTTTCCAAGAAGCGTCTAAACGTGTCTCAAAACGATTTAAACCTGCGTATAGTAGTTCAACCATAAGACCGTCAAGTAAGCATAGAAAAGCCTCTAAGGCGTCTTTTACTTCAATGTTATGCAACTCATCTCGTTCGCTTGCTCTTTTAAATACAGGGAATAAAAGTTTTCCGACGTTTTCAATGTGTACATTTGCTTTATTAATAATTTGTTCGCGAAATGCATCAGGTGGAAAATAAGAAGTTCGTAACCAAAACATTGATTCTTCACTTTCACCAAATCGTTTTGCATAGCCCTTTAGTAACTGTAAGAGCAATTCTTCAGTAGACGAATTTGAAAACTTTTCGATATCGCCTGTGAAGCTCTGTAAATCTTTTTGAAGAGCGGATTCTAAGCATATAAAATATAGCTCTTCTTTTCCTTTAAAGTGTGCGTAAATTGATGGTTTTTTAATCCCGACTTCTTGAGCAATATTTGCTAATGAAGTTCCTTCGTAGCCGTAGCGTGCGAAATGAGAAAGTGCTACAGCTTTAATGCGGTTTGCTGTCATTTTCATCCCCTACCTACCGTTCGTTAGGTTTATTATATGCGAGTAAAAATATAAAGTCAATAGGTGAAGAGCTGAAAAAGAGCGCTATAGGTAACGCTCTTTTTAGACAGTATCTCGTTCAATTAAATGGAATGAAAGCTCTTTTGCGTTCCCGATAATTTGCTCGCTTTGGATTTGTTTATGGAATAAAGAAAACGCATGTGAGCCCATTTCGAGACCGGGATGTTCAATTGTTGAAATTTCTAACGCCTTTGAAATTTCATGATTATCAAATCCGAGGATAGCAAGATCTTCGGGTACTCGAAGACCTTGCTTTCGAGCCTCTGTTAATAAACCTGCTGCAACTTGATCGTTCGCTGTAAAAATAGCGGTTGGACGATTTTTCATGTTTAAAATACGATGGAGTATTTGTGCACCGTCTTGCATTGTATAGCATTGATGAAAAATCCATTCGGGATGTAACGTTTTGCCTTCGTTACGAAGTGTATCAGCAAACGCTTTTTCACGTTCCATAGAATTTACACTTGTTTTTCTTGCTAAGCAAATCCCGATTTTTTCATGACCTTTCTTGAGTAAATAGGCGGTGCCGAGACGGAAGCCTTCATAATGATCTACGTAGACAGATGAAATGAGGGGGTGGTGCATTTTTTCGCATGAAATAATAGGAGCAAATTTTGCGAAAGGTTCAATTTGTTCCCATGAACTCGTTCGAGAGCAAATAATCATCCCGTCGAATTGTTTCATTTTCATCATTTCCAGAACACGAATTTCTTCGATACTATCGTAATTCGTTTGACATAAATTAATGTGATATCCAGCTGCTAACGCTTCGTTACCGATTCCTTCAATAATGGTACTGAAGTATGGAAGGTTAATGAAAGGGAGCATAACACCGATCGTATATGTTTTTCCTTTTATTAAATGAATAGCATTTATATTTTTGGCATAGTTCAATTCTTCAACAGCATCTAGAACACGCTTACGTTTTTCTTCTTTTACGTAAGGGTGATTATTCAGGACGCGAGAAACAGTTGATATGGATACACCAGCGGTTTTTGCAATTTGTTTTATATTGGCCATATGTATCACCTCTTCCCCTTATTATAAAGGGAAAATAATAAGAATGAAAAAATCTTGACCTGAAAAGCTTTTCACAAACTATGGTATGAATAAGGCTTCTTTTTATTCGCGTAACCTTTTCACTTGGGCGTAAGAATGATAGAGGTCTTTTTGTTTGCAAAATAGTTTTGTCAAAATGTGTGAGAATAACGTGGAAAGTTTTCAAAGGTGGAGCTTGGTGGCGAAGCGAATATGAAGAGCATATAAACGCTTCGTTCGTTAAGAGGGCGGTATGAAAGGGCGGAAACAAATTGAAAAAAAGGATCATTTGTTTCGTGTTTTCTAGTTTCGTACTAAGTTCATGTTCGTTTCAGCAAACGATGCAAGAAGAAAAACACTTTGTGGGAACAACAGGGGGAGCTATGGATCGTGTTACGGATCCAATTCCGCTGAAGGAGCTTTCGAAATATTTTCCAGTGAAATTTAAAGTTCCGGCATTTTTACCGTATGACATTACGAGTGATGTGAAGGGGGAAGTCAGAACGATTGGAAAAAAGAAGGCTGTTGTCATGATTAAATATAAACAGCAGGAGTCAGGTAGAAATGAATATATTGAGTTAAATGTTGCGAACTTTCCTTATAGTTTTCCAGATCTCGTGGAAGAGAAGCGATTTCAAGAACAAATGAAATTGAATAATGGAGCATTCGCTTATTTTAAAAATAAGAATGACTCTGAGCGAGGAGATGAATTTGCTGCACTTATATGGAAAGAGAAAGGACTTGAATATCAGCTGCTGTATCGTAATGCACAAGAAAATGATAAAGATGTGATTAAGAAAAATTTAGTATACATTGCAAATAATATGGAATGAAAAAACTAGCTGAATCATTCAGCTAGTTTTTGTATGTTATTATTTCTTTTTAATTTTTCCAGTCCACGTTTTGAATCCACCTTGTAACTGGTAGAAATCTTTGTAGCCTTGTTTCTTTAAGTATTGAGCCGCACGACCAGTACGGAATCCGCTTTGACAGTATAAGTAAACTGGTTGATCTTTACGAAGTTCTTTATGACGAAGGCGAATTTGTGATAACGGAATGTTACGTGCGCCTAAAATATGCCCTGCAGTATATTCGTCTGCTTCGCGAATATCGATAAGCTGTGCTTTACGGTAGCCAGCGCGAAACTCTTCTTCTGAAAGTGTTGTAATTAATTTCTTCTGATAGAAATACATCCATACGGTATAACCGATGAACGCTACGATTACGGCTAATAAAATAATCCAAGTTGTTGACACGATTCTATCGCTCCCTTTTTTCTTATCCTACTTTCAATATTATAATGCCCGTATGTATTTATGCAACAGATTCATTTGTATATAAGAAGAAATTTCGTATTCTTTCACAAATTTTGTCGAATTTGGTAGACTAGAGAATGTGAAAAATAATTGGTTATATGAGGTGCAGGATGGGAAAAGAAAAATGGTGTTATATTAACTCTGGTCAATGTTCACCGGCATTTAATATGGCGTTAGATGAATGTTTATTAAATTGGCAAAGTGAAAAGAAAATGCCACCAACCATTCGTTTTTACGAATGGGAAGTACCAACATTAACAGTCGGGTATTTCCAACGTGTTGAAAAAGATATTAATATGGATGTAGTTAACGAAAAGAAATATGGATTCGTTCGTCGTCAAACAGGCGGCAGGGGTGTACTACATGATAAAGAATTAACGTACAGTGTTATTGTGTCTGAAGATCATCCAAATATGCCAAAAACAGTTACAGAAGCGTATCGTGTTATTTCGCAAGGTTTATTAGATGGTTTTAAAGCATTAGGGTTAGAAGCGTATTATGCAGTTCCAAAAACAGAAGCAGATCGTGAAAATTTGAAAAATCCACGCTCAGGCGTATGTTTTGATGCACCGTCTTGGTATGAAATTGTAGTAGAAGGAAGAAAAATCGCAGGTAGTGCGCAAACACGTCAAAAAGGCGTTATTTTACAGCACGGGTCGATTCCATTAGAAATAGATTTAGATGAGTTATATGATCTGTTTTTATTCCCGAATGAACGTGTGAAAGAACGTATGAAGAGTATGTTCTCTTCTAAAGCGGTAGCAATTAATGAATTAACAGACCGTACGTTTACAATCGAGCAGTTAATTAAAGCGTTTGAGGTTGGGTTTGAAAAAGGATTAGATGTAGAGCTTGTTCCGTATGAATTAACAGAAGAACAATTACGTGAAGTGCAAACGTTAGCAAAAGAAAAGTATGAAAGTAAAGAGTGGAATTATAAAAAATAAGAGATGGCAATTGCCACCTCTTATTTTTTTTATAGTAAATTAAGTACTTTTTCTACTTTGATTCCTTTATCTTGTAAAGAACGAAGGCGATTGACAACGTCCATAATTTCTTTGTCAAATGTAACGCTAATACCTTGGCTTTGTAATTCTTCTTTTAAGCTTTCAATAGAATCATCTATGTCGATGCCAAGCTCGTAATCTTGACAAACTTCAATTGTCTTTTTCACGAGTTTCACATAATTTTCTTGTAGTTTTGAATTTGTTTCAGTCAAAGCAGGTTGCTTCGGTTTTGCAGGCGCGACCGGCGTTGTCTCTTGCTTTGTAACTGGAGTTGGTACTTCTCGTTTCACAGGTGCTGGAGTAGATAATTCCACAGCTGCTTCTACACTTACTGGCTTCGGTGCCGGAGTAGGCTTAGGTGTTGGTGCTATAGCAGGTGTTTCCACACGTGTAACAGGCTTTGGAGCAGGTGTAACTGCTTTTGGAGCTTCTACAATTACTTCTTTTTTCGGAGTAGCTTCTACAACTGTTTCTTCTTGTTCAGCAGCCTCTTTATTTTCTTTACTCCACATAACGCGTTCTATTTCTAGAGAAACATTATTTTTGTTCATCGCTGTTAATGTAACTTTACCAACTTCAGCGTTTCCAGTGAAATCAACAATTTTATAAATAACACTCTTGTTCCAATCCACGTTTCCGCTCAAAAATAATTCTTCGTTACATTTCGGCGTTAAGCCCTCGATTTTAATTTCTGCGTTTACACCGTTTTCACTATATACCATAATTAGCGAAGCACTTACATCTTCGTCTGCTAACATTAGTTCACGTACCATTTTGCCGGTGCGTACTTGCGTTTTCTTCTTAACTGACATCTAATTTCTCCTCTCAAAAATTCAGTAATAATAAAAAAATCGTATAACGAAAAATAATTGCTCACGAAGATTTATGATACCGATAATAAAAGCATCACGTCAACAATTAACTTTAATTATTTTGCATTTTTCTTATTTTCTTTATGAAATTTTTCAATTTGTAAAATTAGACAGAAGAAAAACAGCCTTTTGAAGGGCTGTTAAAAATTTGATTTTTTGTATAGTAATTTATATAAAATGAAAAATAATATAGCAATTAAAGCATTTTGCCAAAAGGTTAGATGATAAATGAGATAAGGTTGTTTTTTAAAATAAATATTTAAGAATATAGCGGAACAAAACGGGATAGCAAATGCGAATCCAAATAGAATTCTTCTTTTCCAATTCATTTTCTGATTAAAGGAGTACCGCTTTAATAAATATAAAATAAATAGTATACCTAGTATAATTATTGAAACAGACAAAGTAGTTCCAAGGATACTAAAAGGTGGACTTATTATTTCGGTGTTCTTTTCAAAAAAGAAAATAAAAAGAGAAGCAATGGTGTCCATTCCAAACTGTATAGCGAGAAGTAAGCTAATAACAAAGCCGATTAAAGAAGTTTTTTCTAACATTGTTTGAACCGGCAAAGCCGATATGAGTTCATCACAATAAGATTGTAAGTCATCACCAAAAATGTCATAAGCATTTTTATTTTCTGTTTGTGCTTCGATGAGATGGTCTAATATTTCTAGTAATAGTTCTTCTACTTGTTGCTCTGGCACGTTAGATAAACGAAGATAAACTAACATATCGCTATAAGCAACTTCATTTTCAAGTGTTAGAAGTTCGCGTTTTTTGTTGTTCAATTTAATCATGTCTTGTGCATTCATCCTCATCACTCCCCCTGTAATAAATTGTTCACCGTTGTTGAAACCATTCCCCAGCTTTGTTTAAATTCTTCAAGCTGTTCTAATCCTTTATCCGTTACGTGATAATATTTTCTCTTTGGCCCAAGTGAGGAGGCTTTTAATGTTCCTTCAATCAATTTTTCTTTTTGCATACGTAACAATAACGGATATATGCTTCCTTCACTTACGAATGTAAATCCGTGTTTATTTAATTTTGTACTCAGTTCATATCCGTACACTTCTTCTTGTGAAATGATGTATAGGATGCAGCCTTCGAGTACACCTTTTAACATTTGGCTGTGCATGATTTCACCACCTTTTACTCAGGTAACTTGCTGTGCAAGGTAGCTGTTATCCAAATTGTAACATTCAGTAACTTGCAACGCAAGTTACTGAGGTGGAAAACTTTAATGCGTTTTAATTTTTCTATGTTCCCCATACTAACGAGAGGAGGGAAGCGTATGAAACCATTTATGCCAAAACTCGTTTACTTTGAACCGAAGGCACTTGAATATCCACTTGGAAAAGAGCTATATGAGAAGTTTACGAAGATGGGATTAGAGATTCGTGAAACGACATCCCATAATCAAATTCGAAATTTGCCGGGTGAAAATGATTTGCAAAAGTATCGTAATGCAAAAGCAACGCTTGTCGTTGGGGTGAGGAAGACATTAAAGTTTGATACGTCAAAACCGTCAGCTGAATATGCAATTCCGCTTGCAACAGGGTGTATGGGACATTGTCATTATTGCTATTTACAAACGACACTTGGGAGTAAGCCTTACGTTCGCGTGTATGTGAATCTTGATGAAATATTTGAGAAGGCACAGCAATATATGGATGAAAGAGCACCTGAAATAACAAGGTTTGAAGCTGCTTGTACATCAGATATCGTTGGGATCGATCATTTAACACATGCATTAAAGCGGGCAATCGAATTTATTGGAGAAAGTGAGCATGGGCGTTTACGTTTCGTTACGAAATATTCGCACGTTGATCATTTGTTAGATGCAAAACATAACGGGAAAACTCGTTTCAGGTTTAGTATTAATTCACGGTATGTGATTAAAAATTTTGAGCCGGGGACGTCACCCTTTGAAGAGCGTATTGAAGCAGCACGTAAAGTAGCAGGTGCTGATTATCCACTTGGTTTTATAGTTGCGCCACTTTATATGCATGAAGGATGGGAAGAAGGATACCGTGAATTATTTGAACGACTGTACAATGCACTAAAAGATTTGTCCATACCGAATTTAACATTTGAATTAATTCAACATCGCTTTACAAAACCAGCAAAAAAGGTCATTCAGGAGCGTTATCCGAGTACGAAGCTTGAAATGGATGAAGAGAAGCGTAAATATAAATGGGGACGATACGGCATCGGGAAATACGTATATAAAAAAGATGATGCAGAAGTATTGGAAGAAACAATAAGAGGTTATATACATGAGTTTTTTCCTGATGCAGAAATACAATACTTTACTTAAGAGGAGTCTGTATACAAATACAGATTCTTTTTTGTTTTATATATTTAGGCTTGTTTTCAACTTGTCACGTTATTCTTTCTGGTGTATCATTTTATTGATTGCTTCGTACGGAATGAGCAAAATGAAATTGGATGGAGGAAACCGATGCCTACCCCTAGTATGGAAGATTATATTGAACAAATTTATTTGTTGATTGATGAAAAGGGTTATGCCCGCGTATCTGATATTGCTGAAGCGCTGAGTGTACATCCATCCTCTGTAACAAAAATGGTGCAAAAATTAGACAAAGATGAATATCTAATTTATGAAAAATATAGAGGGCTTGTATTAACATCAAAAGGTAAAAAAATCGGAGAACGTCTCGTATACCGTCATGACTTGCTAGAGCAATTTATGCGTATTATCGGTGTGGATGAAAGTAAAATTTACAATGATGTAGAAGGAATTGAACATCATTTAAGCTGGGAAGCAATTGACCGCATTGGTGATTTAGTGCAATACTTTGAACAAGATGAGGTTCGAGTGGAAACCCTTCGTGGTGTTCAAAAAGCAAATGAAGAGAAAAGTAATTAAGGGGAACGTATGTCGTTTCCTTTTTTATTTCAACTGAAAAGGATGGGAGAATTATGAAAGCAATTATTTTTGATTTTGATGGATTAATTGTGGACACAGAAACAATATGGTTTCACTCTTTCAGAGACGCCGTTCGTGAGTATGGCGGGGAGTTACCTTTAGAAGAATTTGCAAAATGTATTGGAACGACAGATGATGTACTATATGCATATTTAAATGAGCAATTAAAAGAGAAGTTTAACAAGCATGTATTAAAAGAAAAAGTGAAAACTTTACATAAAGAGAAAATGAAAATAACAGAAGCTCGTGACGGGGTAAAAGAATACTTACAAGAAGCGAAAGAAATGGGATTAAAAATCGCATTAGCTTCTAGTTCATCTAGAGAATGGGTGATTCCTTTTTTGGAAGAGCTACAAATTCGAGATTATTTTGAAGTCATTAAAACGAGAGAAGATGTTGAAAAGGTAAAACCAGATCCAGCACTTTATCAAATTGCAATAGAAGAGTTAGGGATTGATCCGTCTGAAGCTGTTGTATTTGAGGATTCATTAAACGGATTGAAAGCAGCGATTGCGGCAGGGTTAACGTGCGTTGTTGTACCGAATGATGTAACACGGAATTTACCCTTTGAAAATCATCACCTTCGAATTGAAAGTATGAAAGATAAAAGTTTGAAAGAAGTGCTTCAAAGTATAAAAAAAGACCGTATTTCCTAAAAGGAAGCACGGTCTTTCTTTTTTGTCTTTTTACCTTCAATGACAGTTAAATGAGATTGTTTTCTTTTACGCTTCAAAGTGGAAGGAGTGCCTTTTTTCCCTTTGTCATTAGAAGCGTTTGATTTAAAGAAAGAATTGCTTAGGGGTGCTACATTTTGTTTCCCATGTTTGCGGCTCGATTGTTTTGCAGCACGCTTATATGAGCTTTGCGAATTTGCAGAACCACTAGAGTTTGTAAACATTTTGTAGAGTAAATAAAAGATACCAACGACAGCCAACATGATACCAATATTTCTTAACACTCCCATTGGATCTGTAATGACAGATGAAACAAGGCCGAATATTGCTAATCCGATAATAAGCACAAATATAGCGAAAGTAAACGAACGACCGTTCATAAGGAACACCTCCTAAAAACATATATTAAAATTAGTATATTAACGATGAGGAAAGGAGTTGAACACCATTTTTAAATAATTATTGTTTGTTTTCTAAACGTAATAATTCTTCAAACGATGCAATGGCTACTTCCACTTGATCATCTGTTGGTTCTTTCGTTGTTAATAGTTGTAGCCATAATCCGGGATATCCAAGTATGCGTAATACTGGAATATCGCGTAATCGATTCGTAAATTGTAACACTTCAAAAGAAATGCCGAGAACGACTGGAATTAATAAAATTCGGTTTACCACTCTGGCCCAAAGTGGATCTGTAGGGACAAGGAAATAAACAAACATTCCAATAATGACTGTAAATATAATGAAGCTACTGCCACAACGATAATGAAGGCGAGTTTGTTTTTGAACATTTTCTACAGTCAATGAAAGATTATTCTCATAGGCATTAATTACTTTATGCTCCGCACCATGGTACTGAAATACCCGCTTAATGAGTGGCGTTAAAGAAATAAAGTATATATAGCTCAATAATAGCATGAGCTTAATGACACTTTCGACAATGATTTGCCCTGTATGAGATGGGAAAATCGGTCTCGTTAATTCAGCTAGTAATGCAGGAACTGCTGTAAAAATGACTTTACCGAATATGAAAGATAAAACGCCAACAGCTGCAACTCCTAATACCATCGTTAACTTCGATTGTTCTTCTTTTTTATTTGCAATTTGTTCGTCTTCTTCTGGGTGAACATCAAATCGTTCTGAAGCAAAGTTTAAATGTTTTGCCCCGTTCGCGCTTGCATCCACAATAGCGGCAATCCCTCGTAAAAATGGAATTTTTTTTAGGATAGATAATGCTTTATTACGAACGCGCGGTAATCGATAAAATTCAATCGATTTATCTTTACGACGAACCGCTGTAACAGTATATTCTCTACCGCCAAACATAACTCCTTCTATGACTGCTTGCCCGCCATATATTTGTTTTGACTCTTCTGCCATGTTATTAACACCAACCTGTATTTGTTTCTCTCTTATGTAGAAAAAGAGGCAATTGTCATACTGGGTTCTGTCGTTTTGAAATAAGACAATCACCGAGTTTCCTTTATTTTATCGACAAATACAAGTAGATGACAAGGAAAAATGTTACGAGAGTCGGACATTTCTTATTCTTTTTATAGACAAATTTCGCAGTATTTAAACATGGTTCAAAATAGTTTCGGGCATACTATTGAGCGGAGGTGTCGATGTGAGTCAAGAACAATTAGGAACAAGGAATTTTGTACAAATTGGTTTATTTGGTGGACTGTTTTGGGGAGGGATATGGTATTTCCTTCATATATTTTCATTTACAGAAGCGGGGCCGAACTATTTACTTTTACCATTTGCCTTTGGAAGCTGGAAAGAAGGGGTATGGGGAAATGTGTCAGGAATTGTTTGTATGGGACTACTTTCGATTTTAATTGCCTTTTTGTATAAAGCGTTTTTGGCAAAGTTTGAAGGGATTCTTCCAGGGATGATTTATGGTCTATTTTGGTGGGCGTTACTATTTTTCGGAGTAGGGTTAATAGCACCTGCTATTAAAAGTGCACTCCATTTACCGAAAGAAACAATTGTGACGACAATATGCATCTTTATATTGTATGGTGTGTTTATAGCATACTCTGTTTCTTACGCAGTAAATACCAATAAAGCCGAGCGAGAAGGGGAAGAGAAGACAAACTATTCAAACAAGTAACTCCTATGTTAAAATGTTATATAGACATTTAATATTAAGGAGTTTTAAGCATATGAAAAAGGTACTCCTCGTAAACGGTCCTAACCTAAATCGCCTCGGTGTCAGAGAGGTAAATGTATATGGAAAGGGCACGCTAGCGACACTTGAAGCAGATATGAAGCAAGAAGCAGAAACAATGGGAGTAGAGTTAGAATGTTTCCAATCGAATCATGAAGGTGCGATTATCGATCGTATTCATGAGGCGGAAGATATATATGAAGGGATCATTTTAAATCCTGGAGCATTTACGCATTATAGCTATGCGATTCGAGATGCAATTGCAAGCATTTCGATTCCTGTTATTGAAGTACATATTTCTAACATTCACCAGCGTGAGTCGTTCCGTCACGAATCTGTGACGGCAGCTGTTTGTGCGGGACAAATTGTTGGATTTGGTTTTTATGGCTATAAGTTAGCGTTATTTGCATTAATGGAGAAATTGAGGGAGGCATAAAGTAATGGAGAAAATCGAAAGATTAAGAAGTGCATTTGATGAGGCTGGTATTGACGGTATTTTGTTAACAAATGAACATAGTCGTAGATATATGGCTAACTTCACAGGAACAGCTGGTGTTGTACTCCTTTCGAAAAACCGTGCTCAATTTATTACAGATTTCCGTTACGTAGAGCAAGCTACTAAACAAGCGGTTGGATACGAGATTGTACAGCATGCAGGACTAATCATTGATGAAGTTGCAAAGCAAGTGAAAGAATTAGGAATTCAAAAGCTTGGCTTTGAGCAAGATACTCTTACATATAGTTCTTATTCAGCGCATAAAGAAGCAATCGATGCTGAATTTATCCCAACTTCTGGGCTTGTAGAAAAGTTACGCTTGATAAAGACTGATTCAGAGATTAAGATATTAAAGGAAGCTGCACAGATTGCAGATGCTGCCTTTGAACATATTCTATCATTCATTCGCCCGGGAGTATCTGAAATTGAAGTGTCAAATGAACTTGAATTTTTCATGAGAAAACAAGGAGCAACATCTTCTTCGTTTGATATTATCGTTGCTTCAGGTCTTCGTTCGGCATTACCGCACGGCGTGGCATCTGAAAAAGTGATAGAAACAGGAGATTTCGTTACATTAGACTTCGGCGCTTATTACAAAGGATATTGCTCTGATATTACTCGTACGATAGCAGTTGGTGAACCATCTGATAAATTGAAAGAAATTTATAATATCGTTTTAGAAGCACAATTACGTGGTGTGAACGGTATTAAAGCTGGTTTAACTGGCCGTGAAGCGGATGCGTTAACGCGCGATTACATAACGGAAAAAGGATACGGTGAATACTTCGGACATTCTACTGGTCATGGAATCGGTCTTGAAATCCATGAAGCACCAGGTTTAGCATTCCGTTCTGATACAGTACTTGAACCAGGTATGGCTGTAACAGTAGAACCAGGTATTTATATTCCAGGTATTGGCGGCGTACGTATTGAAGATGATATCATTGTAACAAGTGAAGGTAATGAAGTAATTACGAAATCACCAAAAGAACTTATTATTTTGTAACATACAGGAGGATTTTTTTACATGATTTCAGTAAACGATTTTCGTACAGGTTTAACAATTGCAGTGGATAATGGCCTTTGGCAAGTACTTGATTTCCAGCACGTAAAGCCAGGTAAAGGTGCTGCATTCGTTCGTTCTAAACTACGTAACCTTCGCACAGGTTCTGTTCAAGAGAAAACATTCCGTGCAGGTGAGAAAGTAGAAAAAGCACACATCGAAAACCGTCGTATGCAATATTTATACGCAAGCGGTGAGGCTCACGTATTTATGGATAACGGAACTTATGAGCAAATCGAACTTGGTGAAAAACAAATCGAGCGCGAGCTTAAATTCCTAAAAGAAAACATGGAAGTATCTATTATGACTTACCAAGGCGAAGTACTTGGTGTTGAACTTCCAAACACAGTTGAATTACAAGTTACAGAAACAGAGCCAGGTATTAAAGGTGATACTGCTTCTAACGTAACAAAACCAGCTACATTAGAAACTGGCCTTGTTGTACAAGTACCAATCTTCATTAACGAAGGAGAAACACTTATCATCAACACTGGTGAAGGTAAATACGTTTCTCGTGCATAGTAGAAAAGCACTCGTGATTATCACGAGTGCTTTTTTTATAGAAAATAGGGCAGATAATGAATAGTGGTTATTATAAAACTGAAAGCCGTAAGACTAGCAGCGCCTGTTGTGTAAGGACCCCATGTCATTTGAAAAGGTTTTACCGTACCTGTTTTATATATAGTGTGATCAATGTTGTTATTTTGATTTATATTTAAAGCAATGAGCCAGATTACCCCGAATATCGCTAAACTACCAAGAAAAAAGGCCTCCATAAATGACCAACCGACCAATAATGAAAAAAGATAAATAAGAGCTACTTCTACTACAACGGTTAAACTAATTTTCAATATCTTCATATTTTTCCTCCTCCTTTTGTAGGTCTAGCCAATTGAGAAAGTTCTCACGTGACACAACATGTAGTACACAAGAAGATTTTACTCCATTCTCTAAGGCAGAATGTTCATCAGGGAACGTATCTTCCACATGCAATGAAATATAAGGGAGTTTTTCTTGTGCTTTTAACGAGCGAATATTATTCGTTTTAGCACCAGCAAATACGTAGGAAAGTTGTAAGTCTAAAAAAGCAATCTTAAAAATTTCTTTTTTAGCAGCCTCATTATATCCTTTTCCTCAGTACGGATAGCCGAGCCAACTACCAATGTGAGATTGTTTCTTCTCGTAATTAATATGTTTAAGTGTGGTGAGACCAATTATTTCATTCTCTTCATTTACAATCACTCTCGATAAAGACTTCTTTTGGCGTTCTTCTTCTATGGCGAAAAGAAGGAATGCTTTCGTGTCTTCGATTGTTTCTACTTTTATTCCTAATGCGTTTTTTACATGTGGATCACTTGATAGCTTGAAAATCACATTTGCATACCGGAAATCGAGTGGTAATAAAGTAACTCGTTGCATTATTTTCCCTCCTTTTCAATAAATATACCATAAAATACCATAATTATTAAGAATATTCAAATTATTATAGGCGGTAGATAAAAATTATGTTTTTAATTCTGAAATAGACAACCTCTGCATATGGTTGTACAAATATATTCTTTTTTGGAGTGCAGCACTAGTAACCGTTATGGGAGAAGGTGGGAGAATGAAACAGTGGCTAGCGGCAATGGAAACATCTGTGCTTGTAATGGGGCTGCTTCGGTTGTTTTCAGGTAGCGCGGAAATATTCGCCGCTTTGCTTATGCTTTATGTGAATGATGCGAAGAAAGCATTGTTTATAAATGGTATGTTGGCGTTTGTTGGACCGACCGTATTAATTTTAACAATGACAATAGGCATAGCGAGTGTGGCAAGTGAGATCTCTTTCTTGAAACTCTTTTTTCTAGCGCTTGGAATTGGCTGTATTTTTATCGCGTTGTTGAAATAAGTAAGTCGAGTATAGTGGGGCGAAGATGATGAAAGAAGTATTAGAAGTTTTACCAAAAACGATGAAGCAGTTAGTGGAAAATTGTAAGCAGTACGATGCTCTAGAGGAAATCCGTGTTCGAATTGGAAGACCGCTAGAGTGTATTGCTCAAGGTGAAGTGTTTTTTTATGACTATATCGTTACAGCAGAGGATGCTATTTACTTATTGAATAAGTTAAGTCACTTCTCAATTTATACAATGGAAGAAGAATTAAAGCGTGGGTATGTGACACTCCGAGGTGGGCATAGAATAGGCTTAGCAGGAAAAGTTATTACAGAAAAAAGCACAGTGAAAATGATTCGAGATGTCTCTTCTTTTAATATTCGTATTGCTCGTCAAAAAATAGGCATTGCTGAACCACTTTTACCGTATTTGTATGAATCACGATGGTTAAACACGATGGTAATTGGCCCGCCACAAACGGGAAAAACAACACTTTTAAGAGATGTAGCGCGTTGCATGAGTCAAGGTGTAAGTACTTCGAAAATTCCTTCTTGTAAAGTCGGGATTGTTGATGAACGGTCAGAAATTGCTGGCTGTGTGAAAGGCATCCCGCAATATGACTTTGGCACACGAGTAGATGTGTTAGATGCATGTCCAAAAGCTGAAGGAATGATGATGATGATCCGTTCTATGAGCCCAGATATATTAATTGTGGATGAAATTGGTCGTAAAGAAGATAGTGAAGCAATTATGGAGGCTGTACATGCAGGGGTTCAGCTTTTTATAAGTGCACATGGATTTTCCTATGATGATGTTGTGAAACGCCCATCATTAAAGGCAGTGCTAGAGCTCGGCATTTTTGATAGGTTTGTGGAATTGTCAAAAGCAAGAGGGCCAGGAACAGTTATGCAAGTGAAAGATAAATATGGAAAACCGGTATTACCTCATAGAAAGGCTGAGGGCGTATGGTGAAAATATTTGGTGCAGTGTTAATCGTTGCGGTCAGCACCTTTTTCGGGTTTTCATACGCCAAAAGATACAGTGAGAGACCGAGGCAACTTAGATTATTAAAAGCGGCACTGCAATCATTAGAGGCAGAAATTATGTATGGGCATACACCATTGTCTGAAGCCGCTGAGCGATTAGTGAAACAAATGCCGAAGCCGTTAAATTGGATATTTCAAAGTTTCGCTAGCAGGCTAGAAAGTGGAGAACAAACAGTTAGAGAAGCTTGGATAGATAGTTTGAAAGAAAATTGGAAGCTAACAGCATTTCAACAAACTGAGTATGAGATTTTGCAGCAATTTGGTGAAACGCTCGGACAACATGATCGTGAATCACAACAAAAACATATTCGGTTATGTATTACACATTTAGAGAGAGAAGAAGAAGAAGCGAAAGCATTACAGCTGCAATATGAAAAGATGATTAAGAGCTTAGGAGTACTAGCGGGGCTACTTATCGTAATTTTACTGCTATAGGGGGGAGAAAGGCGATGTCCATTGATGTTGGATTAATATTTCAAATCGCCGGAATCGGCATTGTTTTAGCTTTCATTCATACTGTACTAAAAGAATTAAAGCGTGAGGATATTGCAAATTGGGTTATCCTCGTCGGTTTTGTCGTTATTTTATTTCATGTCGCATTTTTAATTAATACACTATTCGACAAGATTAAAAGTGTCTTTCTCTTCCAGTAAAGGGGGCGGTTCGAATCGAAATTATACAAATTGTCGGATTAGGCCTCGTTGCTACGTTTTTAGCAGCTGTATTGAATCAGCATAAATCTAGCATTACGTCATTATTTATTGTGTTCGTAGGTAGCGTAATGTTCCTTCTTTTAATTGATCAAATTCACGCTATTTTACAAATGATTGAGAGAGTAGCGAGTGAAGCGAAAGTTAGCAACGTATATGTAGAAACGTTGCTAAAAATTATTGGGATTGCTTATATCGCTGAGTTTGGAGCGCAAATTACAAAGGATGCAGGGCAGGGGGCAATCGCTTCGAAAATTGAATTAGCTGGAAAGATTTTAATTCTCGTTATGGCAATCCCTATTTTGACGGTTGTAATTGAAACTATTCTCGGATTTTTACCGACGGGATAAGGGGGAGTGAATGTTGAGGGGGTTTGGAGCTAAGCTGCTATTTGCTTGCTTCCTTTTCTTTTCTTTACCGGTTGTTGTACAAGCTTCTCCTGTAGAGACAAACGTCGTTGATCAACAATTGGATAAGCTCGGAATTGAAGATGTGAAGCAATTTTGGGACGGGCTTGTTACAAAATATGGAGGTTACTTACCAGAGAGTCAAAAAGGTAGCTTTATGGAGTTTGTAAAGGGAGAAAAAGAAATCTCTATAAAAGAGTGGATGCTAGGTTTATTAAAGTACTTATTTCACGAACTTGTTGCAAATGGGAAACTACTCGGAACGCTCATTATGCTCACAATTTTTAGTGCATTGTTGCAATCACTGCAATCTGCATTTTCAAAGAGTAGCGTAAGCAAAATAGCCGATGCAGTTGTATATATGGTACTGATTATTTTCGCTTTAAATAGCTTTTATGTCGTTATGACATATGCAAGAGAAACGATACAAACAATGGTAGATTTCATATTAGCGTTATTGCCTATCTTGCTTGCACTCATAGCGACAGGCGGTGGTGTTGTATCCGTATCGTTTTTTCATCCGATTATCATCTTCTTAATGAATACGAGTGGGCTTTTGATGAATTATATCGTTCTACCACTTTTATTACTTGCAACGATATTAAGTATTGTAAGTACGATGAGTGATCAATATAAAGTTACGAAATTGTCCAAGCTTCTGCAAAACGTTAGCGTCGGGATTATCGGTATCTTTTTAACGATTTTTTTAGGCGTATTATCTGTACAAGGAACAGCGACAGCTGTTGCTGATGGAATTGCTGTGAAAACAGCTAAATTTGTAACAGGAAACTTTATTCCCGTAGTAGGAAGAATGTTTACAGAGGCGGCGGATACAGTTATTAGTGCGTCGGGATTATTAAAAAACACAGTCGGAATTATCGGACTCGTCATTCTATGTTTAATTGTCGCTTTTCCAGCGATTCAAATTTTTTGCATTGCATTTATTTATAAGTTCGCAGCAGCAGTATTGCAACCAGTTGGCGGCGGAGCAATTATTCAATGTTTAGATATCATTGGACGGAGCATTATTTATGTATTTGCTTGCTTAGCTATCGTATCGTTTATGTTCTTTTTAAGTATCACAATTATTATTGCTGCGGGGAATATTACACTTATGATGCGGTAGGAGGTGAAGAGTATGCAATTTGTTACAGAGTGGATTAGAAATATTATCGTTTTTTTACTCTTAGCGACAATGCTTCATCTTATTCTTCCAAATTCTAATTTGCAAAAGTACGTTAAATTCGTTGTAAGTCTATTATTAGTTGTTTTAATTTTAACGCCTCTATTTAAACTATTGCAAACAGATGTAAATGAAGTAATCGCAAATTTTAATGAAGAGAAGTACGTAGCAGAAGGATCTGTAAAAAATTCAATAGATTCGAAGAAAAAAGAAATACAAGCTCTAACACGTGCATATAGTTTAGAAGAGATGGCTACCAAAATGAAAAAAGAAGTAGGAAAAGAGTTTGAGAAACAGTATGGTATGTCAGTCTCTGAAATACAAATAGTCGCAGCGGAAAGTACAGCGGAAGTAAAGTCAGCGAAAGATATTCAATCTGTTGTTGTGACGTTGAAAGAAAAAGAGCGTAGTAAAAATGATGCAATCGAAACAGTAAAACCAGTTGAAATTAACACGAAAGAACCACCGAAAAAAGTAGAGGAAACGAATGGAGAAATGAAAGACTTCTTTTCAAGCAGGTGGCAACTAGAGAATAAACAAATCCAAGTTCAAATGGAAGGGAGGACAGGTAGAGTAAATGGACAATAAAGATAAAAATTCGAAGTTCTCATTTTTTCGAAACTTATTGAATGGAGATGAAAAAGAAAGTAATGAGAAGGGAAAAAAGGTAACACCTAAGTTCTTACTTGTCCTACTCATACTTGGAATGTTGCTTATGTTTTCTAGTAGTTTTTTTTCAAGTAAAAAAGAAGAAGTACCTGTATTTAAAGAACAAAAAACTCAAAACCAAGAAAAAGACGTACCAACTTTTGGACAAAAAAATAATGATAATATGTCAAATGTAGAAAAATATGAAAAAGCGTATGAGCAAGAATTAAAAGCAGCCTTAGAAGAAATAGCAGGAGTAAAAGATGTAACGATTAATGTGAATTTGGACTCATCAGAGGAAAAAATATTAGAAAAAAATACAGTGAAACGTTCACAAACAACAGGTGAAACAGATAAAACAGGTGGCAAGAGGGAAGTAGAAGATGAGTCTCTTGATGAAAAGACAGTCATTATACGTGAAGGGGATAAAGAAACTCCCGTTGTTTTACGAACAGAGAAACCGAAAGTGCGAGGTGTTCTTGTCGTAGCAAAGGGAGTGGATAATATACAAGTTAAAGCGATGGTAAAAGAAGCTGTCATACGGCTGCTAGATGTACCAGCCCATCGCGTTTCAGTATCACCGAAAAATTGATAGGGAGGAAATAAAGTGTTAAAAAAACAAACGGTTTGGCTATTAACGATGTTGAGTTTAGTTGTTGTACTATCTGTGTATTACGTAACAACTCCAGAAAAAATGAATACAGCATCGCCGGCAACAGGTGAAAAGATTGGACAAGAAAAACAAGGTACTGATAAAGCAGTAACAAATGAAGCACCTAAAGAAACGCCAAAAAAAGAGAATACAAGCAAGGAAACATCAAATAAAGAAACAAACAAAGAAACAGATAAAAAAGAGAGTGCTACAAAAGAAACAAGCAAAAAAGAAGCTAACGTAACAGTTCAATCAAGTGATGAAAATTTCACAGCATTACGTATGCAAATGGAAGATCAGCGAAGTGAACAAAAAGCAAAATTACAAGAAGTGATGAGTTCAACAAAAGCTTCAGCAACAGAAAAAAATAAAGCGAAAGAAAATTTTGATGCCATTACGACAATGGAAACGAAGCAAGAATTACTTGAGACAGTAATTAAATCTCAAGGTGGATATAAAGATGCCCTTGTAAGAGCTGATGGAACTGACATTAAAGTGACTGTAAAAGCAGCAAAACATTCACAAAAAGAAGCGAATAAAATTATACAACTTGTAAGAAGTGAAGGCGGATCAAAAGATGTAGGTGTAAAATTTGATCCACCAACAAAATAAAACGAATAATCCGTGGGGAAATCCTCCGCGGATTATTCGTTTTTAAGACTCGGATTGTTTGAAAATAGTTAGATAAAGTGAAATTTTAATCAGTGGGGTAAAAATAATAATAGAAAAAAAGCTATCATTTTCGATAGCTTTTTTCTGTTTCGTCTTTGTAATTGTTTTTACTATGTTCAACTCGGAACGGAGAAATACGTTGTGAGTAAAAGATTAGTGGTTCATGGTAGCGGTGATTACTTTTTACGGATTTGACGTGGATGAAGAGAACGAATGCCCAGACCATTACGGCAGGTAAGAAGAGAATGAGCCATATCATATGTCCACACCTCGATACAATATATTTTCTACACTTTGAACATACTATTCTTATATGAAGGAATGATGAACGACGTGTAAACAAAAAAATAATATTTGGTAAAAATACGTTATTGACTATAGATGTGGCGAAGAGTAGAGAGGGAGTGGGGGGTTACTGTGTACAGTTTTGAATAAGTAGTGGATGTTTTTTAGGAAGTGGTCTTGCCAATTTCATGTGAAACTTGGTATTATTACTAGGTATTAAGTTTTTAATGGGATAACATTTTTACAGGAATTTCGATTTATTATAAAGAAATATAAATTGGAATGTTTAAAAAATTTATCGTAAGATGGAAATAGTAACTATTTCTATTAGTAAATGAAATGCAGGATCTAATAGAGTACATCGTATTTTTACAGTCAATCTAGTTTTTAGTGACGAGAAATCTGTAAAAACGGGACAAACAAGAGTATGGGAGTGGATTTTACATGTTTAAAATTCAAGAAGTTCGTGAATTAATTAAATTAATTGATAGCTCTAATATTGATGAATTTGAATACAAAAAAGATGGTACGACAATCAAAATGAAAAAGCGTGGTAATGAAGTTGTTGCGGTGCAAGCACCTGTAGCAAAACAAGCCGTGCAACCAGTAGCACCTGTTGAAGTTGAAACAACAGTAGCGGCAGCACAAGTGGAAGTGCCAAAACAAGAAGAGAAAAAAGCTGTTCAGAATGAAAACCTACATAAAATTACATCACCAATGGTAGGTACATTCTATTCTTCTTCTTCTCCTGATACGCCTCCATATGTAAGTGTAGGGGATAGAGTATCGAAAGATTCTATCGTATGTATTGTCGAGGCTATGAAGTTATTTAACGAAATCGATGCAGATGTAGATGGAGAAATTGTTGAGATTCTTGTTAATAACGGACAGCTTGTTGAGTATGGACAACCGCTATTTCTTGTAAAAGCGTAATAAGGGAGTCTTTGTGATGATAAAAAAAGTATTAATAGCCAATCGTGGGGAAATTGCTGTACGAATTATTCGTGCTTGTAAAGAAATGGATATTGAAACAGTCGCAATTTATTCAGAAGCAGATAAAGAGTCACTTCACGTACAAATTGCTGATGAGGCGTATTGTGTAGGACCAACGATTTCGAAAGAAAGCTATTTAAATTTGACGAACATTATTAGTGTTGCGAAGTTAACAGGCTGCGATGCAATTCATCCGGGATACGGATTTTTAGCAGAGAATGCAGATTTTGCAGAGTTATGCCGTGAGTGTAACTTAATTTTTATCGGTCCAAGTCCAGAAGCTATTTCAAAGATGGGCACAAAAGACGTTGCTCGTGATACAATGAAAGAAGCAGGGGTTCCGATTGTACCAGGTTCACAAGGAATTATTAAAAATACCGAAGAAGCGATCGAACTTGCGAATCAAATTGGGTATCCTGTTATTATTAAAGCGACTGCAGGTGGCGGCGGAAAAGGTATTCGTGTTGCGCGCCATGAAGAAGAGCTTGTAAAAGGAATTCAAATTACACAGCAAGAAGCTAGTACCGCTTTTGGGAACCCTGGTGTATACTTAGAAAAGTACGTTGAAGATTTCCGCCATGTTGAGATTCAAATAATGGCAGATACACACGGAAATGCCATTCATTTAGGAGAGCGTGATTGTACAATTCAGCGCCGCTTGCAAAAACTACTAGAAGAAAGTCCATCACCAGCACTTGATGAAAATGTGCGTAAGCAGATGGGTGAGGCGGCAGTTAAAGCGGCGGTAGCGGTTGATTATACAGGTGCTGGTACGGTTGAGTTTATTTATGAATATAAAACGAAAAGCTTTTATTTCATGGAGATGAATACGAGAATCCAAGTTGAGCATCCAGTTACTGAAATGGTAACAGGGGTAGACTTAATTAAAGAACAAATTCTTGTTGCTTCTGGAGAAAAGTTATCGTTACAGCAAGAAGAAGTACAATTTAATGGTTGGGCAATTGAATGCCGAATTAATGCGGAAAACCCTGCCAAAAAATTTATGCCATCTCCAGGTAAAGTAGAAATGTACTTACCACCAGGCGGATTTGGTATTCGCGTCGATTCAGCTGTATATCCGGGATATTCAATCCCACCTTTCTATGATTCGATGGTTGCTAAATTAATTGTTCACGGAAAAACACGTGAAGAGGCAATTGCAAAAATGAAGCGTGCACTCAGTGAGTTTGTCGTTGAAGGCGTACATACAACAATCCCGTTCCATTTGCAATTGTTAGATCATCCTGATTTTGTAAAAGGTGAGTTTAATACGAAATTTTTGGAAGAGCATGAACTTGTGACGCAGTGATACATTAAAGGAGGTTTTTTTCATGGCTGAACATATGTTAGATATGGGTCAAGATACAACTCTTGGTAAAGTAGAAATTGCACCAGAAGTAATTGAAGTAATCGCAGGTATTGCAGCTGCTGAGGTAGAAGGCGTAGCGGCAATGCGTGGTAATTTTGCTACAGATGTTGTTGAGAAGTTAGGTAAGAAAAATCATGGTAAAGGTGTAAAGGTTGAATTAGCAAACGAAGATATTATCGTTGACCTTTATGTTGTGATGTATTTTGGCGTAGCAATTCCAGTTGTTGCACAAAAGATTCAAGACAACATCCGCCAAGCACTCTTTACAATGACAGGGCTTGAGCCAAAAGAAGTGAATGTTCACATCGTTGGCGTAACATTCGAAACACAAAAAACAGAAATCGAACCAGTGTAAGAATGAAAAAGGTGCCTAGTAACATAGGCATCTTTTTTATCGTTTCGTTTCTTCACAAATTACAACCCTCTAATTATTATACTATTTCAAAAAATGAGAAATAAAAAAGAAAATGTTTCGTTTTACCAAAAAACGTACATTGTGATAAGATATGGAACTTGAAGTTAATCTTTTTATTATTTTTCAGCCTTGTAACCCGTGTGTGAAACGATAAATTGTGTTATTATCATTGTATTATAAGGTTGGAAAATCAATGAAAACTGTAAGAGTAAGTGAATTGACGGCTTATAAATTATAATAATATAACAAAGCATAAGGAAAGACTTGAAGCATAAAGGAGAGTTACAATGAAACGTAGGACGGCTAGAGAAAGAGCTATGCAAGCATTATATCAAATGGATATTACAGGTGAATTAGAACCGAAAGTAGCGGTGGAAAACACGCTAGATGAAGGTGAAGAAACAAATGAGTTTCTAGAATCACTTGTAGTAGGTTTTGTAGAAAATAAAGAAGTAATTGATGAAGCGATTCGTCAAAACTTAAAAAAATGGAAGCTTGAGCGTATTAGTATTGTTGATCGCAGTATTTTACGTGTAGCTGTGTATGAAATGAAATATATGGAAGAAATTCCGCACAACGTAACAATTAACGAGGCAATTGAAATTGCTAAAACATTTGGGGATGAGGAATCTCGTCGTTTTATTAACGGCGTTTTATCTAATATAAAAGATACACTGTAATTTCTTTAAGGGGGAATCTTAAAATGGTAGCAGTAATCATCAAAGGAAATGAAGTTGCGGAGAAAAAACGAGCACAATTAACAGAAGAAGTTGTGAAGTTGAAAGAGCAAGGGATTGTACCAGGATTAGCAGTTATTTTAGTTGGAGAAGATCCAGCATCTCGTTCTTATGTAAAAGGAAAAGAAAAGGGCTGTGAACAAGTAGGAATCTATTCAGAGCTAATTGAATTTCCTGAAACAATTACGGAGGAGCGTTTGCTTGCTGAAATCGATCGCTTAAATGGAGATGACCGCATTAATGGCATATTAGTGCAATTACCTTTACCAAAACATATTGAAGAAAAAGCTATCATTGAAAGAATTTCACCAGAAAAAGATGTAGATGGATTTCACCCAATCAGCGTGGGACGTATGATGACGGGACAAGATACATTCCTTCCATGTACACCGCATGGTATTGTAGAGTTAGTAAAAGAAACAAATCTTGATATCTCGGGAAAACATGTTGTAGTAATTGGAAGAAGTAATATTGTCGGCAAGCCAGTGGGACAATTGTTCTTAAATGAAAATGCAACTGTCACATACTGTCATTCAAAGACGCAAAATATGAAAGAGTTAACGAAGCTAGCTGATATTTTAATCGTAGCAGTAGGACGACCTAAAATGGTAACAGCTGATTATCTGAAAGAAGGAGCGGTTGTAATTGACGTTGGTGTAAACCGTTTAGAAACAGGAAAACTTTGTGGTGATGTTGACTTTGACAACGTGTTAGATGTTGCAGGTTACATTACACCTGTTCCAAAGGGTGTTGGTCCAATGACGATCACAATGCTTCTTCATAATACTGTTGAATCGGCTAAGCGTGCAGGTGTCGTTTGTAAATAATTTGAGTCGGCTATGAGGAGAGAGAAATGGAGAAACAATATTTAACCGTTACAGCGTTAACACGCTATATAAAAACAAAAATAGAATATGATCCGCATTTACAGTCTGTTTGGTTAAAAGGTGAAATTTCCAACTTTAAAAATCATAGCCGTGGCCACATGTATTTTACATTGAAAGATGAAAATGCAAGAATCGCAGCGGTTATGTTTGCGGGTCATAATCGTAATATTAAATTCAGACCTGAAAATGGGATGAAGGTACTCGTGAAAGGGAAAATTTCTGTTTACGAGGCGAGTGGTTCTTATCAAATTTATATTCAAGACATGCAGCCTGACGGAGTCGGAAACCTGCATTTAGCTTACGAACAATTAAAGGTTCGTTTAGAGGAAGAAGGATTGTTTTCTCAAGTTTATAAAAAAACAATCCCTCCTTATGCGAAAACAATAGGTGTGATTACGTCACCAACAGGAGCAGCGATTCGTGATATTATAACAACGATTAAACGTCGTTATCCAATTGGAAATGTTATTGTGTTTCCAGTACTTGTACAGGGGGAGTCAGCAGCTCCCTCAATTGTACAAGCGATCCGTACAGCGAATGAAATGGAAGGGATAGATGTCCTAATCGTTGGGCGCGGTGGAGGTTCTATTGAGGAATTGTGGGCGTTTAACGAAGAAATGGTTGCAAGAGCTATTTTCAAGAGTGAGATCCCTATTATTTCAGCAGTAGGACATGAAACAGACTTTACAATTGCGGATTTTGTTGCCGATTTAAGAGCACCAACACCAACTGCAGCGGCTGAGCTGGCAGCGCCTAATATTATCGAGTTACAAGAAAAGGTATTACAAAGAACTCTAAGGTTGCAAAGAGCAATGAGAGAGTTAGTACATAAAAAAGAAGAAAAACTACAAGTATTGCAAAAATCTTATGCGTTCCGTTATCCAAGACAAGTATATGAGCAAAAAGAAGAACAATTGGATAGAGCGTTAGAACAGCTTGTGTTAGCGAAAGAGCGCTATATTGATAAAAAGGTAAATCAGTTAAAACAGCTTTCATTTTATTTAGAGAAGCACCACCCATCTCAAAAAATTATGCAAACGAAGGTAGCAGTTGAAACATTGCAAAAGCAATTGCAACGTGAAATGCAAACGTTACTCCAAACGAAAGAATTTGCCTTTGTAAGAGCTGCTCAAAAACTTGAAGCGCTAAGTCCGCTTAAAGTAATGATGAGAGGGTACGGGCTTGTATATGATGAAGAGAAGCAAGTGTTAAAAAGTGTGAAAGATGTTAGCCTTGGAGATGCTGTTTCAGTTCAATTACAAGATGGAATACTAGATTGTAGCGTATCAGGAATAGAGGAGCGTGAATTGAATAATGGAAAATAAATTAAGCTTTGAAGAGGCAATTTCGCAACTTGAGCACCTCGTTTCTAAGTTAGAGCAAGGTGACGTACCTTTAGAAGAAGCAATTTCTTATTTTAAAGAGGGTATGGAATTATCTAAGCTTTGTGATGAGAAGTTGAAGAACGTACAAGAACAAATGGCAGTTATTCTTGGGGAAGATGGAGAGCTTGAACCGTTTACTGCTTTAGGAGATGAAGCATAGTGACAATTGCTTTTGATACTTTTTTGAAAGAAAGTAAAACTTTCGTAGAAGAGAAGCTTGTAAGCTATGCAAATGAATTACAATGTCCAAATGTACTTCGTGAAGCGATGGCATATTCTTTGGAAGCGGGTGGAAAGCGTCTCCGCCCGTTACTTTTATTTGCAACATTACAAGCGTTTGGTAAAGAAAAAAATCTTGGTGTAGGTGCAGCTTGTGCTCTTGAAATGATACATACATACTCGTTAGTTCATGATGATTTACCTTGTATGGATGATGATGATTTAAGAAGAGGGAAGCCCACAAATCATAAAGTATTTGGTGAAGCGATGGCAGTTTTAGCAGGAGATGGTTTGTTGACATATGCTTTTCAAGTTATTATGGCATATGAACAAAAGGAAATCTCTGCTGAGAAAAAAGTAAGACTTGTTCTTGAGCTTGCAAAGGCGGCAGGGCCAGAGGGAATGGTTGGCGGACAAGTAGCAGATATGGAAGCGGAAGGGAAACAGCTTACGATCGATGAGCTAGAGTATATTCATAAGCATAAGACTGGGAAACTACTTGAATTCGCTGTACTTGCAGGGTCGATACTTTCTAATGCCACAGAAGAACAGGAAGAAAAATTACTTGAGTTTGCAAAATATATCGGCCTAGCTTTCCAAATTCGAGATGATATTTTAGATGTGGAAGGAACCGAAGAAGAGATTGGAAAACCGATTGGTAGTGATGTTTCCAACGAAAAGAGCACATATACGACGTTATTTACTGTAGATAGAGCAAAGGATATTTTAGAAGAAACGATTGCAAAAGCAAAAGATGCTATTAGTTCCTTGCAATTACAAGATGAATATTTACTATCTATTTGCGATTTGATTGCAAAACGTAATAACTAATATAACAGCGTTTTCATTTGTTGAGTCATTCATCATTTTATGATATAAATGTAGGAAAAGGTTTTTCTTTTCTTGTTATTGGCAAAAATATATGTAGATTACATTGCCGTTATCACTTCGTGTTAGCGGCTATTTTTTTCATCGCCTAAAGAAATATGGTTTATAATAAGATTAGGGCGCAATAGACTGGTTAATAGCAGGACAAGGTGAAAAATAAAAAAAGAGAATTTCTTGTTTTGTGTAAATGTTTTTTATAATATTTGACATGTTGACAGATTATGAAATGAAAGTGAGTGATCCATGTGGATCTAACGCAAATTCAAAACCCTAGTTTTTTGAAAGATATGTCTATCAGTGAACTAGAGGGATTGAGTGAGGATATTCGTAAGTTTTTAATTGAAGAGCTCTCTCAAACAGGTGGACATATTGCGCCTAATTTAGGTGTAGTAGAACTCACAATTGCTCTGCATAAATTATTTGATAGTCCGAAAGATAAATTTTTATGGGATGTAGGACATCAATCCTATGTACATAAAATTTTAACTGGACGTGCAAAAGAATTCGGCACATTAAGGCAATATCAAGGTCTATGTGGTTTCCCAAAACGTTGTGAGAGTGAGCACGATGTATGGGAAACGGGCCATAGCTCGACATCATTATCTGCTGCAATGGGAATGGCTCTAGCACGTGATTTAAAGAAAACGAAAGAATATGTTATACCAATCATTGGTGATGGTGCTTTAACGGGCGGAATGGCTTTAGAGGCATTGAACCATATTGGACATGAAAAAACAGACATGATTGTTATTTTGAATGATAATGAAATGTCAATTGCGCCAAACGTTGGTGCGCTTCATAATGTGCTTGGACGTCTACGTACCGCAGGAAAATACCATTGGGTAAAAGACGAGCTAGAGTATATTTTGAAGAAAATCCCAGCTGTCGGTGGGAAAGTTGCTGCGACAGCAGAGAAAATAAAAGATAGTCTTAAATATTTACTAGTATCCGGTGTCTTTTTCGAAGAGTTAGGCTTTACATATTTAGGTCCAGTCGATGGACATGATTATGAAAAGTTATTCGAAACGTTGCAATATGCAAAGAAAACAAAAGGCCCAGTGCTTGTTCATGTTATTACGAAAAAAGGAAAAGGTTACAAACCAGCAGAGAGTGATGTTATTGGCACTTGGCATGGAACAGGACCTTATAAAATTGAATCAGGCGACTTCGTTAAACCGAAAGAAGTTGCACCAGCATGGAGTGCTGTTGTTAGTGAAACAGTACTTAAGTTAGCGAGAACGGATGAGCGTATCGTTGCAATTACACCTGCAATGCCTGTTGGATCGAAACTTGAGAAATTCCAAAAAGAATTCCCAGATCGTATGATTGATGTAGGTATTGCAGAACAGCATGCTACAACAATGGCAGCGGGTATGGCAACGCAAGGTATGAAACCATTCTTAGCGATTTATTCAACATTTTTACAAAGAGCATATGACCAAGTTGTTCATGATATATGCCGCCAAAATTTAAATGTTTTCATCGGAATCGATCGCTCTGGTTTAGTAGGAGCAGATGGTGAAACGCATCAAGGTGTATTTGATATTTCATTCTTACGCCACTTGCCGAATATGGTACTTATGATGCCAAAAGATGAAAATGAAGGGCAACATTTAGTATACACGGCAATGCAATATGAAGATGGACCAATCGCATTACGTTATGCGCGAGGTAATGGACTTGGCGTTCATATGGATGAAGAATTAAAGGCGATTCCAATCGGTTCATGGGAAACGTTAAAAGAAGGTACACAAGCAGCTATTTTAACATTTGGTACGACAATACCAATGGCAATGGAAGCGGCTGAGCGTCTTGAAAAGGCTGGAGTTTCAGTGAAAGTAGTGAACGCTCGCTTCATTAAACCAATGGATGAAGCATATTTACATGATCTCTTAGGAAAAAATATACCAATTTTAACGATTGAAGAAGCTTGCTTAATTGGTGGTTTTGGAACAGGAGTAGTTGAATTTGCGTCTGAGAACGGGTACCATAGTGCGTTAGTTGAACGAATGGGTATTCCAGATCGTTTCATAGAGCACGGTAGTGTAACAAAATTATTAGAAGAAATCGGTTTAACGACAGATGCTGTTGTAGACCGTATTCATACAATGATTCCATCAAAACAAAAAAGGGCGTAACAAATGAGTGCGAAAAAAGAAAGAGTAGATGTACTATTAGTAGAGCGAGGGCTTATAGAAACACGTGAGAAAGCAAAACGCGCCATTATGGCCGGCCTTGTATATGCGAATGAGATGAGATTGGATAAGCCAGGAGAGAAAATCCCACAAGATACAGAGATTACGGTGAAGGGGCAAGTTATGCCGTATGTAAGCCGTGGTGGTTATAAACTTGAAAAGGCATTAGAGACATTTCATCTTGATTTACAAGATAAAGTTATGATAGATATTGGTTCATCAACTGGTGGCTTTACCGATTGCGCGCTTCAAAATGGAGCGAAATTATCTTATGCATTAGATGTAGGGTACAATCAACTTGCGTGGAAATTGCGTCAAGATGAGCGTGTTGTCGTAATGGAACGAACGAACTTCCGTTACGTAACACCAGCAGACTTAGAACGTGGTTTACCGCAATTTGCTAGTATCGATGTTTCGTTTATATCATTAAAACTTATATTACCAGTTTTAAAAACAATGCTTATGCCGAATGGGGATGTAGCAGCGTTAATTAAACCTCAGTTTGAAGCTGGAAGAGAGCAAGTTGGTAAAAAGGGTATCGTTCGCGATCGAAAAGTACATGAGGCTGTCGTAGAAATGATTGTAGACTTTGCTATAAAAGAAGGATACGACGTAGAAGGTTTAACATTCTCACCGATTACGGGCGGGGATGGTAACATTGAATTTTTAATTCATCTGAAATGGCATGGTGAACGTGAGAATGGCGAAAATCATTCTCCAGTTTCTGTTGAGCAAGTAGTTACAGAGGCACATGATGTCCTAAAACAAAAAGGGAAAGGGGAATAACATATGTTGTTCCTCTTTTTGTTGTAATTGTATAATGATTGTAAAAACAATTGTGTACAAGTAACGAATTATAAGTTAACATAAATAAGTGAAGTATACCAATGTTTAAACTATGGTAAGAGATAGTGTGAGGTGCAAATGTATGAATAAAGGTCAGCGCCATATTAAAATCAGGGAAATTATTGCGAACAAAGAAATTGAAACACAAGATGAATTAGTTGATATTCTACGTAATGAGGGATTTAATGTAACGCAAGCGACAGTATCGCGCGATATTAAAGAATTGCACTTAGTGAAAGTGCCATTACATGATGGTCGCTATAAATATAGCTTGCCAGCAGATCAACGATTTAACCCGTTACAAAAATTAAAACGCAATCTAGTGGATTCATTTGTAAAATTAGACACGGCAGGACATATGCTTGTGCTAAAAACATTGCCTGGTAACGCTCATTCACTTGGAGCACTTATTGATCATTTAGAGTGGGATGAGATCATCGGAACCATTTGTGGTGATGATACTTGCTTAATTATTTGCCGTACACCTGAAGATACAGGTGTTGTCTCTGATCGTTTCTTAAATATGCTGTAACAAAAAAATCTTGTTTGCTTTCCTCTGTAAAGTGGAAAGTGAACAGGATATTTTTATTGGTTAAAAACGTGAATTCTTAATTGTAATATAATATTTTCTTTGAATAAAATTAGGAAATAGATGGATTGACCCGTAAAACAAATGTTTGGTACAATGGAGCGGTTAGAAAAGTAATTTATACATACAAACATATAGTATGACTATTTGAATAAAGAACTGAGAAAAGCCCTTCATAGGGGATTAGTTTATAACGAGGTGAATGGGGCATTGTTATCGGAATTATCGATTAGAAACTTTGCTATTATTGAGGCATTAAATATTTCTTTTCAAAAAGGATTAACGGTTTTAAGTGGTGAAACAGGGGCCGGAAAATCGATTATTATTGATGCGATTAGTTTACTTGTAGGTGGCCGTGGTTCAGCAGAATTTGTTCGATATGGAACAGAAAAAGCTGAGATAGAGGGGCTATTTTATGTGGAAGATGATAAGCATCCATGTATTGAAAAAGCAGAAGAGTTGGATATAGAAATAGAAGACGGCATGATTATTTTGAAGCGTGATATCGCTGCAAACGGAAAAAGTGTATGTCGTGTAAATGGAAAACTAGTTACCCTTAGTGTATTAAAAGAAATTGGAAAAACACTTGTTGATATTCATGGGCAACACGAAACGCAAGACTTAATGAATGAAGAACGTCATTTATTTATGCTCGATCATTTTGATGGAGAGCGTATCGTTAAACAATTAGATATATACCAAAACGTATATGCTGACTATGAGAAATTAAAAAAACAGTTGAAATCGTTAAGTGAAAATGAACAACAAATGGCGCATCGCTTAGATTTAATTCAATTCCAGCATGAAGAAATCCGTAAAGCTGATTTAAAGATGGATGAAGAAAATGACTTAACTGAAGAACGATTGCAAATTTCTAATTTCGAAAAGATTTATAAAGCATTAGGTGACGCGTATCGCTCGTTAAGTGCTGACGGACAAGGGTTAGATAATGTACGAAGCGCAATGGGACAAATGGAGAGTATTACACATTTAGATGAAGTGTATCAAGAAAATCATGATTCCATTGCCAATAGTTATTATTTATTAGAAGAAGTTGCGTATCAACTAAGAGAAAAGCTCGATATGATGGAATATGATCCGAATCGCTTAGACGAAATTGAAACGCGTTTAAATGAAATTCGTATGCTAAAGAGAAAATATGGAAATACTGTAGAAGAGATTTTAGCGTATGCTGATAAAATTGAACAAGAAATTTTTACGATTGAAAATAAAGACGTTCATATTGAAACGACGAAGAAACAGTTGAAGGAATTAGAAAGTGTTATTCTGAAAGAAGCAACGTTGTTAAGTAATATGCGTCATGAACTTGCAGAGCATCTTACAAATGCCATTCATCAGGAATTAAAAGAATTATATATGGAAAAAACAAAATTTGAAGTGAGAATCATGAAGCGAGAAGGAAATGCAGAAGAGCCTCTCGTGGAGGGAGCACCGGTAAGACTTACAGCGGATGGTTACGATCATGTGGAATTTTATATTTCAACAAATCCGGGTGAGCCGCTAAAACCACTTTCAAAGGTTGCTTCTGGCGGAGAGTTATCCCGTATTATTTTAGCTTTAAAAAGCATTTTTTCTAAGCATCAAGGTGTTGCATCTGTTATTTTTGATGAAGTGGATACTGGTGTAAGTGGCCGGGTCGCACAGGCTATTGCGGAAAAGATTTATCGAGTATCAGTAAACTCACAAGTACTTTGTATTACGCACTTACCTCAAGTAGCTTCAATGGCGGATTCGCATTTATTTATTCGAAAACAAGTAGCAAATGATCGAACAATTACATCAGTTACCGTTTTAACTATGGAGGATAAAGTAACAGAAATAGCTCGAATGATTTCTGGTGTGGAAATTACAGATTTAACGACAGAACATGCGAAAGAATTACTTACGCAAGCGCATCATTTTAAACAGACAGCAGAGGCTATCCAGTAATGGATAGCTTTTTTTCTCAAATGATGATTTCTTAATTCTTCCGGTTATAAATAAAGCATTGCAAGGAGAGATTAAAAAGTGAAGCCAAAAGGCTGAATGTGGGGTAGGAGCGAGGAGAGTGAATAAATTGAAATTAGAAAGATTTCGCAAAATAATAGGTATTTTTCTCCTTGTTTCTTTAGTTTTTATTGGGTGTTTTAAACCGCTTCGGACGTTTATTTCATCTCCGAAGCAACTTGTTGTTTTTGAAGGACAACAATCAGAAATAGCTTCATTACCAGTGTTTAAAGCTTCATCTACAGATCGTCATGTGTTTACAGTAAGTTCAAATGAACAAAAACAAGGACTTATGGTAAATTCTCATCAAAATGGTGAAGCAGATATGGTGTTTCAGCTTGCTGGTTTTCCAGTGAAAAAAGTAAATGTGAGAGTATTAAAAGATTTCAAAGTTATTCCAGGTGGACAATCAATTGGTGTAAAGTTAAACACAAAAGGGGTACTTGTTGTAGGCCATCATTTAATTCAAACTGAAAAAGGGAAAGTATCTCCTGGTGAAACAGCTGGTGTGCAAATTGGAGATATGATTACTGAAATTAATGGTAAAACAATTGAAAGAATGAGTGATGTAGCACCATTTATTCATAATAGTGGGGAAACAGGCGAACCGCTTAATCTCGTTTTGTTAAGGGATGGAAAGCATATCCGCACTAAATTAACACCACAAAAAGACAGTGGAGAATCGTCTTATCGCATTGGTTTATATATTCGTGATTCGGCAGCTGGAATCGGAACAATGACATTTGTTCATCCTGATTCTATGAAATATGGGGCACTTGGTCATGTCATTTCTGATAATGATACGAAAAAGCCGATTCAAGTCGAAGATGGACAAATTATGCGTTCGACAGTTACATCAATTGAAAGAGGTAGTCATGGGAATCCAGGGGAGAAATTAGCGAGGTTCTCACCTGATCGTGAAGTGATTGGCAATATTACAATCAATAGTCCATTTGGTATTTTTGGCAAATTGAATACAAATATGACAAATGGCGTAATGGATAAAGCAATGCCTATTGCACTATCTCATCAAGTAAAAGAAGGACCAGCAAAAATATTAACAGTTATTGATCAAGATAAAGTGGAAGCGTTTGATATTGAAGTTGTGAGTACAGTACCTCAAAAGTTTCCGGCAACAAAAGGCATGGTAATAAAAGTAACAGATAAACGTTTATTAGCGAAAACAGGTGGTATCGTACAGGGGATGAGCGGAAGTCCAATTGTACAAAATGGAAAGGTAATTGGCGCGGTTACACATGTATTTGTAAATGATCCAACATCAGGATATGGTGTTCATATTGAATGGATGTTACATGAGGCTGGAATTAACATTTATGATCAAGAAAGAAAAGCGAGCTAATTAATAATTAGCTCGTTTTTTTATTGAAAAATTCGTTGAAATTTTGTAAAAGCTCCGCAAGAGGTGTTTTTTGTTGTAAAATAAAAGGAAAGGGTTGAACGTTTCGTTGTTTTTCTATGATGGAATGTGTTGCGAAAAGGAATAAATAAACGATAAACATATTTTTTTGTGATTTTATCGGAAAGTAACAAACTTTAAAAGGGAATTTTCACACAATTGTCGAACAATTCATGTAGCCTAGAAGGATACACATGTCGGAGAATCGATTCGGTAAGGGAGGAAAAGCTGTGGAGAAAATTAAAGTATGTCTTGTGGATGATAATAAAGAATTAGTATCAATGCTAGAGAGTTATGTAGCTGCTCAAGAGGATATGGAAGTAATCGGTACTGCTTATAATGGTCAAGAGTGTTTAAATTTATTAAAAGATAAGCAGCCGGATGTACTTGTATTAGATATTATTATGCCACATTTAGATGGGTTAGCTGTACTAGAGAAAATGCGCCATATTGAAAGGTTAAGACAGCCTAGCGTAATTATGTTGACAGCGTTTGGACAAGAAGATGTGACGAAAAAAGCAGTTGACTTAGGTGCGTCATATTTCATATTAAAACCATTTGATATGGAGAATTTAACGAGTCATATTCGTCAAGTGAGCGGTAAAGCGAACGCTACTATTAAACGTCCACTGCCATCTTTCCGATCAGCAACAACAGTAGATGGAAAACCGAAAAACTTAGATGCAAGCATTACGAGTATCATTCATGAAATTGGTGTGCCTGCTCATATTAAAGGGTACATGTACTTAAGGGAAGCAATTTCTATGGTGTACAATGACATCGAATTACTTGGATCTATTACGAAAGTATTGTATCCAGATATCGCGAAGAAATATAATACAACAGCAAGCCGTGTCGAGCGGGCAATCCGTCACGCAATTGAGGTAGCATGGAGTCGCGGGAATATCGATTCTATTTCGTCCTTATTCGGTTATACAGTATCTATGTCAAAAGCAAAACCTACGAACTCCGAGTTCATCGCAATGGTTGCGGATAAGCTGAGACTTGAACATAAGGCTAGCTGAGAATAGAAGAAGTAAGGGATTTAAGTTTTTAATAATTCTTGAAATGTATACTTGATAGTAAATTTAAAACCAATGAACTTTTTAATTAAAGACCAATGAATGTTAGAATTCGTTGGTCTTTTTATTGTACATGTTCGAAGTGAAGGTTAAATTGAATCACGGTATATCCGATGAGGGATTTTAGCAAGCAAGTCATCCGTGATATAATAGAAAATAATAAAAAGTCCTGTGAAACAGGACTGTATTATTCTTCGTCTTTATTTTGTTTTTCTAATTCAACTAACTTTTGAATTAAAATGTGCTGCGGCATATGCATAAGTTGTTCAAGTGGAACACCTAATGCTTTTGATAGGCGGACTGCAGTGTCTGGAGAAATTTGTAATGGTCTCATAGAAGTACCTCCTTTTTCGTATAGTATAGCATAAGATTGGGGGAGTGAGGATGACTCTTATATTTGCACATCGTGGTGCAGCGGGAACGTACCCAGAAAATACGATGATTTCATTTGAAGCAGCTGAATCTTTTAAGGCAGATGGAATTGAGCTTGATGTTCAATTAACGAAAGACGGAAAGGTTGTCGTCATTCATGATGAAACAGTGGACCGGACAACAAATGGAAAAGGTGCGGTTCGAAATTATGTATATGAGGATTTATGTAAATTAGATGCGAGCTATAAATTTGGTGATAAAGTAGGTTTTTGTAAAATACCTCTTTTAGAAGAAGTGTTACAATGGATTGAACAAACAGGGTTGTTACTTAATGTTGAACTTAAAAATAATAAAATTCCATACAGAGGCTTAGAGGAAGAAGTTATAACGCTTGTACGCAAATTTAATTTAGAAAATCGTGTTATATTTTCTTCATTTAATCACTACAGTATGAAAAGGTGTCATATGATGGCTCCTGATATTCAAACAGCGATTTTATATCGCGAAGGCCTGCATAGCCCATGGGCATATGCAAAAAAGATGGGAGCTACTGCGGTGCATCCGAATTATCGTTACCTTCAAGATGCCATTGCTGAATTAACGATGGAAAGTGATGTAGAAGTTCGGCCCTATACAATTAATGAAGAAACACTTATGCGTAAATATTTTGATATGAACATATCGGCGATTATTACTGATTATCCTGAAACGGCAAGAACGTTATTGCCAATAAAAAAATGAGACCGCGTGTAACGGTCTCATTTTTTTATTGATAAGTAGTAGGACTTTCCTATCTTTTAAAGCGCGCTTGTACTTTATTTCGTTTACGGTCTCGGTGTAAGACGAAGCCACCAAAAATATAAAACCCTAGTCCGAAGCAAAGAGCGCCAATTAAAAATTGTAACCAAAGTATAGAGAGTGGAGGAAATAGAATCCCGAATACTGTATCTCTCATTAACTTAATGCCAAGCACAGCTAATGAAATAGGGATGAGTGCTAATAATAGAGCAAGGTAACGCTGCATATAAACGCTCCTTTTCAGATTATTTCGTTTATTTCAATAATGTTATATGAAAAGGGGGTTTGTCAAGAGGGGGCTGAACGAGTAAGATAAGGGTGTGAAAAATTTTGCAGAGATACTTCGAGAGGAAGTGTAATATATGAAACAAAAAGTTTTAATTGTTGGTGCAGGTGAAGGTGGTAGTACACTGCTACGTCTGTTACAGAGTTCGAATATATTTCAAATTATAGGGATTATTGATATAAATCCGATAGCAAAAGGGTTACAGATGGCAAAGGAATACGGGATTGCAATTGGAGAGAGTGTGACTCCGTTTCTTTCTATGCACATTGATGTAATGTTTGATATGACAGGTGACGATGATTTACATAAAGATTTATTAAAGAAAAAGCATAAAGATACTCTTCTTATACCAGGTGATATTGCAAAGATTGTTACGAGATTAGCACATGAGAAGGAAGATTTAATTGGAAAGTTAGAAGAGCAAACGCAGCAAGGTGATTTAATTTTAAACTCCACGCATGACGGTATGATAGTGATTGATCAAGAAGGACAAGTTCGCCTATTTAATAAAAGTGCAGAACGTATTATCGGATATAAAAAAGAAGATGCGGTAGGCAAATATATTTTAGAAGTTATTCCGACTAGTAAGCTGCTTCGTATTATACGTACGAAACAAATAGAAGTAAATTATGAACTGACGCTTGAGAATGGAAAGAAAATTATTACAACCCGTATTCCAATATTAAAAGAGGGAGGAGAGGTACAAGGGGCATTTGCGATTTTTAAAGATATAACAGAGGTTGTAGATCTTGCGGAAGAAGTTACAGATTTAAAGGAGATTCAAACGTTACTTGAGGCGATTATTAACTCGTCTGAGGAAGCCATTTCGGTCGTGGATGAAAAAGGACGAGGGTTAGTAATTAACCCTGCATATACGAAATTAACAGGTTTAACAGAAGAGGACATTATTGGAAAGCCAGCTACAACTGATATTGTAGAAGGTGAAAGTATGCATATGAAAGTACTTCGAACGCGTAGGGCAGTACGAGGAATACATATGAAGATTGGACAAAAAAAGCGAGACGTAATTGTAAACGTAGCACCAGTCATTGTAGATGGAATATTGAAAGGGAGCGTTGGTGTAATTCGTGACGTATCAGAAATTCAAAAGTTAACAAATGAATTGAATCGAGCAAGGCAAATTATTCGAACGTTAGAAGCGAAATATTCATTTGATGACATTGTCGGAAATTCAGATGAAACAACGGCTGCTATTGAGCAGGCAAAACTGGGGGCGAATACACCAGCAACAGTATTGCTACGCGGGGAGTCAGGGACAGGTAAAGAATTGTTTGCACATGCTATCCATAATGGAAGTAATCGAAAATATAATAAGTTCGTTCGTGTAAACTGTGCAGCTATTTCGGAGACCTTGTTAGAAAGTGAATTATTTGGTTATGAGGAAGGGGCGTTTTCTGGCGCGAAAAGAGGCGGAAAACGTGGATTCTTTGAGGAAGCGAATAACGGCAGTATCTTTTTAGATGAAATAGGCGAACTATCTGCCAATACGCAAGCGAAACTCCTTCGCGTTTTGCAAGAGAAAGAAATTGTAAAAGTTGGTGGAACGAAAGCAATCCCTATTAATGTCAGAGTAATTGCAGCGACGCACGTGAATTTAGAAAAAGCCATTTTAGAAGGAGAATTCAGGGAGGATTTATATTATCGATTAAATAAAATTCCAATTCACATTCCATCCCTTCGTCAGCGTAAAGGGGATATACCGGCAATCGCAGACAGATTAATTCAAAAAATTAACCAAGATTATGGCCGAAATATAGAGGGGCTCACTAATTCTGCTATTTCCTATTTACAATCATATGAATGGCCAGGGAATGTGAGGGAACTTGAAAACATTTTGGGGAGAGCTATTATCTTTATGAATTATAACGAGACTTATATTGATGTACAACATTTACCGCCATTACATAACGAAGAGCAGGTGGAGTCAAAGCAAGCTCATTTATTACCTGAGTTAGAAGAAAAGCCACTTGAGCATTTAGTGACGGAGTTTGAAGGGAATATCATTCATGAATATTTAGAGAGGTTTGGTGGAAATAAAACACAAACAGCAAGAGCGTTAGGAATTTCGGTTCGAAATTTATATTACAAGCTAGAAAAGTATGAGTGTGCAAAAAATAGCATGCAATAAATTGCGTACCGTGCAATTTATTGCATGGTATACAAAAAGCGACAAAATGAGACAGAATCTTTTGTTATTTTCCAAAGTATTGATTTTACTGTGTTTTGAATGCGTTTTCATTATTGGTAAGACCACTTTAAAAAGTTGGCACGGTATTTGCTTAATAAAAAGACGAGGGACGACGGAAAGGGTTGATTACAAAATATGAAGTTAGAACACTTAATTGATCAAGCAGCAGGCCAGCCTAAAAAAACTGTGGCTGTAGCAGTAGCTGAAGATCATGAAGTAATTGAAGCTGTAGCGAAAGCAATTACATTACAGCTAGCTCAATTTCGTCTATATGGAAACCAAGAAAAAATAATGGGGATGTTACAAGAACATAATTTACAAACTTCAGAACATATTGAAGTGATTGCAGCACAGTCAAGTGCTGAGGCTGCAGAACTTTCTGTGAAAGCTGTAAGAAACGGCGAAGCAGATGTGCTCATGAAGGGAAACATCCCAACAGCAAATATTTTGAAAGCTGTATTAAATAAAGAGTGGGGACTTCGTAAAGGTAGCGTACTTTCACACGTTGCAGCATTTGAAGTTCCAAATTACGATCGTCTCATTTTTGTTACAGATGCAGCGATGAACATTGCACCTGATGTAACACAGAAAGCTGCTATTATACAGAATACTGTAGAAGTTGCCCGGGCAATAGGAATTGATTTGCCAAAGGTAGCACCAATTGCAGCGGTAGAGGTTGTGAATCCTGCGATGCAAGCGACAATTGATGCAGCGATGTTAACTCAAATGAATCGCCGCGGACAAATTAAAAATTGTGTCGTTGATGGACCACTTGCTTTAGATAATGCAGTATCACAAATTGCAGCAGAACATAAAGGCATAGTAAGTGATGTAGCAGGTAAGGCAGACATTTTACTCGTCCCAACGATTGAAGCTGGAAATGTGCTATATAAATCACTCGTATACTTTGCGGATGCAAAAGTAGGAGCAATGATTGCTGGCGCAAAAGCACCGATTGTTTTAACATCTCGTGCTGATTCAGCAGAAACAAAAGTATATTCATTAGCATTGGCAGTTGCGACTGCTTCAAAATAAACCAAATAGGGTAAAACAATTAGGGGGAAACGACAATGACATTAGAAATCTTCGAATACTTAGAAAAATATGATTATGAGCAAGTAGTATTTTGTCAAGATAAAGAATCTGGTTTAAAAGCAATCATTGCAATTCATGATACAACACTTGGACCAGCTCTTGGTGGAACAAGAATGTGGACATATGATTCTGAAGAAGCGGCGATTGAAGATGCATTGCGTCTTGCAAAAGGGATGACATACAAAAACGCAGCAGCTGGCTTAAACTTAGGTGGTGCGAAAACAGTAATTATCGGTGATCCACGTAAAGATAAGAGCGAAGCAATGTTCCGTGCATTAGGACGTTACATTCAAGGACTAAACGGACGTTACATTACAGCTGAAGATGTTGGTACAACAGTAGATGATATGGATATTATCCACGAAGAAACTGACTTTGTAACAGGTATTTCACCATCATTCGGTTCTTCTGGTAACCCATCTCCAGTAACTGCATACGGTGTGTACCGTGGTATGAAAGCTGCTGCGAAAGAAGCTTTCGGTACTGATAATTTAGAAGGAAAAGTAATTGCTGTTCAAGGTGTTGGTAACGTAGCATATCACCTATGCAAACATTTACACGCTGAAGGAGCAAAACTAATCGTTACAGATATTAATAAAGAAGCTGTACAACGTGCAGTAGAAGAATTCGGTGCAACAGCAGTTGAGCCAAATGAAATTTACGGTGTTGAATGTGATATTTACGCACCATGTGCATTAGGCGCAACAGTTAATGACGAAACTATCCCACAACTTAAAGCAAAAGTAATCGCTGGTTCTGCGAATAACCAATTAAAAGAAGATCGTCACGGCGACATCATTCATGAAATGGGTATCGTATACGCACCAGATTATGTAATTAATGCAGGTGGCGTAATTAACGTAGCAGACGAGTTATATGGATACAATAGAGAACGTGCATTAAAACGCGTTGAGTCAATTTATGACACAATTGCAAAAGTAATCGAAATTTCAAAACGCGATGGCATTGCAACTTATGTAGCAGCTGATCGTCTAGCTGAAGAGCGCATTGCAAGCTTGAAAAACTCTCGTAGCACATACTTACGCAACGGTCACGACATTATTAGCCGTCGCTAATCATTCATATATTACTTTTACAAAAGGTGTGGTTACCTCTTATGAGGTTTCCACCTCCTTTTGAATTTATTAGTGGAGGTAGCAACAGTGTCTTTAAATCGAATTCTTGTTATTAATCCGGGTAGTACATCCACAAAAATCGGTGTTTTTGATAATGAAAGACCCGTTTTAGAAGAAACTATTCGTCATGACGAAGAACAGATTGGAAAATATAAGCGAATTATTGACCAATATGAGTTTCGTAAAGAAACGATCTTAGAAGTTCTACATTCTCACGGTATTAACATTTCAAAGTTAAACGCAGTTTGTGGACGCGGGGGATTACTTCGTCCAATCGAGGGCGGAACATACACAGTAAACGATGCGATGTTAGAAGATTTGAAAAATGGATTTAGCGGTCATCACGCTTCAAACCTTGGGGGCATTTTAGCATATGAAATTGCTTCTGGATTAAATATTCCGGCATTCATTGTAGACCCTGTCGTTGTAGATGAAATGGAGCCGGTTGCTCGTATAAGTGGTATCGCTGGTATGGAACGTAAAAGTATTTTTCATGCATTAAATCAAAAAGCAGTCGCTCGCAAAGTGGCTGAAGAATTAAACCACAAATATGAGGATTTAAATTTATTAGTTACACATATGGGCGGCGGTATTACAGTTGGTGCTCATAAAAAAGGAAAAGTTATCGATGTGAATAATGGTTTAAATGGAGAAGGACCATTTAGCCCAGAGCGTGCGGGTACAGTACCAGTAGGACAACTAGTTGAAATGTGTTTCTCTGGTGAGTATTACCGAGACGAAATGGTTAAAAAACTTGTCGGACAAGGTGGACTTGTAAGTCTTATTGGTACAAATGATGCGATTAAAGTAGAACAAATGGTTGAAAAAGGTGATCCTGAAGCAACTCTTATTTATAAAGCAATGGCGTATCAAGTTGCAAAAGAAATTGGTGGAGCTAGCGCTGTACTTCACGGGAAAATCGATGCAATTGTATTAACTGGTGGACTTGCTTACAGTAAAATTCTTGTTGATGAAATAAAAGAACGAGTAGACTGGATTGCAGATGTTATCGTACATCCAGGAGAAGATGAATTACAAGCATTAGCAGAAGGGGCACTTCGTGTACTACGTGAAGAAGAAGCTCCAAAAGAATATATTGTACGTGAAAAAGAAACGGTAGCTAGGGGTTGAGATAATGGCAAAAGAATATGATTTAGTCATCGTTGGCGGCGGTACTGGTGGATATGTTGCTGCTATTCGTGCATCACAACTAGGTTTAAAAACGGCACTTGTTGAAAAAGAAAATCTTGGTGGTACTTGTTTACACAAAGGATGTATTCCTAGTAAAGCCCTTTTACGTAGTGCGGAAGTATACGCAACTGCTAAGAAAAGTGAAGAGTTCGGGGTTATTGCAAGTAATGTAGAACTAAACTTTGCAAAAGTACAAGAGCGTAAAGAGAAGATTGTAACGCAACTTCATAAAGGTGTTCAGCACTTAATGAAACAAGGTAAAATTGATGTGTTTGAAGGTATTGGCCGTATTCTTGGTCCATCTATTTTCTCTCCGATGCCAGGGACAATTTCAGTTGAACTTGCAAGTGGAGAAGAGAATGAAATGTTAATTCCAAAAAATGTACTTATTGCAACAGGTTCTCGTCCAAATTCATTACCAGGTTTAGAATTAGACGGAGAGTACGTAATGTCTTCCGATCATGCCCTAAAAATGGAAACGCTTCCTAGTTCAATTATTATCGTTGGTGGCGGTGTAATCGGTATTGAGTGGGCATCTATGCTTGCTGACTTCGGTGTAGAAGTTACAGTATTAGAGTATGCGAAAACGATACTACCACTAGAAGATCAAGACGTTTCAAAAGAAATGCAACGTCTATTCAAGAAAAAAGGTATTAAAGTGGTAACTGGTGCAAAAGTATTACCAGAAACATTGGTAAAAGATAATGGAGTAACAATTCAAGCTGAACATAACGGTGAGAATAAAGAATTTAAAGCAGAAAAAATGCTTGTATCTGTAGGACGACAAGCCAATACGCAAAATATTGGTTTAGAGAATACGGATATCGTTGTGGAAAAAGGATACATTCAAACAAATGAGTTTTATCAAACGAAAGAATCTCATATTTACGCAATCGGTGATGTAATCGGTGGCTTACAGCTTGCTCACGTTGCTTCTCATGAAGGAATTGTTGCAGTAGAACATATTGCTGGTAAAGAAGTTACACCAATTGATTATTCTATGGTATCAAAATGCGTATATAGCAGTCCGGAAGTTGCTTCTGTCGGTTTAACAGAACAAGAAGCGAAAGAAAAAGGCTATAAGCTAAAAGTAGGTAAGTTCTCATTCCGTGCAATCGGAAAAGCGCTTGTATACGGCGAATCAGATGGTTTCGTAAAACTTGTAGTTGATGAAGAAACAAATGATATTCTCGGTGTTCATATGATTGGACCGCATGTAACAGATATGATTTCTGAAGCGGGTCTTGCAAGAGTACTTGATGCAACACCTTGGGAAGTAGCACATACAATTCATCCGCATCCATCATTATCTGAGGCGATTGGTGAAGCAGCATTAGCTGTAGATGGAAAAGCGTTACACGCATAAAAATGTGGATTTAGGAGGTTATGAAAAATGGCAGAAGTAAAAGAAAAGCGCCATGAAGAGCTTGGCTTAAGTGATGAGCAAGTATTAGAAATGTTCCGTACGATGTTACTTGCACGTAAAATTGACGAACGTATGTGGTTATTAAACCGTGCTGGTAAAATTCCATTCGTAATTTCTTGTCAAGGACAAGAGGCAGCACAAGTTGGAGCAGCATTCGCTCTTGATAGAGAGAAAGATTATGCATTACCATACTACCGTGATATGGGTGTTGTACTAGCGTTTGGTATGACAGCGAAAGAACTGATGCTATCTGGTTTCGCGAAAGCTGGAGATCCAAACTCTGGTGGTCGTCAAATGCCTGGTCACTTCGGTCAAAAGAAAAATCGTATTGTGACAGGTTCATCTCCAGTAACAACGCAAGTACCACATGCAGTTGGTATTGCATTAGCTGGAAAAATGGAAAAGAAAGATTTAGTAACGTTTGTTACATTCGGTGAAGGTTCTTCCAACCAAGGTGATTTCCATGAAGGTGCAAACTTTGCTGGCGTACACAAGTTACCTGTTATTTTTATGTGTGAAAATAATAAATACGCGATCTCTATTCCAGTTGAAAAACAATTAGCATGTAAAAATGTATCCGACCGTGCAATTGGATACGGTATGCCTGGATATACAGTAGACGGAAACGATCCGCTTGCAGTATATAAAGCTGTAAAAGAAGCAGCAGACCGTGGCCGCCGTGGTGAAGGTCCAACTTTAATTGAAACAGTATCATATCGTTTAACAGCACATTCAAGTGACGATGATGATCGTGTTTATCGTGATAAAGAAGAAGTAGAAGAAGCGAAGAAAAATGATTCAATTGTAACATTTGCTGCTTATTTAAAAGAGGTTGGCGTGTTAACTGAGGAATCTGAAAAACAAATGTTAGACGAAATTATGCATATCGTAAACGAAGCAACAGAATATGCAGAAAATGCTCCGTATGCAGCACCTGAAGATGCATTGAAGCACGTATACGCAGAATAGGGGGGAACGTTTCATGGCTGTAATGTCTTATATTGATGCTATTACATTAGCAATGCGCGAGGAAATGGAACGCGATGAGAAAGTATTCGTTTTAGGTGAAGATGTTGGTAAAAAAGGTGGCGTGTTTAAAGCGACACACGGATTATATGATCAATTTGGTGAAGATCGTGCGCTAGATACACCACTTGCAGAATCTGCAATCGCTGGGGTCGCAATTGGTGCAGCAATGTATGGAATGCGTCCAATCGCTGAAATGCAGTTTGCGGATTTCATCATGCCAGCAGTAAACCAAATTGTTTCTGAGGCAGCAAAAATTCGTTACCGTTCTAATAATGATTGGACTTGTCCAATTACAGTTCGTGCGCCATTTGGCGGCGGTGTTCACGGTGCATTGTATCATTCGCAATCTGTAGAAGCGATGTTTGCAAACCAACCTGGTTTAAAAATCGTTATCCCTTCTACACCATATGATGCAAAAGGCTTACTAAAAGCTGCAATTCGTGATGAAGATCCAGTATTATTCTTTGAGCATAAGCGTGCATATCGCTTAATTAAAGGTGAAGTGCCAGAAGATGATTACGTATTACCAATCGGAAAAGCAGATGTAAAACGTGAAGGTGATGATATTACTGTTATCACATACGGATTATGTGTTCATTTTGCTCTTCAAGCAGCTGAAAAGTTAGCACAAGATGGCATCTCTGCACACATTCTTGATTTACGTACTGTATATCCATTAGATAAAGAAGCAATCATTGAAGCAGCTTCTAAAACAGGTAAAGTTCTTCTTGTAACAGAAGACAATAAAGAAGGAAGTATTATGAGTGAAGTGGCAGCAATTATTGCTGAAAACTGTCTGTTTGATTTAGATGCACCAATCGCACGTCTTGCAGGTCCAGACGTTCCAGCAATGCCATATGCACCAACAATGGAAAAATTCTTTATGGTAAATCCAGATAAAGTTGAAAAAGCAATGCGCGAGCTTGCGGAATTTTAATCGGGGGGACTATACATGGCTGTAGAAAATATTACAATGCCTCAGCTCGGGGAGAGCGTTACAGAGGGTACAATTAGTAAATGGCTCGTGAATGTTGGCGATCACGTAAACAAATATGATCCGCTTGCAGAAGTAATGACTGATAAAGTAAACGCTGAAGTACCATCTTCTTTCACTGGTATTGTGAAAGAGTTAATTGCTGCTGAAGGTGATACGTTAGCTGTAGGTGAAGTAGTTTGTGTAATTCAAGTAGAAGGCGCAGATGAAGTAGCAGCAACAGCTGTTGAGGAAAAAACAAAAGAAGAATCAAAGGCAGAAGTAGCTACGCCTGAAAAAGCACCGAAAGCAAAACAACCAACTGATGGAAAACCTCGTTTTTCACCAGCTGTGTTAAAACTTGCGGGTGAGCATAACGTTGATTTAGATCAAGTAGAAGGTACGGGGGCAAACGGCCGTATCACTCGTAAAGATATTTTAAAGCTAGTGGAATCTGGAAATATTCCGCAAGCAGGTGCGGCGAAGAAAGAGGAAGCGGTAGCAGCAGTAGTAGAAGCGCGTCCAGAAGCACCAAAAGCAGCGCCAGTAGCGCAAAAAGTAGAATCTGCGAAACCAGTTTCTGTACCAACAATGCCTGGCGATATCGAAATTCCAGTAACAGGTGTGCGTAAAGCAATCGCAGCGAACATGTTACGTAGTAAACACGAAGCGCCACACGCTTGGATGATGATTGAAGTAGATGTGACAAACCTTGTGTCATACCGTAATTCAATTAAAGGTGATTTCAAAAAGCGTGAAGGCTTTAACTTAACGTTCTTTGCTTTCTTCGTAAAAGCAGTAGCACAAGCGTTAAAAGAATACCCTCAAATTAATTCAATGTGGGCTGGCGATAAAATTGTTCAGAAGAAAGATATTAACCTTTCTATCGCTGTTGCAACAGAGGACGAACTATTTGTACCAGTAATTAAACACGCGGACGAGAAGACAATTAAAGGTATCGCTCGTGAAATTACAGAGCTTGCAGGAAAAGTACGTACGAAATCGTTAAAAGCGGACGAAATGCAAGGCGGAACGTTTACAATTAATAACACAGGATCATTCGGTTCTGTTCAATCTATGGGTATTATTAATTACCCACAAGCGGCTATTTTACAAGTTGAATCAATTGTAAAACGCCCAGTAATTATGGATAATGGCATGTTTGGTGCTCGCGACATGGTTAACTTATGTTTATCACTTGATCACCGTGTACTAGATGGCTTAATTTGTGGTAAGTTCTTAGGACGTGTAAAAGAAATTTTAGAAAATACGTCAGAAAATAATACATCTGTATACTAATAAAAAGCTCGCTTATGGCGAGCTTTTTATTATCTTATTTCTTCATTTGCATCCTACTATATGTATAATACCTTTCCCAGTAATCTTACAATGAACGATTATGTATTAGGAATTTATGAAAATACATTGCTGATATATGGTATATGGATATAAAATAAGAAAAGAATAATTTTTTTGGCAAATCTTACTGATGAAACTGTAGTATAATATATTGTATTGTATGAAAAAGAGAGTTATTCTATATAAGTGTTTTATAGATAATGTGTAATCAGTCGTCAAAACATGAAGAATGTTGACTCCTGGTTTTTTATTTTGCTGTAACAATGTTTCAGGAGGATGTCATGAAAAGAAGTACCGAGTTTTTAAAAAGTTTAGATGTAAAATTAATTTTAATTTTGTGTGCATTATGTGTTACGAGTATAGCTGCTATATATAGCAGTCAGCAAACAGGACAATATGGAGATGCAAACTTTGCGATGAAACAGGGTTTGAACTACATAATTGGAGCTGTCTTGTTATTACTTGTTGCAAGCATCGACTTAGATCAATTGCAAAAATTGTCTTGGCCACTTTATATCGTTGGGTTTGCCTCACTTATTCTTTTGAAAATACTACCGGTTTCCACTTTCACACCTGAAAAATTAGGTGCAAAAAGATGGTTTGTATTTCCGCTAGTTGGACAAATTCAGCCGTCTGAGTTTTTCAAAATTTCATTGCTTCTCGTAGTAGCAAGTATAGCAGTGAAACATAATGCGCAGTATATGGCAAGGACATTCCAAACGGATTTAAAACTAGTAGGTAAAATTATGCTAGTATCCCTTCCGCCTATGGCTGTTGTATATAGCCAACCGGATACAGGTATGGTGTTCTTATACGCTGCTGCCATTGCATGTATTTTATTTATGTCAGGTATTCAGAAGAAATTGATAGCGTTATGTACAGTTATTCCAGTCACCATATTATCTACGTTAATATTTATTTACGTAAGGTATGAAGATTTCTTCTTTAATAAGTTAGTTACGTTACTAAAACCGCACCAACAATCACGTATTTTAGGTTGGTTAGATCCATTCGAACATACAGATCAAGGTTATCAAACACAGCAATCGATTTTAGCTGTAGGTAGTGGAGGCATGGAAGGTAAAGGGTTCCGGGAAGGAAGCGTCTATATTCCAGAGAAACACACTGACTTTATTTTCGCTACAATTGCTGAAGAAGGTGGATTTATCGTAGCAGCGTTAGTTGTATTCTTGTTCCTATTACTACTATATAGAACAATTATTATCGGTTATTCTGCTGATAATTTATTCGGTACATTATTATGTGCTGGATCAATTGGGATATTAACGGTTCAAATATTCCAAAATATCGGTATGATTGTTGGATTAATGCCTGTAAAAGGGATTGCATTACCTTTCTTATCGTATGGGGGAAGTTCCTTGTTCTCGAATATGATTATGATGGGTCTCATATTATCGGTACGAAAAACGTATAAAAAGTATATGTTTTCCGTTAAGTAAAAAAAGCTGGTTCGTTTTTAAACGAACCAGCTTTTTTACATATATACGCATAAACGTTGCAAACTAAAACAGACTAGCAGTTTGGGATGTAAGGAGTGCAAAGTGATGCATATGCATATTTTTGAGGGAGCACGGCATCTTTCTAATAGTGAATGGGTTATTCGGGCTATTATAGCATACATATTTTTAATATTAGTTGCGAAAGCAATGGGGCAAAGGTCCATCGCACAACTTCGCTTTTTAGATGTTGTATTGGTGTTATTGCTTGGCGGGAATATTTCTAACGCATTGTCTGATGAAAAAGTAGGATTAATGGGCTCGATGATTACAACGTTTATACTCGTTGTACTTCATATTATAAGTTCAGTTTTAATGTTGAAATGGGATAGATGGAGACGCTTTTTAGAGCCAGCACCTATCATTCTTATACACAACGGCTCCATTGATTTTAGCAATTTGAAAAAAGCGAGAATTACCGTGGAATATTTATTTTCAGAACTTCGTATGCGAAATGTGAGCGATATTCAAACGATCAAATTAGCATTATGGGAAGCGAACGGTGTCGTTTCTATATTTCGGTATCCAGAATATGAGGCAGTGTCCCGACTTGATCTAAAAGTGGCGGGAAAAAAATCTCCAGTTTCTTTTGTATTAGTAAAGGATGGGAGCATTCAGCAAGATGTTCTTGCTTTATTAGGGAAAACAGAAGAATGGGCGAGAGAATTTCTAGAGAAAAACGCAGAAGTTGAATCCATTTTGTTAGCTACAGTAGATGAAGCACATAAAATAAATATTTTGTTAAAAAAATGAAAAATATACGCATTTTGTCGTTTCATACATATGATACAATAGTGTGGACAACGAAAAAGGAGGGATACGATGGGATATGTAGAAGAATTACGGAAAATAGTTGGTCATCGCCCTTTAATTTTAGTTGGTGCTGTTGTACTTGTTATAAATGAAAATAGATATGTATTATTACAACAAAGAACAGAGCCTTACGGAAAATGGGGACTGCCTGGCGGATTAATGGAGCTTAGTGAATCACCAGAAGAAACTGCTTTTCGTGAAGTATACGAAGAAACAGGAATAAAGGTGAAGAACCTACGATTAATCAATGTGTTTTCTGGAGCGAACTATTTTACAAAATTAGCAAACGGTGATGAATTTCAATCTGTAACGACTGCTTATTATACAGATGAATACGACGGAGATTTTGTTATGAACAAAGAAGAAGCGGTTCAGCTTAAATTCTTCCCACTAACAGAACTACCTGACTATATTGTTGGGTCGCATAAAAAAATGATTAGTGAATATATGAAGATTATGGAAAAAAAGATATAATAATAGTGAAAGAAATACAAAAACACAGTTCTGGTTGGTAGTCCAGACGCATGATTTCATGTCAGTAACCTTCCCCTCCGGGATGTCCCGTATTTCTAATTTTTTTAGGGGGGGCTGTCAATGGATTTGACAGTATATCACGATGGCCAATTTTTTGTTGGAATCATTACATGTAAAGAAAAAGGGAAGTTGTATGGAACGAGGTATATTTTTGGAACGGAACCTTCAGACGAAGAAGTGCTTATATTTGTGAACGGTTCAATGTTAGCGTATTTTCAGCACTTTGCAAAATGTGGCGTGGAAGTGAAAGAAAAACAGCGTCCCAAAAATATAAAGCGGATCATACGACAAGCAGCAAAAGAAGTAAATGTAAACCGCTTTACTAAGGCGCAAGAAGCAATTAGCTTATCTTATGAACTGCATAAACAAGAAAAGAAAGTGCAATCTAAGGAGAAGCGAGAGGCTGAAAAACAAAGAAGACGTTTAATCAAAGTACAAAAAGCAAAGCAAAAACATCGTGGTCATTAAGAAAAGGTGTTAGAGCAAGAGCTCTAACACCTTTTCTATGCTGAAATACAAGTAAACTTACTTGTATTTCATAAACATTAACTGGTAAGATACAAATAGGTAGTTTTAGAGGAGGGAAAAGATTGATTAATTTTAACTTTTTTATGAATGATGTTGTCCGCCAAGCGCGTGAAGAGATTGTCTCTGCTGGATATACAGAATTGACGACGCCAGAAGCAGTAGACGAAGCGTTTAAAAGAAATGGAACAACACTTGTAATGGTCAACTCTGTATGTGGTTGTGCAGGTGGTATTGCTCGTCCTGCTGCTGCGCATTCTGTACATTATGATAAACGTCCTAACCACCTTGTAACGGTGTTTGCAGGTCAAGATAAAGAAGCGACAGCAAGAGCTCGTGAATATTTCGAAGGGTACCCACCATCTTCTCCATCATTTGCTTTATTAAAAGATGGAAAAATTGTAACGATGGTAGAGCGTCATGAAATTGAAGGTCATGAACCGATGCAAGTTATTGCAAAACTACAATCATATTTCGAAGAGAATTGTGAAGAACTATAATCAGTAGAGGTGGTTCATCCCAACTGATTATAAGTCCTTATAAAAATAAATGAAAAGGCGGTACGTCCACACTCAAGTGGATGTACCGCCTTTTTTTATTTCGTATTAAAATTTGTGGGATATGCATGGTTTTGTTATTTTATGCATCTTTTTATACATGTATAACTGTATTTTAACTTGTTTTATATTTATTTTTATTTTATATATTGCATAAAAATAAAAGTGCTGATACAATACAAACATCGAATAAATATTCTATTAAACTTTTAAATATACATTATTAGGGGGAAGAAAGATGAAGAAGTTATTATCAATATCGTTTGCACTTATTTTGATTGTAAGTATGTTTAGTGCTTGTAGTAATGGGGAAGAAAAGGCTACTGGAAAAAATAAAAAAGTACTGGTTATGGGGACTTCAGCAGATTATAAACCGTATGAATACGTAGAAGCTTCAAAAAGTGATGAAATTATCGGCTTTGATGTTGATGTTGCTAAATATATCGGAAAAGAACTTGGTTATGAAGTGAAAGTGAAAGATATGGATTTTGGTGGTTTATTAGCATCTCTTAGCTCAGGAAAAGTTGATTTCGTAATGGCAGGTATGACGCCAACTGCAGAGCGTAAAAATAATGTTGATTTCACAGATATTTACTTTGTTGCGAAAAACATGATTGTTTCTAAAAAGGATTCTAACATTCAATCTGTAGAGGATTTAAAAGGGAAAAAAGTAGGGGTACAAACAGGATCAATTCAAGAAGAGAAAGCAGCAGAATTTAAAAAACAAGTAGATTTCAAAGTTGAGGGACGTGACCGTATACCAGAAATCGTACAAGAAATTAAAGCTGGTCGTTTTGACGCTGCAATTATAGAAGATACAGTTGCTAAAAATTATTTAGAAAAAATGAAAGAATTACAAGGAATTGAAATTAAAGAAGCACCAGAAGAAGTAGGAGCAGCAATTGCCCTTCCGAAAAACAGTGACAAAACAGCTGAATTTAATAAAGTAATTAAAAAAATGCAAGAAAATGGAGAAATGGATAAATTAGTGAAGAAATGGTTTGGCAGCGAAAAATAAGCTGCCTTTCACTTTTCTGTGAGGGGAATGAAAAGAATGAACTTAGATTTTTCGGCGATTACGCCTTCGATACCGTATATATTAAAAGGTCTAGAAGTTACTTTGAAAATTGTAGCAGTATCAGCTTTAGCAGGGTTTCTTTTAGGGACGTTATTAGCACTTTGCAAAATTGCTAGAATACGAGCGTTAAATATAGCGGCAGACCTTTATACATCAATTTTCCGTGGTACACCACTTGTATTGCAATTAATGATTATTTATTTCGGTGTCCCGCAAATAATTGGTTATGAAATACCGGCATTCTTAGCAGCTGTACTTGCATTTAGCTTAAATTCAGGTGCATATATGTCAGAAGTAATCCGTGCCGGCATTCAAGCGGTTGATAAAGGACAAACAGAAGCGGCGATGGCTTTAGGAATTCCATACGGAAAAATGATGCGAAATATCATTTTTCCTCAAGCTTTAAAAAATATATTACCGGCACTTGTAAACGAGTTTGCGACACTTACGAAAGAATCGGCTGTAGTAACAGTAATAGGCGCAACGGATTTAATGCGCCGTGCTTACATCGTAGGCGGGGAGACATTTAAATATCTTGAACCATTACTTTTTGTTGGACTCATTTATTATATGCTAGTCATTATTCTTACATTAGTCGGGAAGGCAATTGAAGGGAGAATGAAGAAAAGTGATTAAAATTGAAAACCTTCATAAATCATTTGGAAAAAACGAAGTATTAAAAGGAATTACAACAACGATTGGAAAAGGGGAAGTAGTAGCGATTATTGGACCGTCTGGATCAGGGAAATCAACATTTTTACGTTGTATGAATGTGTTAGAAGCACCGACAAATGGTCACATTTGGATTGGAACGGAAGAAGTAACGAATCCGAAAACGAATATTATGCACGTCCGTGAAAATGTCGGAATGGTATTTCAGCATTTCCACCTATTTCCTCATATGACTGTATTAGAAAATATTACGTATGCTCCTATCAATGTAAAAGGAGTAACGAAACAAGAAGCTGAAAAGAAAGCCGAAAAACTTTTAGAAAAGGTCGGCTTATTAGATAAAAAAGATACGTATCCGAATCGTCTTTCTGGCGGACAAAAGCAACGTGTAGCAATTGCAAGAGCGTTAGCAATGGAACCAGAAGTAATGTTATTTGATGAACCGACATCAGCACTAGATCCAGAGATGGTAAAAGAAGTGCTAGAAGTTATGAAATCATTAGTTACGACAGGAATGACAATGGCAATTGTTACACATGAAATGGGATTTGCAAAAGAAGTAGCAGATCGTGTTCTCTTTTTAGATGGTGGAAAACTTGTAGAAGATAGTGCGCCAGCAGAATTTTTTGCAGCACCGAAAAGTGAGCGTGCACAACAATTTTTACAAAAAATATTGTAATATGTAAAGGATACGTGAATAATAAGTAGAAAAGGATGACATTGTGTCATCCTTTTTTTATACTAACTGTAAATACGTTTATACATATAGGAGCAATGCTATGTTCAAAATTGGATACCGTACAGTAAAAACAGCAATAGGGACAGGCGCAGCCGTTTTTATTGCTCAGTTATTAGGATTAGAATTTTATAGTTCAGCGGGTATTTTAGTTATATTATGTGTACAAAATACGAAACGTAAATCACTTCAAGTATCGTTACATCGTTTTTTAGCTTGTGTATTATCAATGGTGTTCGCATTTTGTATTTTTGAGACAATTGGATATACACCACTAGCAATTAGCGTATTATTACTTACATTTATTCCGACTGCAGTTATGCTTAAAATTCAAGAAGGTATTGTCACGAGTTCAGTTATTGTGATGCATCTATATTCATTGAAACAAATTACATGGCTTATTGTTGGAAATGAAATTGCGATATTAACGATAGGGATTAGCGTGGCTCTCTTAGTGAATATGTATATGCCAAGTAGTGAAAATAAACTAAAAGAGTATCAAGATAAAATAGAAAGTAATTTTAAAACGATTTTGTTTGAAATGGTTGTGTATTTACGAAATCGAGAAAGTAGTTGGAGCGGGGCAGAACTTATTGAAACTGAACAGATGCTAAATGAAGCTAGAGATTTATCGTTTAAGAAACTTGAGAATGCATTTATGCGAGAAGATGACTATTACTATCGTTATTTTAATATGCGCATGCAACAATTCGAAATTTTAGAGCGAATGATTCCGTTAGCAGCTTCTTTATCGTGGACATATGAACAAGCTGACATGATTGCCGATGTGGTTGAAAACATTAGTAATGCTATTAGCCCTCAGAGTACCGGGGTTATTTCTTTAAGACAGCTTCAAGAAATGAGAGAATTATTTAGAGAGATGCCATTGCCGGCTACACGTGAAGAATTTGAGATACGTGCGAAACTTGTTCAACTTGTATACGAAATGGAACAATATTTACTCATTAAAAGTCGTTTTAAGGGAAAGGATAATATAAAAGAACTTATATAGAAGGTAGGAATTATTTATGCCGTATCTTCTCTCTTTCCTATTATGTCTTTCTTTATCGCCTATTTGGCCCCTTGGTGATAATCCACGTGCCGGTGATCCTTTTATTATTGTAAATAAAGCGACGAATAAACTAGCTTATATTGACGATGGGAAGATTCAAAAGGTTTTTCCAGTCGCGACAGGAAAAACAAATGAATTAACCCCAGAGGGAACTTTTGATATTGTAATGAAAGCAAAGGATCCGTATTATATTGCAAAGGATATTCCAGGGGGATCACCGAAAAATCCACTTGGATCTAGGTGGATGGGATTTAATGCACGAGGAACTGATGGGAGTAAATATGGAATACATGGAACAAACCAACCGAGTTCAATTGGAAAGTATATTTCACAAGGGTGTATAAGAATGAAGAAAAATGATGTGGAGTATTTATTTGATCGTACTCCAATTGGAACGAAAGTGTGGATTGTAAAATCGAAAAAGTCATTTCAGCAATTGGCAAAAGAAAAAGGAGCCATTGCATATGAAAAAGCCAACGAAAAAGTTGGTTTTTTCTATTGTAATAAGTTGTCTTGACATGTGTACATAACCATGCGTTAATGAGAGTATAGAAAGATCAAATTAGATAAAGGAGTTGCTCATATGTACTTGAATCCAAAACTTTCGTATATGCAGTTTTTTATGGGATTTCTATTTATTATTACATTCATATTGGCAACTTTTAATATATGTTCTTATCTTGTAGCGATTGTATGTATGGCATTACTTAATCTTACTTTTGTTATTGGGGCATTTCAGCAGAAACAATATACAAGTTTTGTGATAGCACTTGTAATGTCATTTTCCTTTAGTATTGTAGCGATTGTGCTTTACATAAAATAAACCATCTCGATTTCGAGATGGTTTATTTTATTATGTGTAAAAAGCAAAAAAAGGACGAACAGAACGTCCTTTTTACCAAAACATACTTGCGCCAGCAAGTAATGTTGTTACAAGCATAGAAATTAGCATTACATAAATCATAACTTTTTGAGCTTTTTTATGCATCGTTAAACCTCCTTGCAAATCAGTACAATATCATTGTAACGAGAAATGATATTGTGGACAAGGGGGAGAGAAATGACAAAATTCGAGAAGTGTGTGTAAAGTATAACAGGAAATTTGTATGTACGTAGAGAATATATAAGAATGATAGGGTATAAGTTTTTTGTTATGCAAGCTGAAGAATGGAGATACGATGATGAAAATATATGAAACAAATCGTTTACATTTAAGGGAAATTGATGAGTCGTATGCTGAAAAAGTTCTTCAATATTACGACAGAAATCGTGAATTTTTAAAAGCCTGGGAAGAGTATAGACCGGATGATTTTTTTACGTTAGATTATCAAAAGAAAAAGTTACAAAAGGATAGAAAAGAGATCGCAGAAGGTAAAATCATCAGGCTTTGGATTTTTAAAAAAGGTGATGATACGAAAATAATTGGATGTATTTCATTTAATTTAATTGTTCGTGGAATTTACCAATCTTGTGTACTCGGCTATAAATTAGATAAGGAAGAGTTAAACAAAGGTTATACGACAGAAGCGCTTAGAAAAGCGATTCAAGTTGCTTTTGAGGAATTTCAATTACATCGTATAGAAGCACCGATTATGCCACGAAATTTAGCATCTATACAAGTAGTGACGAAGATAGGTTTTCAGTATGAGGGCGTGTCTAGGAAGATGTTAATGGTTAATGGAGTGTGGGAAGATCATATGCGCTGGGTATTGTTAAATGAGTAATAGAAAGCAGATGGTTATCTAGACATATAAACCGTCTGTTTTTTGTCTTGTATTTCGAAACTTTTGCGAAATTCTGTTATAATTAACAGTGTTACATACATAATGGTAGTGCAGGAGGCGCAGTCTTATGATTAATCAAGAACGTTTAGTAAATGAATTTATGGAATTAGTACAAGTAGATTCTGAAACGAAATTTGAAGCAGAAATTTGCAAAGTATTAACAAAGAAATTTACAGATTTAGGTGTAGAAGTATTTGAAGATGACACAATGGCTGTTACTGGGCATGGTGCAGGTAACTTAATTTGTACATTACCAGCAACAAAAGATGGTGTTGATACAATTTACTTTACTTCTCATATGGATACAGTAGTTCCTGGTAATGGAATTAAGCCTTCTATTAAAGATGGATATATCGTATCAGATGGTACTACAATTTTAGGTGCGGATGATAAAGCAGGATTAGCATCAATGTTCGAAGCAATCCGTGTTTTAAAAGAGAAAAATATCCCTCATGGTACAATTGAATTTATTATTACAGTTGGAGAAGAATCTGGTCTTGTTGGTGCAAAAGCATTAGATCGTGAGCGCATTACAGCGAAATACGGTTATGCATTAGATAGCGATGGAAAAGTTGGTGAAATCGTTGTTGCAGCTCCAACACAAGCGAAAGTGAATGCAATTATTCGCGGAAAAACAGCTCACGCTGGTGTAGCACCAGAAAAAGGTGTATCTGCAATTACTATCGCAGCGAAAGCAATTGCGAAGATGCCACTTGGACGTATTGATTCTGAAACAACTGCAAATATTGGACGTTTTGAAGGTGGTACACAAACGAATATCGTTTGCGATCATGTGCAAATCTTTGCAGAAGCGCGTTCTTTAATCAATGAAAAAATGGAAGCACAAGTTGCGAAAATGAAAGAAGCATTTGAAACAACTGCAAAAGAAATGGGCGGTCAAGCAGACGTTGAAGTAAACGTTATGTATCCAGGATTTAAATTTGCTGATGGCGATCACGTTGTAGAAGTTGCAAAACGTGCAGCTGAAAAAATTGGTCGTACACCTTCTCTTCACCAAAGTGGTGGCGGAAGTGATGCAAACGTAATTGCAGGACACGGTATTCCAACAGTTAACTTAGCAGTTGGCTATGAAGAAATTCATACAACAAACGAGAAGATTCCTGTTGAAGAATTAGCAAAAACAGCAGAATTAGTTGTTGCAATTATTGAAGAAGTAGCGAAGTAATGTAATAGAAAAAGCGTGTAAATCACAACTGATTTACACGCTTTTTATTTTGATTCGATTGCTTTTACAAGGCGGATAAGCCAATACAAGAAAATCCATGGCAGTATGTAAGTTGTTACTACATGGACTAGGCGAGGGAGAAAACCAGCTATGTTCATATCAAAAATAGGAAGAAGTAAATAATTGATTGCGACGATTAGTATAATTACGAGAAACGTATAATTGAGTTTATCAGTCGATTTCATAATAATCACCCCTGATTACAAATATATCCACTTTGTTTAAATTATAGCAATAAATATGATAGAAAAGAACAAGTAATGATTATAATTATTGTGCGAAATTTGATATAATAAAAGAACGAACGTTCTGATTAGGGGGTGAGTACTATGCGAGAAATGTATCCCAAAAAAGGTCGTGTTATTTTACATGTAGATATGAATTGTTTTTTCGCATCTGTTGAAATTGCTCATGACCCATCATTACAGGGGAAGCCGTTAGCAGTTGCTGGAAATGAAAAAGAAAGAAAAGGAATTATCATAACATGTAGTTATGAGGCGAGAGAATATGGAATACGTACAACGATGCCACTTTGGGAAGCGAAAAGGTTATGTCCACAATTAGTTGTAAGGCGCCCTAATTTTACATTATATCGTGAAGCTTCATTTCAAATGTTTCAAATCCTTTCCCGTTTTACGGAAAAAATACAACCAGTATCAATAGATGAGGGATATTTAGATATTACAGATTGTTACGCACTCGGTTCGCCTCTTGAAATAGCAAAGATGATTCAGCAAGCGTTATTAACAGAGTTACAGTTGCCGTGTAGCATCGGAATTGCTCCAAACCTTTTCCTAGCAAAAACAGCTTCTGATATGAAAAAGCCTCTCGGTATTACCGTGCTCCGAAAACGAGATATTCCAGAAATGATTTGGCCACTTCCGGTTGGAGCGATGCATGGAATTGGAGAAAAAACAGCTGAGAAATTAAAAGATATTCATATACAAACAATTGAACAGTTAGCAAAAGGAAATGAACATATCATTCGCGCTAAAATTGGAAAGCATGGTGTTGATTTACAAAGAAGGGCAAAAGGTGTGGATGATAGAGAAGTTGATCCGAGTCAAATGGGACAACATAAAAGCGTTGGTAATTCGATGACTTTTTCAAAGGATATGGATGAAGAAAAAGAATTACTTGATATGTTAGAAAGGCTATCAAAATCAGTGAGTAAAAGATTACAAAAGCGAACTCTTGTCAGCTATAATATTCAGATTATGATTAAGTATCATGATAGGCGGACAGTAACGAGGAGTAAGCAATTGAAAAATGCCATTTGGGAAGAACGAGATATTTTTCAAGCGGCCTCTCGTTTATGGAAGCAACATTGGGACGGCGATTCCGTTCGTTTATTAGGTGTTACAGCTACTGAAATAGAGTGGAAGACTGAATCGGTGAAGCAATTAGATTTGTTTTCATTTGAAGAAGATGCGAAAGAAGAGCCGCTACTTGCTGTCATTGATCAAATTAATGATAAGTATGGAATGCCGCTTTTACAACGAGGTAGTCAATTATTACGTAAGCAAGAAAAGTCTTTTCAGCAAAAATTAGAAAATAAGTTTATGTAGAAGGTGTCATGAAGCTGTAAATATCATGACACCTTTTATGTTCAACTTGCTTCTAAATCTAATGAAGTTTTCCAACCAGCTGCAGTAACGCCAGATTCTAATAGCATTCTGCTCACTATTTTTTCAATTAAGACTGCTGTATTTGTGTTGCAGTGTAATGTCGCTTGTATACATACTTTTTGATTAGAATCTACGTCTTCACTATACAATTCTTTTAAACCAATGCCTTCAGAACTTACCATATGCATAAGTAAAAAACGAATATGGGCTTCATGTTCTTCTGAACAAGTGAGAGAAAGTAAGTAGTTCGTTTGTTCAGGTGATTCTTCTTTTGATTTTTGATTCATAAAGAGAGCGATTGGGCGAAGTAGTATGTTTGCTAGTAAAACACCAGCTGCACCTAATATAGCTGCAATGAGGAAACCAGCGCCTGTAAGAGTACCAACAGCAGCTGCGCACCATAAGGTAGCCGCAGTATTAAGCCCCCTAATACTAAAACCATCGCGGATAATAACGCCGCCTCCTAAAAAACCAATCCCACTGACGACTTGAGCGGCAATACGTGAAGGGCTAGCATCGTGATCAATCATGACGGATAATAAAACAAATATACAGGCACCAAGTGATACGAGAGCATTTGTCCGTAGCCCAGCCATCCTATGTCTCCATTGTCGTTCCATTCCGATGCAAGCACCTACAATAATTGCAATAAATAATCTTAGTACAATGTCATACCATACCATCATGGTCACCTCCATACATATAAGTCCAAGTTATGTTTTTGAGAATGAGCGGGAAGCACCCGCTCATTCTCATTTTTATAACCAGCTATGAAACTTTTTAATATAAATTTTTTTTAGGAACTGTGTTAAGAAAGCATAGCCTAATAGTATTCCTATTAACCAAGGGAAATAGCTAAGTGGTAATGCTTGTAATCCAACGGCTGCTCCAAGTGGCGAGAATGGAATATAAATTCCGATTACCATAATACAAGCGGTTAATAAAAGAACCGGTACTGATGCAGTACTTTGAATAAACGGAATCTTCTGTGTTCTTATCATGTGAACAATTAAAGTTTGTGTTAGCAATCCAACGACAAACCAACCAGATTGGAATAATGATTGTTCGCTAGCTGTATTTGCACCGAAGACGTTCCACATGACCACATAGGTGATGATATCAAATATGGAACTAATGGGACCGATGCAAATAATGAAGTTCCGTAAATTTGCAGTATCCCATTTTCTTGGTTTTTCTAAAAATTCTTTATCCATTTTGTCCCATGGGATAGACAGTTGTGAAATATCATAAAGTAAGTTTTGAATTAAAAGGTGAATGGCAAGCATCGGCAAGAAAGGAATGAAGGCACTTGCTACTAACACACTAAATACATTTCCGAAGTTAGAGCTCGCTGTCATTTTAATGTATTTCAAAATATTACCGAATGTAGTGCGTCCTTCTAAAATACCTGCTTCTAATATCATTAAGTTTTTTTCAAGTAGAATAATATCGGAAGACTCTTTTGCAATATCAGTTGCAGTATCAACAGATATGCCAACGTCAGCTTCCCGTAACGCTACGGCGTCGTTAATGCCATCTCCCATATAACCTACAGTGTGTCTGTTTCCTTGTAATACTCGTATAATGCGAGATTTTTGCATTGGATTTAGTTTAGCAAAAACAGTTGTTTCTTCGGCTAGCTTTGCTAATGCTTTATCAGGTAAAGCATCGATTTCGTAACCAAGGATAGGCTCGCCAATATTTAATCCAACTTCTTTACATACCTTTTTTGTCACGATTTCGTTATCACCAGTTAAAATTTTTACTTGTACACCATGTTTTTGTAATGCTTGAATGGCAGTAGCGGCAGATGGTTTCGGTGGATCTAAAAAGCCAATATATCCAGCGAGAATCATATCATTTTCATCTTGTACGGCGTACTCTTTATTATTTGTTGGTCTATTTTTTTTATAAGCTACAGAAATAACGCGCATACCTTCACTATTCAAAGTCTCACTTAGTTGTTTTACATGTAAGCGCATGTCATCGGTAAGAGAAGCAATTTTGCCATCTATTTCAGTGTAGTTGCAAATAGATAAAATTTCTTCTACAGCCCCTTTACAGACCATTGTATGTTCACCTGAATTGTTTTTTACAATGACGGACATACGCCGACGAGCAAAGTCAAATGGAATTTCATCTAGTTTTTGAAAAACGGATGGATCAAATTTTTGATTTTCTTCTGTATGTTTTATAACAGCTTTATCTATTAAATTTTTCAATCCTGTTTGATAGAAGCTATTTAAATAGGCAAAGTGTAATACACGATTACATGTATTACCATTAGGATCTAAGTGCCGAACAAGTACAACTTTATCTTCTGTTAAAGTTCCTGTTTTATCGGTACAAAGAATGTTCATAGCACCTAAATTTTGAATAGAATTTAGCTGTTTTACAATTACTTTCTGTTTAGACATGTTAACGGCACCTTTAGCTAAATTAGCAGTCACAATCATTGGTAACATTTCAGGTGTTAGACCAACTGCGATTGCAATAGCGAAGAAGAAAGCTTCTTGCCAATCCCCTTTTGTGAATCCGTTAATGAGAAGAACGATAGGTGCCATAATAAGCATGAATGTAATTAAAAGCCAGCTTACTTTGTTTACACCTTTATCAAAGCTTGTTTCTACGCGCTTACCGATTACTTTATTTGCTAAAGAGCCAAAATACGTATCGGTACTTGTGGAGATGACAACCGCTCTTGCGCTACCACTTACAATATTTGTCCCCATGAAGCAAAGATTTTCCATATCGAGTGGATTGTAATTTTTTTTCGTGCTTTTCGGTAATAGATGTTTATTTTCTGTATGGTAGCAGTTTTCGTATTTTTCTACAGGAAGTGCTTCTCCTGTTAAAGAAGATTGGTTCACAAATAAATCTTTAGCCGATAAAATACGCACATCAGCTGGAACAATGTCTCCGGCTGAAAGTGAAATAATATCGCCAGGTACAAGTTCCTCAATTGGAATTTCCGTTGTATCAGTTTGCTTTAAAATTTTTACATTTTTTGTTTCGTGTACAAATCCATCTATTCTAAAGACACTCGCTGTTGTTCGAACCATAGCCTTTAACTGCTCTGCAGCTTTTTGAGAACGAAATTCTTGTAAAAAGCGAATCGTTGCACTTAGCATTACCATTACAGATACGACAATCGTTCCTTGTATGTCATCTGTGAAAAAAGAAAGTGCGCCGAGGGCTAATAAAACAAAAATAAATGGATTTTTAAATGCCAGCAGAAATTGAATGTACCACGGTGATGTTTTATTATGAGCTATTTCATTAAGGCCATATAAAGAAAGTCTACGAGACGCTTCTTCTTTAGAGAGTCCATTTTCTGTTGTTTCTAAAAGTCGTAACGCTTTGTTTGCATCCTGCGTTGCGACTTCCACTAATAATTTGTGATTTGTTTTCATACAATCTTGATCGTATGAATGTTTCGTTTCTTGTCTTTGTAAATTTAACATCGGTAGTTCCTCCTTTTTCATGAAGGAGGAAACAAGCTGTTACTCGACTATTTAAAATTAGGAGGAACAGTTTCTTTCCTACCTACATGATGAAATATTAACGTAAAACATATGGGTATCTGGGCCGAATCATCAATTGCCAACTGTTCCTCACCTCCGTACAATTTAGTAGTTTCTGAATATGCTATGTTTGTTTCATAGTAAGGTGCATATATACGTAAAAAGACCTTTACTCAAAACGAGTAAAGGTCTGAATTCGCAGTTAAAAGAGTCCACAACAAAGACTGTTAGTAAGCATAAATCAAAACAGTTTTTGTGTATGACAAAATACATGCACCTCTCCCTCGTTGAGTTTTAGCACTGTATAGCATAGGTACTGAAACCAGCTACGTTAAAAAAGGCCTTCATTCCGACCTTTCTTGTTGACCCATTGGCGTCTCTCGACATTTTTGGGCAGCAGCGTTTCTCTATACAGGAGCCTCACCTAACAGAGACCATATTCAATTACATGTTGAATGTTAGCACTGAAATTTTGTAGTGTCAACATATTTTTTGAAAACTCAAATATATTTATCTTGGCTATATAGTGGGGTACAGCCGAGATACGTGTAAAAACAGGTCATAGCCTTACTTTTATTTCCAACTATGACCTGTTGAGCTTATAGAGGGATTGTTTTTTCTATAGTGTGAGGTTTTTTTTGTAAATCAATTACATAATCCCAAAAGCGTTTGTGACTGCTAAACCAATTCTTCTTGACGGTTCCATCCTTCTACCTAAAAAAAGAGTCCTATTAATTTAGGACTCTCACACTAATTTCACAGAAACCATTTAAAGAATTCAATTGACTTTTTTATATTCATAAATTGATAATATTAAACCTACTACGAAAATAAAGGAAATACTACAAATACCAATAGGATAATTAATAAAAGTTCTTCCGATTCCTTCATGAGGACTGAATAATAATGGTACTATCCAGGGATACAAAACGTTTCCAGGTACATTAACTAAAATTAAATTCAAAAATAAAACTATACACATTAACAAGACTACTGAAAGAAAGCTTTTCCACTTAATTGCAAAAAAAGATGCTATAGGTATTAAACAGAAATGCATAATTGCCATTAATGAAACTATTTTAAGTTGTTGAATAAATAAACCATATGTAAAAGGAAGATTAGTAATTAACATACCTAAAAAGAAGGGAAGAATGAGCAGTATAACCATTGTAAAAATAATAAAGCTAAATATAATTAACAATTTACCGCAATAAAATTTTAATTTAGGAATAGGACTTGTAAATAAAATAATATTTGTTCCTTCTTGATATTCTCTAGCAAATATATATCCTCCAAAAATATAAAAAGTAGCAGTACCTGTCATAATGTTAAAAAACATATAAACTGTCTTATAGTATTCGCTCCAACCTGTTTCAGTAATAGAATATTTAGGATTAACGGCGTAAATCAAAAATACAAGTAATATGGGAATCAATTGCAGAACAGTAGTAATATATATTAATTTAGAACCCTTAAATTTAATAAGTTCTGATTTTATTATAGATTGCACCGATTAATCCCTCCACCTCCAGTTATTTGCATGAAATAATCCTCTAATGTTTGTTTTACAGTTACAATTTCATAAACATCGATTCCTGCAAAATTTAATAATTTATTTAATTCTGCAGTATTTCCTTCAAAATGATTTATCAGAATATCTGTATTAGAAAATCGATAATCTAAATGTTTTACATTTTCTTTTAAAATCTCAATACATTTATTAATATTGTTAACCTTAATTCTTATATATTTTCCAAATTTATCATCTAATTTATTCATAGAACTTTCTTCTAAGAGTCTCCCCTCGTGTATAATTCCAATATTATCTGCTACTTGCTGTACTTCACCAAGTATATGACTTGATACTAAAATTGTCTTTTGATGCTCTTTAGCTAATTCAATGAGTAGTTCTCTTATCTCTTTAATTCCAGCTGGATCTAAGCCATTTGTTGGTTCATCTAATAATAATAAATCAGGATTATGTAATAACGAACGAGCAATACCTAATCGCTGTTTCATTCCTAAAGAGAAATTCTTTACTTTTTGATGCTGAACGTTTTGCAAATTAACAATATTTAAAACACGGTCGATGGCCTTAGAATCCTTAACTCCCATGTAATTACTACTAATTTTCAAATTATCAGTAGCACTTAAATTCCCATAAAAACCTGGATATTCTATAATAGCTCCGATATTCCCCAAAAAGGAACGATTATTAATATCTAACTTATTTCCAAATATATATACATCTCCACTTGTTGGCTGTAATAGCCCCATAATCATTCTAATTGTTGTTGTTTTTCCAGCACCATTTTCACCTAATAATCCATAAATTTTACCTTTTTCTATATGCAATGAGATGGAATCAACTACGGTATTTGATTCGTATATTTTTACTAATTTAGATGTTTCTAGTATATATTTCATAGTTTTCCTCCTCGCAGTATTTGTGAATTTCTACTAATAACTTACCAAATAAAAGTGAAATACACCATTTTTTCTGAAATATCAGAAAAGTTAATTTTTAAATCGTCCATTTGTTGTTTTTTGGTATATAATTATCTCGAAGCTAGTTTCACAAAGAAATCTACAAGATTGGGGGGAGAAATATGTTAAAAGCATTTAATAATGTAACTAAGTTTGGTGAACCAGTAGTTAACAAAGGTTGCTCTGCAAATGATATGTGTTGGTTCTGTGATGCAAATGACCGAGACATTACAAAGTATATCCAATACGGTTCGTTCTGGTAAACGTTGTATAATTTCTTTTTCTAATAATTTACTACTTGTAGACACATTTCTTCGTGCTAATCGTTTTAAAAGTTGGAAAATAAATATTGTAATGAACATAAATAAAAAGCACTGATCACAGTGCTTTTTGTTATAGATTATGAGATTGTAACATTTTCAAAAATAACAATCTCTGAACTGTTTGCAGTTGAAACGCGTTGTGCATAATATGTTAAAGCTGAAGAAATATATGTTGGTAACGAATCATTTGTATGTGTTGTTGTATATTCATGGATTAATTCTTTCAAAGTCGTCCATTCTAATTGTGCTGGGTGATCAGACACGAAAGAACTTACCCAGCGATCAAATGAAGATGAAAAATCAGTTTGTAAACGAAATGCTTCTTTCATAATAAAACGCTCCCTTAAAATGTAGTATAATCATTTTAACATAAAAAACGAACGATTGATAAGTTTTTTGAGTATAATGTTCGTGATATATAGTTGTCTAGATGATTGGTTATGTAAATTCGATTTGCCATTTGAAATAACATTCCGTAAGATGAAAGGTAGATTATATAAAGAGCTGGAGGAAAGAAAGTGGAATTTGTATTTTTAGGAACTGGTGCAGGTGTTCCTTCGAAAGGAAGGAACGTTTCAGCAATTGCTTTGCAATTGTTAGAAGAACGAGGACAGACTTGGTTATTTGATTGTGGCGAGGCGACGCAACATCAAATATTACATACATCAGTACGTCCACGCCGCATTGAAAAAATATTTATTACGCATTTACATGGTGATCATATTTTTGGATTGCCTGGTTTATTAGGAAGCCGTTCGTTCCAAGGAGGGACTACACCTCTAACAGTGTATGGACCAAAAGGAATTAAACAATTTATTGAAGTCGCATTATCAGTAAGTACGACACATGTAAAATACCCGCTTGAAATTGTTGAGATAACAGAAGAAGGTACTGTGTTTGAAGATAATGAATTTCATGTGGAAACGAAAAGATTGTCACACGGTATTGAATGTTTTGGGTATCGTATTATAGAGAAAGATATACAAGGCGCCCTTTTAGTCGATAAATTGCTGGAGATGGGCGTGAAACCAGGTCCACTCTTTAAACGTTTAAAAGATGGAGAAGTGGTTGAATTGGAAAATGGTACGATACTAAACGGAAAAGATTTTATCGGCCCACCTCAAAAGGGAAGAATTATTACCATTTTAGGTGATACGAGATATTGTGAAGCGAGTAGAGAGCTAGCACAAGACGCTGACGTACTTGTTCATGAAGCAACTTTTGCAGCAGAAGATGAACAACAAGCTTATGATTATTTTCATTCCACATCTAAGCAAGCTGCGAGTATTGCACTTCAGGCAAATGCAAAACGATTAATATTAACTCATATTAGTTCTCGTTATCAAGGGGATACATATAAGGAATTATTGAAAGAGGCAAGAGAGCTATTTTCTAATACAGAAATAGCTACAGATTTAAAATCATTTCCAGTGGACAGATAATAATGTTGTGAAAAAATGGTGACGAAAGGTTGCCATTTTTTTATTTCTAAAAAAAAATAAAAATAAAACTGTTATCATTTTATGCTTATATAGGATGAAACAGAAAGTTTTAATGATGTAAAGATATAAGATGAAACAACATAGTATCGATTGTTTAGAAAAACTGTTATATAAGTCGGACGACATACAAGTAGTACAAATAGCAAAAATGGATTGTTATTCAGAACTTTTAAAATTCATTAAAAGTAAGCGTTTTATTAAAAACAAGCTATAATGAGGACAGATTATAATTTACTGTAGGCTACATGTGTTTGAGACGTTTATCATAACAAGTGAAGTTGAATAAATTGTGAGAGGGCAACATGGAAATTATAATAGGAAGGACATTACTATTATTTGTATGAAGCCTTTTTCACTTTTTAGCTTTAAGGCATCAAAAGGTATGAAAGCAATGGGCGTTTCACTTGTTTATGCTATGCTTGTAAGGGGTTCTGTGTTAAACTTTGGATTGCTACAAGACTTTACTGTAGATTATCTTATATTATGTGTAAATGAAGGTAATGCTAAGTTTCTTATTTCATATTATAACTGGTATTATTTCAGGATATATCGCTTCACTGTTATTCAAAAACGATCCAATTCGTATAGCGGAACAAATTCGTAGTACAACTGGAAAAGCAACCGATTTGGTAGCTTAATAGAATAGTAAAAAATTTTTTCATAGAGGTTTAGGGGGAGTTATGATGAAGTATCGCTCAGTATTTGATATTATCGGTCCAGTTATGATTGGTCCATCAAGTTCACATACAGCAGGCGCAGCACGAATGGGGCAAGTTGCTCGCCAGCTGTTTCGTCATGAACCAGAAAGAGTAAGCATTTCATTATATGGATCATTTGCAAAGACGTATCGTGGGCATGGTACAGATGTAGCGCTAATAGGTGGGATATTAGGGTTTGAAACAGATGACTTACGTATTCCAGAGGCGCTAGAGATAGCAAAAGAGCGCGAAATTGAAGTGGAATTCATTGAAGAGGATGCCAATGCACCTCACCCAAATACAGCAAGAATTCGTTTGTATAAAGGTGAAGAAGAAATTGAAGTTGTTGCTTGCTCAATTGGTGGCGGTAAAATTGAAGTTGTAGAATTAAACGGATTCGATCTTCAATTATCAGGCACGAGTCCAGCACTACTTATTGTAAATAACGATCGCTTCGGTGCTATTGCAGCAGTAGCTTCAATCCTTGCGAAACACGAGATTAACATTAGTACAATGAGTGTTTCTCGTAAAGAAAAAGGAAGAAGAGCGCTTATGGTCATCGAAACAGATGAAATATTAGCAGATGAAGTGATTGAAGAAATAAAAGCGCAACAAAATATTTGTCAAGTAACTATTATGGAATAATTGCAGGGGGGACACACCATGTTTCGGAACGCAGCGGAACTAGTGGCGCAAGCTAAAGAACAAAATGTAAAAATCGCAGAAATTATGATTCAATGTGAAATGGAAACAAGAAGTATTTCACGTGAAGAAGTAATTGCTGGTATGGAAAAGAACTTAGTCGTGATGGAGCAAGCAGTAGAACGTGGTATTCGCGGAGTGAAATCACCAACTGGTTTAACTGGTGGAGATGCTGTAAAAGTTCAGGCGTATATGAAGAGTGGAAAAGGCTTATCTGGAGATACGATTTTGGACGCAGTGAGTAAAGCTGTTGCAACAAATGAAGTAAACGCAGCGATGGGAATTATTTGTGCAACACCAACAGCAGGGTCTGCTGGAACAGTGCCAGGTGTACTATTTGCACTAAGAGAAAAATTGCAGCCTACACGTGAAGAAATGATTGAATTCTTATTTACAGCAGGAGCTTTCGGTATGGTTGTTGCGAATAACGCTTGTATTTCTGGTGCAGCGGGAGGATGCCAAGCTGAAGTTGGTTCAGCAAGTGGAATGGCAGCTGCAGCTGCAGTTGAAATGGCTGGTGGAACACAAGAGCAAGCAGCTACAGCGATGGCAATTTCATTAAAGAACATGCTTGGTTTAGTATGCGATCCTGTTGCAGGACTTGTAGAAGTACCTTGCGTAAAACGTAATGCAGCAGGAGCTGCAAATGCGATGATTTCAGCTGATTTAGCATTAGCTGGTGTAACGAGTACTATTCCATGTGATGAAGTAATTGAGGCGATGTTTAGAATCGGACAAACGATGCCAGTAGCACTTCGTGAAACAGCTGAAGGTGGACTTGCAGCAACACCGACTGGTCGCCGTCTGCAAGAAGAGATTTTTGGGAAGACGAATAACTAAAAATATATGTTTATAAAAAATGGAGCTCAAGTAAGATTGAGCTCCATTATTTATTTTTCTTTTGTTAACTGTTCTAACGTTTTCCCAAGATTATGTGATCGTTGCGCTGCCTGTGTAATACAAGAAATAAGCGCTTGTTGAAATTGGTGTTCTTGTAATACTTCAATGCCCGCTTCGGTCGTTCCACCAGGAGAGGTAATTTCCTTTCGCAAAATAGACGGGTGTTTTTCACTTGCTTTTAGCATTTCAGCAGCACCAATCATCGTTTGGAGAATAAGTGACTTTGCAACATCTTCTTTTAAACCGATTTTTTTTGCAGCTTCTTCCATCGCTTCTACTACGTAATAAATATAAGCAGGCCCGCTTCCGGATAATGCAGTGACAGCATGCATATCTTCTTCCTCTACAACAGAGACGAGACCGATCGTTTCAAATAAAGCTATGGCAGTTTGAATATGTTCCTTTGTTGCATGTTTTGAAGGTGAGATAGCAGTAGCTGATTTTAAAATAGCTGCAGATGTATTTGGCATGGCACGAATAATCGGAACGTCTTTTTGAAGTAGATTTCTAATTGAATGAGTAGAAACACCTGCTAATAACGAAATAATAAGCAGGTTATTATGTATGTCTTCTTGAAAAGGGGTAAGCGCTTCTGCAACATCTTTTGGCTTCATTGCTAGAAAAAGAATATTTGTATTAGTAAGTAGTTCTTTTTTATTATGTGTACCTTTGACACCGTATTTGTTATGTAGCTCCTGTAACCTTGTCTCATTAGAACGATTACTTACAGTAATTTGTTCGCCTTTCACAACATTTGCATGTAACAAGCCACCAATAATCGCTTCAGCAATAGAGCCTGCACCGAGAAAGGAAATGTTTTGAATAGACATGATGTTCCTCCTTTAATTTTGGTTAGAAATTCTTATAAATGTACATACATTCGTTTTTTTCTAGGAAACACCTCTTTTTATCTGAAAATAATGACAAATATATAAGGAAGTTGTAAACTGAAGAAGTATTCATTTTTGAACCGGAAAGAGACAGGGGGGCTAAGCATGACGGCGATTCACCGAATGGAGATTCCTGTGCCATTTGCAGTTGAAACTGTGAATGTGTTTTTAGTTGAGGGGGAGACATTAACATTAATTGATACAGGGACGAATACAGAAGAGGCAAGAAATGCGTTAGAAAGTCAGTTATGTACATTAGGATATACGATAGAAGATATTAAAACAGTAGTTATTACGCATCATCATGCGGATCATTGTGGGCTTTTAAATATATTTTCTGAGAAGACGAACATTATTGGACACCCTTGGAATGAGCCGTGGATCACGCAAAATCCAGAATTTTTAAAGCGATATCATGAGTTTTTTAGAGAGACGGCTTTACAATTTGGTGTTCCAGCAGCATTTTTGAAAGACGAGGCGTTATTGACGACAAGGACACTGAAATATTCTTGTAATAGATCGCTAACGCATACTGTGAGAGAGGGAGATCGTATTGATTCAATGCCTGGTTTTACAGTAATTGAAACACCGGGTCATGCTTCCACTCATATTTCATTATATAGAGAATCTGATGGAATACTAATTGGAGGGGATGCTCTCATTAGTCATATTTCTTCGAATCCAATATTAGAACCACCATATGAAGGACAAACAGAAAGGGCGCGCCCGTTATTACAATATAATCAAACGTTAAAGCGTTTAAGTGAAATGAATATTTCACGCATTTTATCAGGACATGGAGAAGATGTTCTAAATGTGAAACAACTTATTGAAACGAGATTACAAAAGCAAGAAACACGTGCATTTAAAGTGCTTGAGTTATTAAAGGAAAAACCAATGACAGCATTTGAAGTATGTGTAAAACTATTTCCGGTATTGTATAAGGAACAATTGCCACTTACTATTTCAGAAACGGTTGGACAATTAGACTTTTTAGCATATAATCAACAAGTGATGATTGATGAATCGTCGCAACAATTGATTTATTATGCAAAGTAGGTGACAGCAATGACGGGACGTTTACAAAATAAAGTAATCGTCATTACAGGTGCTTCTAGTGGAATTGGAGAGCAAGTTGCAATGCAAGTTGCAGAGCAGGGGGCGACTCCAGTATTAATAGCTAGAACAGAAGAGAAATTAAAAGCGCTAGCAGACAAAATTAAAGAAACTTATAATACGCCTTGCTATTATTATGTATTAGATGTAAGTGAAGAGACGGAAGTACAATCTGTTTTTTCAAAAGTATTACAAGAGGTAGGATGTATTGATATATTAGTAAACAATGCAGGATTTGGTATTTTTAAAACGTTTGAAGATGCGTCAATGGATGAAGTGAAAGATATGTTCCAAGTAAATGTATTTGGATTAGTAGCTTGTACGAAAGCGGTACTACCTTATATGGTGAAAAGAAACGAAGGACATATTATTAATGTTGCTTCACTTGCTGGGAAAATTGCAACTCCGAAATCGAGTGCGTATGCAGCGACGAAACATGCAGTACTAGGCTTTACGAATAGTTTACGCATGGAGTTATCTAGTACAAATATTTTCGTAACAGCGATTAATCCAGGTCCGATAGATACAAACTTTTTTGAAATAGCTGATCAATCCGGTACATATGTGAAAAATATGGGACGATACATGTTAAAACCAACATATGTAGCAGAGCAAATTGTAAAAGCGATGCAAACGAAAAAGCGTGAAGTAAACTTACCGAAATGGATGGGCATTGGTCCAAAACTGTATGCTTTATTCCCAGGTTTATTTGAGCGCGTAGCAGGCAAATCATTAAGTAAAAAATAGGAGATTTCCATATGGAAATCTCCTATTTTTTTATCCCGCTTTAATGGGCAGTAAGACCCCCACCTCAAAATTCAGCGAAAGCAAAGAAGTTAGGTGGGGGATCAACTGCCCATAAAAGTCCGATTGGTGAGGGCTGATAATCAGTGGGGGATGAAGAAAACCCCCACTGATTAAAGTTTCACTTTATTTTCCAGTCACATAATCGTAAACGATATCCTCAACTGCCTCGTATACATCAATTTCAGTATTTGAATGAATAATCGTTTGAATATGTTTAATAAGCATTTCCTGATCCTCATTTGACATAGGATTACATTGATATTGCTGAAAACTTTTTATAATCATTTTCTCAATTAATTTTTCATTCATGTTTTCCCCGCCTGTATGTACGTATGTATTGTTTTATTGTACTTGAAGTGAACTAAAAAAACTACTATGCACTATTTGTGTATAAAAATTCTGTTGTGTATATTGTTTTTCTAGTAAAATTAAGTTTTTTAAGTTTATGAAATTTATAAATATTTAATTGACTCTATAAATATACAATATTATAATCATACTTAATTTAAAGAATCGATATGAGGAGGAGCATATGAAAGTCGCGATTATTGGAGCAACTGGGTATGGAGGTATTGAGTTAATTCGGTTATTAGAACAACATCCATATTTTTCGATAGCATCTCTCCATTCTTTTTCACAAGTTGGCGAGTGTATAACAAATGTATATCCGCATTTTCAAAATGTTCTTGTTCATACGTTACAAGAAATTGATGCGGAGGAAATAGTGAAAGAAGCAGAAATTGTATTTTTGGCAACCCCGGCAGGAGTATCAGCAGAGTTAACTCCAAAATTATTAGCAGTAGGTTTAAAAGTAATTGACCTATCTGGAGACTTTCGTATGAAAGATCCTTTCATATATGAACAGTGGTACAAAAGGGCAGCTGCAAAAGAAGAAATTCTTAGTAAAGCTGTATATGGGCTAAGTGAATGGAAAAGGTCCGAGGTTCAAAATGCAAATTTAATTGCAAATCCGGGATGTTTTGCTACAGCTGCATTATTAGCGACATTGCCATTAGTTCGTAGCGGCATAATTGAAGAAGATTCGATTATTATTGATGCGAAATCAGGAGTATCTGGAGCAGGAAAAACGCCAACAACGATGACTCACTTTCCTGAGTTATACGATAACTTGCGTATTTATAAAGTAAATGAGCATCAACACGTTCCTGAGATTGAGCAAATGCTCGCGGAATGGAATAGAGAAACGAAGCCAATCACGTTTAGTACACATTTAATACCGATATCACGTGGGATTATGGTTACACTATATGCGAAAGTAAAGCGAGAAATGGAAATAGAACAACTTCAAAAATTATATGAAGAAACGTATGAACAATCGGCTTTTGTTCGAATTCGTATGCAAGGAGAGTTTCCAAGTCCGAAAGAAGTGAGGGGCTCAAATTATTGTGATATGGGGATAGCTTACGATGAAAGAACAGGAAGAGTGACAGTCGTTTCTGTTATAGACAATATGATGAAAGGTGCGGCTGGGCAAGCAATTCAAAATGCAAACATAATAGCGGGACTAGAAGAAACAACAGGTTTACAACATATGCCGCTTTATCTATAAGGGGGGACATGATGATTAAAGTAGCGTCTATTACAAAAGTAGAAAATGGTTCGATTGTAACTCCAAAAGGTTTCTCGGCCATTGGCAATGCAATTGGTTTGAAAAAAGAGAAAAAGGATTTAGGGGCAATCGTTTGTGATACACCAGCATCATGTGCCGTTGTTTATACAACAAATCAAATACAAGCAGCTCCCTTGCAAGTAACGAAGGATAGTATAGCGACTGAGGGGAAATTACAAGCTATTATCGTTAATAGTGGAAATGCAAATGCTTGTACAGGAATGAAAGGATTACAAGATGCTTACGAGATGCGTGCATTAGGAGCAGAACATTTTGGATTGAAAGAAAATTATGTTGCAGTAGCTTCAACAGGTGTAATTGGTGTTCCGCTGCCGATGGATATAATCCGAAATGGGATTGCTACTCTTATCCCAGCGAAGGAAGAAAGGGAAGCTCATTCTTTTTCTGAAGCGATCTTAACGACGGATCTTATAACGAAAGAAACTTGCTATGAAATGGTGATTGATGGGAAGAAGGTGCTGATTGCTGGTGTTGCGAAAGGTTCAGGGATGATTCATCCAAATATGGCAACGATGCTAAGTTTTATTACGACAGACGCTCATATAGAGCATGACGTATTACAAACAGCATTATCACAAATCACGAATCATACATTCAATCAAATTACGGTAGATGGAGATACTTCTACGAATGATATGGTCATCGTTATGGCAAGTGGATTATCAGAAACGAAACCAATCAATATGGAACATGCAGATTGGGAAACTTTCGTATTTGCTTTACAGAAGGTATGTGAAGATTTAGCGAAAAAAATCGCACAAGATGGTGAGGGCGCTACGAAGTTAATAGAAGTAAATGTGTTAGGAGCTCGAACGAATGAAGAGGCAAAGAAAATTGCAAAGCAAATAGTCGGTTCGAGTCTTGTGAAAACAGCAATACATGGTGAAGATCCAAACTGGGGGCGAATTATTAGTAGCATTGGACAAAGTGAAGTCGCGATTAACCCAAATACAATTGATATTACTCTTCAATCTATTGCAGTGCTGAAAAATAGTGAACCTCAAATGTTTTCTGAAGAGGAAATGGAAATGAGGTTACAAGAACATGAAATTATGATTGATGTGTATTTACATTTAGGAGAAGAGACCGGATCAGCTTGGGGCTGTGACTTAAGCTATGAATATGTGAAAATAAACGCTTGTTATCGTACATAAGGAGAGGGAAGATGAGCGATTATATTGTAGTGAAATGCGGCGGTAGTATGTTGGATCAATTACATGATGTGTTTTTTGATTGTATAAAGAAATTGCAACAGAAGTATAAAGTAGTGATTGTCCATGGCGGTGGCCCAGAAATTGATGCCAAATTAAAAGATTGTAACATCAACGTAGAAAAAAAAGATGGATTACGGGTAACACCAAAAGAAGTTATGGATATTGTTCAAATGGTGCTATGCGGAAGTACGAATAAAAAACTTGTAATGAATTTACAAAAGCATAATTTACGTGCGGTAGGTTGCTCAGGGTGTGATGGCAAGTTACTTCAAGTTCAACCTGTCAGTGAGGAGATAGGATATGTGGGAGAAGTAAGTTATGTCGAAACGGCCTTACTAAAAGGATTAATAAATATGAATTATATTCCTGTTATTGCTCCGGTCGGCATAAATGATAATGAGATTTATAACATAAATGCGGATACCGCCGCAGCTGGAATTGCGGCTGCATTATCTGCAAAAGAGCTCATTTTTATTACAGATGTAGATGGGGTATTACATGAAGGAAAGTTACTAAAGAAAACGGATGAATTTGAAATTGTGAATTTAATAGAAAAAGGAGTTATTACCGGTGGGATGATTCCGAAAGTACAGGCAGCACTAGCATCATTAAAAATGGGAGTGCAAAAGGTTAGTATCGTAAATGGGACGAAGGATTTTACCGAGGTTACAGGTGAGTGTATCGGAACGACGGTAACGAGGGGTGTGAGTATTGCATGACAAGTCATCTTTTTCAAACGTATGGAAGAAGAAAGAGTGAGTTTGTAAAGGGAAAAGGAACGAAAGTTATTGATCATAACGGTAAGCAATATTTAGATTTTACATCGGGAATTGGCGTATGTAATTTAGGGCATTGTCACCCTACTGTTATGAAAGCTGTACAAGAGCAACTGCATGAAATATGGCATATATCTAACCTGTTTACAAACAGCTTACAAGAAGAAGTCGCGTCATTATTAACAGAAAACATAGCATTAGATTATGTGTTCTTCTGTAATAGCGGGGCAGAGGCGAATGAAGCAGCTTTGAAGTTAGCCCGTAAGCATACTGGAAAATCTCTCGTCGTAACATGCAAGCAGTCTTTTCACGGTAGAACATTCGGAACGATGAGTGCGACGGGGCAAAATAAAGTGAAAGAAGGATTTGGTCCGCTCCTTCCATCTTTTTTACATACGCCTTTTAACGATATAAAGGCATTAGAGGAAGTAATGAATGAAGAAGTTGCGGCAGTAATGATAGAAGTTGTTCAAGGAGAGGGAGGAGTCATACTTGCTGATCTATCTTTTTTGAAAGCGATTGAAGCATTATGTAAGAAGTTCGGGTCCTTATTTATTATAGACGAAGTCCAAACAGGGATCGGAAGAACAGGGACATTATTTGCTTACGAACAAATGGGAATAAAACCTGATATCGTTACCGTCGCAAAGGCACTTGGAAACGGGATTCCTGTCGGAGCAATGATTGGTAGGAAAGAACTTGGAACATCGTTTACTGCAGGATCACATGGTTCAACGTTTGGCGGGAATTATATTGCAATGGCTGCGGCGAAAGAAGTATTGCAAATAACTAAGAAACCATCGTTTTTAAAAGAAGTAAAGGAAAAGGGCGAGTACGTATTACAGAAGTTGCAAGAGGAATTACAACATGTCGAATGTATTCAAAATATACGTGGTAAGGGGCTTATGGTTGGAATTGAATGTACGCATGAAGTTGCAAGTTTTATAGAACAACTAGAAAAAGAGGGACTTCTCGTATTACAAGCAGGGCCTAATGTTATAAGACTATTACCACCACTTATTGTGACGAATGAAGAATTAGAACAGGCAGTATATATGATAAAAAAAGTAGTTTGTACAAAAAACGTATCAATTATATAAAGGGGGAAGTTTCATGTCAACTGTACAAGTACCGAAATTAAATACGAAAGATCTTTTAACACTAGAAGAATTAACGAAAGAAGAAATTATTTCTTTAATTGAGTTCGCAATATATTTAAAAAAGAATAAGCAAGAGCCTTTACTGCAAGGCAAAATATTAGGTCTTATCTTTGATAAGCATTCAACTCGTACTCGTGTATCTTTTGAAGCAGGAATGGTACAGCTCGGGGGACATGGTATGTTTTTAAGTGGAAAAGAGATGCAAATGGGAAGAGGAGAAACCGTTCCAGATACTGCGAAAGTATTATCGCAGTATATTGACGGGATTATGATACGTACATTCTCACATGCGGATGTAGAAGAGCTTGCGAAAGAATCGAGCATACCTGTAATTAACGGTTTAACGGACGATCATCATCCTTGTCAAGCATTGGCAGACTTAATGACAATATACGAAGAAAAAAATACATTTAAAGGAATAAAATTGGCTTACGTCGGTGACGGAAATAATGTATGTCATTCATTGTTGTTAGCGAGTGCAAAAGTCGGAATGCATATGACTGTTGCAACGCCTATAGGATATGAACCGAATGAGAAGATTGTAAAAAAAGCGTTAGCGATTGCTGAAGAAACAGGAGCGAAAATTGAAATTTTACATAATCCTGAATTAGCGGTGAGTGAAGCAGATTTCATTTATACTGACGTTTGGATGAGCATGGGGCAAGAGGGAGAAGAAGAGAAATATACTTTATTTCAACCATACCAAATTAATAAAGAACTTGTTAAGCATGCGAAGCAAACGTATCGTTTCTTACACTGTTTACCTGCCCATCGTGAAGAAGAAGTAACAGGCGAAATTATAGATGGACCAAAATCTATCGTATTTGAGCAAGCCGGTAATCGATTGCATGCGCAAAAAGCATTATTAGTAAGTTTATTTAAAAATGTAGAAGAGCTTTCCTAAAGGATGTACACCTTCAGTTGTTAGATGTAAATAACTGGAGGTGTGCTTTTTTATATTGAAATGTCGTATGTATATTTGGTTAACCATCTTTATATCATTTATAATAAAAAGAGTAAACTAAATTTGTTTTTCATATCATGTAAGGACATACTAGATAAAAAAATATAGTTAAAGAGATGATGAATTTGAAAACAACTAAGAAAACATATTCGTTTTTTCAGCGGATGTGGAGAATATTAAAGTTTCAATATTATAAGTTGCTTCGATCACCAGAAGGAGCGAAGAAAGTATCGTTAGGTTTTGCGATTGGTTTTGGTTTAGAGATGTTGGTTATATATACAGCATCGCTCGTCTATTTAATATTTTATCCAATCGTCAGGTTAGCAAAGGGATCTTTTCCTGCTGCGGTTATTGGCAATATTATTGGAAAAATATCGTTTCTCCCAGTAGTTTTATTTCCGCTTGCGTATGCGCTAGGGAAAATGATTTATCCATTTCATGTACAAAAAATACATCATGAACCCTTTACGATATCGGACTTGTTTTCAAGTCACATTTTTACGATATTAAAGAGCTTATTACAGAGTGAAGTGTATGTATTAATTGGAATGACGATTTTAGGGGTTGTGTTTGGTGTAGTTTCATATTTCGTGGTGCATTATTTATATGAAAAGAACCGTAAGTTACGTTTAAAGAACAGAAAGAAAAGAGTGAGAGAACCACTCATGCAAATATAAAGAGTGTAACACTCATTTTCTCCTTTGAATATGTTTAAGAAAAAGGAGGAGAGAATGAATGTATTATTATTACGTACCTCAAGTATATCCATATGTAAATTATTATCCGGTTTATGATACGAGTAGGCAATACGAATTATATCGACAACAACAATTACCGCAAATACCATCGCAACAACCTACGCAAGATCAAAAACCATATTTAACGACATGGCCATATTCAAATGTATATTATGGTAATTATTACGAATCATAAAGCTGCTTCTATTTAGAAGCAGCTTTATGCGTTTGTTTTCAAAATTAAATTTTGAATGGTTTGAAGAGAGTGAATGAGCTTTTCACGTTCTTCCTCAGATAACGTTTGAAAATTTTCTTTTAATTTGTCTAAAATGAATTGCTGATACTGATTTACTAACAATTTCCCTTCAGCTGTTAGGGAAATTAAAATGACCCGTCGATCTTTTTCGCTATAATGACGCTCTATTAGTTCTTCTTGAATCAGTTTGTTTAATAGAGGTGTCATGTTAGGCCGTGAAATCGCTAGCCGCTTGCCGATTTCGGAAACTGCTAATGTGCCATTTTCATGCAGAAGCAGTAATACTTGTGTATGTGATGGCGGCATATGTCTTTGAGAAGAAAATTCTCCAGGAAGCATAAATTTGCGATAAAAAAGAGGCACTAGCGAAAGAAGATGATCAACAATACGTTCCCACTCGCGTGATTCCATATAAAGGCCCCCTTCCACTCTCATTGTAACAAAAAAGACATGTTATAAAAATAGAATTGTTTCATGGGAATTTTAATATTTGTAGGCCAACACTTTTTTTGTAAAGGAATCGGCAATAATCGTATAGCCTTTATCATTTGGGTGTACTTGGTCAAAGAGCAATTCTTTTTTATCATTCGATATTAATTTACGAATTGGCAAAACGATAGATGGTTGATTCGCTTTTGCAATGGAATAAACGGATTCATTCCAGCCATCTAAAAACATATCTGCATAACTTGCGATGGAGTCATCGAGTTGTAACGGGTTATAAAGTTCAGAAAGAATGAGTAAAGCATCCGGATTTTGATCTCGGACTGTCTTTACAATATTTTTTACATCCGCTTCAAAATGAGCTTTTTCTTTATTTAACATTTTAATACCGTCTATAACACCGACATCACGATTTAAGCGAAACAAATTATTTCCCCCAATGTTAATTGTAATAATATTGGCTGCTCTAATTTTTTGCTTTACATCTTCTGAGTCAACCTTTTTAGCGAGACGATCGGTTGTAAGACCGTTTATCCCAAGGTTTTCTACAGTAATTGGTTTATGAATTTGTGCTTCTATTTGTTTAGAGGCTAATTCAGCAAATCCACCTTGTGTCGATCCATATCCTTTGGCGAGCGAATCACCTAGTACGAGATGATAGAAGGAATCGTTTGTTTGCTTATCAATCCAACTTGGAGTAGATGTTTTTTCTGTTTTTTCTTCGGGTTCATTTTGTTTTGTCTCATCGTTCTTTTCAAAATAAGAATAAGAAATGATTAGAAGGAGGAGACAAACAATTGTTAAGATGACTTTTTTCATAAATTCATCCTCCTTGTAATTGGTAATTGTATCATATTCAGCAGTATTAACAATGTAAGGGCATATTATATGTTTATGAAAAGTTTACAATAACTTTACAGAAAATTTGTAGAAGTATGTCAAAAAATATTGACGATATGAAAGTACATTATATATGATAATGTCAGATAAGGTGAAATTTTAATTAGTAGGGCTTTATTTCCCGATGAGTAAAATCTCACCAATCGAGCGTTTAAGAGGACTACTCATTAGCGCAGGATGAAATGAAAATCTTATCTCCAATAGAAGAAAAAAGGTATGTAATTAGAGACGGATTCATTTCATTATTTTTGGTAATTGTATAAGGGGGATTTTTTGTGAAAAAGTCAAAAAAAATGCTAGCTGGAGCAACTCTTGCTATTGGTGTTATAGCGCCGCAAGTATTGCCAGCAACAGCTCATGCGGATGAGCAAACTGGGGAGAGTACGGTTAACTTACGAATTCTAGAAACATCAGATATTCACGTTAACTTAATGAATTACGATTATTATCAAACGAAAACCGATAATAAAGTAGGTCTCGTGCAAACTGCAACACTTGTGAATAAAGCGCGTGAAGAAGCGAAGAACTCTGTCCTGTTTGATGATGGGGATGCATTACAAGGGACACCGCTTGGAGATTATGTAGCGAATAAAATAAATGATCCGAAGAAGCCTGTGGATCCTAGTTATACGCACCCATTATATCGTTTAATGAATTTAATGAAGTATGACGTCATCTCTCTTGGGAATCATGAATTTAACTACGGTTTAGATTATTTAAACAAAGTAATTAGTAAAACAGAATTCCCGGTTATTAACTCGAACGTCTATAAAGATGATAAAGATAATAATGAAGAGAATGATCAAAATTACTTTAAACCATATCATGTTTTTGAAAAAGAAGTAGAAGATGAATCAGGTCAAAAACAAAAAGTGAAAATTGGCGTAATGGGATTTGTTCCACCTCAAGTTATGAACTGGGATAAAGCAAATCTAGAAGGAAAAGTGAAAGCAAAAGATATAGTTGAAACAGCGAAAAAAATGGTGCCAAAAATGAAAGCAGAAGGTGCCGATGTTATCGTTGCACTAGCGCATTCAGGTGTTGATAAGAGTGGATACAACGTTGGCATGGAAAACGCATCGTATTATTTAACAGAAGTTCCTGGTGTAGATGCGGTATTAATGGGACATTCACATACTGAAGTGAAGGACGTATTTAATGGTGTTCCAGTTGTAATGCCTGGTGTCTTTGGAAGTAACTTAGGTATTATAGATATGCAATTGAAAAAAGTAAATGGAAAATGGGAAGTACAAAAAGAGCAATCGAAGCCGCAACTTCGTCCGATTGCTGATAGTAAAGGAAACCCACTCGTACAATCTGATCAACATTTAGTTAATGAAATTAAAGATGATCACCAAGCGACAATTGATTATGTGAATACTGCTGTAGGAAAAACGACAGCGCCAATTAATAGTTATTTCTCATTAGTACAAGATGATCCTTCTGTACAACTTGTGACAAATGCACAAAAATGGTATGTAGAAAAGTTATTTGCTGAAAATGGGCAGTACAGCAAATATAAAGGAATTCCAGTTTTATCTGCAGGAGCACCATTTAAAGCAGGTGGCCGAAACGGTGCTACATATTATACCGATATTCCAGCTGGAACGTTAGCAATTAAAAACGTGGCAGATTTATATGTATATCCAAATACGTTATATGCTGTAAAAGTAAATGGGGCACAAGTAAAAGAATGGCTTGAAATGTCTGCAGGTCAGTTTAATCAAATTGATCCAAAGAAAACAGAAGAACAGCCGTTAGTAAATATAGGTTATCCTACATATAACTTCGATATTTTAGATGGCTTAAAATACGAAATTGATGTAACACAACCGGCGAAATACGATAAAGATGGAAAAGTTGTAAATGCAAATACGAATCGTATTGTAAATATGACATATGAAGGGAAGCCAGTAGCTGACAATCAAGAATTCATCGTCGCTACAAATAACTATCGCGGAAGCAGCCAAACGTTCCCAGGTGTAAGCAAAGGGGAGGTTGTATACCAATCACAAGATGAAACGCGTCAAATCATTGTGAAGTATATGCAAGAAACGCCAGTTATTGATCCAGCAGCAGATAAAAATTGGACGTTTAAACCGATTGTTGCCGATAAATTACATACAACATTCGATTCTTCACCAAATGCACAAAAGTATATAAAGAAAGATGGAAAAATATCATATGTTGGACCATCTGAAAATGAATTTGCTAAATATGCAATTGATATAACGAAGAAGAACGATGATGATAAAGAAACTGGTGGAGAGAATCCAACAACACCGCCAACAGGTGAAGGAAATAATGGAGAAAATCCAACGACACCACCAACAAGTGAAGGAAATAATGGAGAAAATCCAACAACACCACCAACAGGTGAAGGAAATAATGGAGAAAATCCAACGACACCACCAACAGATGAAGGTAATAATACAGGATCTGGACAAACTACAACGGATAATCAAAACGCAAAAGAAACAACAACTGTAAGTGAAAAGAAAGAAGAACGTGATTTACCGAAAACAGGTACAAGTGTTGTTTCTACAATTGGAGCAGGTTTGGCGTTTGTTGGAGCAGGATTCCTTCTGTTATTTAGAAGAAAGAAAGCAAATAGATAGTGGAGAAATATAAAAAGGATTACCGATTCAGGTAATCCTTTTTAATATATTATGAAAGTGTTACAGCTTTTTCCTTCTTCCATGAAAGGCCAAATCCAGTAAAGCCGACGATGATTGTTACAACTGGACAAGCTAAGCAGAAGATTGCGAATGGAACGTAATCAAAAGTTGGAACGCCAAGGACGTTCGATAAGAACACGCCACTTACTCCCCATGGTACGAGCGGGTTAATAACTGTACCTGCATCTTCTAATACACGTGATAAATTACGACGTTCTAAACCGACTTCATCATATTTATTAGCGAATGCTTGTCCTGTTAAAACGATAGATAAGTACTGCTCACCAAGTAAGAAGTTCACACCGATTGCAGTTGAAGCAGTAGAAATAATTAAGCGTGTGCTAGTTTTTACGAAGCTAGAGATGATATTCATTAGCTGCGTAATAATACCCATTCCTTGTAATAATCCTCCCATACAAAGAGCTAGGAAAATAAGAGCGATTGACATCATCATACTTTGCAGGCCACCGCGAGATAATAAGCTATCAATATCTTTCATACCAGTTTTAGAAACGTAACCGTCTTGCATAATTTTCATTAAATCAGTTAAAGAAGTACTAGGTTTAAATATAAAGAGGATAATGATCCCTACTATAATTCCAGCAAGTAATGTTGGAACTGCTGGAACTTTTTTAAATGCGAATAGGAACAGTAATAAAATAGGAATAAGTGTAACGATAGAAATCGTTGCATTTTTCTCTAATGTGCTAATGAAGTTTGTGAAGTCAACGTCTCCACTAGTACCGCTTCCTAAAATGAAAAATGCGATAAAAGCAATAATGAAAGCTGGAACTGTTGTCCAAAGCATGTTACGAATATGCTCAAATAAATCTACACCCGTTACAGCTGGCGCTAAATTTGTTGTATCAGATAAAGGAGACATTTTATCTCCAAAGAATGCACCAGAAATAATTGCACCAGCGATTAGGGCAGGATCGTATCCGAGAGCACTACCCATGCCCATAAAGGCAAGTCCTACAGTTGCGGCAGTTGTAAAGGCACTACCGATACTTGTTCCAACAATTGCACAAACTACAAAAACAGTTGGAATGAAAATTTTTGGGGATACAAGCTGGAAGCCGTATACCATTAAAGTTGGAATTGTTCCAGCAGCGATCCAAACACTAATTAATACGCCTACAAGTAAGAATATAAAAATAGATGGAATACCAGCTGAAATACTACTTATCATTCCTTTTTCCATCGTAGACCAATCAATTTTTTTCATAAATCCAAATGCTAATAAAAAAACGATACCAAATAAAATTGGGATGTGTGGTGAAACTTCTAATTGAATAACACTAAAGCCAATGCAGAAAAAGATAAATACTGTTAAAAGAACAGATTCAATTTTTGAAACCATTGTTTTCCCCTCCTAAGTAATCTAAAATAGCTCTTTTTTATATAAAATTCGCCAATATTGTTTATTTCCTTCTAAATTTTAGAATTTTGTGACAAATTACCGGTAATTGTTGTTTCTTTAATATGATACGGAAATGAATGGATAAAAAAACGTCCCTGCATATAATTATGCAGGGACGAAGAAATCGCGGTACCACCCTAGCTTGTGAAATGAATGTATCACAAAATAAAGGGTCGTATGATATGCGCTAATAAAATAAAAACGCCCCTGCAACATATGCAGGGACGAAAAGTTCGCGGTACCACCCTAAATTGTGAAACAGTGTCGTTTCACCACTCTTTAGATATAACGGTCTATAACCGTCTTTCACTACTCCTTACGTTTCGTAAAAGAAGCTCCAGGGGGTAATTCATAATTCGCTCTGTACTGGTTCGCACCGACCACCAGCTCTCTGAAAGCAGAAATCGAAATACTACTAAATCCTATCAATGCCGATTCATATGATGTTAGTTAAATTTTTATCATATATTCGTCTCACATGTCAATAAAAATATTCAATGATTTTTTAGGGAAATAAAGGAGAACGATTTTAATCCTATGAAATTGTGCGTTATAATGAATTTGAAAGGGGAGGAAAGAGTGAAGAAAAAAATAATTCTTTTTACCACTTTACTAGTCATTGGCGGAAGTGCTGGCATTTACACAGCTTTTGCAGCTGAATCAGAGCAGGCGAAGCAAAAGCAAATACAGCAGTTAGAAGTGAAGAAAGCGAAAGAAGCTGAAGAGAAGAAGTCGATGGAAAAAGCAGCTGATAAACTAGGGATTTCTACGGAAGGAAAAACAAAAGAAGAGGTTGCGAAAGAAGTAAATAAGGCTAGATTTGAGCAGCATCATGATTTATTAATTGAGCATGCGAAGCAACTTGGAATTGATACAGAAGGAAAAAAGGATGAAGAGATTATTTTAGAAATCGGAAAGATACAACATGGAAAGTAGAGCAACTTATCGTATGATAGGTTGTTCTTTTTTAAGAACTACTTGATTTAAAAATAATTGACAGTCATTTAGATTTAATGTTAACTATATTTATAAACTAGTTAACATTAGGGGTGACAATTGTGACTTTTAGTAAGAGTACGACTGACAAACCATCATATACATATGAAGAGTTATCGGAGAAAAATAAAGCCTATGTATGGCATCCATTTACACAAATGAAGGATTATTTAGAAGAAGATCCTGTCATTATTGAACGGGGAGAGGGAAGAAAACTATACGATGTAAATGGAAATGAATATTGGGACGGTGTTTCGTCTATTTGGTTAAATGTTCATGGACATCAAGTGCCAGAACTAGATGAGGCAATTCGTGAGCAATTAAATAAAATTTCCCATTCTACTATGTTAGGGCTTGCTAACGTTCCATCTATTTTATTAGCCGAAAAAATAATTGAAGTTGTACCAGAAGGTTTGAAGAAAGTGTTTTATTCAGACTCCGGTTCTAGCGCTGTTGAAATTGCAATTAAGATGGCCTTTCAATATTGGCAGCATAAAGGAAAACCGAAGAAACAAAGATTTGTTACATTAAAAGAAGCGTATCATGGTGACACAATTGGAGCTGTTTCAGTGGGAGCAATAGACTTGTTTCACCAAGTGTATAGTTCGCTTTTATTTGAAGCAATTAAAATGCCTTATCCATATACATATCGTTCTCCTTATGGAAATGATAAGGCCGAAATTGTAAAAAAACATTTAGAAGAAATGGAAGAGCTGCTGAAAGATAAACATGAAGAGATTGCAGCGATTATTGTAGAACCTTTAATGCAAGGTGCTGGCGGTATGATTACAATGCCAAAAGGATACTTAAAAGGGCTACGTAATTTATGTACAAAATATAATGTTCTATTTATTACAGACGAGGTAGCGACTGGATTTGGGCGTACTGGAAAAATGTTTGCATGTGAACATGAAAATGTAACACCGGATATTTTGACAGCCGGAAAAGGTTTAACAGGCGGATATTTACCAGTTGCAATTACTGTAACGACAGATGAAATTTATAATGCCTTTTTAGGAGGCTATGAAGAACAAAAAACATTTTTCCACGGACATAGTTATACAGGGAATCCGTTAGGGTGTGCGGTAGCAATTGCAAATCTAGAACTATACGAGAAAACAAATTTAATAGAAGAGGTGGCACGTAAAACAGAATATGTGGCGACGCAATTAGAAGACCTCTTTGCATATAAACATGTAGGGGACATTCGTCAATGCGGGTTAATGGTTGGAATTGAACTTGTGAAGAATAAGGAAACGAAAGAAGCGTTTGAATGGACAGAGAGAGTCGGTGTTCAAGTATGTAAACGTTCAAGAGAGCTGGGTATGATTTTGCGCCCGCTCGGTAATACGATTGTATTTATGCCTCCTCTTGCTTCTACAATTGATGAGATTGACGATATGTTACGTATTTTATATCAAGCAATCTCGGATGTTACGGAGGGAGAATAATGAGCGGTTTTTTTATAACAGCAACGGATACAGAAGTGGGAAAAACTGTAGTTGCAGGTGCATTAGCAGGTGTATTTAGAGAATTAGGATATAACGTAGGGGTATATAAACCATTGCAAAGTGGACATGTTGCATCAAATCCAGAGGGAGATGCAGCAAGGCTAAAAGCATTATCAGGTGTACCGACAAAAGAAGAGGAAATTTGCCCTTACTCTATTGAAGAGCCGCTTGCCCCGAGACTTGCCATGAAAAGAGCTGGAAGGACAGTAACGTTAAAAGACATTATTCATCACTATAATGAACGATTGAAAGATTTTAATAGTCTACTTGTAGAAGGAGCAGGTGGATTAGCTGTTCCATATACAGAGGACGCTTTAGTAATTGATTTCGCAAAAGAATTACAACTTCCACTTATTGTAGTAGCACGCCCTACATTAGGAACAGTAAATCATACAGTTTTAACGATCGCTTATGCAAAGGCATATGGTTTAACAGTAGCAGGTGTCATTTTATCTGGCTGCAAAGAATGCGAAATGGAAAGAGTGCAAGAAAATAAAGAAATGATTGAAGAGCTAAGTGGGGTACCGGTTTTAGGTTTATTACCATTCTTTGCAGGTGAGTTTACAAAAGAAGAAGTCTTGGAATCTGCTAAAGAATATATAATGATTTCAAAATTAGAGGAGCTTATCCGAAATGAATCAAACGTGGCGCACACATCTTCAATCTAAATTGCAACAATTACATGAGCGAGGGCAGTATCGTAATTTGCATGTAACAGAACAAGCCGAAGAGACATGGCTTATTCGAGATGAGAAAAGGATGCTAAATTTAGCGTCAAATAATTATTTAGGGTTAGCTGGAGATGAAAGGTTAAAAGAAGCTGCTATCGCATGTACAAGAAAATATGGGACTGGGGCGACAGCATCAAGGCTCGTGGTAGGAAACTATTCACTGTATGAAGAGGTTGAGAGAAGTATATGCGATTGGAAAGGTACTGAAAAAGCCTTAGTTGTGAATAGTGGATATACCGCAAATATTGGAGTGATCTCTTCATTAGTGAGTCGTCACGATATTGTGTTTAGTGACAAATTAAATCACGCAAGCATTGTTGATGGAATTATATTAAGTGGGGCAGAGCATAAAAGGTATCGTCATAATGATTTGGATCATTTAGAGAAGTTATTGAAAACAGTGTCACCTGAAAAGCGGAAATTAATCGTAACAGATACGGTTTTTAGTATGGATGGTGATACTGCGTATGTAAGGGAGTTAGTGCAGCTGAAAGAGAAATATGGGGCAATTATTATAGTGGATGAAGCGCATGCGAGTGGAATATATGGAATTGATGGAGCAGGGTTGTCCCATATAGAAAAAGATCTTTCTCAAAAAATTGATATACATATGGGGACGTTTAGTAAGGCTTTAGGGTGTTATGGTGCGTATTTGACAGGTGATGCAATTTATATAGAGTATTTACAAAACATGATGAGAAGCTTTATTTTTACTACAGCTTTACCACCAAGTACGTTAGGAGCAGTACAAAAAGCAATTGAAATTGTGAAAGAAGATAATGAAAGAAGAGAGAGACTTATAGAGAATGGGGCATATTTCAGAAACCATTTACGAGAAGCTGGTTTTGATATTGGAAATAGCTCAACTCATATTGTACCGATTGTAGTCGGTTCAAATGAAACAGCTTTACGGTTTAGTAAAAGGTTGCAACAGGTAGGGATTGCTGCAATTGCAATTCGTCCACCAACGGTTCCAGTTAATAGTTCACGAGTCCGTTTTGCAGTTACGTCCCAACATACAATAGCTGATTTGCAATGGGCTATTCACCATATTATACGTATTGGTAAAGAAGAGGGGTTTTTCGTATGAAAGAGCTAAAGATTATTTTTATTCCTGGGTGGGGAATGGAAGAAGGTGTTTGGACTTTAGTTCTTTCGTATTTTAAAGAATATTCTGTTCAATGTATCAATTGGCGTAATGTGAAAGAACAAAGTGAGTTTGCAGGTCGAGTAATAGATGTAGCAAAGGATGAAAATGTCATTTTAGTTGGATGGTCATTAGGGGCGTTAGCAGCAGTTCAAGCACATAAAAAGATTCAGACAAAAGGTATTGTACTAATTGGTGGTACTGCCAAATTTACAAATTCGAGCGACTATATGAGTGGATGGAATGCTTTACATGTAGAGCGGCTGAAAAAGAATGTGGCGAGAAAGAAAGAAGATACGCTCAAGCGGTTTTATGAAAATATGTTTACAAAAGATGAACTGAAAGAGAATACGAGTTTTGAAGAGATTGCGCTGAATTTTAAAGGAGACTCGATTCAGTCATTACAATTAGGCTTAGATTATTTAATAGAAACAGATATGAGAAACGAATTAATAGATGTCAAAGTCCCGCTGTTACTTCTTCATGGAGAACAGGATGTGATATGTCCATTATCTGCAGCTCATAGTATGACAGAGAATGCGAATGCTAAGTTAAAAGTAGTAAGTGAGGCTGGACATGCATTATGCGTAACGAATTTCGAATATTGCGCAAATGAAATCATTCAATTTGTAGAGGGGATACGACATGATCAACAAAACGTTACTACAAAAACGATTTAACGTGGCAGCTGTATCCTACGATCAATATGCAAATGTACAAAAAAAGATGGCGCATTCATTACTTTCTACATTGAATCGGCGATATAGTGCAAATTCATCGATACGTATTTTAGAACTTGGATGCGGGACAGGATATGTTACAGAGCAATTATCAAACTTATTTCCGAAAGCACAAATTACAGCTATTGATTTTGCCGAAAGTATGATTGCAGTTGCGAGAACTAGACAAAATGTAAACAATGTAACATTTTATTGTGAGGATATCGAAAGATTACGACTAGAAGAAACGTATGATGTCATTATTTCAAATGCCACATTTCAATGGCTAAATGATTTAAAACAAGTGATAAGAAATTTATTTCGTCATTTATCTATAGAGGGGACATTACTCTTTTCAACATTTGGACAGGAAACATTTCAAGAATTGCATGCTTCGTTCCAGCGGGCGAAAGAAGAAAAAAATATACAAAATGAAACATCGATTGGGCAACGTTTTTATTCGAAAAATCAGTTGCGCCATATATGTGAGATAGAAACAGGGGATGTACATGTTTCTGAAACGTGTTACATAGAGAGATTTACAGAAGTTAGGGAGTTTCTACATTCTATTCGTAAAGTAGGAGCGACCAATAGTAATGAAGAATCATATTGTCAAAGTCCCTCACTCTTTCGTGCGATGCTTCGCATATACGAAAGAGACTTCACGGGAAATGAAGGGATAATGGCAACGTATCATGCTTTATTTGTGCATATAACAAAAGAGGGGAAGAGATGAAATGAAACAAGTACAAACAAAAAGGGATTGGAAAAAACTTGCATACGACGTCGTAGAAGAGAAAGTGATTACGAAAGAAGATGCAATAGCGATATTAGAGGCTGACGATACAGAGATTTTAGAAATTATGAATGCTGCGTATATCATTCGCCACCATCACTTTGGTAAAAAAGTAAAATTAAATATGATTATTAATACGAAGTCTGGATTATGCCCTGAAGATTGCGGATATTGTTCACAGTCTATTATTTCAGAAGCACCGATTGATAAATATGCATGGCTAACGCAGGAAAAGATTGTAGAAGGAGCACACGAAGCAATTCGCCGTAAAGCGGGTACGTATTGTATTGTGGCATCTGGTCGTCGTCCGACTGATAAAGAGGTAAATCACGTAATTGGAGCAGTTAAAGAGATTCGTGAAACGACAGATTTAAAGATTTGTTGTTGTTTAGGTTTCTTAAACGAAGATCAAGCAGGACGTTTAGCGGAAGCGGGTGTACACCGTTATAACCACAACTTAAATACACATGCGAATAATTACGAAAGTATTTGCTCCACTCATACGTATGACGATCGTGTTGATACAGTTCAAAAAGCGAAACAAGCGGGTATTTCACCATGTTCAGGAGCGATCTTTGGAATGGGGGAGACAATAGAAGAGCGTGCTGAAATTGCATTCGAATTACAACGTATAGATGCCGATTCCATTCCATGTAATTTCCTTGTTGCTGTGAAGGGTACACCGCTTGAAGGACAAAAGGAGTTAACACCAGTAGAATGTTTAAAAGTGCTGGCGATGATGCGGTTTGTAAACCCAACGAAGGAAATTCGCATTTCAGGAGGGCGTGAAATTAATTTACGTTCTGTACAGCCAATCGGTTTATTTGCAGCAAACTCTATTTTTGTTGGGGACTACTTAACGACAGCTGGACAAGAACCGACTGCAGACTGGGGTATGATTGAAGATTTAGGATTTGAGATTGAGGAATGTGCATTATAAGATAGAAAAAAGCAAACTTATAAAAGAGTTTGCTTTTTTTGTAAATAAAATGTAATAAATAATTGTGAACGCTTGATACTATTGGCTTTTGAGCGAAAAAAAGAATTTTGGTGGACGAATTTTCCAAGCCCCAATTGTACATAGTAAATATGTAATTTATATTGGGTTGGAGGATTTTACATGCACAAATATATATTAGCGATTATGACTTGTCTCATTTTACTAAAAGCGATAAGCGCTGATCCAGTTAAGGCCGCCGAAAATCCTGAACAAAAAGAGATGCAACAACGAATTGAACAACATTTTCGAACGAAAGCTGAACATTTTGGATTGAAAACAGAAGGGAAAGATTTAAAGGAAGTACGAAAAGAAATTACTATTATAGAAGAAGCGAAGAAAAGAGAGAATGTATGGAAAACAGCACAGACGCTTCGTATACAAACAGAAGGAAAGACAATGGATGAATTAATAAAAGATGTACGGAGAAAAGTGAAGAAATAAAAAAAGAGGCCGCAGCCTCTTTTTTTATGCCCATTGTTTTGATAAGTGAGCCATTTCAATTGCAGCGACGGCGGATTCATAGCCTTTATTACCAGCTTTCGTGCCCGCGCGTTCAATCGCTTGCTCGATCGTTTCAGTCGTCAATACACCGAAAATAACGGGGATGTCTGTTTGTAGTGATAAAGATGCAACACCTTTTGCTACTTCATTACAAACGTAATCGTAATGTGTTGTAGCACCACGAATGACAGTGCCTAACGTAATAACAGCATCATATTTCCCGCTATTCGCCATCTTTTTAGCGATTAAAGGAATTTCAAATGCACCAGGAACCCAAGCAACATCGATATCAGCTTCTTCTACACCGTGACGCTTTAATCCGTCTAAAGCGCCGCCAAGTAATTTACTTGTAATAAATTCATTAAAACGTCCAACAACAACCCCAACTTTTAATCCTGTACCAACTAAATGACCTTCGAATACCATAATAAATCTCTCCTTTAATTATAAGTTTAGTAAATGTCCTAATTTGTTTACTTTCGTTTGTAAATACGTTTTATTCTCTTCTTTTGCTGGCATTTGTAACGGTACACGCTCGATTACTTCTAAATCGTAACCTTGTAAGCCAGCAATTTTTCTTGGGTTATTCGTTAATAATCGTAAATGTTGTAAACCTAAATCTTTTAATATTTGAGCGCCAATACCGTAATCACGCAGATCAGCAGGGAAGCCAAGCTTTTCGTTTGCTTCTACAGTATCGAAGCCTTCTTCTTGTAACTTATAAGCGCGAAGCTTATTAAGAAGCCCAATGCCTCGTCCTTCTTGTCTCATATAAAGAAGAACGCCCTTTCCTTCACGCTCAATTTGAGCAAGTGCAGCATGGAGTTGTGGTCCGCAATCGCAGCGGCACGAGCCAAATACATCTCCTGTTAAGCACTCTGAATGAACGCGTACAAGGACAGGCTCTCCTGTTGAAATATCACCTTTTACGAGTGCGATATGTTCTTTCGTATCTAATGAATTAGAATAGCCAATTGCATGGAAAGTACCGAAATCTGTAGGTAATGTAATTTCCACTTCTCGCGTCACTAATGTTTCATTGTGGCGGCGATAAGCAATTAAATCTTCTATTGTAATCATTTTTATATCAAATTGTTTTGCACACTGTATTAAATCAGGTACCCGTGCCATCGTACCGTCCTCATTAATAATTTCACAAATGACGCCAGCTGGTTCTGCTCCGCAAAGCTGTGCTAAATCGACAGCAGCTTCTGTATGACCAGCCCGGCGCAAGACACCACCTTCTTTCGCAATTAATGGAAAGATATGTCCGGGACGATTGAAATCAGCACCTTTTGATGCAGGATTTAACATTTCTCGTATCGTAGTTGCACGTTCGTGGGCACTAATCCCAGTTGTTGTAGAAACATGATCAATGCTCACTGTAAATGCAGTATGATGCGAATCTGTATTATGAGCTACCATTGGTTCTAATTGTAGACGTTCTGCGTACCCTTCTGTAATTGGTACACAAACGAGACCACGTCCATGTGTAATCATAAAGTTAATTGTTTCTGGCGTAATATACTCTGCTAAAGCGATAAAATCGCCTTCATTTTCACGGTTTTCATCATCACATACGATCACGACTTTTCCTTGTTTTAAATCTTCTAGAGCTTCTTCAATACGATGAAACATAATGCTTCCCCCTTATAGAAATCCGTTTTCTTGTAAAAAGCTTTCGGTCATTGAACCTGTTCGTTTTACTGGTTTAGAAATAAAGCGTTCGATATATTTACCAATCATGTCACACTCAATGTTTACGATGTCACCGGCATTCTTTTCTCCGATAACAGATTCACTTACTGTGTGCGGGATGAGTGAAATGGTAATGGAAGATTCGTCTATATCAAATATTGTTAAACTCGTTCCATCAACAGCAACGGACCCTTTATGCAAACAATAGCGTAGCAATTCATCAGAAATAGCTATTTTGTAATAGACGGCATTATAGTGTTGTTTTTTGTTTAATATCGTTCCGATGCCATCGATATGTCCTGAAACGAAATGTCCACCGAATCGTCCGTTTGCAGCCATTGCACGTTCTAAATTTACTTTGCATTGCGGTTTAAGCATGCGAAGTGATGTTGATTGCATCGTTTCAGGCATTGCGTCTACTGTGAATGAAGTTGTTGTGAAACTCGTTACAGTCAAGCAAATACCGTTAACCGCGATGCTATCACCTAAGTGAACATCTGATAAAATTTTATTGGCATGAATCGTTAACTTCATCGCTTCGCCGCTTTGTTGCATGTTTGCAATCGTTCCTAATTCTTCTACAATTCCTGTAAACATTCCATCACCTCACTTCGGGCATGCGCAACAATTTTTATATCATCGCCAACTTGTTTCATCTCTTGAATTTCCAAGGAAAGTGCATCTTGTAATGTTGAAAAACCATTGCCGCCAAATAAAGTAGGGGCATTTTTTCCACCAATTAATTTTGGACTTATATAAGTTACAATTTCATTGAAATACTTTGTTTGTAAGAAACTTGCATGAACAGTTTGACCACCTTCGACGAAAAGAGAAAGAATTTGTTTTTCGCCGAGTAGGTGTAAAACATCCTGTATTTCAATCTGTTTCGTTTTCATTTGGAATATAGCTATATTTTCAGATTCATAAGAAGCTATTTTCTCTGTATTTACATCCTTACCAACTATAATCCATGTCGGTGCTAAACTATCTGTTATGACATGAGAAGATGGTGGCGTTCGTAAATGGGTATCTAAAATAACGCGTATAGGATTTTGCCCCCCGTTAGGAATTCTTGTTGTTAAATGCGGATTATCAGCTATAACTGTATTCACTCCAACAAGAATTGCATCGTGTGTATGACGATATTGATGAACATCAGCTCGTGCATCTTCACTTGTAATCCACTTACTTTCACCGGTTACGGTTGCTGTTTTTCCGTCTAAGCTCATCGCTGTTTTTATTGTTACAAATGGACGTTTCGTTTTCATGTAGTGAAAAAAGTAGCGATTTAATAAAACTGCTTCTGCTTCCAGAACACCGGTAGTTACTTCGATGCCAGCTTCCTCTAATCTTTTTTTTCCATTACCAGAAACGAGAGGATTGCAATCAAGAGTAGCAATTACAACCCGTTTGACTTCTTTTTTGATGAGCAATTCACAGCAAGGTGGTGTTTTTCCAAAATGGCTACACGGTTCAAGTGTTACATACACGGTGGCTCCTTTTGCTTTGTCACCAGCCATATGAAGAGCATGAACTTCTGCGTGTTCTTCACCAGCGCGTAAATGAGCCCCCATACCGACGATGTTTCCGTCTTTTACAACAACAGCACCAACCATAGGATTTGGACTTGTTTGCCCAGATGTTCCTTCTGCTAATTGCAGAGCAATCCTCATATATTCTTGATCTGTCATTTTCTTCACCTCTCCTAAAAAAATCAAAAAACCCCAAGGATTTTAATATCCTTGGGGTTTGGGAGACGTGATTTCTAGAAATATAGTTCGAATACGAAAGTATAGGAAAGAAACCTAACGATGATTGATATTTTGGCATAAGGAAAAAACCTAGCAAAATATCGAATTTTTCAAACGCTAGTCGTATCTTTTTATTCCAGTATAGAAACATAAGTATACAAAATAAAACATATATAAAGATTCAAAATGAAACTTAAAAATATGCATACTGAAATAAAAGTGTATTCGCTATATAAAATTACTAGAAAACATATCCTTCTCCCATCCAGACTATACTGTCGGCCCTAGAGTTTCACTAGATCCACCGTTTTCGAGTTGAAAACGGGTCACGGACTTAGAAGTTTGCACTTCATCACCGCCGGTTGGGAATTTCACCCGACCCCGAAGGATGTTGTTTGCTCAAATTATAGCATAAAAAAAATAAAAGGCTAGTAAAAAGTATTCGAATGTGAAGAATTGTGTGAAAATATATGTAGGCTGAGATGGAGACAAAAGTATTAGAAATGTTGTAAGGAGAAGGGATATAACGGAGTTGCTAAAAAGAAAAAACATGCACAAAAAAATGTGCATGTCACATGTGAAATTATTCTGCCTCTGGTGCTCTAACAACAGATTCAAATTTTCCTTTATGCGAAGCATCGCAATAAGGCATATTTTTTGATAAACCACAACGGCATAAAGAAAATGCCGGTTTTGCTGGGAATACATTCCCTTGTGAATCAACTAATTCCACGTCCCCTGTAACGCGAAAAGAGCCATTATCATTTACTTTAATTTGTACTTTAGCCAACGCTATCCCTCCTTCCCAAACGCTTAATTTCATCATATAATCAAGAGAAGTACTTGACAATATGAAAAGAGCACTTTCTTTGGAAGAGAAGAGAGTGTTATAATGTTTTTTATAACTGACTAGAGTAAGGTGACGAAAGATGGATAAACAATTACGTACATTACGAAATATTGCAAATGAGCGCACGTGGGCATCATTTTTGAATGATAATCATCCATATAGTTTGTTGCACTGGTCCATTGCTGGTGTAGGACAAGAGTCAAAGGATGTTTGGTTACTGCAAGATGAGGTAACATTTCAAACGACAGAATTTCCAACGTTAGATGATGCAATAAAGTGGATTTCTGAAAATATGGAACAAGTTACAGACGTTTTAGCGCAATAAAAAAACAGGCTTATGCAAGCCTGTTTTTTGTTTCTTTTACATATGAGTTTAAAAATTGATCAATGGCTGCTTCATAATCTTCTTTATTTTCGTTATAAGAGCAAGCGTGTGCGCCGTTTTCTGCAATATAAAGTTGTTTATTGTTTTCCTTCGCTTCATAGAGTGCTTTCGTCATATCAGCTAAAATATAATCATCATCTTTACTATGAATAAAGAGGACGGGATTGTTAATGTTTTTTATACAATCGATTGGTGAAACTTCACGAATCGTATAACCGTCACGCACTTTTAAGAAAGCATTTGCTAAAGGTAATAAAGGCCATTTTGGTAAATGGAATTCAACCTTTAAACGGTGCTGTAATTGTCCGTAGAAATCAGAGAAAGGACAATCTGCAATATAGAAGTCAGCACCATCTTCTACAAGTCCTGCGTACTGAAGAAGTGTTGCAGCGCCCATCGATTCACCATGAATACCGAGTGTTATATTTGTTCCAAAACGACCTTTTAGCCAGTCAACTACAGATTTTAAATCATGCTTTTCATAGTATCCATAGCTTGTCGTTTTTCCGCCAGTTTTACCATGACGACGATGATCATAAATAACGACATTATATCCTCTGTTTAAAAATAACCTTGCATATTTTACAGAGTTCATTTTATTTACAGTTACGCCGTGACAGAAAATCATAAACTTATTGGAATGACCAGCAGGAATGTAATATCCGTGAAGATCATATCCGAATTGCGAAGGAATATGAATTTCTTCTTTATGAAGAGCTTCAAAATCCTCTATACGAAAATGTTTTTTCGTTTCTCTTTCGAGTATTTCTTCCTCTGTTTTTTTCTTTAAGTACATCACCTTATTTGTAAAGAAAATCCCAAGGGCAGTTATCGCACCTAGTATAGTAAACAATGCTGCAAAAAAACGTTTCATACTTTACCTCATCCTCCAAATACCGTTACATGTGATACACTTATATTGTATCACAAGGATAGAAAAGGGGAGAAATAGGAAATGGTGCATATACAAAAAATTACGCCAGCGATGAAAGAAACAATTCGAATGTTCATGTGTGAGAACTGGGGGAGTTCATTGATGGTTTCACGTGGTAAGGGACATCAGTTAGAAGAGTTGCCAGGATTTGTTGCGCTCTCAGAAGACAGAATAATCGGAATTGTAACGTATGAATTGATCGGAAATATGTGCGAAATTGTATCGTTAGATAGCTTTGAAGAAAGAAAAGGAATAGGGACACAACTTGTGGATTGTGTATTACGAGTTGCAGAAGAAGAACGGTGCAGGAAGGTTTGGCTTATAACAACAAATGATAATATGAATGCGTTACGTTTTTACCAAAAACGTAATTTTTTGATGACGAATTTATATGTAAATGCGGTGGAAGAGGCACGAAAAATAAAGAAAGAAATTCCGCGCATTGGGTATGATAATATCCCGATTTTACATGAAATTCAATTAGAATATAGTTTAGTGTAATGATGTAACAATTTTCAGAAATATAAATTATTAACCTTGACGAATATTGTAATTTAGGTTACCGTAAAATTGTAATCTATTACCATATTAAGGGGTGACGATGTGGCAACTATACGTGATGTTGCAAAATTGGCAGGTGTTTCAGTCGCAACCGTTTCACGAGTTATAAATGAAAAAGGATACGTTCATGAGGACACAGTAAAACAAGTAAAGGAAGCAATTGAGGAATTACGTTATAGGCCAAATAGTGCAGCAAAGCCACTATTTAAAGAGAATTCAACGATAATTGCATTACTTGTAGATAATCTATATGACCCATCAAACATCACTTTGCTACATTGTATTGAGGAAATAGCGTATAAAGAAGGATATCAAATTATTGTTTGTAATATAGAGAATAAAGATAGATACATACATATGTTGAAGGAAAATAACGTTGCAGGTGTTATTTTGACAAGATCCGTTTTTAAAAGTATAGGAGAAATCCCATTTCCGTTTGTTGTGATTGATGAAAAAAAATCTCATGCAAATTATTATGAAAGTGGCCAAAGAGCGGTCTCTTTATTAAAAGAAAAAGGTTGTCACTTTCTTGCTTATTTCGGTGAGGGCGAAGATAGTGAAGAAATGGAAGAGTACATATCAGGATTTTTAGACGCTGTTTGGGAGGAAGGAATCTCTTATCGAGAAGAATGTGTACAAGGGTATACGAATAAACAGTTTGTTACATTATTGCAAACTTATCCGTATATAGATGGAATTGTAACTTCAAGTGATAAGATTACCTTTGAGTTAATTCGAGCAGCAAAAAAATTAAATATCCGTATACCGGATAAATTGAAAATTATTGGACTGAACGGGAGTATAGGCAGTGAGTGGGCAGGTCCGTCATTTATGCAAATGGAAAGTTGTATCGAAGAAAATGGGAAAATAGCATTGCAACAATTAAAGGGAAAAATAAAAAAGTAAAAGGTGCGTATAAAACGCACCTTTTATAATGTAATTGCGGCAATAAAGCCGAATATAAGTAACGGTATATTGTAATGTAAAAAAGTTGGTACACACGTATCCCATATATGATGGTGTTGACCATCAGCATTTAAACCGGATGTTGGTCCAAGTGTACTATCTGATGCTGGAGATCCTGCGTCTCCTAGCGCTCCGGCTGTACCGATAATTGCAATGGTGGCCATTGGACTAAATCCAAGCTGAATACAAAGAGGTACAAAAATGGTTGTTAAAATAGGGATGGTTGAAAAAGATGATCCAATCCCCATCGTAACGAGCAGTCCAATTACAAGCATAAGAAATGCAGCGAGTGGTTTGTTATTCCCAATTATATGTGCACTCGTTTGTACAAGAGATTCAACATGTCCTGTTTTTCGAAGAACAGCTCCGAACCCAGCGGCAGAAATCATAACAAATCCGATAAAGGACATCATACGCATTCCGCTTGTTAAAATTGCATCAGCTTCTTTAAGAGGTAGACTACCACTAACTGATAAAACGATAATCCCCGCTAGAGCGCCGAAAATCATTGATTCTGTTGCTAATTGAACAGTTAATGTAGCTAAGATAGATACTAGCCCGAAAGTAATGCTTCGTTTTGTATAGGGAACGATTTCATTTTCAGTAGTATGAATTTGTTCTGTTTCATACGTACGAGGTTTTCGGTATGTAATAAATACTGCCACACATAATCCGATAATCATACCGATTGCTGGAATGGTCATTGCTTTTGGAATAAGTGCGACATCAAATGTAAGACCGCTTTGCGCAGCATTTGTTTGTAATACGTCATGATAAATTTTTCCGAATCCTGCTGGAATCCACATATAAGGAGTAATCAATCCGAATGTAATAATACATGTAACAAGTCTGCGATCCACTTTCAGCTCATTTAATACTTTTAAAAGTGCTGGAATTAAGATGGGGATGAAAGCGATGTGAACAGGAATCACATTTTGTGAGAAACAAGCCATCGTTAAAATGATAAATAGAATAAGTATTTTAGAGTAAACTTGTTTTTTCGTGTCTTGTTCATTGCCAATCCACTTTAATGCAGTTTGAATCATAGCATCTGGAAGTCCGGTTTTGGAAAGAGAAATAGCGAAACCACCGAGCATTGCATAACTTAAAGCGATTGGAGCACTGTTTCCAAGACCAGTTGTAAAAGTGTTAATCGTTTCTGAAATACCGAGTCCACCGATAAGTCCGCCTGTTAAAGCTCCAACAATGATGGCGACAATGACCTGGACACGTAATAAACTAAGCAATAGCATAACTGCTACTGCAATGAGTACAGCATTCATAATAAATGTAATCTCCCCAAAATTTTATTGTGTTAAGGCAAGGAAATATGAATCACCTTGCTAGATTTATACATAGTTGCGACATATTATTATAAATTGTTTTTTATGAAATGTAAAAGAGCCTTTTGTTACTAATGTTGAAAAGCTAGCTCTTGTTTAATGGATTGTAAAGAACGAGCGAATAATTCTGGCTCTTCTAAATCGGGAGAATGTGCTGAATTTGGGAACCAAATCATCTTTTTTATCGGTGCTTCTATTACATCACAATATTCCTGAACGAGTGCATAAGGAGTTTGATAATCATAGCGACCAGAACAAAAATAAACTGGAATAGATAAACTCGTAATAGAAGAAAAGAAATCGATTGTCAACATTTCTTCCCATAAAACGCCAGATTTTAAATTTCCTGCGAGAAACTTGAACCAATCTAATAGTGTATATTCGGGAGAAAAGAAGCCTTTTCGTATGAAAGAAAAGGAAGATCCGTTTTGGATTGCACCTCCGAATGTGCCAAGCCATTTTCTTTGAATAATAAGGCGTCTCGTATCTAAAAATGGCGGTTTTCCTAATTTTAAAAGGGACGCTAATGCTTTTTTATGATTATATTTTTTTGCAGAACGAATTAAATGCTGATATAGTAATTCCTCGTTTTGTTTCATATGTACAATTTGCCCAATACCGATATAAGCCTCGATATATTGTGGATAATAGTGTGCTATGTTAAGCCCGATAATACTTCCCCAAGAATGACCAGCGAGAAATAGTTTCTGTTTATTGAACTTTTTAAGTACATATTGAATCACTTCTTTTGCATCGGAAATGAATTGTTCGATTGTAAAATTTGCTCCGAAATCTTTCATTGAAAAGGATTTACCTGCCCCGCGCTGATCCCAATTAATTACGATGAAGTGTTTCTCCAATTCTTTTTGAAAATGACGAATAAATCCGATTTGTGCCATGCCTGGTCCACCGTGACAGCATAATAAAATAGGCTGCTCTACGTTTTGCCCGCGCATAAGGAGAGCTTGTTTTCGGTTGTTAATCATAACGCTTTCCATCGTAGCGATACTATTAGGAATGAGTTTTTTATTTTCATTATAGAACTGCGGGGTATTGCTACGAAAAAGCATATTGAAAACCTCCTTTTCTAAAATCGTATGAATCGCACAGGCTATTCGTTTTGCATATACTGTTAGAAAATCATTGTAACATACCATACTAGTGTCATTTCAATATGGGAGGAGGGAAATTGTGACGATTGGAGAAATTATCGATTGTTTAAATAGGCGTGAATCCATCGCTATTATAGCAAAACGTCTTGAAATAAGCCCGTATACATTATCGAAGAAATTAAGATTGATTGGATACGAATATGATGGAGAACAGAAAAAGCGTATTTTTGTAGGAGATGGAGAAGAACCGCGTCACTTACAACTCCAAGAAGCGACAGCCCTTCAATATGCGAAGACGGATTATCAACTATTAATTTATGAACAATTACAAAGTATTTATGAGTTATTAAGAAAGAAAGAAGAAGTAATTGCGCCCATGATGAATATAAGTACAGAAAAAAAGAAACGTACCTTTTCTATTAATAAAGAAATATTAGCAAAACTAGACGTTATATCAGAATCGAAAGGAATTCAAAAATCTAAACTTGTAGAAGAGGCGTTACAACAATTTTTACAACAATATGATTTTAACAACACATCACATATTGATAAATAAAGAAAAGGATACTATGTTCATTGTAAGAACGAGTATCCTTTTTAGGTTTCACATATATGACGGATAAAAGGTTTATGTGTATCTTTTACGATGAAAAATTAAGATTGTTTATTATGAGTGTACTTAATTTGTTTTTTGAATTCTACCATCGATAATTGGCTGAATAGGTTCTTTTAATTGTTTTACGTAATCGACTAGCGCTTCAAAGTCGTTTGGACCAGTTTCTGCATTTTTACCATTTTTAAATGATACAAATCCATCACCGCCAGAAGCTAAAAAGGCATTTGCCACTACGCTATACGTTTTAGATGGAGATAATTCTTCACCGTTTGTTAAACGTATATTTGTAACTTTTTCACCGTTTGGTTTATTTGCATCCCACGTATATTGAATACCTGAAATTTGAAGCATTCTCGTCGTTCCTTTTTGCCATTGTTGATTTAAAATGTCGCGAATATCTTGACCTGTTAAATCTACTTTAATTAATTGGTTTCCAAAAGGCTGAATGCCGTATAATTCGCCCCATGTAATATCGCCAGCATCTAAGTCATTACGAATGCCGCCCGGATTCATAAGTGCGATTTGAGTTTGCATCGTTTGGCGCTGGGCATCGGCAACTAAATTTCCAAGAGTGGACTCACCAGCATCATTTTGTTTACGGTCGATAGGTGCTGTAGATTTTCCGACAACTTCATTTACAAGCGTTGCAATTTTTTCTTTATATTGATCTAGTTTTTTCTTTACTTGTTTATCAGGTTCTACACCTTCATGGTATGTTGTAACAACTTCAGCTTTTTTCTTTACAATATCTTTTGTTTTACGATCAATTGTTACATCTACATCTGAGAAAGCCATTCCGTAAGAGTTCGCTTGGACGATTAGTTTATTATTTACAGTACCATTTACATACGTGTGACTATGCCCACCAAAAATAACATCAACTTCCGGATCTGTTTCATTTGCAATTCGAGTAAGGTCTCCATTTGTCACACCAGACTCATCTGTTGTTCCACCGACATGAGCAAGGACGACAATGGATTTAACGCCAAGACGCTTTAATTGCTGCGTTGATTTATTAATTGCTTCTACTTCGTCAGTGATTTCTACATTTTTAAGCATAGTAGGCATCACGACATTTGGTGTATCAGTTGTAACTACGCCAATGAATCCTACAGGCACACCATTTACCATTTTTACAGTAAATGGCGGTAAAAATAAGCGGCCAGTGGATTTATTATAGAAGTTTGCAGCGACATAAGGGAAATTTGCACCTTTGAAATTCCCTGTTTTTTCGTGATAGCCACCGTAAATGAGACGTTTCATTTCATCAATACCTTCATCAAATTCGTGGTTTCCGATTGTACCAACATCAAATTTTAAGTCATTTAAAAATTCAATCGTTGGTTCGTCTTGTAACAATGCTGAAACTGGTGGACTAGCTCCGACAATATCGCCAGCGTGTACGAGAAGTGTATTCGGGTTTTGCTTTTTACGTTCTTTTAAATAAGTAGCTAAGTAATCAGCGCCACCAGCTTCTTTGTTATTAATTTTTTTAACAGTATCTAGTTGTCCATGGAAATCATTAATACCAAGCATTTGTACGTCTATGTAGCGGTTTTGTTCAGCTGGAGTCTGAGATGGGGGAGCAGCAAATACGCTTGAAAAAGTAATGGTGCTTAAAACAGCAATGGCAGGAATAATTTTCTTCCACATAATCTAATTCTCCTTTTTTTTATAATCTGACATCATACGACATAATTTTAATAGATTCATAGGATTATAGCTACATAAAAATTTAGTCTTTTCGAAAAATTAACATATTTACAAAAAGTGAATAATAGAGTAAAGGACCTTTTTTATTGTCGAGTTCATTGTGTATCTACTATAATGGAGAAAAAAGTAAAAGGTGAGTAGTATGAAGAAAAAGAAACAAAGACAAATGCAAAGACAAGCGCAAGTGAATCAACAAAAGAAAGAGTCGCTTACATTAGGTGATCAATTAAATGATTCACTCATGCAGCAATTAAAGAATAAGAAGAAAGAGTTGCAAGTGAGAGAAGAGGAAAAAGTGGCAGCTGAACAGGAAAGAAAGCGCCAAGAACAAAAAGAACGTGAAAAGAATAAATCATTTGAAGAACTGTTAAGTGAAAGTAACCTTACTTGGAAAGACTTTAAATAATAACGAAAATGATCAGTGAATAACGCTGATCATTTTTTTGACGAGCTTGTAAGAAAAGGGGAGTTAGAATGAGAAAAATTGTAGTTGTTCCGCATGAAAATCATTGGGGTAAAAAATTTCAAATGGAGGCTGAAAGATTAAAAGCGGCGATGCCAGAAAAGGTGAAGGTCCATCATATTGGAAGTACGTCGGTGCCAGGACTGGCAGCGAAACCAATTATAGATATGATCATGGAAGTAGAGAGTATCGACAGAGTAGATAGGTGGAATGAACGTTTTGAAGAGCTTGGCTATATCGTAAAAGGGGAGAATGGTATTTCAAGACGCCGTTATTTTATTCATGGAACGGAGGAAAAACGCTCGTATCACTTACACGTGTTTGAAAAAGGAAACCCTGAGATAGTAAGGCATTTAGCATTTCGTGATTATATGATGGCTCATTGTGAAGAAGCTGAGGCATATGCAACTTTAAAGAAAGAATTAGCTGAAAAGTATACATATGAAGGTGCGTTATATTCGGAAGGGAAAACTGAGTTTGTACGTAATGTTGATGAAAAAGCAAAGAAATGGATGGAAAATAATGCGAATGAATGAGTTCGCATTATTTTAGAAAGTATATAAGTTTATTATGTAAACTGTACATATGTTTTGACTTTTTGGTTGAATCTTGTTCAAATAAAGTGGTGGCTTATAAAAAAATGTAATGATGAAAGGGAGACGACTGTGCACATTCCAACAACTACACTTCATAATGGCGTAAAAATGCCGATGATTGGTTTAGGCGTTTATAAAGCGAAAGAAGGCGACGAAGTAAAACAAGCAGTAAAAACAGCGCTAGAAGTTGGATACCGTTCGATTGATACAGCAGCTGTATATGAAAATGAAAGCGGTGTCGGAGAAGCAGTTCGTGAATCAGGGATTCCGAGAGAAGACATCTTTATTACAACAAAAGTTTGGAACGATGATCAAGGATACGAGGAAACACTTGAGGCGTTTGAGAAAAGCTTAAAAAAATTACAAATGGACTATGTAGATTTATATTTAATACATTGGCCAATAAGAGGGAAGTATGTTGATACGTACCGAGCATTAGAAAAATTGTATGAAGAAGGTAAAGTGCGCGCGATTGGTGTTTCTAACTTCCATAAACATCATTTAGAACTGCTATTACCAAATTGCAAAATAAAGCCGATGGTAAACCAAGTGGAACTTCATCCAATGTTAACACAATTTGAATTGCGTGATTTCTGTCAAGGTGAGCAAATTCAAATGGAAGCATGGAGTCCATTAATGAGGGGTGGAGAAGTATTTCAGCACCCGATTATTCAGGCCATTGCTACTAAATATGAAAAAACACCTGCGCAAGTTATATTAAGGTGGGATATTCAAAGCGGGATTGTGACGATTCCTAAGTCTGTTACACCATCTCGCATTCAGGAGAATTTTTCTATCTTTGACTTTTCATTAACAGAAGAAGAGATGACTCAAATTAATACGTTAAATCGTAATTTACATGTAGGAACGAATCCTGATAAATATGATACGTTATAAAAAGACGCTACCAGTATGGTAGCGTCTTTTTATCGGTGTAATGCGTACGTATCACATTTCACGATTTGCTGAAGCTGGATATATTCTTCTGTTGTTAACTGTGTTTGTTTACTAGCTTGTACATTTTCTTGCAATTGCCCAATAGAGCTTGCACCAGGTATAACAGCTGCAACAGTTTCGTTATGTAAGCAATATTGAATAGCTGTTCCAGTTAAGGAGTTTTCTCCAAGTATTTCTTTTACATTCGCAAGCGTCGCATATAATTCATCGTAAGAATAAGAAAGGTAATCTTTTTCTTTTACTCTTTCTATCTTTCTTGTATTGTTATCAGTTAATATTCCTTTCGCAAGTGGTCCGCGAGCAATAACGCTAATTTGATGTTTATTAAGAAGCTGGAACCATTCTTCAGGGCGACGATTCAAAAGGCTATATTCCATTAGAACACTAACGATATTTGATCGCTGTGCATACTCACGGATGACATTTGGACGTATAGAAGAAATACCGTAATGGCGAATGATACCTTCTTTTTTCAATTCTTCAAAGGCTTCAATTACTTCATCTATAGGATCTTCAATCGTCCCGCCGTGAAGTTGATAAAGATCAATATAATCAGTTTGAAGTCTACGTAAACTTTCTTTCACTTCAGCCTTTATGTAATTTTTAGAAGGATCCCAAGACCAGCCGTTTTTTTCTTCTGTCCATCGATTCCCAACCTTCGTTGTAAGGATAATTTGGTCTCGTTTTCCTTTTAAGGCTTTTCCAACAAATTCTTCGTTTAATCCATAATCATATAAATCCGCTGTATCAAAAAAATTGATTCCTAAATCGATTGCTTCATGAATAATACGCAGGGCTTCTTTTTCAGATGTACCGAGGGACATACAGCCAAGCCCCATTTCTGTCACAAATAAATCTGAGTTTCCTAATTGACGTTTTTTCATAGTTCAACCTCCTTCTCCTTATTCTTATTGTACGCAAGGGAAAAGAGGTTGACAAACGTTTACTTTTTAGTTGCTGTAATCCACTCTTGTACAGTTGTATACTCTTTGCCATATTGTTTTAGCTTATGGCGAATTTGCCATGCTTTTCCGACTAAAGTGACGCGATTTGGTAAAATATAAACTTTCATTTCTATCACGCTCCTTTCAATGTGGTAAAATGTATGAGGAAAGAATAGGAAATAGAACAGGGAGATGAAGTAGTATGAGTAATCTTGCAGAGAGAACAGTAAAAACTGAGCCGATTTTTGATGGTAGAGTTATAAAAGTTCGTGTTGATGATGTAGTATTACCAAATGGAGCAATGAGTAAACGTGAAATTGTAAATCACCCTGGTGCAGTTGCTATTATTGCTATTACTGATGAGGGGAAAATTGTGCTTGTTGAGCAGTATCGTAAAGCGCTTGAAAAGGCGATTATAGAAATTCCGGCTGGCAAGTTAGAACCAGGTGAAAAACCTGAGGTGACAGCAGTTCGTGAATTAGAAGAGGAAACAGGTTATGTATGTGAAAATATGGAGCTTATTACTTCTTTCTATACATCTCCAGGATTTGCAGATGAAATTTTATATGTATATAAAGCGACAGGTTTGACGAAAAAAGAAAATAAAGCTGCGTTAGATGAAGATGAGTTTGTGGAATTAATGGAAGTATCATTAGAAGAAGCAACTACTCTTATGAAAGATCTTCGTATTCACGATGCGAAGACGATGTTTGCAGTACAATATTTACAACTACAAAAATAAACACTCGCCAAAGGCGAGTGTTTTTAATTAATTTTTGCATATACGCGTGCATCACGTAAGCTACCATCTGGTGCTATGAAATCATTTTCCATTGTACCTTCTAGAATAAATTCTAAACGTTCTGCTAAGTTACATGCATTTGTATTTGTTGCATCAATACGAATTTCAATTCTTCGAGCGCTTAGCTTATCAAAGGCAAATTGAATGGCACCTTTCACAGCTTCGGTCATATAGCCTTGTTTTGTATAAGCGCTATGTAGCCAGAAGTGAAGTGAAAACTTTGGAATATCCCAGTTTTCAGGCTTGAGCGTTATAGCTCCGATGAATGTACCAGATACTTTATCGTATAAGTGAAAATCAAGTGTTTCACGAAGTAAAAACTGTCCGTGAGCGTTACGAACGATTTCTTCAGCACTTTCTTCTGTTTCAGCGTTAATTGGCATCCACGGTACTAAGTCTTCTAGAGAAGCTTGTATTGCTTCATACACTTCTGCACCATCACCTGGAAATGGCTTACGAACCTGTAAGCGTTCAGTTTGAAATAATGTTGGAAAATCTAATAATAATGGTTTCAAGAGAAATCCCTCCTATTCTCTACTTTTTAGTTTAGCAAAGTAGAGCGGAATTTCAATGTTAATTCGTCATACTTTTTTCTTTCTTTCATACATTTTTAGTAAGAGTGTGAACGGAGGGAAGAAAAATGTGGAGAAAAACTTGGCAAGACCGTGTAATGTCTCACATACAGGAAAACTCTTCATTATATATATTTAACGCTGTTTTGTTATTGATGGGAGTAATATTTGGAGCGATTCTTGTAAATAGTTTACAATTAAATCAAAAACAAGATTTATCATTTTATTTGCAACGTTTTTTTGGACAAGTTTCTAAAGGAGAATTTGCTATTGCAGGCGAAATGTTTCGAGAAAGTTACTTTTCACAATTAAAATACATTGGATTTATTTGGATTTTAGGGATTTCAATTATTGGATTGCCACTCATTTTTATTTTATTATTTGCAAAAGGAGTAGTTGTCGGATTTACAGTAGGTTTCTTAGTAAGTCAGCATGGATGGAATGGATTATTATTAGCATTCGTTTCTGTATTGCCACAAAATCTCATTATCATCCCAGTATTTCTCGTTATGACAACAATTGCCGCAAGTTTTTCCTTACGCATGATTAGGCATCAATTTATCCGAAAAATAACTGAGCCACTATTACCATTATTGATCCGTTATACATGCTTCTTTCTTGTAATTGGAGCGGTGTTAGCTCTTGCTTCTAGTGTAGAGGCTTATGCATCACCAGTTTTAATGAAAGAAGTCGTTGAGGCTATTAATAAACAATAAATACTTTATGAGAATAATTATCAATTTGTTTTTATTGTTTTTCTTTTGACAGAAGCCCTTCTTCTGATATAATGGTGTAAGAGTGGCGAGGAGGGAGTAGTACCGAATGGAAGAAAGAATTGAACGAATTAAGAAGCAATTACATGCAGCGAGCTACAAATTAACACCGCAACGTGAAGCAACAGTTCGTGTGCTGCTAGAAAATGAAGAAGATCATTTAAGCGCAGAAGATGTTTACCTCCTTGTAAAAGAAAAGTCGCCAGAGATCGGATTAGCAACCGTCTATCGAACTTTAGAACTATTATCTGAGTTAAAAGTTGTCGATAAGATTAACTTCGGAGACGGTGTTTCACGCTATGACTTACGCCAAGAAGGTGCGCAGCGTTTCCACCATCATTTGATTTGTACACAATGTGGTGCTGTACAAGAAATACAAGAAGATTTACTTGGTGAAGTGGAAAGGAAAGTAGAACATGACTGGAGCTTTAAGGTGAAGGATCATCGTTTAACATTCCATGGGATTTGTAAAAATTGTCAAGAAAATGAAACGGATGAAAAATAACCTTTTCCTATTTAACTAGGAAGAGGTTTTTTATTTGAATAAGGTATAAATTGGTGAAAGCTTGGCATATGTTGTAATAACTTATATTTTGGAGGAATTTACAATGCGCCGAGCTTTAAAATTAACTTTTGATGGGATAAAAGTATTTTTATTATTTACAAGTTGTACGATTTTGTTTTATTTCGCTATACTATGGATAAATGAAGAATATGAAAGCTATCATCGTTATGAAAAGCCAAAAGAAGAGACTGTAGAAAAAGTATCAGGGAATGAAGAGCCGGCAAAGGATGCTTTCGTAAATAGAATGATGTTTTTCTATGAAAATGGGGAGTAGTGTAGATTGGAAGATCAATTAAAAGATTTTATTCATTATATGGTTGTTGAAAAAGGGCTAGCGAAAAATACAGTAGTATCTTATGAACGTGATTTAAAAAGTTATGTAAAGTATTTGCAAAATGTAGAACAAGCGAAGAGCTTTCATGAAGTGACACGCTTGCACATTGTTAATTTTCTGCAGCACTTAAAAGAAAACGGAAAATCTTCGAAAACATTAGCACGTCATATTGCATCGATTCGTTCGTTTCACCAATTTTTACTTCGTGAACGAGCAGTAGAGCACGATCCATCCGTACATATTGAAACACCGCAAGGTGAACGGAAATTACCGAAAGTATTGTCAGTTGATGAAGTAGAGGCGTTACTTCAGACACCAAAAATGACGAGCGCTTTTGGGGTTCGTGATAAAGCGATGCTAGAGTTATTATATGCAACAGGACTTCGTGTTTCAGAATTAATTGCATTAAATTTAGAAGATGTACATTTAACGATGGGATTTGTTCGATGCATAGGGAAAGGGAATAAAGAAAGAATTATTCCACTAGGAAGTTTAGCGACGGAAGCGATTCAAAAGTATATTGAAAAGGGAAGAAGAGAATTGATGGGAAAAAAAGTAGTAGATGCACTCTTTTTAAACCATCATGGCAATCGATTATCAAGACAAGGATTTTGGAAAATTTTAAAACGATTAGCGAAAGAAGCAAATATTGAAAAAGAGCTTACACCTCATACGTTGCGTCATTCTTTTGCTACGCATTTATTAGAAAATGGTGCAGACTTACGTGCTGTGCAAGAAATGCTTGGACATGCAGATATTTCAACAACACAAATCTATACGCATGTTTCAAAAACTAGATTAAAAGATGTATATAAACAGTTTCATCCGAGAGCATAGATACTATGCTCTTTTTTCATAGATTCAAAAGGCTATAGCACTTCACAGAAACTTCACAAACATTTCGTACATTGTTTTCAGCAGAAGACTAGAATATTACAATGTTTTTCCTCTATACTAAATAAAGTATGAAGGAGGAAATGATGATGAAAAAACTTATTATGACTTTATTTATCGCGATGCTAGCATTGGCTGGCTGTAATACAAACAAAGAAGAACCGAAAAAAGAACAGAAACTAGAAGCTGTAAAAGTAGCAGTTCAAACAAATCCGAAAGAAATTAAACCTGGTGAAAAAACAGAAGTACAAGCACTTGTTACACAAGGAAAAGAAAAGGTAACAGATGCTGATGATGTAAAGTTTGAAATTTGGAAAGCTGGCGACGAAAAGCACGAGATGCTAGAAGGTAAGCATAAAGGAAAAGGTGTTTATGCTGTCGAGAAAACGTTCGAAACGGATGGAGTATACCACATTATTGCTCACACAAATGCACGTGAAATGCATGTTATGCCAGAAGTAAAAGTGGCTGTAGGAAATGCGAAGGTAGAAGATGCGAAAAAAGAAAATAGTGATCATGGTGCAGGACATGGCGATCATAAAAGCGATACAATGATCCACCTTATGGCTGGTGATATAAAAGCAAATGCTGAATCAACAATGAAAGTTCACTTAAAACAAAAAGAAGAAGCGTTAACTGGTGCTGAAGTACAACTTGAGATTTGGAAAGATGGTGTGGAAAAACACGAATTCATTCCAGCGAAAGAAGGAAATAAAGGGGAGTATGAAACGAAACATACTTTCAAAGAAAACGGTTCTTATAAAGTGAAAGTTCATGTTAAAAAAGGCGAATTGCATGAACATAAAGAAGAAATAGTAGAAGTAAAATAAAAAAGTAGCTCTTTAGAGCTATTTTTTTATTTTTATCCCGAAAAATGATCAGTGGGAAAGAACAAAACCGCCAACTGATTAAAATTTTATTTTATATGAAGAAATAAATCATAAAATAATTAGCACTTCTTTGCATAATGGATTACAATAGAAGTGTGAAGAAAATGAGAAATTCTACGAAAATGTATTAAAAAGAAAGCGTAAACATGTTATGATATCAGTATCAGATGTCTGACATCTGACTTAGAAAAAACTAGAAATGTTTTTGCGTCGTTTCAAGGTAAACGAAATAGGTTAGAGAATGATTTAAAGAAGTACTGTTTGATAATGAGAACGAAAGATAATTCTTATGGAGAACAGTTTCACTTTATAGCGTTTTGAACATACTACAAGAAGTAGAACTGAACTTATAGGAGGTCGCAGTTATGAATAAATATAAACGTATATTCCTAGTCGTAATGGACTCTGTTGGAATCGGTGAAGCACCAGATGCTGAACAATTTGGTGATTTAGGATCTGACACAATTGGTCACATTGCTGAACATATGAATGGGTTACAAATGCCTAACATGGTGAAATTAGGTCTTGGTAACATTCGTGAAATGAAAGGCATCTCTAAAGTAGAAAAACCACTTGGATATTATACAAAAATGCAAGAAAAATCTACTGGTAAAGATACAATGACAGGTCATTGGGAAATTATGGGTCTTTACATTGATACACCATTCCAAGTGTTCCCAGAAGGATTCCCAAAAGAATTACTTGATGAATTAGAAGAAAAAACAGGCCGTAAAATCATCGGTAATAAACCAGCTTCTGGAACTGAAATTCTTGATGAACTTGGTCAAGAACAAATGGAAACAGGCTCTTTAATTGTTTACACTTCTGCTGATAGCGTACTACAAATCGCAGCACACGAAGAAGTAGTGCCGCTTGATGAGTTATATAAAATTTGTAAAATTGCACGTGAATTAACGTTAGATGAGAAGTACATGGTAGGCCGTGTTATCGCTCGTCCATTCGTTGGTGAGCCTGGAAACTTTACACGTACACCGAACCGTCATGACTATGCATTAAAACCATTCGGCCGTACAGTAATGAATGAATTAAAAGATAGTGATTATGATGTGATTGCTATCGGTAAAATCTCTGACATCTATGATGGTGAAGGGGTAACTGAATCACTTCGTACGAAGTCTAACATGGATGGAATGGATAAGCTTGTAGATACATTAAATATGGACTTTACAGGTCTTAGCTTCTTAAACTTAGTTGACTTTGATGCATTATTCGGTCACCGTCGTGATCCACAAGGATACGGAGAAGCTCTGCAAGAATATGATGCACGTCTTCCAGAAGTATTCGAAAAACTAAAAGAAGATGATCTATTATTAATTACAGCAGACCACGGTAATGACCCAGTGCATCATGGTACTGATCATACACGTGAATATGTACCGTTATTAGCATATAGCCCAAGCATGAAAGAAGGCGGAAAAGAGTTACCACTTCGTCAAACATTTGCTGATATTGGTGCAACTGTAGCAGAAAACTTCGGTGTGAAAATGCCAGAATACGGAACAAGCTTCTTAAACGAGCTAAAGAAATAGGGGGATAAACAAATGAATCGTGAACTTATTACAAAATCAGCTTCATACTTAAAAGAAAAATTTCAAGAGACACCACAAGTAGGACTAATCCTTGGATCTGGACTAGGTGTATTAGCAGATGAAATCGAGAACGCAGTAACAGTACCTTACAGTGAAATCCCTGAATTCCCAGTTTCAACTGTAGAAGGCCATGCAGGTCAACTAGTATTCGGTACACTTCAAGGTGTAACGGTAGTAGCAATGCAAGGACGTTTCCACTTCTATGAAGGATACGATATGCAAAAAGTAACATTCCCAGTTCGTGTTATGAAAGAACTAGGGGTAGAAACAGTTGTTGTAACAAATGCAGCTGGTGGTGTAAATACATCATTCGAACCAGGCGATCTTATGTTAATTTCAGATCACATTAACTTCATGGGTACAAATCCATTAATCGGACCAAATGATTCTGAAATGGGTGTACGTTTCCCTGATATGTCTACATCATATACAGTAGAGCTTCGCGAAATGGCGAAACAAGTTGCAGCAGACTTAAATATTAAAGTACAAGAAGGTGTATACGTTGGAATGACAGGTCCTGTATATGAAACACCTGCTGAAATTCGTATGCTTCGTACACTTGGCGGAGATGCAGTTGGTATGTCAACAGTACCTGAAGTAATTGTAGCGCGTCATGCTGGTATGAAAGTACTTGGTATTTCTTGTATTTCAAATATGGCAGCTGGTATTTTAGATCAGCCACTTCACCACGATGAAGTAATCGAAACGACAGAACGTGTTAAAGCTAACTTCTTAGCATTAGTAAAAGCAATCGTAAAACAAATGAAGGGGTGACCTCACAATGAGAATGGTGGACCTAATTGCAAAAAAACGTGACGGACATGCATTAACGACAGAAGAAATTAACTTTATTGTTGAAGGATATACAAATGGTGATATTCCTGATTATCAAGTAAGTTCACTTGCAATGGCAATTTTCTTCCAAGATATGAACGATCAAGAACGTGCAGATTTAACGATGGCAATGGTAAATAGCGGTGATACAATCGACTTATCAGCTATTGAAGGAGTAAAAGTAGATAAGCACTCGACAGGTGGCGTTGGTGATACAACAACACTTGTATTAGGTCCATTAGTAGCCGCTTTAGGTGTACCGGTTGCAAAAATGTCTGGACGTGGTCTAGGACATACTGGTGGTACAATTGATAAATTAGAAGCAGTTCCAGGATTCCATGTTGAAATCGAAAATGATGAATTCATGCGTCTTGTAAATGAAAATAAAATCGCAGTTATTGGTCAAAGTGGAAACTTAACACCTGCGGATAAAAAATTGTATGCACTTCGTGATGTAACGGCAACAGTAAACTCAATTCCGCTTATTGCAAGCTCAATTATGAGTAAAAAAATTGCTGCTGGTGCAGATGCAATTGTTCTTGATGTAAAAACTGGAGCAGGTGCATTTATGAAAACAGATGAAGATGCAAAACGTTTAGCAGAAGCAATGGTACGCATTGGTAATAACGTTGGTCGTAATACGATGGCTGTTATTTCTGATATGAGTCAACCACTTGGTGAGGCTATTGGTAACGCACTTGAAGTACAAGAAGCAATTGATACGTTACAAGGTAAAGGACCGAAAGATTTAGAAGAGTTATGTTTAACGCTTGGAAGTCAAATGGTATACCTTGCTGGACAAGCTTCATCTCTAGAAGATGCACGTGAGAAATTAATTGAAGTAATGAACAACGGTAAGGCGCTAGAATCATTTAAAACGTTCTTATCAGCGCAAGGCGGCGATGCATCTGTTGTTGATGATCCTTCTAAATTACCACAAGCACAATTTAAAATTGAAGTGGAAGCGAAGGAAGACGGTTATGTATCAGAAATCGTTGCAGATGAAATCGGAACAGCAGCAATGCTTTTAGGAGCAGGACGTGCGACGAAGGAATCTGAAATTGATTTAGCTGTTGGCTTAATGCTTCGTAAAAAAGTAGGGGACAGCGTGAAAAAAGGTGAATCCCTTGTTACCATTTACGCAAACCGTGAAAATGTAGAAGACGTAAAAGCAAAAATTTATGAGAACATGAAGATCTCTAAAGAGCATGTAGATGCACCAACATTAGTGCATGGCATCGTTACTGAATAATAAAGAAGGGCCAGGGAGTATTTCTCCTTGGCTTTTTTTACTATTTTTTGTTTATAATAATAATGGGTGAAAATATGATTAGAATTTGTGCAATAACAAAAACAGATGAAGTATTATATGATGTTTCGCTAGAGGAAACAAAGAAAGACCATATTGTATGGTATTGGCTAGATTTATATAAGCCAACGAAAGAAGAGTATACATACATTTTGCAAGATCATTTTAAGTTCCATCCCCTTGCAATTGAAGACTGCATAGAATATGTACAGAGGCCAAAAGTTGATTTTTATGATGGATATAACTTTTTAGTTCTTCATGCATTTGGTGAGGATGGATTAGAACCGCACGAGATTGATTTATTTATTAGTGATCGTTATATTGTTTCTTTCCACTTTTCTCATAACAATGCAATTGAAAGAGTATGGAAAACGCTTGGAGAAAAGAAGCGTATTAAAAATAGTCCCCTGCACGTAGCGCATACAATTATCGATCAAATTGTAGATGACTATTTTGCGCCTGTATATTACATTGAGGATCATTTAAATGCAATTGATGATAATTTAACGGGTGAAACGGCAGGAAGTGTACTAGAAGAGGTATTTGATATACGTGCAGATTTATCGAAGTTAAGACGTACAATTATTCCGATGCGTGATTTATTGTATCGCATTTTAAATTCGACTCGTTTTTACGGTATAAGTGATCATGAAATTTATTTTAAAGATATACATGATCATTTGCTTAAACTGACCGAAATGATTGAAGCAAGCCGGGAGTTAACAGCAGATATTCGAGATAGCTATTTTTCATTAAACTCGCATCATATGAATAACATTATGAAAACATTAACTGTATTCTCGACTATTTTCATGCCATTAACATTTATTGCGGGAGTATATGGAATGAACTTTACGCATATGCCAGAGCTCGGTGGACAATATAGTTATTTTATTTGTTTACTTATTATGGCACTAATTGGCGGCGGCATGATGGCTTGGTTTTATAAAAAAGGATGGTTTAAATAAAAAACACCGAGGGAAAATTCCTCGGTGTTTTTACTTAACCAATAGCATGTAATACGAACATGGCTAAGAATAAGCATGTAATGATATACATAGACGGTGCGACTTCTTTACGCTTTCCAAGAGCAACTTTTAAGATAGGATAAGCAATAAATCCGAACGCAATGCCATCAGCGATACTATATGTGAGCGGGATCATGACGATAATTAAGAACGCTGGAAATCCTTCTGAAAAATCGTTCAGAGGAATTTGTTGAATGCTTGTAATCATCAGGCCGCCAATAATAATTAAGATTGGTGCAATGGCACTATCAGGAATTAGTTTGACAAACGGAAGTGCAAACAATGAGGCAAAGAATAACAACCCTGTAACGATAGACGTCAGACCTGTCTTTCCGCCTGCAGTAATACCTGCGGCACTCTCTACTGTTGATACGGTAGGGCTTGTGCCAAATAGACCACATGTCATTGCTGAAATTGCATTGGCTTGGTAAGCACGTGGGAATTTACGGTCATCTTCTAATAAACCGTGCAGAAGTCCCATGTTCTCAAAAATAAGCACCATGCTTAAGGAGAATGTTGCAATCCAAAATGGTAAGGAAGAAAGTTTGCCAAATGACATAGCCCCAAACACATCGCCGTAACTCGCGAATGAGAATGAACTATTTCCGATTTGACTTGTATCAACAAGGCCAAACAGCCATGCAATACCAGTTCCTATTGCAATCGTCCATAAAAAGTTTCCACGTACGTTACGAATAAATAATACGAGTGCAACGATAAGAGTAAGCACGGTCGCAAGAACGACAGGGCTACTTAATTTACCCATTGCAACAGCAGTATTTGGATTCGAAACGACTAAACCACCTTTTTGCAATCCGATAAATGCTAAAAATAATCCGATGCCGACAGTGATAGCTTCCTTTAGTGACTTTGGAATCGATACTGAAAGCACGCGAGCGATTGGTGTAAACGCAGCAATTGCAAAAATAATACCAGAGATGAAGACAGCTGCTAATGCTTCCTGCCAAGTTAATCCGAGCGTATGCACAGCAGTGTACGTGAAGAATGCATTTACACCCATACCAGGGACAAGAATAGCAGGTGCATTTGCCCAAAATGCCATGAGCAGACATCCGACAAATGAACTGAAAACAGTTGCTAAAATTCCAGCTTCAAGAGGAATGCCAGCATCGGATAAAATGGATGCATTTACAATCATAATATATACGATCGTAAAAAATGACGTAACTCCAGCTAAAACTTCTTGTTTTGGTGATGTTTCGTGTAAACCTAATTTAAATGTTCTTTCAAGTATTCCTTTCATGTTAAACCTTCTTTTTCATATCCCTCTCCCACCCGTGATATCTCTTTCGTAAGAGCTCACCGTCCTTTATTATATCAGAACATCATGTTTTTACAACAAGGAAAATGATAACGTTTACTTATAAATGAAATTATTTATAAATACGTAAAGATCGCCCTTATTGTAGAAATGATTTCTAGTTCTCCCGATTGAATGGGAGGAGCTGCTTGTGCATGTAAAGTAGCATAGGACGCAACTTCCCGTGGTAATTGAGCAGATTCTTCAACGAATGAGAGTGGAACAGGATTAATGTTTAAATTGTATGTACTCGCAATAGCACGAGCTTTTTCTACCGCTTGTTGCAGAGCTTGAATGAGAGCTTGCTCATAATATTTATTTGGGTGAGATATTCGAAAACGTAATCCTTTTGCTACGTTTGCTCCATTTGAAACGGCTATATCATATACTTCCCCTGCTTTTTGTACATTTAAAACGGTAATTTCATACAAATGTTCCACACGATATCCTTGTAGTAATGCTTTATCATTTACATACTCGTATTGAGGAGTGATCGTATAAGAAATCGTTTCTATATCTTTATCAGCGATACCAAGCTGTTTAAGTGCATCTAATAATTGTTTTGATTGCACTGCATTTTCTTCTTGTGCCTGTTTTACATTTTTATGATCTGTACGAATACCGATTGTTAATATAACGACATTTGGTTTTGCTTTCACAACGCCTTCACCTTGCACCGTAATGGTAGCTTCTTTACCAGTATTTGCTGTACGTACGTTGTGTAAATAAGGGTTCATTCCACCTTGCATCTTCCATCACCATCCTTTTTATATGTATATGTGTGAACAAAAAAGAAATTTGTATGAAAAAGTTACATAAATGGGAATGTTAAAGAAAGAAAGCATATACAACGAGGGTATTTATAGATTATAATATGTGTAAATATGATAAAAAAGGGACGAGGCTAGTGAACGAAAAAAGAGAAACATTGATTTTAGAGTTATCCGGATCATTTAGAAAGATGATACGTTTATTACAAAATGATATTAATACACGTTTTGCAGAACATATGCCATATAATGAATTTTCTGTATTACGCGCGTTATTTTTAAACAGTCCACAGATGGCTTCGCAAATTGCGAGTGAAGTAAACGTAACCTCCAGTCATATTACAGCTGTTACAGATCGTCTTGTACGAAAAGGATTAGTAGAAAGAAAACGTTCTAATTCAGATCGTCGTATCGTGTACTTAGAAATTACAGAGCACGGAAGAGAAGTAACTGAAAAACTTGAAGCTGTACGAAAAGAATATTATAAAGAGAGATTTAAAGGTTGGAGCGACCAAGAAATAGAAATGGTGTTAGAGCTATTTGGCCGCGTATTATAATAAATGAGGATAGGGAGCGACAGCTTTCCTATCCTTTTTCTTTTGAATAAAAACATTTTGAAACTCCAATACTTTAATTAAAAAGAATCGGAGTGAAAAATTATGAAACGTATTTCTATGCTTTTCATTATGATTGGAAGTTTATTCTGCTTTCATCAATTCGCGGATGCCGCAACGCCTCTACAAGTCGTTCAGAAAGAATTACAACATATTTCAAATAAGCAACCTGTTTTATATTCAAAACTATGGATTCGCTCAATGCAGAATGCTATTTTATTTCATCATAGTGATAACATTCGGCATGAAGATACGATAAGCAATGTAACAAAGTCTTCTCTTGTAAAAGTAAAACAACTGCCACTTCAGAAAGCGTCACAGTATATCCCGAGATTATCGCAATATATTTCTAAGTTTGAGGCTGAGAATGTACAAGTGTATTATGTTGCAGCGCGTTACGAAGTGAAAAAAGAAAATCCATATCAGTTAAATGGTATGAATTATTTTATGCAAGTGTTTATTCAACAAGGGGGAGAATGGAGAATTGCTGAAAGTATAGTTGCTCCAACAGATCAAATCGTGGCAAATGGTGATGGGTTTGGAACGAAGCAAGAAAAAGAATATGGGAAAAGAAGAGAGAATGTAAAATAACCTCCTCATCAAGAGGAGGTTATTTTATTTGAAATTCCAAGAGACTTTCCATTTTAATATTTTAGGTAGGAAGAAATACGTAATGAAACTAGTCACTAAAAATCCGATGTAAAAGCTAGGCAATGACTGCGCGCGACTTAGTATTAAACCTCCAACGATCCCACCAAAGAAAATCGCACAAGCTAAAACTACTTTTTGTAGTTTTGGATATAATAAGTAGTTACCATTTCGCTCATTGACTGAACGGGCATATAAATATATACCGAGTGGTAATAAAATAATGATATGTGCGATAGGGCCAAGCAATGTTTTTGCTGGGGGAATTTTTGTAAAGTTTGGTTCGTTATGACGTACTCCATTTTGATCAGTATAAGCGCTTTGTGGATCATAATTAAAGTGAATACGAAAATCTTCTGCTGGACTAGAAATACGTATGTTTTCCATAACATCATGTATTATGCCATTGTTCTCATGAAAGTCGGCATTCGAGTGAACAGCAATGACTCCTGATATTAGAGATGGAAGTAACGCTGGGAAGATTAATATAGCTGCAGTAAGAAATCCTTGCGATATCACATTTCCAGCGATTGTTCCTATACATAAGGCAAGTGTATAAATAGCAATTAATACAATTAACATGTATATAAAGTAACGATGAAAGGGGGAGAATACTTGATATTTATTATGAAAAGTCAACTTTTTCATAATAGCAAATAGTCCCCAGTTTAGAACGACAACAGCGGCGATATTACAGATTCCAAACAACCACTTTGTTATATAGAGGTGCGAACGTTTAAAGGGCATAGACCATAACAAGTCGCTAGCGTTATTTTGTCTTTCCCATCCAATTAATGTACAAGCTAGCAAGATAAGCACACTACCTAACAGTATGACGGGATTTATGAGTGTTAAATCAAAATTGTAATGATATACATAGTTCCATTTTTTATTGTCATTTAGAAATTGTTGTTGTTGAATAGAAGTCATATAGTAGTAATATGACAAAGTATAGAAGCTGACGAGCCAAAATAACCATACAACATATTTACTTTGTTGATACGTTCTTAGCCATAGTGCTTTTTGAAACATAGGATCTCTCCTTTAAAAAACTTTATAATTTGTTAGGCGTGATAATATAACATAAGTAATGATTCCAGCGAGAAACAAACAAATATAGTAGTTAAGTAAGAAATGAAATTGATTTAGTTTATAGCCACCTAGTAATGCAAAGTAAATGGTTGTCCCCCATATACATATTCGTAAATGTTTTTGGAAAATAAATATCTTTTGACTGTTTTCATTTGGTGATCGTGTATATAAATATGTTCCAAGTAGTAAGTAAACTATTGTATAAAAAATAGGGACTAACATCGATTTAGCTGAATAATAGTGATAAGATGCTGGATCTCTTAAAGTAGTTGAGTCCTTTTCTTTTTTACGTGATTCAGGATCATAATGGTAATAAATCGTGAAATTATATATTGGTGCAACTATATTTGTTTTTTGATTAATTTCGTAAAGTTGTTCATATAACTTATAATTTTTAGGATCGGTAGCTTCTAAGTGATTTATCGTAAAAGTGTACACTAGTGGAATAAATGTAAGCCCCATTAGTAACCAAGGAATACAAAAAACAACCTGCGAAACAACGCTTCCAGTAAAAGTACCGATGCATAGTGCAGCTGTATATACTGCTGCATAAGAAACAATCGCATAAAGAAAGTATCGATGAAATGGACTAAATGATTGATACTCAAAATGAATAGTTGTTCTATAAATAACATACATAAGAATCCAATTTATAAGTAACGAGCTCAAAATACAAAAGGAACCAAAAGCCCATTTAGATAAGAAGACATCTTTTCTTTTAAAAGGCATCATCATAAGTAGTGTATTCGATTGGTTGCTACGTTCCCATCCTATCAATAAGCAGGCTAAAGCAATGACAAGAACAGTTAACCAAAAACTATTACCTTCCCCTGGCGAAAAGGCATAAAAATAATAATACTGTTTCCCCTTTTCTTGTAATTCATAATACGCATCAAGTTGTTGCTGAGCACTTCTATAGTAGCCAAAAGGTAACAAGTAAAGCGAACTAAAGAAGAATAGTAACACAGCATATTTCCCGCGCTTCCAATTCCACATCCATAACGCTTTATGAAACATACCCATCCTCCTCCAGTGTCGTAACGAAGACATCTTCAAGCGACATTGTTAATTCTTCAATGAGCAGTGGTTGTTCTTTATAAAACTTTTCCAGTGTTGTAGCCACATTTCCCTCAATTAAGATTGTATATACTTTTCCTGTTTGATTTAATATTTTAATATTGCTTAAGTTTTCTAGTTTTTGAGGTAATGAGCGTTCGTAAGCTACTTGGATTTTAGCAAATCGTGATTTTGCATCGTCTAGTGATGTAATAGAAGCTATAGTATGGCCTTTTAATATAATAATTGTATCTGCAATTTGTTCCACTTCATCTAGATGGTGAGTTGAGATGAAAATGGTAATTTCTTTTTCTGCAACTTCTCCAACGAGAAACTGTAAAATCTGCCTTTTCACGATAGGATCAAGTCCATTTGTCGGTTCATCTAAAATGATATATTCTGCCTTTGTAGAAACGGCTAAAATGATAGCAAGCAGTGCTTTCATTCCTTTTGAATAACTACGAATTCGTTTGTTTGGTAAGTTAAAACGTTCTAACAGTTCATAGAAATATGCTTCATCAAATGCGGCATAAACTGATTTATAAAACTTTACAATTTCTTTTACCGTATAGCCGTTCAGTATGTTAGTAGAATCCGGAACATATACGATTTTTTGTTTCGTTTCAGGATTCTTATGAATGTCGGTATCCTCATATGTAACACATCCTTCATCAGGGTCTAAAATGCCGACCATCGTTCGTAATAAAGTTGTTTTCCCCGCACCGTTTCTTCCGAGTAATCCGATGATATTTCCTCTTTGCAATGTGAAAGAAACATCGTCTAAAATTGTTTGATTATCAATTGCCTTCTTCAAGTTTGTCACTTTCAGCATCCGCATTTCCTCCAATCTCTTTATAGTATGAATCTATCCAATCATGAATTTTATCTTTCGTAACACCAAGATAAGAGGCTTCTAATAGTAATTGATGAAATTGCTTTTCAACCATAGCGATTTTCCTTTCGTCTAATGTTGGGGTAATCGATTGGGATACAAATGTTCCTTTTCCTCGTAATGTTTCAATAATCCCTTGTCGCTCTAACTCTTGATACGCTTTACTCACTGTATTTGGATTTATAACGAGTAAAGAAGCGAGTTCCCGTACAGAAGGTAGTTTGTCACTTGGAGCTAACATGTTCTTTAATACGAGTTCTTTTATATTTTGAACAATTTGTTCCCATATCGGAGTGTTGCTTCTTGGATCAAGTTGAATATGCAAGAGCAATGTCTCCTTTCTGACTTGTATTAAGTGTACTACTGTGCGTAATACACTTAATACAATAAAGGTGATGAATGTGTTTGTCAACTGAAAATGTTAGAAAAATATGGTATTAAAAAACAGTGAATTGGAAAAAATAGGTTTGATATAGAATGGAGGGTTAGTCATGAAGCGAGTTTTTGGAATACTTGTTTGTTTCATGTTATTGCTTTCTGGTACTTCAGTTAGTTTCGCACAATCTGAGAAGACGAAGCAGGAGAAAACAGAAGAAACAACACCGAAGTTAGCGGAACAAGCGTCATCAGCAATTGTAATTGAACAAGATACAGGTAAAGTTTTGTTTGATAAAAATCCAAATGAGAAGTTACCACCTGCTAGTATGACGAAGATTATGACAATGCTATTAATTATGGAACAAGTTGAAAAAGGAAAACTAAAACTGACCGATAAAGTGAGAGCAAGTGAGCATGCAGCTTCAATGGGTGGATCACAAATCTTTTTAGAGCCTGGAGAAGAGATGACCGTAAATGAAATGCTAAAGGGTATTGCAATTGCATCTGGAAATGATGCGTCTGTTGCAGTAGCGGAGCATATCGCTGGTTCAGAAGAAGGTTTTGTAAATATGATGAACAAAAAAGCGAAAGATTTAGGACTGAAAAATACTCATTTTCAAAATCCGACAGGTCTTCCGGCTAAAGATCATTATTCCACAGCAAATGATATGGCTATAATGGCGAAAGAATTGATGAAGTACCCACTTATTCGCAAATACACAGGAAAATACGAAGACTATTTACGTGAAGATACGGATAAGAAGTTTTGGCTCGTTAATACGAATAAGTTAGTGCGTTTTTATCCTGGAGTAGATGGTGTAAAAACGGGCTTTACGACAGAAGCAAAATATTGTTTAACAGCATCGGCTGAAAAGAATGGGATGCGTGTTATTTCAGTTGTTATGGGAGCACCTACATCAAAAGAACGGAACAATCAAGTAACGAAGCTTCTTGACTACGCATTTGGTCAATATAGGACAAAGAAATTGTATACACGAGGCGAAAAAATTAAGACTGTCCAAGTAGGAAAAGGGAAGAAAGAAAAAGTAGATTTAGTTGCGTCAGATAATGTATCTCTTCTTATGAAGAAGGGCGAAAATATGGACAAGGTAAAGCAAGAAGTAATTGCTGAAAAGAAAGTGAAAGCGCCGATTAAAAAGGGCGATGCACTTGGTACACTTGTTATTAAAAAAGATAAAGATGTTTTATTAAAACAAACAATTGTAGCAAAAGAAGATGTTGCTGCAGCGAGCTGGTGGGAGTTATTTAAAAGAAGTTTTGGGATGTTTTCAACATCAAAATAGCGGCAAACATTTTGCCGCTTTTCTATTCGTATGTAAGTAAATAATTGCTGAATGGTTTCACTTTATGGCGAAATAGTTCTTCTTTTGTCAGTAGGAAGGATTCTTATGTTGTATCACGAAAATCTTTATGTATGTAAATGAGTAAAGTTTGAGCATAAGGAGGAAATCGTGTGAGTCTTTCCATGCAATTAGAAGTAAAACGTGACGTCCTATGTGTGAGGCTAGCGGGTGAATTAGATCATCATACTGCTGAAGAGTTGCGAACGAAAGTAACAGATATGATTGAGACACATGGTGTTCATCATATTGTTTTGAGCCTAGAGAACTTATCGTTTATGGATAGTTCTGGTTTAGGTGTTATATTAGGCCGATATAAGCATGTAAAGGGATTAGGTGGAGAAATGGTTGTTTGTGCAATTTCACCGCCTGTTAAGCGTTTGTTTGAAATGTCGGGCTTATTCAAAATTGTTCGCTTAGAAGAAAGTGAAGCGCACGCGCTCGCGACGTTGGGGGTGGCATAAATGAGAAATGAAATGAACCTTCAATTTTCAGCATTAAGTCAAAATGAATCGTTCGCTCGCGTTACAGTAGCTGCTTTCATTGCGCAACTAGATCCTACGATGGAAGAACTTACAGAGATTAAAACAGTTGTGTCAGAAGCGGTTACGAATGCAATTATTCATGGGTACGAAGGAAATGCAGAAGGTGTTGTTTATATTTCTGTAATTTTGGAAGAAGCAATGGTGAAACTCACGATTCGAGATGAAGGGATTGGCATCTTTGATTTAGATGAAGCGAGACAACCCCTTTTTACAACTAAACCTGAATTAGAGCGTTCCGGAATGGGATTTACTATCATGGAAAATTTTATGGATGAAGTAGAAGTTATTTCAAACGAATCTTTCGGGACAACAATCCATTTGACAAAATACTTATCAAATAGTAACGCTCTATGCAATTAAGGAGAATAGCCTATGGACATAGAGGTCAAAAATGAGAAGAAGAAACCTCAGTTAAAGGACCACGAGCTAAAAGCGTTAATTCAAAAAAGTCAAGATGGAGATCAACAAGCGAGAGATACAATTGTTCAAAGTAATATGCGTCTCGTATGGTCGGTTGTGCAACGTTTTCTTAATCGCGGATACGAACCAGACGATTTATTTCAAATTGGATGTATTGGGCTCTTAAAATCGGTAGATAAATTTGATTTATCTTTCGACGTGAAATTTTCAACATATGCAGTTCCAATGATTATTGGCGAAATACAGCGATTTTTACGTGATGATGGATCAGTGAAAGTAAGTAGGTCATTAAAAGAAACAGGAAACAAAATTCGGAAGATGAGAGACGAGCTTTCGAAAGAATTCGGAAGAGCTCCAACGATTAATGAAGTAGCCGAGGCGTTAGAACTAACGCCAGAAGAAGTTGTTCTGGCGCAAGAAGCGAGTCGTGCTCCTTCATCTATACATGAAACGGTGTATGAAAACGATGGGGATCCAATCACTATTTTAGATCAAATTGCAGATCAATCTGAAACGAAATGGTTTGATAAAATTGCTTTAAAAGAGGCAATTAGAGAATTAGATGAGCGAGAGCGTTTAATCGTATATTTACGCTACTATAAAGACCAAACCCAATCGGAAGTAGCGGAGCGAATAGGCATTTCGCAAGTACAAGTTTCAAGACTTGAAAAGAAAATTTTAAAACAGATGAAAGATCGAATAGATGAATAGCTATTCGATCTTTTTTTATGCCTTTAATTAGGAGGAGATTGTAAACTTTCGTAAAAATTAACAGAATTTATTGATAATTTAGTAAATTTAAAATATAATCCAAGTATGAACTTGTCACAAAGGGGGAAGGAAATATGGAAACGAGGCAACAATGGGGAACGAGGGCTGGATTCATTTTCGCAGCAGTCGGCTCTGCCGTTGGATTAGGAAACATATGGCGTTTTCCTTATACAGCGTATGAAAATGGGGGAGGCGCATTCTTTTTACCGTACTTATTCGCATTATTAACGACTGGTATTTCATTATTAGCGTTTGAATTTGCTCTTGGGCATCGTCACCGTGGTTCCGCGCCACTTACGTTCTTCCGTATTCATCCGCGTGCTGAATTCATCGGATGGTGGCAAATGTGCGTAACATTTATCGTTTCAACATATTATGCAGTAATTATTGCTTGGTCTATTTCGTATACGTATTTTGCAATTACTGGGGCGTGGGGGAAAGACACGCAATCATTTTTATTTAAAGAGTATTTGCATGTTGCAGATAAGCCTGGGCAGTTTGGAGGGCTCGTACCCGAAGTATTAATTCCGCTAGCTCTCGTTTGGATTATTGTGCTTGGTGTTGCATTTAAAGGAGTAAAAAAAGGAATCGAAGTTGTGAACCGTATTTTCATCCCTTTACTAGTTGTTATGTTCCTTATTATCGTAGTTCGTGCAGTGACGATGGAAGGTGCGATGCAAGGATTAGATGCATTCTTTAAGCCAGATTGGAGTCGTATTTTTGACGGAAAAGTATGGCTTGCTGCTTACGGTCAAATTTTCTTTAGTTTATCTTTAGCATTTGGAATTATGATTACGTATTCAAGTTATTTGCCGAAAAACTCAGATACAACAAATAACGCCTTTATCACGGGCTTTGCAAACTCAGGATTTGAATTATTAGCAGGGATTGGGGTCTTTGCGGCTCTTGGATTTATGGCAAATAATATGGGAGTACCAGTTGATAAAGTAGCAAGTGCTGGTGTAGGGCTTGCTTTCGTAGTATTCCCGCAAATTATTAATGAATTACCGATGTCACCTTTATTTGGCGTATTATTTTTCTTATCATTAACGGTTGCCGGAATTACATCCCTCATCTCGCTTGCGGAAGTATGTTTTGCTGCCGTATCTGAAAAGTTTAGCTTAAGCCGCCAGAAAACAATTGGAATTATGGGGACGCTTCTCGTACTTGTTTCTCTCGTTTTTGCGACACGTGGCGGGCTTATGTTCCTAGATGTTGTCGATTACTTCGCTAATAACTTCGGATTAATTACAATTGCTCTAGCGGAAGTAGTTACGATAGGACTCATTTTACGTCGTTTACCAGTTTATCAAAACCACGCAAACTTCGTATCTGATATTAAGTTAGGGACGTTTTGGAGGGTGAGTTTACTCGTTATTACTCCGCTTATGTTAGGGTACATGTTAATTGATGGTACAATCCAAAATATTAAAAAGAACTATGGAGGTTACTCAACGGAGTTTGTCGTAACATATGGTTGGTCAATTGCAGCAGCGTTCCTTATCATTGCGCTAATCATTAGTTTAAAGAAATGGAATGCACAAATACATTCAGATTCTGCTAAGCTTGAAAAAGAATGGAAAGATCGAGGTGTTTCATAATGAGTGGATCAGCGATTATGATGATGGTTATTGGAATAGTAGTCATTTGGGGAGGGCTCGCATTAAGCATTGCAAATTTATTTAAGAAAAAAGCATAAACTAAAAAACATCTGTACCGAAATGGTACAGATGTTTTTTTATGAAAAAATTGTATTAGAAAAAAATTGAATAACCATACTACAACTACGAGGAAGAGTGAAGAGGTGAATGGAAATTGGAACAAACAATTTATATTAAAATGCGTAATCGATTAAAAGTTTCTCCTACGTATGAAGTAAAGCTGGGAGATGTTGCTCAACTTGCCGGAGATGCTGCAGTAGTTCAGTCATTACAGGATGAGGTAATTTATAAAATTACAGCGCGTGATAAAACGCATGTTGTAATTGATGTTATGAAAATAATTGAGATTATTAGGCGAAAAACCGCTCATATACAAATTAATTTACTCGGTTCTGGACAAACTCTTGTTGAAATTATATATGAAAAAAAGAAAGTACATCCGATTTTTTTCGGACTTGTATGGTTGTTACTTTTCATTGGAGCAGCTCTTGCCATCATATATTTTCATGAAGATGTAAGCATGCAACAAGTGCACCAACGGTTATATTACATGATTACGGGAGAATTTAAGGCGCAACCACTTTTATTTCAAATTCCTTATTCATTAGGTCTTGGGCTAGGCATGGTTTTATTTTTTAATCATGTATTTCAAAAGCGTATTAATGAAGAGCCGAGTCCGTTAGAAGTGGAGATGTTCCAATACCAGCAATCACTTGACCAATATGTAATTGTTCATGAAAACAAGGATAATATGAAACAACTTACCGATGATTGAGTCTGGATTCGTTATTTTAATTGCTTTAGCAGGAGGAATTGCTGTAGGTAGCGGATATGTTGCGTTTTTAGCTGTACTTGGTATAATCCCTCGTCTAGCTCAATTAACGAGAAGTGGAAAGCACATTCAATATTTTGAGTGGGCAGTTATTGCAGGTACATTAACAGGAGCTTGGTGTAGTTTGAAAAACATTACATTTCAAACATCGCAATATTGGCTTGTTATATTAGGGATATTTTGTGGCACATTCATTGGAATGCTCGCTGCCGCATTAACGGAAGTGTTAAATGTTCTACCTATTTTAGCGAAGCGAGTAGGGGTAGAGGGGAAGATTGTTGTTTTACTCGTTGCTCTTGTACTTGGAAAAGTAATAGGCTCGTTGTTTCACTGGATTTATTTCGTAAAGTAGGAGGCAATATATAAATGACAGGGCGAAAACTAAAGGACGATTACGTAAATAAAGTGAAGGAATACCATCCGAAGCCAAATTATTTTATAAATTGTGTTAAGGCATTTTTTGTAGGTGGACTCATTTGTACAATCGGAGAAGTATTGATGAAATTTTATATACATTATTTTCATTTTAGTGAACAAGAGGCAGGAAATCCAACAGTCGCAACTCTTGTACTATTATCGGCGATTTTAACAGGTTGTGGTGTATATGATAAAATCGGTCAATTTGCTGGAGCAGGTTCGGCCGTACCTGTTACGGGATTTGCGAATTCTATGGCAAGTGCTGCGCTAGAGCATAAGAGTGAAGGAATTGTACTTGGGGTTGCTACAAACATGTTTAAGCTAGCGGGAAGTGTAATCGTTTTTGGTGTTGTCGGGGCGTACATTATTGGGTTAATAAGATATACTTTTAAAATTTTTATGTCTTAAAGGAGGGGCTAGTATGAGGTTGACAGGAAAACAAACGTGGGTATTTCAAAATGATATTTATGTGAATGCAACCGGTACTGCCGTCGGTCCAAAAGAAGCTGAAGGCCCTCTTGGAAAGGAATTTGATATTTCATATGATGATTTACATTGCGGAGAGGAAAACTGGGAGCTTGCGGAACGAAGATTAATGTCAGATTCTATTCAACAAGTCATGCAAAAAGCAAATGTAGAAACATCACAAATTGATTTCTTTTTAGCGGGTGACTTATTAAATCAAACAGTAACAGCAAATTACGTTGCGCGTAAGTGGGGAATTCCCTTTTTAGGCATGTTTAGTGCTTGTGCGACCTCGATGGAGACTTTAGCGGTCGGATCAGCCTTTATAGATGGTGGATTCGCAAATCGTGTTTTAGCGACGGTAAGTAGTCATAATGCAACAGCTGAAAGACAGTTTCGTTATCCAACAGAGTATGGGGGACAAAAACCAGGAACAGCAAATTCCACTGTTACAGGTGCGGGATCCATATTAATTAGTAAAGAAAAAAGTGCCATTAAAATTACGTCGGCTACGATTGGAAAAGTACAAGATTTAGGAATTGCGAACCCTTTAGATATGGGATCGGCGATGGCGCCGGCTGCGGCTCATACAATTCAGCAGCATTTTGAAGATTTGAAGAGAAGTGCTAATGATTATGATGTGATTGTTACCGGTGATTTATCTGCTATTGGGACACCGATCGCGAAACAACTGTTACTGGAAGAAGGTTATGATATTGGGCATATATATAATGATTGCGGATTAATGATTTATGATTCGGGTCAAGAAGAAGTATTTGCAGGTGGTAGTGGTTGTGCTTGTTCAGCTGTTGTCACATATGGTCATTTATTAAGCGAGATGCAAAAAGGGAATTTACAACGAATTTTTGTCGTTGCTACTGGCGCGTTATTAAGCCCGATGATGATGCAGCAGAAAGAAACAATTCCAACAATTGCACATGGTGTCGTATTTGAGAGAGTGAAGGGAGAGTGAATTGTGGATTTTATATATGCATTTCTTGTAGGAGGCGCTATTTGTCTAGTTGGACAAGTATTGTTAGATTTTGCAAAGTTAACACCAGCTCATTTAATGGCTACCTTTGTAGTGATAGGAGCAGTTTTAGATGGATTTGGATTGTACGATAAGCTTATAAAGTTTGCTGGTGCTGGGGCAACAGTTCCTATTACAAGTTTTGGACATTCCTTATTACACGGGGCAATGCATGCGGCAGAGAAACACGGATATATAGGGATTGGTATGGGTATGTTTAGTTTAACGTCTGCAGGCATTTCTGCAGCGATATTATTTTCATTTTTTATAGCACTTATATGTAAACCGAAAGGATAAATCAAATGAGACGAAGGGTTGTTTTGGTCACAGATGGAGATGAATATGCAAAGCGAACAATTGAGCTTTTAACGAAGGAATTTGGGGGAAGGTGTATTTCAGCATCACAAAGCAATCCAACCAAATTGACAGGGAAGAAAGTTGTTGAGCTTATTATGCAAACGCCATATGACCCTGTATTTGTCATGTTTGATGACAGTGGATTTATTGGAGAAGGATCTGGTGAAAAAGCTTTAAAATATGTAGCCACGCATAAACAAATTGATGTACTTGGGATTTTGGCGGTAGCGTCTAATACACATCATTGGGAATGGGCACGTGTAGATGTAAGCGTGGATCGAAACGGGAATTTAACGGAATATGGCGTTGATAAGTTTGGACTCCCAGATGGTGAAATTGGCAGAATTAGCGGAGATACAATTTATTGTCTAGATGATCTGAATGTTCCTGTCATTGTTGGAATTGGTGATATTGGTAAGATGTGTGGAAATGATGAATGGGAGAGAGGCTCACCAATTACTAAAAAAGCAATTCAGTTAATTTTGGAAAGGAGTGGGTTTTATGACGAAGCCTAAAAAAATAGATATCCCTATTTCAACTTTCATAAGTGACAATGAAAATTATTTAAAACAAACGGTTGGATTAGGCGTTACATTTGATGTTGGTATTCGTAAATTTCAAATTTTGAATAAAGAAATTGCTGTGTTATTCGTAAATGGACTTTGTGATACGAATTATATTATTCCTATTTTAGAAGAAGCTGTGGATACGAATGAAATAAGGGATGTTGAAGAAGATACAGTAAAGCTTTTAGAGAATCGTTTAATTCATCAGCAAGTAAGTAAAGTGAAAACGATGGATGAAGTAATGGTTCAAGCGTTATCAGGGCTTATTATTATATTTGTGGAAGGCGAAACAGAAGCGTTCGCGATAGATGTTCGAAGCTATCCAGGAAGAACACCGACAGAGCCGGATACCGAAAAAGTAGTACGCGGTGCGAGAGATGGATTTGTTGAAAATATCGTTGTAAATACAGCGTTAATTCGTAGAAGAATTCGAGATCCACGTCTTCGAAACGAAATTATTCGAGTAGGGGATAGATCGCAAACGGATATTTGTATTACATATGTACAAGATGTTGCAAATCAAGATTTAGTAAAGATTATAAAACAAGAATTGAATAACATTGATGTTGATGGCATTACGATGGCGGATAAAACAGTGGAAGAATTTGTTGTAAAGCAAAGCTATAATCCATTCCCGCTTATTCGATATACAGAAAGACCGGATGTAGCAGCCAATCATTTATTAGAAGGACATGTTTTAGTACTTGTTGATACATCACCGAGTGCTATGATTACGCCAACAACATATTTCCATCATTTACAGCATGCAGAAGAGTTTAGACAAAATCCAGCTGTCGGTACATTTTTACGTTGGGTACGTTTTTTAGGTGTTTTATTCTCCTTGTTTTTACTACCATTTTGGTTAGTGTTTGTATTTGATCCAACTCTTTTACCAGAAAATCTTGCTTTTATTGGACCGACTAAGATGACACATTTACCAATTTTATTACAAGTATTAATGGCAGAGGTCGGGCTTGAGTTTTTAAGGATGGCTGCCATTCATACTCCAACGCCGTTATCGTCTGCAGCAGGATTAATTTCCGCTATATTAATTGGTCAAATAGCAATCGATGTAGGTTTGTTTGTACCAGAAGTTATTTTGTATGTAGCAGTTTCTATGATCGGTGCTTATGCAACACCGAGTTATGAATTAGGGCTAGGGAATAAGGTTGGAAAATTATTTGTTATTATTTTAACAGGTCTCTTCCATGAGATGGGCTTTGTAATTGGTATGACGATATTGATTTTATTTTTAACGTCTATAAAAAGTTTGCAAACACCTTATTTATGGCCGTTTTTACCATTTGATTGGGGCGCATTAACAAAAATTCTACTCCGTCCGACGATGTCTAGTTTAAAAGTACGACCAAGTATTGTAAGACCTCAAAATGTAAAAAGACAAAAATAAACGGGATTATACACCCGTTTATTTTTTTTTAGCAAAAATTTATTGTTTTTTAACAAAAATCAAACATTTTTTGTGTACACTTAGAGTAGATATTGTGTATGGAAGGGGAAGAGGACATGATTAAATTATTTGTAAGTGATTTAGATGACACGCTCGTTTACAATGTGAATGATATGCAAAAAGAAGATGAACGTGCAATTTGTTGGTTAGCTGAAAAAGGGACAAATATTTGTTTTGCCTCAGGCCGCTTTACTCATCGAATTGATGAAGTTGTAAATAGGTTTACATTCCCGTATTACACAACGAGTTTAAATGGAGCGACGATGTTACTACCGGATGGGAAAATATTTCATGAATCAAGTTTTGAAGATGGGATTGCCCAGGAAATATATCGATATATCCATAAAAAGGGACTAGCAGATATTGTTTGTGCAAATGAGCAACGGTATACAAAAAGAAAAAATGAACATCATCATAATTTTGAAACGTATATGGGCGTGCATATCGCTGAAATAGAAGCATTAGAAGAGGAATTTGGTAAAACTGTACATCCTGCGAAATTGTTTGTTTTTGGAGAAGAAGAGACAATTGAAGCATTAGATCAAGAATTACGAGATACCTTTCAGAATGAAGCGGAAGTTTTTATGTCTGGTAAACGCTATGTTGACATTATGCCAAGAGGAGTAAGTAAAGGGAGTGCTTTAAGACGACTAATGGAACATTTGCAAATTGAAGCAAATGAAGTTGCATGCATTGGAGATTCTTTCAATGATATTTCTATGTTTGAAGTAACCCCGCATTCATTCACTCTGCATCATGCTCATCCATATGTGAAGGAGAAGGCAAATCATATAGTTCGTTCGGTTGAAGAAGCTATTATGAAATTGCCGTTACTTGTATAAAAAAAGAAGCTCGCTACTAGCGAGCTTCTTTTTACTTGAATAAAGATTTAACAAAATCAATGATACTTGAGAAGAAATCTTTCACTTTATCTAGGAAACTTTGCCCTTCTTCAGATCCTAAAAAGGCAGAAACGTGTTCTTTTGCTTTATTTAACTGACTGCCAACTTGATTCCAATCGATATTAAGATTTTTCATTTTATCAAATAGCGCAACTAAGTTATCTAACTGTTCATCCGTTAATGTAATACCAAGTTGATCCGCAATTTTTTTAATTAATGAACGTAAATCTTCAGTTGTTTTTGGTTGTTCTTTGGCAATTTCTTCTTTAATTTTCGCAACAAGTTGAACTGCTTTTTCTTCACCAATTTTATCGCCGAGCTGGGATGTTTGCACCATTTCTTCATTGGCTACTTTTTTTACTTCCTCAGGAATTGCTTTGTTTGATGTCGTTTCATAGGCTTTCATTAAGCCAGTTAAAGCAGCAGTTCCAGAAACTTTAAATGGTGCAGTAATTTGAATTTCAGCATCTTTCACACCTGCTGTAATAAGTGCGTTTGTGTACATTGCATCTGTTATTGAATTAATGTTTTTTGAACGTACAATGAGACCAGAACCTGGCTTTGTGTATGTGATCATAGAAGAGGAAATTGCTCTCGTACCAATTTGAGCTTTTGGAACAATCCCTTCTAGAAATTTATGTTCTTCCGCATTAGACACAGTAATAATTGTAGCATCTTTTGGTGCTTTCATTTCTTTTAACAGATCTTGTTTTTGTTGTTCAGACAAGTTTTCTCCTAGTGTAACAATTGATTCTCCTTCGATGATGTCTGCAAACGAAGCTGTTGGCATAATAAATACTGCTACAGCTAATAGCAGAGCTAGTAATTTCGTTTTCACGAAAAATCGCTCCCTTTCTCTTTCTAAAATTTTCGGGCAACACAGTTATTATAGTATATATTTCTTATTTGTCACCTAGCTTTTTCCACATTTCAAAAAAGAAGTATGTAGATTGTCGGATTCTTTTTGTTTCTAGTGATGAATGTGGTAATATAGTGCTGAGATAGTTGAAAGGAGACATATACGTATGAAAACTTTAGGATACATAGTAATGGAAAATGGTGAAAAAATCGATTTAGAATTTTTCCCAGAAGAGGCACCGAAAACAGTAGAAAACTTTAAAAAACTAGCAGAGCAAGGATTTTATGATGGTGTGACATTCCACCGCGTTATTCCTGGCTTCGTAAGCCAAGGTGGAGATCCAACAGGAACAGGTGCGGGTGGCCCAGGTTACTCTATCCCATGTGAAACTGATGGAAATCCTCATAGACACCTTGTAGGATCACTTTCTATGGCTCATGCTGGCCGTAACACAGGCGGTAGCCAATTCTTTATCGTTCATGAGCCACAGCCACACTTAGATGGTGTACATACTGTATTCGGTAAAGTAACAAGCGGTATTGAAACAGTATTAAACATGCGTCAAGGTGATGTAATGAAAGAAGTTAAAGTTTGGGAAGAGTAAGTGAATGAGAAAAGAGAGCTATTGCTCTCTTTTTTATTTTTAATAGGAATGGGGATTTCGTTTACGGTACATGATACAAGTAGTAATGTGATTGTAGTGAGAATATGTCGCTTATGAGAACAAAATTTTAACAAATCACATAGACTACATTATTAGATTACACATTTCAATAAAAGTTGTTTATTACATTCATTTTGCTAGAATTCATCTGCTCTAAGGTGATGAATAGTGAAGTGATAATGAGCGGTGGATGTTTCTTTTCACTTTCATATAACAGCGTTTCTTCTTTTATCTACTTAGAAAGTAATGAAACGTATATTTGACTTTCTTCTTTTCGCTTTGTATGATTATCAAGTTGTTTTAAGCTCTTCTCACTCTGTTGAAAATATTGTAAAATGAATGTGATATGAAAAGAGTGATTGAGGGGATTTAATAGTTTGTAACTTTTGTAAGAAGGGATAAGGGTTATGTTAATTCGTTTTAAAAAAAGTTATGAAAAGATTGCAATGGGGCTTCTTTCATTTATGCCAACTGAAAAAGATGTGAAAACATTACAATTGACTATGAAAGATTATGAAGCAAAGGATGATTGGCAATTGTATTTGTGGAAACAAAACGAAGATTTTGTTGGGATAATGGGGATTGTAAAAAAAGAGAATCAAGTTTTGGAAATTCAGCATTTGAGTGTGAACCCATCTCACCGTCATATGGGTATTGGGACGAAGATGGTTCAAGAGTTAAAGAGTAAATTTCTTGAATTTACAATTTGCGGAAATGAGCAAACAGCAAGTTTTTGCAAAAAATGTAAAGGGCTTGAACAAAATATACATTCGTGAAAGCAGAGATAAGTAGTTTATTATCTCTGCTTTCTTTTTTGTAATTGTTCGTTTCGTTCAGCGATGACTTCTGTTCGATCACGTAATGTGTGCTTATGTATTATAAATTCATTAGAAGTAGCATTCACGTCTTTCCAAGGAAGGTTTTGTTTCTGACATAATTCTATGCAGTACTTTTCTAATGTTGTATCCGACAATGGTAAAAATAACGGTGTAAAACTTTCTTCTTTCTGGATAGATTGCAATTTATCTTTGAGTAAGAACAGGAGTTGTGCCTCATTTATTCCTAAACGAAGTAAATGTGCACTGTTTTTTTCTAAAATCGTTATGGCGCTTTTCATCATCTTCTCTGCGCCATTCCAGTTAGAGCGTCTGTGATGGTATAAAGAAACTGCAATTTGAATGAGGCCGACTAAATAATGATCCCGATTTCCTCTCGGTTTTGTTTTCCAATACTCTTCCAGTATTTCGTGGCATTCAAAATAATCATAATCTCCGTGAAAATGAATTAAAAACTGTATGTATTCGGTAGGATACATTTTCTTCGCCCCTATCTAACGGTTATAAGTATAAGTTTATCATAGAAATATGAACAATAAACGACTAGGGAATTTCTCCCTAGTCGTTTATTGTTCATATTAGCAGAAGCAAGCTGCCCCTACAATAATTAGCAAAATAAACAATACAACAAGTAATGCGAACCCACCGCTAAAACCACAATCAACGTGACCCATAGTTTTTTGACCTCCTACATTGTTCTTACTACACTGTTATCATATGAAGTGGTGGGCATGATGCCATAGGCATAGGTCTATTTTTAATTAAATTTCTTAAAAAGGTTGGATAGAACATGAGTATGCTCTATACTTATGTTGTTATAGAAAAAATGTGGTGGGATGCTTTGTGCAGTATAATTTTAAAGTAGAGGCTTTTGAAGGGCCTTTAGATTTATTGTTACATTTAATACATCGTTATGAAATTGATATATATAATATTCCTGTAGCGGAAATTACAGAGCAATATTTATCTTATGTTCATACGATGAAAGAACTACAATTAGATGTTGCAAGTGAGTATTTAGTAATGGCTGCAACGTTATTACAAATTAAAAGTAAAATGTTGTTGCCGAAACATGAAGAAGATGTACTTGATAACGGTGATGACTTTATAGATGATCCTCGTCAAGAATTGATGGAGAGGTTAATTGAATATAAGAAATATAAGCAAGTTGCTACTGAACTAAAAGAAAGAGAACAAGAAAGAGCACAGCTATATACACGTCCGCCAATTGATTTTACATCATTGCAACAAGAAGAGGAGACAAGCTTTCCTCTTGATGTTACGTTATATGATATGCTAGCGGCATTTCAAAAATTAATGCGTCGTAAAAAAGCAAAGAAACCTGTGACAACACGTATTACTCGTCAAGAAATACCAATTGAACAGCGTATGACGGATATTTTAAAGCAGTTAGAAATACAAGGTGGTCGTCAAAGTTTTTATGATTTGTTTGTTGATGATGAACGGGAAATAATGGTTGTAACATTTTTAGCGGTTCTTGAGCTTATGAAAAATCAACAAATCGTAATTGAACAAGAACATAATTTTGATGAAATTTTCGTATCAAGCTATACTAAATCTGCATAGAGTTAGTATGGAAAATGGGATAGAAATAGTATATCTCATGCTAGGTTTGAATGTATCGTTTGGAACAAGAGAAAAAATATTGAACCGAACGCATTGATTGTGATTCGGTTTTTTGATGTGTATTTTTATGGAGAAAATAGGAGGAAGGAGCTCGTAAGATGGATAGAACAGAACAGAAATCAATCATTGAAGGGCTTTTATTTGTTTCTGGTGATGAAGGGATTTCTCCTGAACAAATAGCAAAAGTCCTTGAAATTGAAGGAAACGAAGTAATCGATATTTTAGAAGAAATGCAAAAAGAATGTGAAGGTGCACACCGAGGTTTGCAAATTGTACAGTATGCAAAAGTATATCGTTTTGCTACAAAGAAAGAACATGCGTCGTACTATCAAAAACTAATAGATATCCCAACAGCTGCTTCACTCTCTCAGGCTGCGCTAGAAACGTTAGCAATTGTTGCATATCGTCAACCCATTACAAGAACTGAAATGGAAGAGATTAGAGGGGTAAAAACCGATAAGGCGTTACAAACGTTAGTATCACACTTACTTATAAAAGAAATGGGAAGAGCAGAAGGACCTGGGCGTCCGATTTTATATGGAACGACGAAAGAATTTTTAGACACATTTGGATTAAAAACATTAGATGATTTACCTCCGCTTTCTGAAGAAAACGAACAAATGAATGAAGCGGATTTATTCTTCGGTTCTTTACAAGAGATATCGAAATAAAAGCTTAGCATTTTGCTAAGCTTTTTTGTATATCAATTATATACCGTGCCATACTAATTGAAAAAAGGAGACGAGTTATGAGAGGTATACGAAGTGTTTTATTATTAGTTTCTGTTTTGTTATGCTTTTCTTTAAATAGTGCATCTGCCAAAAGGTATATGATGTCTATTCATACCGCGTCTCCTTTACATATGCAGCGGCAACATTTTGGTAAAATGAAAGTGAGTTTCTTAAAAGTTGGACAAGGTGATGCAACACTTATTATATTGCCAAATGGACAAACGATGTTAATTGATGGAGGACCTTATGAAGCTGGTGAGGTTGTTATCCAAAAACTAATTGAAAAAGGAATTAACCATTTAGATGCTATCGTCAGTACTCATCCAGATATGGATCACATTGGAGGACTCATTCCGATTGTAGAGCAGATGCCGGTATCACTTATATTAGATAGTGGAAAAACATATAGTTCTCTTACTTATCATACGTATCGAAATCATATAAAGAAAAGGGGAATCCCTTTCATTTCAGTAAAAGAGGGACAATACATACCGCTAGATCCGCATGTTTCCATACAAGTATTAAACAACGGGAAGTCCAAAGATGAAAATAATGAATCTTCAATTGTATTAAAGATTCGGTATGGTAAGGCAGATTTTTTACTAATGGGTGATGCTGATGTGCGAACGGAAACTGAAATATTAAAGCAATTTGATGTACATGCAGATGTGTTAAAGGTGGGACATCATGGCTCATATACTTCAACAAGTGAAAGGTTTATAAAGAAGGTAGAACCACAGTTCGCGATTCTTTCTTATGGTAGCAGAAATCCGTATGGACATCCGCATCAAAGTGTAGTGAGACGATTAAAACAGCGTGGTATAATGATGTATGGAACAAATAAGCGTAAAGTAGAAATGGAAACAGACGGCGAACATATTACAATTGGGTCTAGCGGATTAATGCCATTACTTAAGTGATTCATACGATAGATGATATTGTTCCTTTTTGGAAAAAATGAATAACATATATTATAATTGCGAGAGACGTACTAAGCTTCCTTTTTGTTAAACAAAGAGGAAATTTCATTAGAATGTATAGACAACTACTCGTGCATATATTAAGATGGAATTAGGCGAATAAGGTAATAATAACAAGTAGGTATTTCATGGGAAAGGATCGATGAAAATGAAAACGCAAGTTGTCATCAATGCCAAAATTTATACAGGTCAAGAAGTAGTGGAAAACGGATTTATTCGTTACACAGAAACAATTAAAGAAATTGGTTTGATGGCTCAATATGTATCACAAGAAAATGAAGCGGTTTTAGATGCGGCAGGGAAAATTGTGATTCCAGGTATGATTGATGTTCATATTCATGGTGGATACGATATTGATGCGATGGATGCAAATAGCGATGGGTTAGTAACTCTAGGTAAAGAAATGTTAAAAGAAGGAGTTACAACTTACTTTCCAACAACAATGACACAAGCTCCAGAAGCAATCGAAGCAGCACTACATGCTGCGAAGGAAGCGAAAGAAAAAGGAGCACATTTCGAATATATTCACTTAGAAGGACCGTATGTTTCAAAGAAACGTGCAGGTGCACAACCACTTGAACATATTGTTCCTGCGAATATTGAACAATTTAAACAATGGCAGGAAGCAAGCGGAAATTTAATTAAATTAGTAACATATGCACCTGAAGAAGAAGGTGCGTTAGAGTTTGAGCAATATCTTGCTGAAACTGGTGTTGTTGGCACAATGGGACATACCGATGCAATTGATGCGCAACTAAAAAATAGAAACATTACACATGCAACGCATTTATACAATCAAATGCGTGGATTACATCACCGTGAACCAGGAGTTGTTGGTCATGTGTTATTAAATCCAGATGTAATGGTTGAAGTAATTACAGATGGTATTCACATTCACCCGGATATGGTGAAATTAGCATATAAATTAAAAGGACCGAAAAAAGTAAGTGTTATTACTGATGCAATGCGTGCAAAAGGTCTTGAAGATGGATTATATGAGCTTGGCGGACAGCCAGTACATGTAAAAGATGGTAGTGCTCGATTAGAAGATGGAACGTTAGCTGGTAGTATTCTAAAAATGGATCAAGCTTTCCGAAATGTAATTGAATTTACAGGTTGTTCAATCGAAGATGCAGTACTAATGACATCAGTGAACCAAGCAGAAGAGTTTGGATTAAATAATAAAGGTGCATTAGCGGTAGGAAAAGATGCAGACTTTGTTGTGATGAATGAAGATTTACATGTATATGATACGGTTCGTTTAGGAATTCATATGAAGGAAGGGAAGTAATGAAATGAATATTCTTGTTGTAAAAACTCCAGAAGAACTAGCAGAAGCAGGTTATAAATTAATTGAAGAAGTTGTAAAAACAAAAGAAAATCCAACATTAGGAATGGCTACAGGAAGCTCTCCATTAGGTATTTATGCAGAAATGCGAAAAAATAAACTTGATACAAGCCGTGTAACCACTGTAAACTTAGATGAGTACGTAAATTTACCACATGAAGATAAAAACAGCTATCACTATTTCATGCAAGAACAGTTGTTTGATCATCTTCCATTTAAACAAACTTATGTACCAAATGGGATGGCAAGTGATTTAGAGGAAGAGTGCAAACGTTACGAGGGCATTCTAGCTGCTAACCCAGTTGACCTACAGATTCTTGGAATCGGTGAAAACGGTCACATCGGATTTAACGAACCAGGAACACCGTTTAATTCTCCAACAAACATTGTTGAATTAACAGAATCTACACGCCAAGCAAACCTTCGCTTCTTCGAAAAAGAAGAAGATGTGCCAACTCATGCAATTACAATGGGAATTGGAAGCATTATGAAAGCGAAACAAATTCTACTTGTTGCTATGGGTTCTAAAAAGGCAGAAGCTGTTAAAGAATTATTGCAAGGTGCATATAGTGAAGCGTGTCCTGCTACAGTTTTACAACGTCATCCGAATGTAACCGTAATCGCTGATCAAGAAGCTCTATCTTTATGCAGTGAGGCGATTGCTGATGAACATCGACAAGTATTCACCATTTCCGATCTATTATCAGATTCAAGAGTGGGTGAAACAGCTAATTGAGGACGGCGAATGGAAGCCGGGAGATAAAATCCCATCTGAGAATGAACTTTGCGATAAGTTCGAAGTGAGTCGTATGACAATCAGACAGGCGATTAATAATTTAGTGGAACAAGGTTATTTATATCGGAAACGTGGAATCGGTACGTTTGTCCAACTTCCGAAAGTGGAACAAAAATTGCAAGGAATGACAGGATTCACAGAAGATATGATTTCTCGTGGGATGAACCCAAGTAGTCAATTATTAAGTTTCCGCCTCGTTCCAGCTACTGCGAAAATAGCAGACCGGCTGAGAATACAGGAGGGAGAGTCGGTTTATGAAGTGAGGCGTATTCGCTTAGCTGACGATGAACCGATTGCTTTTGAGACGACATATTTGTCGCCAGCTCTTGTAAAAGATATTAACGAAGAAATATTGCAACAATCTTTATATGAACATTTAGAGAAAAAACTGGGCTTCAAACTTGTTAGCGCTACTCAATCAATTGAAGCTTCAATTGCAACGGATAATGAAGCGGAACATCTGCATATTCCTAAAAAGGCGCCAGTGCTTGTCATGCGTCAATGGTCATATTCAGAAGGTGAAGTACCGTTAGAGTATGTGAAATGTATTTATCGTGGAGATCGTTATAAGTTTATTACAAACATCGCACGTAACAAATAATATATTTCAGTTTGTGAAGTACAGTAAATGTCAAATTGTTTAACATGTAAAGAAAAAATACGACTCATCCTTACAAGGAGTGAGTCGTATTTTTATTATGAGCAATTACGTGGTTAACAGCATCTTTAACTGTATTTACTACATAGTGAGCGTGTTCTTTTACTGCGTCATCTGCTTGAGCCATAGCAAAACTGTGAGGAGTTAAAGCAAACATTGGAATATCATTATAAGAATCCCCTATGCAAGCAACTTCCTCTGGTTGTAATTGAAACTCCTTTAATAAAACAGAAATAGCAGAACCTTTACTAATATTAGGTGGCATTACATCTAAGCATTGTTCTGCTGAAATGAACGTACTAACTTTTCCATGAAATTTTTCATCAATTTTTTTCTGAAGAAGTTGTAAGCTCTCCTTTGTTCCACCGACAGAAATTTTATTCGGGAAAATTGTATCATCTATTTTCTGTAATAAATTTGGTTCTTCGACAGAAGTCATCGTTACTTGTTGCTCAAGTTCATGAATAAACGGTGTTTTTTCTTCAATGTAGTAATGATGTTCATCACTAACATAACGGAAATAAGGATCTTCATTCGTCATGTGTAACAACTCAGGAAGAATGCTGGAATCAAAAGTTGCAGATAATAGCTGCTTATTTTCATTTGTATATACAAAAACACCATTAACACTGATGCGGTGGAAATTTGTATTTACAGCTTTCATTAAGTCTGCAATTTCATTATCAAGTCGGCCAGAAGCGAAACAAAGAATCACATTTTGTTCAGCAAGACTACGAAGTGCTACAATATCCTGTTCGTCAATTAAACCTCCGTGTTGCATCATTGTACCGTCGATATCACTTACAAACATTTTAATCATGTTGCTATCTCCTTTCTATGTACAGTTGCTCTTACATTATACGCATCATATATAAACATGTCTAAAAAATGAATTTTTATGAAATGGTAGATGTTTTACATTGACGACAAAGAAGAATGTTCTGTAACATAAAAGCAGGCTATTTAAGTACGAGGGTGGTGTTATATGAGTAATTATCTAGAAATTAAAAAAGTTTTAAATAATAATGTCATCATTGCTAGCCATCCTGAACATGAGGAAGTAGTAGTGATTGGTAAAGGAATTGGATTTGGGAAAAAAGCGAAAGATGTATTGGAGCAAGAACAAATTGAAAAAATGTTTGTTCTAAAAAATGAACGTGATCGTGAACAATACAAACTGCTAGTTCCACATGTGAGTGAAAAATTAATTGAATTAATGAATGATATTATGTTCTATATTCAAGAAAAAGCAAAATCGCCATTGAATGAACATATTCATATCGCTTTAACAGATCATATTTCTTTTGCGATTAAGCGTTTAAAACAAGGGTTTACAATTGATAATCCTTTTTTAGTTGAAACGAAAATGCTCTATCCAGAGGAATATAAAATTGCTGAAGGTGTTGTAAACCTTTTAAATTCTCGTTTGCAAATTACATTGCCGGAAGGAGAAATTGGGTTTATTGCACTCCATATTTACAGTTCACTTACAAATTCAGATTTATCTTCAGTTAATCAAAACTCCCGTCTCATTGCACAGCTTGTATCTTTAATTGAGACGAATTTACAAATTACATTAGACCAAGAAAGTATTCACTATTTACGCCTTATTCGTCATCTTCAATATGCTATTGAGAGGGTGAAAAAAGGAGAAAAAGTAGAGGAATCGCAAAGTTTTGCTGATTTATTAAAGGCGGAATATCCTGTCTGTTATAATTTAGCTTGGAAGCTAGTTAAGGTTATGCAAAAAGAATTGCAACTTCCTGTTTATGAAGCAGAGAGTATATATTTAACGATGCACTTGCAGCGCTTAGTGAAGGCAGAGCATGTGTAAAAAGACATATATTTTTGTCGAAAATGAAAACGTTAAAAAAAATCATTGAATCGCTTACAATAGTTATGTATAATAACTATTGCAAAGTTATACAAATTTCGACAAACACATTAAGGTATAAAACGAAAACGTTTGCCTTAATTATAGTGAACTTATACGTAAACCTATTTTTGACACGTGTTACTGATTCGATCAGGCATGAGTGGAGAAAAGTAAGGAATGTAAGCTAGAGAAAGGGATATACTACCCTTTGTATAGCTATCGTTCTATCTTTTTTTCCTCATGCCTTTTTGGCGTTTGTCGGAAGGTATCAATATAGATAAGAGAGGAAGGGTTTCCATGTTTAAGAAGATCTTTGGTGTTCTTCAAAAAGTCGGAAAAGCGCTTATGCTTCCAGTAGCGATTTTACCGGCAGCAGGTATTTTACTTGGATTTGGTAATGCATTTCAAAATCCACAGTTAACAAATGTTATTCCTGCTTTAAAAGCAGATTGGTTCGTAATGGTAGCAAAAATTATGGAACAATCTGGTGATATTATTTTCGCTAACCTTGCATTACTATTCGCAGTTGGGGTAGCAATTGGCTTAGCTGGTGGAGACGGAGTAGCTGGTTTAGCAGCATTCGTTGGCTACTTAATTATGAACAAAACGATGAGTGTGTTCTTAGAAGTAGATAAGCTAGTGAAAGTAACAAGTTCTGGAGCAGACCCAGTAAAAATTGGATTTGCAGATCCAGCGTATGCAAACGTATTAGGAATTCCAACGCTACAAACTGGAGTGTTTGGTGGTATTATCGTCGGGATAGTAGCGGCATATTGCTATAATAAATACTTCAACATTGAATTACCATCATACTTAGGTTTCTTTGCAGGTAAGCGTTTCGTACCGATTGCAACTGCAACATTCTCTTTAATAGTAGGTATTATCATGTGCTTCGTTTGGCCATACATTCAAGGTGGCTTAAACACGTTCTCACATCAAATGATTGATGCAAATAGAACGTTAGCAGCATTTATTTTCGGTTTAATTGAACGTTCATTAATTCCATTTGGATTACATCACATTTTCTATTCACCGTTCTGGTTCGAATTCGGTCAGTATACAAATGCGGCTGGCGAATTAATTCGTGGTGACCAAAAAATCTTTATGGCACAGTTAAAAGACGGTGTAGAATTAACAGCAGGTACATTTACAACTGGTAAGTATCCGTTCATGATGTTCGGTCTTCCAGCAGCAGCTTTAGCAATGTACCATGAAGCACGTCCAGAAAACAAAAAATTAGCAGCTGGTATTTTAGGTTCTGCTGCATTAACATCTTTCTTAACAGGTATTACAGAGCCACTTGAATTTTCATTCTTATTCGTAGCACCAGTATTATTTGGAATTCACGCAGTATTCGCTGGTCTATCATTTATGACAATGCAAATTTTAGGTGTTAAAATTGGTATGACATTCTCTGGTGGTTTAATCGACTTCCTATTATTCGGTGTACTACCAGGCCGTACGGCATGGTGGTGGGTAATTATTGTTGGTCTTGTACTAGCGGTTATTTACTACTTCGGATTCCGATTTGCAATCCGTAAATGGGATTTAAAAACACCTGGTCGTGAAGTTGCAAATGCGAATGAAGGTGCAGGAAAAGCAGAAGCTGGTGAACTTCCTCGTGAAGTATTAGTAGCACTTGGTGGTAAAGAAAACATTGCTTCTTTAGACGCTTGTATTACTCGTTTACGTGTACAGGTTAACGAACAAAAGAATGTAAATAAAGATCGCTTGAAAGAACTTGGAGCAGCTGGTGTACTTGAAGTTGGAAATAACATTCAAGCTATTTTTGGACCGAAATCTGACACATTAAAATCACAAATTCATGATATTATGTCAGGTCGTACACCTCATGTTGAAAAAGAAGAGCCTGTAAAAGTAGAAGAAGCTCCTCAAAAAGTTGATGAAAACGAAACAATCGTTTCACCAATTGAAGGGAAAATCCTACCAATTACAGAAGTGCCAGATCAAGTATTTTCAGGAAAAATGATGGGAGATGGATTTGCAATTGAGCCAACAGAAGGAACAGTAGTTTCTCCAGTTAACGGTGAAATTGTCAACGTATTCCCTACAAAGCATGCAATTGGTATTCAATCTGAAGGTGGAAAAGAAATTTTAATCCACTTCGGTATTGATACTGTAAAATTAAATGGTGAAGGTTTTGAAGCACTTGTAGCACAAGGTGACAAAGTGAAACAAGGACAACCATTATTAAAAGTAGATCTTGCATTTGTAAAAGAAAATGCACCATCTATCATTACACCAATTGTATTTACGAATTTACAACAAGGGCAACAAGTCGAATTGAAAAAAGATGGAAATGTTAAGAAGGGCGAAAACGCTATTATTGACATTCAGTAGGAATTTGACGCAAAATGTTTATAATTATAATAGGCGATGTGGTTGACCGAACATCGCCTATTATATACAATAGATGATGTAGTACTCACGTCTATACAACTAAAAAATACTGTAATTTAAAGGAGATAAATTATCATGGAAAAAATCTTTAAAGTAACTAGCGACTCAGGAATTCATGCTCGTCCAGCAACTCTACTTGTAAACACTGCAAGCAAATTTGGTTCTGACATTAACTTAGAGTATAACGGAAAGAACGTTAACTTAAAATCAATCATGGGCGTTATGTCTTTAGGTATTCAACAAGGCGCGGAAATTAAAATCACTGCAAATGGTGATGATGCAGCTCAAGCACTAGCAGCTATCGAAGAAACTATGAAAAACGAAGGATTAGGAGAATAATGACTCTTAACATTCAAGGGATCGCTGCATCAAGTGGGATTGCTATTGCAAAGGCTTTCAGACTTGAAAATCCTGAATTTAACATCGAAAAGAAATCAATTACAAACGAAGCTGCAGAAATTGCACGCTTAGAAGCTGCGCTTGAGAAAGCAAAAACTGAATTAGAAGCTATTAAGGACCACGCTTTTGCTGAGCTAGGTGCTGACAAAGCTGCGATCTTTGAAGCACATTTATTAGTGTTAAATGATCCAGAACTAGTAAACCCAGTAAAAGATAAAGTAAATAGTGAAAAAGTAAATGCTGAATTTGCAATGGATGAAGTTGCATCAATGTTTATTTCTATGTTTGAAAACATGGATAACGAATATATGAAAGAACGTGCTGCGGACATTCGTGACGTAACAAAACGTGTTCTTGCACATTTACTAGGCATTAACTTCTCAAATCCTGGTACAATTTCTGAAGAAGTAATCATTATTGCTGAAGATTTAACACCATCTGATACGGCTCAGTTAAACCGTAAGTATGCAAAAGGTTTTACAACTGATATCGGTGGACGTACATCTCACTCTGCGATTATGGCTCGCTCTATGGAAATTCCAGCTGTTGTTGGTACGAAAGTTGTTATGGAGAAAATCCAAAATGGCGATATCGTAATCATCGATGGTTTAGATGGAGAAGTAATTGTTAATCCATCAGAAGAAACTCTTCGCTCGTTTGAAGAAAAGAAAGCGAAATTTGAAGAGCAAAAAGCTGAATGGGCAAAATTAAAAGACCAAGCTACTGTAACAAGTGATGGACATCACGTTGAGCTTGTTGCAAATATCGGAACACCAAATGATGTACAAGGTATTATCGATAATGGCGGAGAAGGCGTTGGTTTATACCGTACAGAATTCTTATACATGGGCCGTGACAATCTTCCAACAGAAGAAGAGCAGTTCGAAGCATATAAAGCAGTTCTTGAAGGTGTAAAAGAAGGTCAACCTGTTGTTGTTCGTACACTTGACATCGGTGGAGATAAAGAGCTTCCATACTTACATTTACCAAAAGAAATGAACCCATTCTTAGGATACCGTGCAATTCGCTTATGTCTTGATGAGCAAGATGTGTTCCGTACACAACTTCGTGCATTACTTCGTGCTAGCGTATATGGTAACTTAAAAATTATGTTCCCAATGATTGCAACACTTGATGAGTTCCGTCAAGCGAAAGCAATCTTATTAGAAGAAAAAGCAAAACTTGTAGAAGCGGGTACAACTGTTTCTGATTCTATTGAAGTTGGTATGATGGTTGAAATTCCAGCTTCAGCAGTATTAGCAGATCAATTCGCAAAAGAAGTTGATTTCTTCTCTATCGGAACAAACGACTTAATTCAATACACAATGGCTGCAGACCGTATGAACGAACAAGTATCTTACTTATACCAACCATATAACCCATCTATTTTACGTCTTGTAAAAATGGTTATCGATGCTGCTCATAAAGAAGGCAAATGGGCTGGTATGTGTGGTGAGATGGCGGGCGATTCACTTGCTATCCCATTATTATTAGGATTAGGTTTAGATGAGTTCAGTATGAGTGCAACATCTATTCTTCCTGCAAGAACACAACTAAGCAAGTTGTCAAAAGCAGAAATGGAAACATTAGCAGAAAAAGCATTAATGATGTCAACTGCTGAAGAAGTTGTTGAACTCGTTAAAAGCATATAATCAATAAAAAAACCTGAGTCGATTTGAAATCGGTCTCAGGTTTTTTCTATGAGAAAAGTAAATCTTATTTTTTTACTATAGAGGATAAGGAACAGAATTAGATAGCGATAGCAACGATATCAGTTGGGCATACACGTAAAATACCAGTAAAAGTATTACGGTTTTGATTGTTCTTATCGTCTTTATTGTTATCTTTGTTGTCTTTGTTATTACGAGCTAAAGCAGAGAAAAGAGCAACACCGTTAGCGAAACCTTCAAAAATTACATTGTTGAAAGTGCCATTACCTCTAATGCTTAAAAGAGAAAGCTCTGTTCCAACTGAAATATTAGCAAGTACGTTACATACAGCTGGTTGTTGTGGTCTAACTACTTCTCTCTCTTTCTCTTTCTCATGATGTCTGCACTCTCTTTCATGATGATGACAGTCTCTAAAGTTATCACAGCATCCAAATGATCCAAACATAATCCTCATCACCCCCTTCACACTTATAATCTATGTAAGTTCGGTAGTGAGTGACTGGACAGAGAGTGGAATTTTTTCTAGGGGAATTTCTCATTTTAAAAGACTAGCTGGGTGTTTATTACGGAATGATGTTTAAAATAGGATAGATATCACAAAAAAGTGCAAAGACCACCGAAATGAATGAAATAGGTAGCCTTTACACTTTTTTGCTTTTATATAAAACGATGATATATACAGGAAGAGCTAACAGTAGCGGTACAATGGATCGTGCAGTATGTTTTTCTGATTCTAAGTGGAATGCTTCTTCTTTTGGGAATTGTAAAACTGAAATGTTTGCAGCATCGCCAATAAAATATAGAAGCAGTACAGTTACTATGTAACATAAAAGTGCAATAAAGCTTCCGTATGAACTCAATGAAAATCCCTCTCTTGTTATCTATTTGTTATCATTGTATCATAATTGTAACAAAAACACACGGTTATATTTCGATACTTTAACAAAATTCGACACAAAACGTCATTTATGTGTATGCGAATAGCATGAAATTTACTGTTTTTATGTGCGGATGTCGAATCATACATTTTAGTATTACGGATGTGTGACAGAATAAAAAAGAAACGAAGGTAATGAAATTACCTTCGTTTCTTTTTTATTCGTATGAAAGGGCAATAAGACCCTCACATTGATTCAAGTTTCACTTTATTATTTTGCCCATTCACTCACTTGTTCTACGCTCATTCGTGGTGCAGGGTGGCCTTTTAAAGTTGATTCACCAATTGTAATAAGCATAATTGGTACGTAGCGAGATGAAACATTGAATTCTTCTGTAAGTGCTTGTGGGTTGAAACCACCAATCGCACAAGTATCCCAGCCAGTTGCTTTAGCTGCAAGCATAAGTTGCATTGCTGCTAAAGATGCATTTGAAAAGGCTGCATCTCTTGGGAATTGCTCACGTGCATATGCAGACTCAATATTTTTAGCTAAGCGCTCTTTTGCTTCTTCTTTCATAAATCCTTGTTCTACAATTGGACCATAAACTTGTTCAACATTTTTATAAGCTTCTAAATCACCTAAAATAGCGACTACAGCAGAAGCATCAAGAATTTGTTGTTGGTTATAAGCAATTGGATGTAATCGTTTCTGTACATCTTCACCTTGGAATACGAGGAATTTCCAGTGCTGTAAGTTCCAAGCAGAAGGTGCTTGAGCAGCTCCCTTTAAAATCTCGTGTAACTCTGTAGATGAAATTTCTTTCTCTGGGTTGAATGCACGTGTAGATGTGCGTTCATATAGAACATTAAAAAAGTTTTCGTTTGTCATTATATATCCTCCAAATTACATATCAAATTATGAAAAAAACAAATGTAATATATTCTACTTACATTTTGTAAGTTATCGAATTTAAGAATATAATATCTTTATTTTAATTGTCAAGTTTTAAAGCGGAAGCTAGGGCATTCATACAAACGATACAATTCCTATAATCATACACTAAAAAAGGAATTTATAGAGTGAAAAATGAAGAGAACATTCTCAATTAGCTTGTTAACATGTATCCCTCACTCATTAAAGTTTTTAGAGAACAGTTTTTTATAAAATGTTTGTGAGGAATTCTGTAGAACAAGATATATGAAGTGAGTGAAGACTAGTGATGAACATACTACATTTTTTATTAGAAAATACGGTTTTCCAAAATGTATTACAAGATCTTCAGTTAAATGTCCTTTATATAGAAAATGGATGCACGCATCAACAAACGATAGAAAATATCCATCCAAAATGTATGTTTATAGCAAATAGTTTTGAAGAAGGCGAAGTATTATTTCAGAGGACTAAACCACATATTGTAATTATGTATGTAACAGATTTTTCTCAAATAAAATATATAAAGAATATGTATAATCCACAGAGTACATTTATTGTCATTTGGGATCAACAAATAACAAGCGAGTTTGCAGAGGTGCTTACGTTAGGAATACGTAATATTGTGATAGCCCCTGTGACTCCACAAATGGTGTTAGAGGAAGTAAATAAAAGTTTATATCAGCTTTCTTTAGTGCGACAAGTAAGTTTGCAACAAGAACTACTTCAAACGATGTTTGATTTTCGAAATGATCTATTATTTATAGTAGAAGACGATGAGATTGTTGATTGTAATACAAATTTTTTAGAGTTTTTCGGATATGAAAATTTGTTTGCGTATCGTGAGCAACATTTAGTATTTGCTGAACATCTTATTAGAGAAAATGGATACTATTCAACAACTCATGATATAACATGGTTAGATGATACATTATCATATGATAGAAGAATTAAGATGTCCAACTATGAAGGGGAAGTGTCAACTTTTTTATTGCGTGCGACACCATTGCCAGAAGATTTATCAAGATTTATTGTGAAGTGTACAGAGATTACCGAATTAGATGAAATCTATCAAGAACAAGAAAGACTTGCTATGATAGATTCGTTAACAGAGATTTATAATCGTTTGAAATTCCAACAAATACTCGAGGCAGAATGGGATAATGCGATGCGTAATAATGAAAATATAGCACTTATTTTATTTGATATAGATAATTTTAAAGCAGTAAATGACACGTATGGCCATGATTTTGGTGACTTAGCATTAATTGAGCTTGCAGAGCTCATGAAATCTAAAGTGGAGCAGCAACATGTATTTGCTAGGTGGGGAGGAGAAGAATTTATTATTTTAGTAACGAATACGGTAGAAAAAGAAGCATTTCAAGTTGCGGAATCATTACGATTTTTCATTGAAACAAAGCAATTCTCAGGAATTTCGAAATTAACAGCGAGCTTTGGAGTTGCATTATATGAAAAAGGGATTACAAGAGAAGAATTAATGCAACGAGCGGATATTGCATTATATGAAGCGAAAAAAAATGGGAAAAATCAAGTGTGTGTATATAGAAAAGAAAAAAAGTGATTTTTCGCAACAAATTGTTGCGATTTTTTTTTATTACTTGATAATAGAGTGTAGGGGGGATTTTGAACGAAGGAATTATGGAGGAACAATATGATGAAAAAAATAATGATGATAGTTTCAATATGTGCTGTAGTTTGTGGAGGAGTATACTATTTTCTCTATAATCCTAATATAAAGGAAAGTAAAGAATTAACAACTAAGGTGAATCCTGCTGTTGAATCAGAAGTACAAGAGAATATAGAAGAAGAAAAAAAAGAAAAGCAAATTGATTATGCTAGCATATCTCAAAAATTAGATCAATATTTAGTCGGAAAGCAATTCAATGGAACAGTTTTGGTAACAGATAAAGAGCATGTTATATTGAATAAAGGATATGGGTATGCTGATGTTCAAAATAAAATAGAAAATACGCCTCACACAAAATATCGTATCGGTTCTATTACGAAAACAGTTGTGGCTACATCTATTTTACAACTGCAGGATCAAGGGAAGCTAAATATTCAAGATAATGTAAATAAATATATTCCTTCATTTCCGGAGAATAAAAATATTACGTTATATCATTTATTAACGCATACCTCTGGTTTACCTGAACACGCAAAAGGCAATGTTAATGCTGCCTCCCGTTTACAGTTAATGAATTGGATTGGACGTCAAAATTTAGAATTTCCTGCAGGAACAGGTTGGAGATATACAGATTATAATTATATGGTGCTTGCCTATATAATAGAACATATATCGAAAAAACCTTTAGGAGATTACATAAAAGAAAATATATTTATAAAAGCAGATATGCATGAATCTGGTATGGGAAATATGGTACCTGGAGATAAAAATTTCACAAAGGGTTATGTGAAAAAAAATCAAGAGCTTGTACCAGCGCAGAAGGTAGGCATGGATTGGCTATATGGTTGTGGTGAGATGTATACGACAGTTGGAGATATGAAGAAATTAGACGAAGCAATTATAAATGGGAAACTTCTTTCTGAACAAAGTATACAAGCGATGTTTTCACCTTCAACAGAACGAAAATATGCATTTAGTTTTTACATATATCCGGATTATTTTCATAACCATGGTGTACTATCTGGGTGGAATACTTTCAATAATTTTAATAAAGAAAAAGGGACTTTTGTTATTTTATTTTCAAACGTGAAAAATAGTATGGATGATGACTTTAATAAAGATTTCCGAAAGATGGTAAGTGATTTATTAGAACAAAGGGGATGAGAAAATGAAACATAAAAATGTATCAATTGGTTTCATTGGTATTGGTGTAATGGGAAAAAGTATGGTGCGTCATTTAATGCAAGACGGTCATACAGTATATGTATATAATAGAACAAAATCGAAAACAGACTCTTTAGTGCAAGATGGTGCAAATTGGTGTGATACACCGAAAGAGTTAGTAAAGCAAGTTGATGTTGTAATGACTATGGTTGGGTATCCACATGATGTAGAAGAAGTGTACTTTGGGATAGATGGAATTTTGGAGAATGCAAATGAAGGCACAATCGCAATTGATTTCACGACATCTACACCAACATTGGCAAAACGTATTAATGAAACTGGAAAAAGTAAGAATGTATATACGTTAGATGCACCTGTATCTGGAGGAGACGTTGGTGCGAAAGAAGCAAGACTCGCAATTATGGTCGGTGGAGAGAAAGAAATATATGATAGATGTTTACCGTTATTTGAAAAACTAGGAACAAATATTCAGTTGCAAGGGCCTGCTGGAAGTGGACAACATACAAAAATGTGCAATCAAATTGCGATTGCTTCCAACATGATTGGAGTATGTGAAGCTGTTGCTTATGCGAAAAAGGCTGGATTAGATCCTGATAAAGTATTGGAGAGTATTTCAACGGGAGCAGCAGGTAGCTGGTCATTAAGTAATTTAGCTCCTCGAATGTTAAAGGGAGATTTTGAACCAGGTTTTTATGTAAAGCATTTTATGAAAGATATGAAGATCGCGTTAGATGAGGCTGAAAGATTACAATTACAAGTACCAGGTTTAAGTTTGGCGAAGGAATTGTATGAAGAGCTAATAAAAGATGGGGAAGAAAATAGCGGAACACAAGTGTTATACAAAAAATACGTAAGGGGGTAAATGAGATGGATCTTCAAAAATTTGATGAGATGATTGATACTGTACAAAGAGCAACATGTATACAAATTAATGAAAAACAAAAAGAAGCTTTTAAACAAAAATATGATTTTGAACCGAATTTCGAATATGGAAGAGATGAGAAAGGGCATTACGTTATTCGAACTTCAAAAAAGATGCTAGAAGAAATGGAATTTTATTTGGCATTGAAATATGATCGAGATGGAGTTGACCTTTACATGGAAGCGGAGATTGATGGTATATATCATGTATCTGTTAGCTATAGTGAAGACGCTTTGCATCTACAAGAATTGTTTCAATTTCTAGAAGAAAATAAATAAAAGTCCTCATTTGAGGACTTTTATTTTTAATTTTGTAATTATAAGCTAGAAGCCCGGCGGCATCGTTCGATTGGGAATGGAATCACTTGCGCGATGTGATTAGGACCAAATTGTTTTGTACGAGCATGGCGTACTATATAAAATGCACAGAGAATTGAAACAGGAATAGCACCGAATAAACCAAAAAGTAAAGCGCTTACACAAGATGCAACAAAACCTAAAACACCAACTTCTAACTCTTCCATAATAGCTCCTAGAATAATAGGAAGTGCTCCACACGTAACCCCTAGTATAAGTGCGATAAGTAAACTCATGATTCTCCCCCTCTGTTTGCGATTTTCTTTTCCTTCTTAGTTAATTGTAGTATATCATACATAAAACAGAATTTTCAGAAAAAGTTCAAAAAAAGTTCAATAAATGTTCAAAAAGTCTTAATAAATATACTTGAAAAATTGAAGGGAGAGATTGTACTGAAAAGAAGTAATAATACGGTTAGAACCATAAAAAATCAGGCTTATTTCAAAATGAAATAAGCCTGTTCCATAGGAGGATGTATATATGTAGAGTGAATAAAAGGTTGGAAAAGGGGGTCCAAGGCCTTTTATTCAACTAACTACCTTAATAGATTGGAACCCAGCCTTCAGTTGTAACAAAAATACGAATAGCTACAACTTGACGATCATCTTGCAAGGTAAAATAATGTCTTGCATTTTCAGGAACAGATATGAGATCGCCTGGCTCAAGTTCAACGTCAAAGAATGTCCCATCTTTTCCTTCAATGGCAAAGATGCCATGACCACTAACAATAAAGCGAACTTCATCATCAGTATGATGGTGTTCTTTTTGGAAATTAATTAATAGTTCGTCAAGGTTAGGTGTGCTATTTGAAAGTGAAATTACATCATGTGCTTTATAACCTCGGCGTGATGAAACATCAGCAATTTCTTTTGAAAACACAGCTAATATTTCAGCTTTGTTTTCATCTGTTAATGAGTAATTTTCTTTTAAATGAGTAGGAAGTTTGGAAATATTCCATTTCTCATATAAAACGCCTTCCTCTTGTAGAAATTTTGATACTTCCACTTCATTTTCAATGCGAGTATTTATTTCATGAATACGAATTTGCGCCATTAGAAACGCCTCCTTGAATTGATAATAGTTTTATATGAAATTGGAATAAAAACTCATAAGCTTCTAATCTTTTCTTTGCATCAAAGCTATCTCGGCCCCATACGGTAATACCATGGTTACGGATTAATACTGCCCCCGAATCTCCTTGTATATGCTTGCGGAAGTTTTCTCCAAGCGTTGGGATATGGGCATGGTTTTCGATAATAGGAATGTTTATTGTTGCACCTTCTTCCCAAATATCGAGAGCTTTAATAATTTCTTGATTTTGAAGTGTGACTGCATCACTATATAAATTTGTGATAACATTGTTATCGGTTGTATGAACATGAAGGACGCATCCAGCATTCGTATTATTATAAATATGTGTATGCAAGATTGTTTCTGCTGAAGGACGTAATTCAGTTTCTAATACGGGAACCCCTAGATGATCTACTAATAGAAAATCATCTGGAGTCGTTTTTGTTTTATCTTTACCACTTGCTGTAATGAGAAAAGTGAGTGGTTCATGACTAACCTTTATAGAAATATTACCACTCGTTGCTGGAAACCAATTTCGTGTTGTTAATTCTTTTTTTATCTCACTTAAGTCATACCATTGACGAAAAAGTTGTTTCATAATTTCACCTCCAACAAATGTTTTAATTCGTTTTGAATATCGTGAAACGATTCAAATGGTGTATAAGAAATATGATTTTCTTCACATTTTGTAATAAGGAAGTCACGAGCGAACACTTTATCCGCTTGTTTCGCAGCTTGTAAATCAGTAATTGAATCTCCGATTACAATATGGAAGTCATTTGTATTACTTAATTTACGGATGAGTGATGATTTACATAATCCGCAATGATTTTGACAATGATGATCACAAGGATGAGGCCAATTCACCGTAATGTATTCATTTGAAAAATCTGTTTCATTACAGTAAATTTGCTCTTTCGGAATGAGTCCTTGTAAGAGTGGATAGACGAAGAAATCCATTCCACCTGATATAACATAAAAGGAAATATTATTTTTATTTACAAATTGTATAAATTCATGAAAACCATTACGGATTTCAGCAGTCTCTATTAAAAATTGAATAATTTCATCGTGCAGATTAGTAGGTATGAATTGAAATAATTGAGAAACACCTTCTTGAATAGATAGCTCTTGTGATAAAATTCTATTCTTTACTTCTTCAGCTTCTGGTGGTGCAAATTTTTCCATAATGGACATAATGTTATCATTATTTGTAATCGTGCCATCGAAATCACAAAATACTTGAATACTCATAATTTCACCTCATGAGAGGGATTTCCCCATATTTGTAGTGCGCTATGCAAATTTATGTCATCTACTTCATGGAGTGGTTTATTTTGCAAAGTAGCATCAATTGCAGCACGGAAAGCTTTACCGCCGCCCTGCGCCCCATTTGGATGTCCATGTATTCCGCCACCAGCATTAATAACAACATCTTTACCGAAATCTCGTACAATAAAGGGAACGAAACCAGGGTGAATACCAGCAGACGGAACAGAAAAGCTCTTCTTGAAAAATGAATCGCCTTCAGTTAAATATTTTGAGATAGCAAGAGCTTCCTCTTTTTCTAGCGCAACACTTCCGTATGGAGATGGGAATAATGAAAAGTCAGCCCCAGCATAACGGAGTAGCTTTCCGAGTAATAATGGAGATGAAACTCCATATAACTTGGATGCGGAATAAGCACCACTTACAGCAGGGTGTGCCATAATAGGAAGCGGGATTTCATCATCTTCTGCAAGTGATTGTAGTACATCTAGTCCGTAAGAGAATACGTTAAATAATAGAATATCAGCTCCAGCTTGCACTGCACGTTTCGCATTTTCTTTTAAATCAAAAGTTCGTCCTGTTAAATTTACGGCATATAACGTTTTATGTCCGTACGTTTCATATACGGATTGTAAAACTTCTTTTCCAGATACGATGCGTTTCGTAAGTGGTGTTAATGCATTTTCGAATAATATCTCATCATCTTTTACGATATCTACACCACCAATTGCTTGATCGCGTAATTGCGTTTTTAAATACCCAATATTTCGTCCAATCATTCCTTTAAAAATACTCATTAAAAGGGGACGATCATGTACTTGTAAAAGATTTCGAATACCATCTATCCCGAATTTTGGACCAGGAAACTGTTTTTTTAATTCGTCTGAAAAAGTTAAGTCAATTAATTTTACTTCGCCATCAAGTGATAGCTTTCCAAATGTAGTCGTTAAAATTGCTGGTAAATCTGGACTGAAATTTAATAACGGATATTCGATTTTAATAATTCCGCGTTTCACTTTTTTACGTAAATACGAATTGGTATGTTCATGTGCAGCTAATTCCTCAACATGAATGACGTTGCCTTTATGCTGCTTTAATTGTTCTTGCAATAAATGTGGCAAATGAGTCCAAGAGCCAATTGTTAAACCGAGTGCAATTTGCTCAGCTTTTTTTTCTAAGTTATGTGAATCATCATGGATTAAATATGTCGCTATAATTCCGCTCATTGTTATAACCTCCTAGTTAAATAAAAAAACCTCTCAGCTAAGGAGAGGTTTTTTTACAACCAGCTCCTTATCTGTCAGCGTAATGCTGCGAGAATTAGCACCGTGTCTACAATTGTAGATCGGTTGCCGGGTTTCGTCGGGCTCGTCCCTCCACCTGCTCTTGATAAGAAGTATTTAGAAATGTTTAAATTTTTAAGATAACTGAATTTTGTCAGATATTTTTCATGTTGTCAATTACTTTTTGAAAAAATTTAATTTATCAATTCGATGAATGGCTTCTCTTAACCTATCTTCTGTATGTAAGAGACCAACACGGACATACCCTTCGCCATGCTCACCAAATCCAACACCAGGAGCAACTGCGACATGTGCTTTTTCTAGTAAAATATTAGAAAATTGCTCAGAAGTATATCCTTTTGGAACAGGAAGCCATGCAAAGAATGATCCTGTTGGAATGTTTACATTCCAACCAATTGAGTGACAAGCTGAAATAAGAGCGTTTCGTCGAGCTTCGTAACTATTTACAAGGTCTATTACGCAAGACTGTGAACTTAATAGTGCTTCGCGGGCGGCATCTTGAACTGCACCGAAGATGCTAACATACATATGATCTTGTAATAAGTTAATGGTTTCAATGACACTTTCATTCCCTACAGCAAAAGCGATGCGCCAGCCAGCCATATTAAAAGTTTTCGATAATGTGTAAATTTCGATTCCTGTATCTTTGGCACCGTCTGCTTGTAAGAAACTAACTGGCTTTTGACCGTCGAATCCTATAGCACCATAAGCAAAATCATGAACAACTAATATATTGTGTTTATTGGCAAAATGAATTGTTTCATCAAAAAAATCTTTTGATGCAGTAGCACCTGTAGGATTATTTGGATAGTTTAAAAACATTAATTTTGCACGCTCGGCAATAGAATCATCAATTTTTGCATAATCTGGTAAAAAGTTATTTTCTGCAATAAGTGGCATTGTTTCAAATTTTGCTTTTGCTAAAGCGACACCTGATAAATAATCTGGATAACCTGGATCGGGAACGAGAATCGTATCACCAGGGTTTGTAAAGCAAACTGGTAATTCTACTAATCCAGCCTTTCCACCAAACAAAATAGCAATTTCAGTTTTCGAATTTAATTCTACGCCGTATTCACGTTGATAGAATGTTGCTACAGCTTCTTTTAAGCTTTCGTGTCCGCGAAATGGCGGATATTTATGATGAATGGTCTTTTCAGCAGCATCTTGCAAAGCTTTTACGATATGCTGCGGTGTTGGTTGATCTGGATTACCTTGACCTAGATTAATAACATCGTGACCAGCTGCAACGACTTTGTTAACTTTTGCAACAAGTGAAGCGAAAAATTGTGTTGGCAATGATGTTACTATCTCAGAAGGTTGAAATGATTTCATACTTTCCACCTCTTTTGAAAGTTGTTACAATTCTAGTGACAAATGATATAATCTTTCCAGTATTTTGTAAAGAAAAAAATGAGAATGGGGCTGAAAAAATGAAAGTCGCATGTATTCAGATGGATATTGTCTTTGGAGATGTAGAAAAAAATATTGAGAATGCTAAAAATAAAATAAGCGAAGCGATGAAGGAAAGACCAGATGTTATCGTCTTACCAGAACTATGGACAACAGGTTATGATTTAACGAGACTCTCTGAAATTGCAGATAGGGATGGATTGGAAACGAAAGAAAAGTTGATAGAATGGTCGAAACAATATGGTGTACATATTGTTGGTGGTTCTATAGCAAAGCAAACGGAGCAAGGTGTTACAAATACAATGTATGTTGTAACGAATAAAGGAGAACTAGTCCATGAATATAGTAAAGTGCATTTATTTCAGCTTATGGATGAACATAAATATTTAATCGCTGGAAATCGTACTGGTGAATTTAAGTTAGATGATGTAGAGTGCGCTGGCACAATTTGCTATGATATTCGTTTTCCGGAGTGGATGCGCGTTCATACTGCTAAAGGTGCAAAAGTTTTATTTGTTGTAGCTGAATGGCCATTAGTTCGTTTAGCACATTGGCGTTTGCTATTACAAGCAAGAGCAGTTGAAAACCAGTGTTATGTTGTAGCATGTAATAGGGCAGGGAAGGATCCAAATAATGAGTTTGCTGGCCATTCTTTAATTGTCGATCCTTGGGGCGAAGTTGTTGTAGAAGCAAATGAAGAAGAAGCAATTCTATTTGGAGAGCTTACATTCGAGAAAATTAAAGAAGTACGCAAAGGAATTCCAGTTTTTGCGGATCGACGTCCAGAATTATACAAATAAAATGTTGACAAGTGATTTTTATTCTTGGTATAGTCTTCAACATAAAGTTAAAAATTCTAAAAAATTATACAACTCTTATCAAGAGCAGGTGGAGGGATTTGGCCCGATGAAGCCCAGCAACCGACCGTAATACCATTGTGAAATGGGGCGTTTATTTACGCCAAAAGGCACGGTGCTAATTCCAGCAGAAAGTAAAACTTTCTGGCAGATAAGAGGGGAGAAGATAAACTTCAAACCTCTTTCTTAGTGGAAAGAGGTTTTTCTACGTCAGAAAAACCTCTGAATATAAAAAAGGGGGAGAAGACGATGGGATATTATGCATTAACTGAAACAACAGCTATACAATATGCGAAAGAACACGGTTATTTTGAAAAGAAAGCAAATGTATTTTGTCATGAAATTGGAGATGGAAATTTAAATTACGTGTTCAAATTAGATGATGGAGAGAAGTCTATTATAATAAAACAGGCACTGCCATATGCGAAAGTAGTTGGTGAAAGCTGGCCGTTATCTATAAAAAGAGCGACAATTGAAAGCAAGGCACTGAAAATTTTTGCGAAGTATGTACCGGATTATGTTCCGGTAGTGCACAGTCATGATGAAGAGTTAGCAGTAACAGTAATAGAAGACTTATCAAGACTAACAATTACAAGAAAAGGATTAATAGATGGAGAAGAATATCCACTTTTATCCCAACATATCGGTCGTTTTCTAGCAAATGTTTTATTTTATACTTCAGATTTCGGTTTACAGTCAGAAGAGAAAAGGGGACTAGAAGGTACATTTGTAAACCCAGATCTCTGCAAGATTACAGAAGATTTAGTGTTTACAGATCCGTTTGGCCATTACGATACGAATGATTATGAGCCGGAATTACAACTAGCGGTTGATGAATTGTGGAGTGATAAAACTTTAAAATTAAAAGTAGCACAATATAAATATAAGTTTTTAACGAGAAAAGAAGCACTTATTCATGGTGATTTACATACTGGTAGTATTTTTTCATCACCTTCTGAAACGAAAGTGATTGATCCGGAGTTTGCAACTTATGGCCCATTTGGATTTGATCTTGGTCAATTTATTGCAAATCTATTATTAAATGCTCTATCTAGAGAGGAAGAACAGAGAAGTGTGCTATTTTTCCATATTGAGAAAACATGGAGCTATTTCGTAGACACTTTTACAAAGTTATGGATTGGAGAAGGTGTAGAAGCATATACGAAAGAAAAACAATGGTTGCCGATTATTTTGCAAAATATTTTTACGGATGTGGTCGGATTTGCTGGATGTGAGCTTATCCGAAGAACAATTGGCTTAGCACATGTAGCTGATTTAGATGAAATAGCAAATAAAGAAAAGAGAATTCAAGCCAAGAAACAAGCTTTATCCTTAGGTAAAGAACTAATAAAATATGAATCTAAAAACGCTGATATTCAACTGTTCCGAACATTATTTCAACAGACAGTTTCTGGAGGGGTAAAAGCATGAGTACAATTGTTACGATTCCGAGGTCTGTCAGTTGGAAAGGGGATGCTATTGCAGTATTAAATCAAACAAAGTTGCCGCATAGCACAGAATATAAAACATTAACGACGATTGAAGAGGTATGGAAAAGTATTGTCATGCTAGAAGTACGAGGAGCACCGGCAATTGGAATTGTAGCTGCATTTGGCTTGGCGCTTGCAGCAAAAAAATATACTACTTTACATATTGAAGAATTTCAAAAGAAGTTTAATAGAGATTGTAATTATTTGGGAACGTCACGCCCGACAGCAGTCAATTTATTTTGGGCAATCGATCGTATGAGAGAATCTATTCAAGAAATTACTACAATAAAAGAAGCACAAAAAATATTAGAAGAAGAAGCGCTTCTCATTCAGCAAGAAGATGAAGCAGTATGCAGGAGTATTGGAGAACATGCATTATCATGCTTTAAAGACGGTGATAACATTTTAACAATTTGTAACGCTGGCAGTATTGCAACTGCTAAATATGGTACTGCACTAGCACCGTTTTATATTGGGAAAGAAAAAGGTGTACATTTACATGCATATGCATGTGAAACGAGACCAGTTTTACAAGGCGGGCGTTTAACGACTTGGGAATTAAAACAGGCAGGTATTGATGTAACGCTTATTACAGATAATACGGCAGCTCATGCTATTCAAACGAAAGAAATCAACGCAATTATTGTAGGAGCGGACCGAATTGTCGCAAATGGGGATACAGCAAATAAAATCGGAACGATGAATTTAGCTATATTAGCAAAGTATTTCGATATCCCGTTCTACGTTGCAGCTCCGTTATCTACATTTGATATTACGAAACAAACAGGCGCTGGAATTGTTATTGAAGAAAGGGATGAAACAGAAGTTACGAAAATTTTTGGGAAACAAGTAACGCCAGTTGGAACTACTGTTTATAATCCAGCATTTGATGTAACGCCAAACGAATTAATTACAGGCATTATTACTGAGCGAGGTATTATACGCGGGGATTATAAACGAGAAATTGCATTATTATTTGAAAGACAAGCTAATATATAATAGCTTGTTTTTTTATGCCTAAATGTATTCTTTTCTCTTATTTATATAATGAAAGGAGGCGAAAAGAATGGAAGAGTGGATCAGGATGGTAGGTAATGTAGGGTTTCCGATTGTTGTAACATTATATTTACTCCATCGAATTGAAAGCAAATTAGATGGGGTAATTGTTGCAATAGAAAAGTTGCCGCGGCAATTACTACAGTATGACGATCCTCGCGATAAAAAATAAAGTTTGCTCTTCGTGAGCAAACTTTATTTTTTATTGAGCAGTATAACCACCATCGATAACGACAGCTTGCCCGGTTATACCTTTCGCTTTTTCGCTCGCTAAAAAGATTGCATAATCAGCGATTTCTTGTACTTGTAATAAGCGTTTTTGCGGTACAAGTGGATAAATGACTTCCTCCAAAACATTTTCAAGTGGTACATTTCGTGTAGTAGCTAAGTCTTGTAGTTGATTACGTACAAGAGGGGTATCGACATAACCAGGACACAGTGCATTTACAGTAATACCATGCGTAGCGCCTTCTAAAGCAGCAACTTTTGTTAATCCAATTACACCATGTTTCGCGCTATTGTAGGCGGATTTCCCTGCAAATCCAACGAGGCCATTAATGGAAGCGACATTAATAATTCGGCCATACTTTTGCTTTTTCATAATCGGAAAGGCATGTTTAATGGCGATAAAAGGAGCGATTTGCATAATTTTAATTAGTAGCTCAAACTTTTCGGTTGGAAAATCTTCAATTGGTGAAACGTGTTGCATGCCTGCGTTATTAATTAATATGTCTAATGAACCGAAATGATTAACAGTTTGGGAAATGGATGCTTCTATTTCTTCTTCGGATGTAACATCACATTTTAAGCCGATAGCTTGAAAGCCCTCTTTTTGTAGTTGTTCAGCAGCTTCTTTTGCACGTTCTTCAAGACGATCGGTAATAACAACTTTTGCACCTTCTTTTGCAAAAGCTTTTCCCATTTCATAACCAATACCACTTGCAGCACCTGTTAAAAAAACAACTCGATTTGTAACCATGATGAAAAACATCCCTTCGTAATAAAGTTCTTATATTGCTCTATTTAGAGAGTGGATAATAAAAATCCTGCAAAGATTTGGAAAAATATCGTTAGCTATCTTGTTTTGCAAAATAGTCTCTGCTATACTATTTTGTAAAGCAAGATACTTACGCTTATCTATCTTGTAAAACAAGATAGTGGGAGGATTTGAATTATGTCGACAAGTCAAATGCTGAAAGGGATTTTAGAAGGATGCTTACTTGCTATTATTTCTGAAGGTGAAATATACGGTTATGAAATGAGTGAGAAGCTAGCAAAGTATGGCTTTACAATGGCGAGTGAAGGAAGTATTTATCCGTTATTAATACGAATGCAAAAGGAAGGACTTATAACAAGTGTAATGAAAGAATCCCCAACTGGTCCAAAACGGAAGTATTACACGTTAACAGAAAATGGCGAAGATGCACTGGATGAATTTATGGATCGCTGGGAAGCGATGCAAAGTAGTGTGGAACGTCTACTTGAAGGGAAGGGGAGAAGAAAATAATGCTATCAAATGAAGCGCGAAAATTTTTATTAGATATGAGATTGTTTTTGACTGCAAAGAGTGTGAAAGAAAGCGATATTGAAAGCTTTATCGAAGACGCAGAACTTCATTTAATAGAAGGTGAGAGTGATGGGAAAAGTGTAGAAGAAATTTTCGGAAGCTCACCGAAAGAATATGCAAATGAACTTGTAAAAGTGATGGAAAGGGATAGACAGGAAACGTGGAAGCAAATTGGTTTTACAGTAATGAATATCGTATCGTTTTGGATTATGGCTTCTATTCTAATAGTGAATAACGGATTATTACAGATGTCACTTATTCAGTGCGTTGGATATAGTTTGTCATTGATTTTAGTTGTGATAGGTCCTAATTTTCTACTTCGCAAAATGACCTTCGTAACAAGTTTTACAAAAACATGGTTTGTTATGTGGTCTTTAGTCATAATCGCACCAATGTTTCTAATAGGGGCTGTAACGATATTAGATGTGATTTATCCTACAAAAATGTTTATATTCACCCAAATGCAAAGTTATATATTAGCCGGTGGTATTTTCATCATTACAGTAGCAATAAATATATATTTTAATGGATGGTTTAAAAACTTATATTTAATTATTCCACTTTCGATTATGTTATTGTTTAAAACATTTATATCAGAAGACCTTGTTCCAATTTTATTTCAAATTATATGTTTATACGGAAGTTTGTTTATTTTAATCTTCCTTGAAATTATGATGAAGACGAATAGAAGAGAAACGGTTTAATAAAGGAGGGATTATTATGAAGATTTCTAAAGAAGGGGAAAAGTTTTTAATTGATACGAAAGTATATTTAATAACAAAAGGAATGAAAGAAGAAGATGTGGATGCTTTTCTAGAAGATGCAGAACTTCATTTAATAGAAGGTGAGAAGGAGGGAAAGACGGTAAGTGATATATTTGGTGATTCGCCAAAAGAGTATGCAGAAGAATTAGCGAAAGAGATGGAGAGGGATAAAGGCGGGAGTATAAAGACTATTTTAGGAATGATAATTGGAATAGGGGGATATTGGTTACTTACAAATATTTTATTTGAAAGCCCAAATCATGAATTTACATTAACGAATGTACAATTAATTGGATACCCAATTGTTTTAATGATTACGATTGTAGGAATTATATTTGCTTTTAAAATGTCATCATTTAAGAGTAAAATAAAAGAATTTAGCATTATTTATGTAGCAGCATTGCTACCGATTTTATTACTAATATTATTGATGTTTATGAATAAATGGTATGGGACACCTGTATTACAATTAACGACTATACAAAGTTATATACTAGCTGGAGTTATCTTGTTAGTACTGTTAATTGGGGAAGCATACATACTTGGCTGGATTGGGATATTAACTGTTATTGTCCCGCTATTCATTATGTTTGTATTTAAAGAATTAGGGAAGAACAACCCATATTGGGGAATGCTAGAGCCGTTACTTCTGTACGGAAGTTTATATGTATTAATGAGATGGTCTTTGAAAATTGAGGAGAAAAAAACTGTAAGCTAGCTTTATATTAATAGCGAACGAACTGAATTTTTTATTAAGAGGAGAACAAATATGCAAAGTATATTTCTAGGTATATTGTCTATTACATTTTTAGGTTTAACGATTTTTGGGCTATATACTACCTTTTCGAAAAAGTTACACGATGACTATTTCGATACTTTATTAGATGACACATCAGGTTATGTTTTGTTCTTCGGTTTAATAGGTAAAGGGCTGCTCTGGATATGCAAAAAAATATTTCCAAAGAAATATTATATAGAGATTTTTAGAGTAATTGTATTTATGTTTAGTTGTATATTTGCATCCGTTGCAGCCGGAATTTGGTTTGTTGATTGGAATATATTGTTTTAAACAGTAACAAGAGCGTTACTGTTTTTTTCTTTGCAATAAAGCACTTTGTAAAGAGAGTGCTTTTTGTTCGTTCGTTAATAGGGATTGAATATGGACATTTTCAGGACGAGGTACGATAGGGTACATAAGATTTGTTGGAGAAGGATGGTGCTCCGAGCCAGTTGGGGAATGAGGATCAGCGTGAGTAAGTTTTCCGTGAACACGTCTTGTAAATAAAATATGACCGATTTCGTGAGCGAGCGTATATATATTTTTCATGGGGGCAGCTGAATTTGTTAAAACGATATAACCAGTAAGTTGCTGTTGTTTCGCTAAAGAGTAAGCACAGGCAATGACTGCTGTTTCTTTGAAATAATCACTGCCAATATAACAAATATAAAGGTCGCATTCAGGAGCTTCATTTACACATGTTTGGAAAAAGGATGCTAATTTTTCCTGACTTTGAATAGAATTTTTATAACTAATTTCGCGGTCAGAAAAACGAAAAAGTTCATTTAAAATAATTACTTCTTTAATTTGAAATGTAATCGGGTGCCAAATTGACTCTGCAACTGCTAAATCTTTTGCGATACGATCATTAGAAATATCGGCGCCTGGCGTAATGCAAATACATATATTGACGTATGGATCCATAAGGAACACCTCAACTGAAAAATTCTTCCTATAATATATGTTGGGAAAAGACTCTATGTATGGATAACCGCCTTGTTTATTACAAGTCGAAAAAATTTCATAGTTCTATAACGTAGTGTGATCATCTTTTTGATATAGTAAAGAAAAGGGGGAGAATATATGTATACATTAAAAATCGTTTCAGACAGAGAAGCTCTTTATCAATTTGCAAGTTATGTAAGAGTTGTACAAGGGGTGGAAGATGTATATGTAGAGGTGGGAGAACCTTTATATGAACATCCTTTAATGAAATTTTATGTACATATTAAGCTTGAGGAAACATATGAGCAACATAAAGCGTTGCAAGAAATAGCAAGATTAGTAGAATTAGGGCGTTTTACATATGTCCATTATCGTAATGATGAAATAGAAGAAGCTTTTGAAGCTGTAAAATATGAAAGTTTTAAGAAATAAAGGTGAAAAAAGGGAGCGAAAGCTTCCTTTTTTTCTTTAAAATTACATCAACAAAAGGAGAAAAATTTTGTTATGATAAGGAAGGGTGAGGAAAGGAGAGTTTACATATTGGGGTATATTGAAGAGTTACGTAAAGTCGTTGGTACAAGGCCGCTTATTCTAGTAGGGTCAGCAATTATTATCTTAAATGATAATCAAGAAGTATTGCTTCAATATCGTTCAGATACATATGATTGGGGGGTACCTGGCGGGGCGATGGAGCTAGGAGAAACGACAGAAGAAACTGCTCGCAGAGAACTGTTTGAAGAGACGGGACTAAATGCGAAAATTATGCAATTTATCGGGGTTCTTTCGGGAAAAGAAGTGTACTTCCAATATCCAAATGGAGATGAAATTTTTAATGTCATACATCTGTATCAGGGGCATCATGTGAGCGGGGAATTAAGGCTTGACCATGAAGGATTACAGCTTCAATATTTTCCGGTAGATAAGTTACCGAATTTGAATAAAACAACAGAGAAGATTTTACAAAAATTTCTATATGCATTAACAGAATAGAAGGTTAATTCCTTCTATTTTTATTATATTAAATATTTTGATTTTTTAGTATGTTTATAGTATGATAGGTGTAGACATACATCTTATGGAATTTCACCTAAAAACTGACTAGGGTACATAAGAGAGGGGCAAGTGCAAAATGCATAATGTTGTTATTACAGCTGCAGTTCGTTCGCCAATTGGAACTTTTGGGGGAGCGCTAAAAAATGTAACGCCAGTAGAATTAGCTGTTCCTGTACTTCAGGAAGCTGTAAAACGAGGCGGGGTAGAACCACACGAAGTTGATGAAGTGATTTTAGGTCATTGTATTCAAAGAACTGATGAAGCAAATACGGCGAGAACGGCTGCATTAGCGGCAGGATTTCCTGACACAGTTACGGGCTATACAATCCAACGCCAATGTTCTTCAGGTATGCAAGCAATTATGTCGGCTGCAATGCAAATTCAATTAGGTGTAAGTGAAGTTGTCGTTGCAGGTGGAGTAGAAGCAATGAGTTCAAGCCCTTATGCATTGAAACAACACCGCTGGGGACAACGTCTACAACACGGAGAAATTCGTGATACGGTGTGGGAAGTGTTAGAAGATCCGATTCATCATATTATGATGGGGGAAACAGCGGAAAATTTAGTTGAACAATATGAAATTACAAGAGAGGAACAAGATGAAGTTGCGCTTCGCAGTCATACATTGGCGCTAAAGGCAATTGAGTCTGGATACTTTGACGATCAAATTGTTCCTATTACGATAAAAGAACGTAGAAAAGAAGTAGTATTTTCAAAAGATGAACATCCACGTGCTGATATTACAGCAGAAAAATTAGCTGGATTAAAACCAGCTTTCCGTAAAGACGGTTCAGTAACTGCAGGGAATGCATCTGGCCTGAATGACGGAAGCGCGGTTTTAGTATTAATGAGCGAAGAAAAAGCGAAAGAAAAAGGCTTACAACCGTTAGCTAGAATTGTTGGGTATTCAGTAGCTGGAGTAGATCCGAAAATTATGGGTATTGGACCAGCACCAGCAATTCGTAAAGGATTAGAAAAAGTAGATTGGTCATTAGAAGATGCAGATTTACTGGAAATTAATGAAGCTTTCGCTGCGCAATACTTAGCTGTAGAGAAAGAATTAGGTTTGGATCGTGAAAAAGTGAATGTAAACGGTAGTGGTGTAGGACTTGGACATCCAATCGGTTGTACAGGAGCTCGTATTACAGTAAGTTTAATTCATGAATTAAAGAGACGCGGATTAGAGAAAGGAATTGCCTCTCTATGCGTCGGCGGCGGTATTGGAGTAGCATTATTTATAGAAGCACTATAAAAAGAAGCAGCAATCGCTGCTTCTTTTTTTAAGAATCAAATAAATGATGAAATAATCGATCACGATTTTCAAAGAAAAGCTTCGTCGTTTGGTAATGCTCGGTGTCTTCTAAGGCGGATTCGTGAATTCCTTCTTGTGTTAAAGAGTATATAGTGGATTCAGGATAAGCCATTAAAATAGGAGAATGCGTCGCAATAACAAATTGTGAACCTTGTTCCGCTAGTTCGTGCATTCGAATGAGCATAGAAAGTTGTCTCATTGGTGATAGGGCGGCCTCGGGCTCATCTAAAATGTATAAACCTTGTCCTGAAAAACGATTCATAAATAAGGAGAAGAATGATTCACCATGGGATTGTTCATGAAGTGAAACACCGCCATAAGATTTTATAGCATCTATTTCATCAATATAAGAAGCAACGTTATAAAATGATTCAGCACGAAGAAAGAAACCGTCGTTTGGTGTATTGAAACTTTTGGAAATTCGAAGGTATTCATGTAAAGACGAATGTGAATCGTTTGTACTAAATCGGAAATTTTTCGTTCCACCTTCGGCATTAAATCCTAAAGCAATTGCAATCGCTTCGAGTAATGTTGACTTACCCGTTCCGTTTTCTCCAATAATGAATGTTACATTTGGATGGAAAGCTAGTGATTGTAATGTTCGGATAGCGGGTAGACAGTAAGGATATACGGAAAAACTAGGGATATTTTCTTTTTTTAATGTGACATTTTTTAAAAAGGGTACGTCAATCAATATATAAACCTCAATTCATAACAGATTTTGATTCTAAAAAGGCAGCAAATACAAGTGTAAGACAGCTTGTGGTGAAAATTGTATACTGAAGTGCGCCAAAACCGAGACCTTCCCAACCGAAAGTCATCCTCTTCCATATAAAAATGAAAAGAACGCTCATAAAGCCAACGAAAGCGGCGTGTATTTTATAATTTTTAAATGATTCCATAGAAAAAATCCAATGTATGTACTTAAAAACAAGGTAAAGAGAACAAGAAAAAAGACAAGTGTTAATGACACATGAACCCCTCCTTATTTTCTGAATATTTCATGTGGATTATATCATTTAAACTATCATATTCCAATGTGAAAATAAATATTGCATGGAGATTATTCATGTCGTTATGATAGTATGTAATCTATTGTAATTCTGAAAAGGAGCTAAAACATGCCGTTTACATTTGCACATCCAGCAGCAGTTCTTCCTTTTGCGAAAAAGCATTCTAAACATATTTCAGTAACGGCTCTTATATTAGGGAGTATGGCGCCTGATTTTGAATATTTTTTACACTTTAGACCGTATGGTATTATTGGCCATACATGGCCTGGGTTCTTATATTTAAATTTACCACTTGTATTTCTGCTCGCATATATGTATCATTACATTTTAAAAAAGCCGTTTATAACGCATTTACCTAAGCCATTTGCTGGCTACTATATTTATGTAGTAGAGGAGAGGTGGGGGCTTCATACATGGAAAGATTTCTTTGTATTTTGCTATTCCGCTTTATTTGGTATGCTCACGCATGTCGTTTGGGATGCGTTTACTCATCATACAGGCTACTTCGTTATGAAAATACCATTTTTACAAAGAGAATTACATGGTATTCCAGTGTATAAATATATGCAACACGGGAGTACATGTGTCGGTTTATTATTGCTATTGTACGTACTATGGAAGTATAAAGATGAAACAGGAAAAGATATGATGATAGCTTCAGAAAAAAGAAAGTATTGGATTTCGGCAATCATTGTGGCAGTTCTTATATTTGTCGTTCACGCTTTCGTAGATCCCTATTTTCATATTTTCCAAATAGGGGGTATAATAGTATCTGGACTGACAAGTTCGTTTTGTGGACTTCTCATTGTTTCTATAGTTTACAAAGCAAAAGACTAATTAATATTAATGAATGATAGTGTTAGGAGAAATTATATGATGAAAGCATGGAAAAGTATTTTTGTTTTATGTAGTTTTCTTCTTATGTTAAGTGGTTGCTTCCATCAAGAAGAAAAGAAAGCTGAACCGAAGAAGAAAGAATCTATTCCTGAAACAAAAGAATATGGTGGGCGTGAGCTGAAAAAAGTAGGACAAAAAGTGAAAGAAACAGGATGGGGTACTTTTAAATTAGAACAAATTCATTCTGTGAATCAAACATTTGAAGTAGCACCAATGAAAATTCACGTACAAGATGTGAAAGTAATCTCTTTATCGCAGATGAGTAAAGATGCAAAAAATACATTAAAAGTATATACGGCATTAACTCCTGAAGAAGTAAAGCGTAGATTAGGAGATAAAGTCAGTCAAGAAGATGCGGAGTTATATGCATCGCTAAGTGGTACAGAGATTAGTGATACGATTCGTTACGTTGAAATTACATATAAGGTGGAAAATAGCGGGAATAAAAATATACAATTTTTCTCTATGAATGATGTTGCGATTAATGATAAACAACATTTTAAAGTAGCAACGCAAAACTTTTTATATGATGAAGATACGCTCGTTGGTACAAAAAATGTATCAAGGGAAGACTATAAGCCTGGTGAAACAAGAGATGGTATTATCGGCCTAATACTTGATGATGGAAAAGAAAAGGTAAAGGATATTAAATTTACAACAGATAATGTAATCGCAGCAGATACAGAAACGCAAGATGTTGTAAAAGAGCCACAAACTTTTAACATCTCACTTTCTGAGTAAGTTGTTTTTAAATATATGCAAGAAAAAACAGTCAGCGCTCAAACTATTATGCTGACTGTTTTTTCTGTTCTTTTATGTATGAATCTACACTTTGAAAAGGCACCTTAATTTTAAACGCATCTTTTTGCTCATGAAATTGCTTTTCATTATAGGGGCCAAAACGTTTATTATGCTTTACGTCAATAATCCAATAATGCTCGCTTTTTTTATTTGCAATTGCTGCGTCAGGATTATTCGGATCTGACTTTTCCTCAGTTTGTTTTGCAATAATGTATTTATCATCCCAGGCTATGTCTGTAATTTTTGCAGGAATGTATTGTGTGGCGTATACAGCATCTTGCGTGGGGAAAAGTTCAAATGCATTTCCAGAAGTACGTATGAGTTCGTATTCATCGTTAATCGTATATGTTATATGATTTGTATTTCCAGCACAACCGGCTAATAGGAATGCGACGAATAGGATTATCCATTTTTTCAATATGGGAACCTCCTTTACAATGCTGTTGTAACACATTGTACAAGAAAAGTAGGAGAAACGCTAGTTTACAATGTTTTTTAGAAGTGGTACGATGAGACGGGTAAAGAAGGATATGAAGGAGTCGACATAAAAATGAAGTTAAAGATGCATCGTCCAGCGCTTGTAATGAATCGCATAGGTGCTTCCCTAATTGACATGTTTTTAATCTCGGTTATGTATGGTGCAGTAGTAGCTGTTATGACTGGAAATTATAGTGCTATTTTTAATCGCTTTAATATTAGTTTTGGCGATTATAGATATGATCTTGCAGTAGTTTTTATATTAATGGCGATATATTTTATTTTGCTACCCTTTATTTGGAACGGTGTAACACTTGGTAAAAAGGTAACGAGAATAAAATTAATTTCATTGAAGAGTGAAAAGTTAACATTACAAACATTAACGATTCGATTTTTTGTATTGTTATTACCGAACATATTACTACTTGGAATTCCGATATTATGTAACGTATATATGATGTTATTCCGCAAAGATAATTGTGGTTTTCAGGATTTAATTACAAAAACGAAAGTGATAAGTCTTGTATAACAAAAAGAGACCTTTTTATATAAAAAGGTCTCTTTTTGTTATACAAATATATTTTAATGGATATATAATAGGGAATAAGTTAATCTATATCATTTTCGGATTTAATAGATTGAAAATTAAGAAAATGTTATAGTGATTAAAATAATATGTTTATATAATAAGGGGGAAATTGAAATGACTGGAGGTAGCGTAATCTTTTGGGGGATTTTAATTTTCATCGGTTTAGTTTTCGATCAGCGTAATAGTAAGAAAAAAGAAGGAGTAAAAAAGTAACCGCTTACAAATGAATGAGCAACTTTTCTTGCTTGCAGACTAATCTCATAAAGGAGTATACTGAATGACGGTAAGACTTATAGAAGGGGTAATGAAAATGAAGCTTGCAGGAAAAGTTGCTATCGTAACTGGCGGTGGCATCGGTATTGGACGTAATACAGCTCTTTTGTTGGCTAAACAAGGCGCAAAAGTAATTGTGACGGACATCGATCAAGAAAGTGGACAAGCAACAGTGGAGGAAATTACGAATCTAGGCGGAGAAGCACTTTTTGTATCCTATGATATGGAAAAACAAGGAGATTGGCAACGCGTAATCAGCATTACTTTGAATGCATTCAGTCGCATTGATATGCTTTTTCAAAATGCTGGTTTATATAAAATAGATTCTATATTTTCACGCCAACAAGAGAACGATTCCAATGTACTTTGTATTAATGACGTATGGATAGAGATAAAACAATTAACGTCATCTTTTATGAAACAGCAAGAAGAAGTGGTGCTAAGTGACTTACCGATTTTCGGTATTATTAGCACGAAAGGACAATCATTTCATACAGTAGAAGCCCTCGTATAATAGTGAAAACCGCCCTCAATATATGTGGACGGTTTTTTTGTATGAAAATTATTTTTTAACGAATGCGTTGTTCGGTTTGACTATCAAAGAAATGCGCTTTATTCATATCAAATGCTAGTTTAATTTGGTCACCAGGTGAAAATGTATGTCTTGCATCAACACGTGCTGCAAAATCTTGATTTCCAAGTTTCATATATAAAATAGATTCAGCACCTAATAACTCAGCAACTTCAATTTTTGTTGTGAAGGCAGTAGATTGTGAAGCTTCTAAAAATAATAGTTCATCATGAATGTCCTCAGGACGAATACCTAAAACAATGTCTTTATTTACATAGCCTTGTTCACGTAATATCTTCATTTTTCCTTCAGTTACTTTAATTTTTGCAGCATTGTCTATAACGAAATCGGTTTCAGTTAATTTACCACGGAAGAAATTCATCGCTGGAGAGCCGATAAATCCACCAACAAAAATGTTTTCAGGTGTTTCATATACTTCTTTTGGAGTACCGATTTGTTGAATTTTTCCGTCTTTCATAACAACAAGACGAGAAGCCATTGTCATCGCTTCAGTTTGATCATGCGTTACATAAATTGTTGTTGTTCCAAGGCGGTGGTGTAACTTAGAAATTTCTGAGCGCATTGCAACACGTAATTTAGCGTCTAAGTTAGATAATGGCTCATCCATTAAGAACACTTTCGCGTCTCGAACGATTGCTCTCCCTAACGCAACACGTTGACGTTGTCCACCAGATAATGCTTTCGGTTTTCTATCTAAATATTGTTCCAGTCCTAAAATTTTTGCTGCATCTTTCACACGACGATCAATTTCATCTTTTGGTATTTTTCTAAGTTTTAATCCAAATGCCATATTATCATATACACTCATATGTGGATATAGAGCATAGTTTTGGAAGACCATTGCGATATCGCGATCTTTTGGAGGGACATCATTCATTAGCTTACCATCAATTGAAAACTCTCCTTTTGAAATGTCTTCAAGTCCAGCCACCATTCGCAATGTTGTAGATTTTCCGCATCCAGAAGGACCGACAAATACGATAAATTCTTTATCTTGAATGTGTAAATTGAAGTCTGTTACAGCTGTTACGTTATTATCATATATTTTATAAATGTTTTCTAATTTCAGTTCTGCCATGGTATTTCCCCCTAGAAATAATTATGCAAACGTTTTCTTTGAGTTCATTATAAACGAATAGATTCAAAAAATAAACAAAAAAATAAAACGTTTTCATAAATTGGAAGAATATTAGTAAATTTCGTATGTTTTCTTAGAAAAATAAGAATAAAAGTTGTAAGCGCTATTTTAAATTAAGATAGAATCTGTTATCATTCATTAATGAAAACGTTTGCGCCTTAAAAAGAGAAAATCGAATTATGAATGAAATGGGGTAGCATAATGGAAAAACAGTGGTGGAAAGAAAGTGTAGTATATCAAATTTATCCTCGTAGCTTTATGGATAGCAACGGTGATGGTATCGGGGATCTTCGCGGTATTATTTCAAAGTTAGATTACTTAAAAGAATTAGGGATTGATGTAATTTGGTTATCACCAGTCTATGAATCTCCAAATGATGATAATGGTTATGATATAAGTGATTATTGTAAAATTATGAATGAGTTCGGAACAATGGAAGATTGGGATGAGCTATTACATGAAATGCATGAACGTAATATGAAACTTATGATGGACTTAGTTGTGAATCATACTTCTGATGAACATAATTGGTTTATTGAATCACGTAAATCAAAAGATAATAAATATAGAGATTACTATATATGGCGCCCTGGAAAAGAAGGAAAAGAGCCGAATAACTGGGGAGCAGCGTTTAGTGGATCAGCATGGCAGTATGATGAAATGACAGATGAATATTATTTACATCTGTTTTCTAAAAAACAGCCAGATTTAAATTGGGATAATGAAAAGGTAAGGCAAGATGTTTATGAAATGATGAAGTTTTGGTTAGAAAAAGGAATTGATGGCTTCCGTATGGATGTTATTAATTTTATTTCTAAAGAAGAGGGATTACCAGCTGTTGAAACAGAAGAAGAGGGGTATGTTTCAGGTCATAAGCATTTTATGAACGGTCCAAACATTCATAAATATTTACATGAAATGAATGAAGAAGTATTGTCTCATTATGATATTATGACGGTTGGTGAAATGCCTGGTGTAACGACAGAAGAAGCGAAATTGTATACCGGGGAAGAACGAAAAGAACTGCAGATGGTATTCCAATTTGAACATATGGATTTAGACTCAGGAGAAGGCGGAAAATGGGATGTAAAACCATGTTCACTCCTTACTTTAAAAGAGAATTTAACGAAGTGGCAAAAAGCATTAGAACATACAGGCTGGAATAGCCTGTATTGGAATAACCATGATCAGCCTCGCGTTGTATCTCGTTTTGGTAATGATGGAATGTATCGCATTGAATCTGCGAAAATGTTAGCGACGGTGCTTCATATGATGAAAGGAACACCGTATATTTATCAAGGAGAAGAAATTGGAATGACAAACGTCCGATTTGAGTCGATTGATGAATATCGAGATATTGAAACGTTAAATATGTATAAAGAAAAAGTGATAGACCGTGGTGAAGATATAGAAAAAATAATGGAATCTATTTATATAAAGGGTCGTGATAATGCTAGAACTCCGATGCAGTGGGATGACAAAGATCACGCTGGATTTACAACAGGTGAACCTTGGATTACAGTAAACCCTAACTACAAAGAAATTAATGTGAAACAAGCGATCCAAAATAAAGATTCAATTTTTTATTATTATAAAAAATTAATTGAGTTACGTAAAAATAATGAAATAGTTGTGTATGGATCATATGATTTAATATTGGAGAATAATCCATCTATTTTTGCATATGTAAGAACGTATGGGGAAGAAAAACTTCTTGTTATTGCAAACTTTACTGCAGAAGAATGTGTATTTGAATTGCCTGAGGACATTACTTATAGTGAAGCAGAGTTATTTATACACAATTACGACGTAGAGAATGGACCGATAGAAAACATACCATTACGTCCGTATGAAGCAATGGTGTTCAAATTGAAATAAGAAAAATCCTTATACCACTTTGGTATAAGGATTTTTTTGATTACCATTTTAATATGGAGAATCCATATGGAGGAAGTGTAACTTGTAATACACTTGCTTCCGCTGAAAATTCTTCGTTTGTATAAATATTAATGATTTTCTTTCCAGTAACATGGAGAGGCAGTGAAGCTGTAATATCACTATTAGTCGGATTTAAAACGAAAAAGATAGTTTCATCTTTATATGTTTTTGTATAAGAAATATAATTATGTTCATCATTTGCTTCAATGAATTGGAAAGTACCATGTCCTCCAAATGCTTTATATTGCTTTCGTAACGAAATTAATGTTTGTACATGTGTAAATAATAGATGATCTTGTTCTTTCGTATCCCAAACCATACATTTGCGACAATCAGGGTCCATACCGCCATCCATACCAATTTCGTCTCCATAATAAATACAAGGAGAGCCGATGAAAGAAAGGTGGAATACATAAAGTAACTTTAATTTATTTTTATCTCCGTTACATGTTGTCAATATTCTTGGTGTATCATGGCTGTCTAATAAATGAAATGCTGCTTCATTTACATTCATAGAGTAGGAATGTAGAGATTCTATAATTTGTTTCATGAATTCATTTGCCTTAATGGAATCGTTAGCAAAGTAAGACAGTAGAGCGTTTGTAACCGGATAGCTCATTACAGCATCAAATTGATCTCCTTGTAGCCAAGGAAGTGCATCGTGCCAAATTTCTCCTAAAATATATACTTCAGAATTTAATGCTTTTATCTCCCTTCGGAATTCTCTCCAAAAGTTATGGTCGACTTCATTTGCTACATCAAGGCGCCACCCGTCTATATTGAATTCTTTTACCCAATAACGCCCTACTTCAAGTAAGTATTCTTTTACATCCGGGTGTGCAGTGTTTAATTTCGGCATATACGGTGTAAACGCAAAAGTATCATAGTTCGGAAGTGGCTCAGTTTTAATTGGGAACTCATGAATATGAAACCATTCTTTATATGCTGACTGTTCACCATTTTCTAGTACATCTTGAAATTTATCGAAAAAGTATCCACTGTGATTGAATACGGCATCGAGCATTACTTTTATACCATGTGTATGACATGCTTGAACGAGTTCTTTGAATGTTTCTTTTGTGCCAAATTGCGGATCGATTTCCATGTAGTCAATTGTGTCATATTTATGATTTGAATGTGCTTTGAAAATAGGTGTGAAATATATTCCCGAAACTCCAAGCTTAACAAGGTAATCGAGGTTTTGAATAATACCAGCAAAATCTCCGCCGAAAAAATTAGTTGGAGTTGGTTCAGCGCTGCCCCAAGGAAGGGTGTTTTCTGGATTCAGCGTACGATCGCCATTAGCGAACCGTTCTGGGAAAATTTGATACCAAACAGTATCTTTAATCCAGGAAGGTGCTTTGAATACATCATTTGCATGAATAAATGGAAAACAGAAAAAGTTACCAACGTCATCATTTGGAATGCTGGAAAAAAATCCACGTTCTGCATAAATAAGCGTTTCTGTCTCCGCTTTTAATTCAAATCCGTAACGTAAGCGCTTAAATTTTGGCTCGATGGAAATGGACCAATAATCAAATAATGCAGTAGAACCGGTTTTTTTCATCGGTGCACTTGAAGAAATCCACTTCCCGTCTGTCCATTCATAAGGATCACCATAAATAAGAGTGGTACTTTGAACATCGTCTCTTTTCGTACGTATTCGGATGTGAATCGTTTTTTCATCGTAAGCGTATGCGTAATTATCTTTTGGCCTATGATAGATGGCGTCTTTAAGCATATAAAAAATCCCCCTTTACTATCTCTATGCATATTGTTCCCTTAAGTATAATAATAAAGCATATGTTGCAAACGATTGCTTTTTGCATAGCTTTAATATTGCTTATAAGAGTAGTATTCATTTCGTATAAAGTCAATGTATAAAGAGTGTAGTAATAATATTTTAAAATTAATATTTGCAAAATGAATAAAAGAATGTATAATGATAGACAAATAGCGCAAACGTTTTCATAGATTGAGATATTGTTTGCGCTTCTATTAAAATATTAAATGCAAACGTTTTCAATCAGTAAGGTACATATACAATTCAGGGAGGTTTTTGGGATGAAGAAAGCATTATCATTATTAACGGTTTCAGCATTATCAATTGGTATGTTATCTGCATGTGGACCGAAAGATTCAGGGAAAAAAGAAGAAAGTAAAGCGAAGAAAGATTACGATCTTCTCGTTTGGGAAGATGAGAAAAAAGGTGTTGGTTTAGAACCAGCAGTGAAAAGCTTTGAGGAAAAATATAAAGTAAAAGTAAAAGTTGTTGAAATGCAAATGACAGATCAAGTGAAGAAGTTACGCCTTGATGGACCAGCGGGGACGGGACCAGATGTTGTAACATTGCCACATGATCAAATCGGAAATGCAGTAACAGAAGGTTTACTTTCTGAAGTGAAAGCTGATGATGCTGTAAAGAGTAAATTTACTGATTCATCAATAGAAGCACAGACATATAACGGAAAATTATATGGTTTACCAAAAGCAATTGAGACACCAGTCTTTATTTACAATAAAAAACTAATGCCAAAAGCACCAGAAACGATGGACGAGCTGTTTAACTTCTCAAAAGAATTTACGAAAGATGGCAAGTACGGATTTTTAGCATTAGGAGATAACTTCTACTTTGCTAATGCATTCATGGCAGGTATGGGTGGTTATGTGTTTGGTGAAAAAGATGGAAAGCCAAATGCAAGTGATGTTGGATTAAATAATAGCGGAGCAGTACAAGGTGCTGAGTATCTTCAAAAATGGTACAAAGAAAAGTTATTCCCGAAAGGTATTATCGGTGAATCTGGTGGACCTGCTGCTGATGGGCTATTTAATGAAGGAAAAGCAGCATCTATCATGAACGGACCTTGGGCGTTCCAAGCAATGGAAAAGAACGGAATTGATTATGGCGTTGCTCCAATGCCGAAATTACCAAATGGTCAACCAATGAAAACGTTTGTTGGGGTTAAAGGATGGCATGTAACAAGTTTCTCTAAACAAAATGATTTAGCTACAAAGTTCACTGAATGGGTAACGAATGAAGAAAACGCAAAAATTCGATTTGAGAAGACGAAAGAAATTCCTCCAGTAAAAGCAGTAATGGAAGATCCAATTATTAAAGATAACGAAGCTGCAAAAGCAGTTGCAACACAATCTGAAAATGGAATTCCAATGCCAAACATTCCAGAAATGCAAGAAGTGTGGAAACCAGCTGGAGATGCGCTTCAATTAGTTGTTACGGATAAAGAGGCACCAAAGGCAGCACTTGATAATGCAGTGAAGCAAATTAAAGGTAATATTGAGGCAAATCATAGTAAGAAAAAATAAGGTGAAATTCGTGTCTCTAATATGAGGGGCACGAATTCTCTCCCAAGAAAAAAGGGGGAAGGAACATGCAAACATCTATGGAACCAGCAAACGGCTTAAACGGTTCAAAACATAGGAAAATGGCAACCATGTTATCAATCATTCCAGGCGTGGGCCAAATGTATAATAAACAATTTGTAAAAGGTCTTATTTTTCTAGTATTAACAGGTTCATTTATTGTAGCCTTTGCGGATTTATTAAATATGGGATTATGGGGAATTGTAACGCTTGGTACAGAAGTTCCACGTGACCATTCTGTCTTTCTATTAGTAGAAGGAATCTTGGCACTCATTGTCATCGTGTTTGGACTCGGAATATATGCATTTAATTTATATGATGCATACCAAAACGGAAAGAAACGGGATATAGGAACACCGTTAAACTCTGTAAAAGAGCAATACCGTAATTTACTAGACCAAGGTTTTCCGTATTTAATGGTTTCACCAGGGTTTTTATTACTTATCTTTGTCGTTGTATTTCCAATCATTTTCGTAATTTTAATTGGATTTACGAACTATGATTTATATCATTCTCCTCCAGCTAAATTAGTAGATTGGGTAGGGTTTAAAAACTTTATTGATATCTTTACATTACCGATGTGGAGAGAAACGTTTTTAAGTGTATTTTCTTGGACTGTCATCTGGACATTCGTTGCAACGACATTACAAGTTGCGCTTGGTATTTTCTTAGCGATTATCGTAAATCAGCCTGGTATTAAAGGGAAGGCGATTATTCGAACAATCTTCATTTTACCGTGGGCGGTCCCAGCATTCGTATCTATTCTTGTTTTCTCTGGTATGTTTAATGAAACATTTGGAGCAATTAACAATCAAGTATTAGCTTTATTCGGAATTGAAAAGATTGCTTGGATGACAGATCCATTTTGGGCGAAGATTGCTTTAATTATGATTCAAACGTGGCTTGGATTCCCGTTCGTCTTTGCAATGACAACAGGTATACTGCAATCGATTCCAGGAGAATTATACGAAGCGGCTACAGTAGATGGAGCTACAGCTTGGCAACAGTTTCGTAAAATTACATTGCCACTTGTTCTATATGCAACAGCACCAATATTAATTACGCAATATACGTTTAACTTTAATAACTTTAGTATCATCTATCTATTTAACGGCGGAGGTCCTGCTGTAGCTGGACAAGACGCAGGTGGAACAGATATTTTAATTTCATGGATTTATAAGTTAACGATGACTTCCGCGCAGTACGGAAAAGCAGCAGCTCTTACAATGATCTTATCGTTAATCGTTATTACAGTTGCGTTATGGCAATTTAAGAGAACAAAATCATTCCAAGAAGAGGATATGATGTAAATGAATATTAAAAGACAAAAGATGTTACGTCTCTCATTAAGTTATCTCGTTATTTTCGTAATGTGTGCCATCATTTTCTATCCATTATTATGGATTATTGGCTCATCGTTTAATCCGGGTGATAGTTTATCTGGATCAAGTATTATTCCGCAAAATGCAACGCTAGATCATTATCGTAAGTTATTAGATTTAGAGAATAGTAATTATTTACTATGGTATAAAAACACATTAAAAGTAAGTGTTTTAACGATGATTTTTTCAGTGTTAGCAATTAGTTTTACTGCTTATGCATTTTCGAGATACCGTTTTGTTGGAAGAAAAAATGGTTTGTTAACATTTTTAATTTTGCAAATGATTCCAAACTTTGCAGCGTTAATCGCTTTATACGTATTAGCACAGTTAACAGGATTAATTGATACGCACCTTGCGTTAATTTTAATTTATGTAGGCGGGGCAATTCCAATGAATACATGGCTTATGAAAGGGTATTTTGATACGATCCCGAAAGAATTGGATGAGTCAGCTCGTATGGATGGAGCAGGACATTTCCGTATTTTTTGGCAAATCATTATGCCACTTGCAAAGCCAATCGTAGCGGTTGTAGCGTTATTTACTTTCATCGGCCCATTTACAGATTTTATTTTAGCGAGTATTATTTTGCGCACACCAGAAAATTATACGTTAGCAGTTGGATTATATGAAATGGTGGCGAAGAAATTTGGGAATGAATTTACAACGTTCGCAGCGGGTTCCGTATTGATTGCAATCCCAATTTCAATTTTATTCCTATCACTACAAAAATACTTTATCTCTGGTTTAACTGCTGGAGGTACGAAAGGATGAAAAATGGGACATTATGTCCCATTTTTCTTTTCATCTTCCTATAAAACATTTTATAGGGAGATGAAAAGAGATTTGACATCCCATATGAAAAGAAGTGAAATAAATAGTATATTATAGTATAGGAAAAAAGAGCTCTATCCCTTACAATACATGAAGAGGGAGAATATGATAGGTTTTACAAGATAGAATCAATGAAAGTTTATGACTTCCCCTATTACTTGCAACGGGTGCAAGATGAAAATATATAAAATGGCAGAGAAGTGAAAGGAGGGGGATTTTTATGACAGTTACAATTAAAGATGTGGCGAAGAAAGCGAATGTAGCACCATCTACCGTTTCTCGTGTAATTGCTGATAATCCAAGTATAAGTGAAAAAACAAAGCGTCGTGTTCGGAAAGTAATGAGTGAACTAGGGTATCATCCTAATTTAAACGCAAGAAACCTAGCTAACCAAACAACAAAAACACTTGGCCTTGTTATGCCAAGTTCTGCAAGTAAAGCTTTTCAAAATCCGTTTTTCCCAGAAGTTATAAGAGGGATTAGTTCGTTTGCACATGTGGAAGGGTATGCACTTTATATGTCGACAGGTGAAACGGAAGATGAAATTTTTAATGGTGTTGTAAAGATGGTGCAGGGGCGCCAAATTGGTGGTATTATTCTTTTATATTCAAGAGAGAATGATCGGATTATTCAATATTTACATAAACAAAATTTCCCGTTCGTATTAATCGGGAAACCATATGATCGTAAAGAAGAAATTACATATGTAGATAATGACAATTATACAGCTGCAAGAGAAGTAGCAGAATATTTGATTTCATTAGGTCATAAACAAATCGCGTTCATCGGCGGTGGATCAGATTTACTTGTAACGAGAGATCGTTTGGCTGGTATGAGTGATGCTTTAAAATTAGCAGATATTGTATTACCAAAAGAGTATATTTTACATTTTGATTTCTCAAGAGAGAGTGGTCAACAAGCTGTGGAGGAATTAATGGCGCTAAAGCAACCACCGACAGCAATTATGGCAACGGATGACTTGATTGGACTTGGTGTGCTAAGTGCACTTTCTAAAAAAGGATTCGTTGTACCGAAGGATGTTTCAATTGTAAGCTTTAATAATGCTTTATTATCAGAAATTGCGAGTCCGCCACTTTCGACAGTTGATGTGAATATATACCAGCTAGGATATGAGGCAGCAAAAGCTTTAGTTGATAAAGTTGAGAATGCGGAGTCTACTGCAAAGTGTATCATTATTCCGCATAAATTATTGAAGCGTCAAACTTGCGATCATTATGCAAAAAAAAGCTAAGAGTTTAACTCTTAGCTTTTTTTTGTAGAAAGGCTTCTAAACGGTCACAGCCTTCTTTTAAAGTTTCAATACTATACGCATAGGACAAGCGAAGGTAGCCTTCCCCATATTCAGAGAATGCTGTTCCGGGAACGACGGCAAGTCCAGCTTCTTTCACAAGATCAAGTGCAAAATCAAATGATGAAGATGTTAAATGACCAACATATGGGAATAAGTAAAATGCACCTGTTGGTTTTTCAACTGTTAAGCCCATTTGAGTGAGTCTATTATATACGTAATCACGGCGTTTTTTGTATTGATGACGCATCATTTTTGGTGCATCTTTAGCAGCTGTTAATGCTTCAATTGCAGCATATTGAGCGATTGAAGTAGCGCACGTTACGTTGTATTGATGAACTTTTAATATATGCCCAGCTAAATAGTTTGGTGCGAATAATAGACCGATACGCCAGCCAGTCATAGAATGTGATTTTGATAAACCGTTAATGACGATAGTCTTTTCGCGCATTTCTGGGAAATGAGCGATCGATGTATGTGTTTGTTCATATACAAGTTCGCTATAAATTTCATCAGAAAGGACGAAAATATTTTTATCTTTTAAAACATCTACAATATCCTGTAGTTCTTCTTTTGATAAAGTTACACCAGTTGGATTAGAAGGATACGGCAGTACGACGCATCTTGTTTTTTCTGTAATGGCATTTTTTAGTGCATCGGCTGTTAAACGGAAGCCAGTTTCACGAACATCTATAAATACAGGGGTTGCACCGCATAATCGAATAATCGGCTCGTACCCTGGATAAATAGGGGCAGGTAAGATGACTTCTGTTCCTGGCTCTAAAATCGTTCGAAATGCAACATCAATTGCTTCACTAGCACCGATTGTAACGATGGTTTCGTTTTCAGGTAAATAATGTAAATCGTAGTTATCTTTTACAAAGTTACAAGCTGCCTTGCGTAATTCTAGTAAACCAGCGTTATGTGTATAGCTTGTATAATTTTCTGTAATAGCCCGTTTTGCCGCTTCTTTTACGAGAGAAGGTGTAGGAAAATCAGGTTGTCCAATTGTTAAAGAGATAAGATTATCATAGTTTTGAATCATGTTAGAGAATTGACGGATTCCAGAAATTTGGATGTCCTTTACTCTAGGGTTAATGAATTGTTCCATTGTATCTCCCTTTCTTCCGTTTGAAAATTAAGTTCATTTTAACATATTTTCTATCATTTCGCTTGCGTATATGGTATGTAGAAAGAGAGGGATAATAGAAAAAAAGCCGCTGTAAGCGACTTTTTAATATCCGTATTCCCAATCTATTTCATCTTCATTCCAAAGTACAGAGGATACTTTGCCAAGGTGAACAACTGATTCATTCACAGCGCATGTGCAATTTTCTTCTCCTGTTTTATGCTGTAACTCTTCATACACTGATTTTTCAACGTTTTCTAGAACGACCAAATTTTCTTCTTTTAAAACAAGCGTAGTACCCGCCATATTTATCTTCCTCCTACTAAAATAATGATCACTTATTTGTAAACATAGATAGTATGGATTATATGCTGTATTTTGCTATAGTTGTCCGTCTTATGAAGTATTTTTTATTTTCTTTGTAATCCGTATTCATTGTATACTGCCGGGCAGAAATTTGGTACAGGGTTTACATTCATTTCGAAAATCTGTAACAATTATTATGTGTTGTTAACAAAGAATTAACAAATATGTTAAGAAAAATCAAAATTTTAAAACAAACAAACCTGTAAAATGATATAATCATATCAAAATACATATAGGGGATGAGAGGCTATGGAGCTTATCCGTGATTTAATGATCCAAATTGCCATCATTATTTTGCCACTATTTTTATACGAAGCGATTCGTTTAAATCGTTATCAAGAAATGCCTCCGAAGCCGAACCGCTACTTTATTATGTTTTTATCTAGCATTACACTCGTTCTCTCTATGACATACTCTATTTGTTTTGGGGACGTTTGCGGGTATAACTTTCACCCAATCCCAATTGTTAGTGGTTTTTTATATGGTGGGATTGTTGGTTTAATCCCGGCCGTTATTTTTGTTGTCTATGAATGGGTGCTAAAGGGCATAAACCTTCTTCCAGTCATAGAAGTAATATTTCTATTGATAGTTCCATTATTTTTATCAAAGAAATGGTCTCTATTTTCAAGGGATAAGAAGCTAATTTTAGCATTTATGATTTCATCATTGTACGTACTTGTTTCTTTAGTGATTGGTATGATTAACGTTCTGTTAGAAACGGGATTTACACCATATGTTTCGCACTTATATAGCGGATATATATTTGCTTCGCTTATTATGGTTATGACAATGGTATTTCAGGTGTACTTAACAGAATATTTAAATGAAAATGCAATACTACGTACAGAGATGCAAAAGTCAGAGAAACTTAATATTGTAAGTGAATTAGCAGCAAGTGTTGCACATGAGGTTCGAAATCCACTCACTGTTGTTCGTGGTTTTATTCAATTGCTAGAAAGTACGGAAGATGTGAAGAATAAGGATTATATGCGTCTCGTATTAGCTGAATTGGACCGGGCAGAACAAATTATTTCAGATTATTTAAATTTAGCAAGACCACAAATTGAGAAAAAAGAACATATTTGCTTATCCGCTCAATTAATAGAAATGACAACTCTTATGTCATCATTTGCAGCGATGCAAGGTGTATATTTGCAAGTTGAGATTTCTGAAAGTCTTTATACGATCGGTGATAAAACGAAATTGAAGCAAGCTATTATGAATGTTGTTAAAAATGGTATTGAAGCAATTCAAGGAAATAAAGGATATTTAAAAGTAACGGCTATGCAAAAAGATGAAACGATTGTAATAAGAGTTAAAGACAGTGGTGTTGGGATGACGAAAGAACAATTAGCAAGGCTCGGACAACCGTATTATTCTTTAAAAGAAAAAGGGACAGGATTAGGACTAATGGTAACATTTAGTATTTTACAAGCGCATAATGGTACGCTGGAATATAAAAGCGAAAGTGGGAAAGGGACTGAAGCAATTATTATATTGCCAGCTGTAAGAAATAAGGAATAAAAGTTACCGATAGAAGGTAACTTTTTATTTTATATTAGAAAAAATATATTATGCTATTCAGTTGTTTTTTCTTGTTTTGTTCGGCTAAATAAACTTCTAAATGATTGGAAAAAGCTTTGTTCTTTTGAGGCGGCGACTAATCTTTTTGTTTCTTGAATTTCGCGAATTACTTGCATAAGTTGTGCATCACGGTTGCTATCTTTATTATAAATTTGATTTACGAGTTTATTCATTTTTTCTTCTTGTTTAGATTCTCGTTTATACATATGATTCATTAATAAGTCCATCTTTTCTTTTTGCAGAGCATCTGTTTGAGCGGCATGATCCACTAACTCTTGTAGCATTTTTTCTTGAGATCCTTCTTTTACATAAACTTGTTGCATCAACTCATCTAGCTTTTCATCTTTTAAACGATTTTGGGTAATAAGGGTAGAATTTTGATGAATAATGGCTTCATTTAGTTGAGCGAGCATTTCAAGTTTTAACATGAACTCCTCGAAGTTACGCCCATCTTCTTTTTCTTTCGGTTGTATTTCTTGCGTATCTTGTATAACTGGTACAGGTGGGGCCTCTTTTTCTTTTAAAATAATTGGTATCGTTTCTGAAATATCTTCCTGCAATGTAGCAGCTCTTTCATGTATAGATTTCAATAGTTTTAAATCATCAAGTTTATAAATACGAGCATCAGCTGTTTTGGAAATTATATAACCATGTTCCTCTAACAGTTGACTATATTTGCGGACTATATGTTTTGGGATGCCTGTTTTATTCGTCACATCTTTCGTTTTATAGGTAGCTTCCATGATATTTCCTCCCCAAAAAGTATCGTATATATCATTTCAATCTTTTATGAGGACTTCCTTTGAAAAAGAATGTCGGAAGGCTATTAGTTTTCTACAGCATTAGTGAAAAGATGAAAAAAAATGAGAGTTTTTGGCGGAATGGCGAAGAAGAGCTAAAATAATGTCTGAAAACATATACAGGATAAGTTTGTTATAATAAAGTGAAACTTTAATCAGTGGGGGTTTTGTTCATCCACCACTGATTATCAGCCCTCACCAATCGGGCTTTTACGGACAGTTAATCCCCCACCTAACTTCTTTGCTTTCGCTGAATTTTGAGGTGGGGGTCTTACTGCTCGTTAATGCGTGATAACTGAGGAAAAGAAACAGGTAGAATCACGGAGGTATACATGAAACAATTAAAAGGTATTATCATTTCAATTATTGCAATTCTTTCTATTGTAGTAGCGATGTATGAAGTGCTTGTTCCAGAGGAAACAAGTATTAAAAAAACAAATGCGTATGATCAAGTTCTAGAATTTCCGAAAGATCGATATCCAGAGACAGGGAAACATATTACGGATGCTATAAAAGAAGGACATTCAGAAGTTTGTACAATCGACCGTGGTGGTGCTGCGGATAGAAGAAAATTATCGTTAGCTCCATACCCATCAAAAAAAGGGTATGATCGTGATGAATGGCCAATGGCGATGTGTAAAGAAGGCGGAAAAGGAGCGCATATTGAATATATAAGTCCAGCCGATAACCGCGGAGCAGGCTCTTGGGTAGGAAATAAGTTAGATAAATACCCAGATGGTACGCGTGTGAAATTTGACGTAAAGTAGTAGTTGCATATTTCATAATGAAGGAGAAGGGAACGATGGAGTTAACAATTTCGTATTCGCAATTAATGTTGATGAACTATGACGGTGATCAACCTTACGTTGACTGGACGGATGAAGATTTTGAAAGAGGTTATGCGAAGGCAGATGGAACTGTTATTTTTGAAGCACTTTCTGATTATACTTGTGAAGTAAAAGTGACCCTAGGGAAACATATTGAGAAAGAAGAAGTAATTAGAACGGTTACAGTTCCTTTTACAGTTGAAAATGAATGTATCGTTGTAGCAAGTATTCTTTCAAATAAATTTCAAATTCCTATTCCAAATGGTGAGTATACGGTTGTATTACAAGCAACACCTCTTGAAGAACCAACGGATGATGAATTATATAAAATACAATATGAATTCTTTTTTGAAAGTAAAGAATAAAAAATGGGGTATCCTCAAAAAGGATACCTCATTTTTATTATGCGTTTGTTTTTAGCAAGGAACGAGCGTCTTTTGCCGCTTGCACCATGTGCTCTAAAGCTGGAATAACTTCTTCTGTTCTTCTCGTTTTCAAACCACAATCAGGATTAATCCAGAAATATTTAGGATCGCATACTTTTAAAGATTGTTCTACGATTTTATACATTTCATCTTTACTTGGTACACGTGGGCTATGAATATCATATACACCTAGACCGATGCCTTTTTCATATGTTGTATGTTTTAATGTATCAATAAATTCACCGTGACTTCTTGATGTTTCGATAGAAATCACATCTGCATCTAATGCGCGAATCGCATCAACGATATCTTCGAAGTTACTGTAACACATATGAGTATGAATTTGTGTTTCATTTGCTACAGATGAAGTTGCTAAAAGGAAGGATTGTACTGCCCATGTAATATAAGCGTCCCAATCTTTTTCTTTTAGTGGCATTCCTTCACGAAGTGCTGGCTCATCGACTTGAATTACTCGAATTCCGGAAGATTCAAGTAGTTCAATTTCATGACGAAGAGCTAATGCAATTTGATATGAAACTTCTTTTCTTGGAATGTCATTTCGAACGAAGGACCAATTTAAAATCGTAACAGGTCCAGTTAACATTCCTTTTACAACTTTCTCTGTTAAGCTTTGTGCATACACAGTTTCCTTAATAGTCATTCCGTTAATAAAGGCTACATCACCATAAATAACAGGTGGTTTTACGCAGCGGGAACCGTATGATTGCACCCAACCGTTTTTAGTGAATGAGAAACCAGCAAGGCGTTCACCAAAATATTCGACCATGTCAGTTCTTTCAAATTCACCATGTACAAGAACATCAAGACCAATTTCTTCTTGGTAACGAATCCATTTTTCTGTCTCTTTTTCAATAAATTGTTCATATTGTTCATTTGAAATAGCACCGTTACGCCATTCTTTTCGCGTTTGGCGAACTTCAGTTGTTTGCGGGAAGCTACCGATAGTTGTTGTTGGTAACAACGGTAACTTCAGGGCAACTTGTTGTAATTCATATCGTTTTTCAAATGGAAGAGGACGTGAAAAATCTTCTTCTTTTAATGCTGTTCGTGCTGCTTTGACATCTTCTCGGTTACGTGCAGCAGATGAACGAATTGTATGATGTACATTTCGATATGTTTCCAGCTCATTATGAATGCTTTCTGTACCTTGAGTTAGAGCGGAATGAATAAGAACTAACTCTTCTAATTTTTGATTTGCAAATGCCAACGCATCAAATAGCTCAGTCGATAAGTGAGTTTCTTCTGTTTTATCGATTGGCGTATGCAATAAGCTACAAGAAGGCTGAACGATGAAATCTTTCGTTTGGACTTGTTTTTGTAACGTTGTAAATAACGTAAGAACTTCATCAAGATCGGCTCTCCAAATGTTACGGCCATCTATACAACCAACAGCTAAAGTTTTATCAGCTGGGAATCCATATTTTGAAATAGCATGTAGATTACCTTCTTTACCATGAACGAAATCTAATCCAATACTTGATACTGGGAATGTAATAATTTCTTCATAGTTTTCTTCTACACTATCAAAATATGTTTGTAAAAGAAGATTCGCATTTGGAACTTCTTTACGAATAGCTTCATAAATTTCTTTTGCTTGTTGAACTTCTTCTTTCGTTAAAGAAGCGAAAATCGGTTCATCAACTTGAATGATTTGTGCACCAGCTGCATGTAGTTCTGAAAGCAGTTGTACGTAGGGTGCAACTAACTGTTTTAAAATAGTAGCAAATTGTTCTTGTGTATAGCCTTTAGCTAATTTCAAGAAAGTATATGGTCCTAAAATAACAGGTTTTCCATCTATTCCTAATTCTTGTTTTGCCTCTTCGTATAAGCGAAGTGGACGATTATCTTTTAAAGAGATTTGTAATCCCTCTTCATATTCTGGAACGATATAATGATAGTTTGTGTTAAACCATTTTGTCATTTCGGAAGCTACGTGATCTTTAGAGCCACGCGCCATTGCGAAATATACATCAAGGTAAGATGTAAACTCAGAAAAACGTGATGGGATAAATCCTAGCATATAAGCAGTATCCAAAACGTGATCGTAATATGTAAAGTCGCCAATTGGAATAAGTTCAATCCCTTTTTCTTGCTGTGCTTTAACGTGTTGAAGACGAATTTCTTTCATTGTTGTTAAAAATTGTTCTTCATCAATTTTATTAGACCAAAAAGCTTCCAATGTTTTTTTCCACTCTCGTTGTAGTCCGATACGTGGATAACCTAAGTTACTTGTTTGAATTGCCATTTCAAATTCCTCCCCAATTGAAAGTAAGCATTTCCGTTTACTAGGAAATACCTATAACAAAAAGCATAAAGGCATAGAAAATAAGCCTTCCTTTTTGTTTTAACACCTCATCATCATCCGTGAATCTATCAGTGTTGTTAAAACAGGCAGGTCTCCTGACTTATGCTTCATATGATTTCTTTCGCCTTCCCGTTTTCACAGTGGCATTAAAAAGAAATCTCAGCATTTACAGTGGCGGGACCGTGTTGGAGTTTCACCAAGCTTCCCTTTTAAACACGAAACAAACTGTTCGTGTACCCATTTTCCTTTTGAAAGGAATTTAACAAGCGATATGATATTGAAACAAATTCTAACACAATTTTTGGAATTTTGTCTACTGTTTTGAAATAAGAAAATTCTAAAGTTTTGTATTTTAATTATTTGTATTTTTCTGATTTTTTAGAGTGGAGAAACATGAGGAGAATTGAAATAAAGTGCGATTAAATTTATAAAGAAATGGGTACCTATACATACATAAGATGCCAGTTATGTTATTAAATAATTGGTTTATCTTATATAGAAAATTAAACAAGCATAACCCCATCCTAAATTAGAATGGAGTTATATTTGTTTTAGAATTTGAAATAAAATAACTATATTGTCATTTTACAGTTTCTATTTTGAAAGTTTAATCCGCATCTATATCAATTTCTGAAAGTCGCCCGGCAACAGCATCTGCAAGAAGGGTGTTTAACCATTGCAATTCAACTGTAATATGTTCAATAACGCTTTGCAAAATATATAGTTGTGCGCGTGGGATTTTTCCTTTGCTACAGTCATAAATAGTTTGCATGTTATGTAAATATTGAACGGTATCATTTTTCTTTTTTTCTAAAATAGGAATTAACTCTTGATCATCACCAAAATGAGCGAAAGAGAGTGCCGAATAAATTGGTTTATATATTTGATTTTTTGCCTCGAATTGTTTTAATAGTAATGTGTGAAATAAACGTTTACCTTCGTTTGTTATATGAAAAATTGTTTTATCTGGTCTATTTGTATCTCGAACAATAGTTGTAACACGAATTGCCCCTTGTTTTTCTAATTGCTCAAAGGCATAGTAAAGTGATCCTTTTGCATATTTAATATAACAGTCCATTTGTCGTTCTTTCATTATGTGCTGCACTTCATATGGATGTTTATCCCCTTCGAGTAGCAAGCCGAGAATGACTAATTTCATGCTCATGCTGTCTCAACCCCTATATATATAAACTTTATACATATTATAAACGGCATATCCGTTTTCATAAAGGGATATGCCGTTATATTAGCTTACTTGCTTTTGTTTTTGTTTCGTTTTTGGTCCTGTAAAAAGACGCTCATTTCCCATAAGTAAAATGCAAATAATACTTAGTACAGCCGGGATCAGTGCCCAGAAGAATGTACTGGCAATAGATGTAGCTAGAGCTTCTTTAATACCAGTTAATATTTCAGCTGGTATTTTATCGGTAGCACCTGGTGATAATAAGAAACTTGTGTCTCCACCCTTTGGAGCTAATTTTGCTAGTTCAGGTGGGAAGAGAGTGTTTAGTTTATCTGTAAAAATATGATTTTGAATTGTACCGAAAATTGTTACACCAAGAGTCATACCGAGTGAACGGAAAAATGAGTTTGTTGATGTAGCAGAACCACGGTCTCTCATTTCTAATTTGTGAATCGAAGACATACTTAAAACTGAGAATGAGAAACCAACACCAAGTCCAGCGAGAACCATAAATAGTGTTACGAGTAGGCGAGGTGTATCCATTGTTAAAGTGCTTAGTAAATAAATGCCAAGAACGAAGAAAACTCCAGATGCCATCATAATGTTACGATAACTTGTTCGAGAAGCTAACTGTCCACCCGTTTGACTTCCAATTACAGAGCCAATCATCATAGGTGTTAAAATTAACCCAGCATTTGAGGCTGAACCACCGAGAACACCTTGAACGAAGATTGGGATATAAACTGTACAGATGATAAAAGCGGCACCATAGAAAAAGGCAACACCTTGGCTAGCTGCGAATAAAGGTTTTTTAAATAGATGGAAAGAAATGATAGGCTCGGTTGCTTTTCGTTCTACGAAGAAGAAAATAATAAGCATAATAACAACTGTTGTAAATAAGCCGATAATCACAGTGGAATTCCATGCGTATTCTTTACCACCAAGTTCTAATGCGAACATTAAGCAAACGATACTAATAACAAGTGTAATAGCGCCAGCCCAATCAATTTTTTGTTTTCTAAATTCTAGAGATTCACTATAATATTTCGTAATGAAGAAGAAGGAAATAAGTCCTAATGGAATATTAATATAGAAGACCCAGTGCCAACTTATATAGTCTGTAATATAAGCACCTAATAAAGGGCCGAATACACTAGATGTTCCGAAAACAGCACCGAATAGCCCTGTCATTTTTCCGCGCTTTTCTGGTGGGAATATGTCGTACATAATAGTGAAGGCGATAGGCATAAGAGCGCCGCCACCAATTCCTTGAATTGCTCTATAAATACTTAATTGCTCAATACTAGATGCTGTTCCACAAAGTGCAGAACCGAACAAGAAAAGAATAAGGCCACCAATATAAAAGCGTTTCCGTCCATACATATCAGAAAGTTTTCCGAAGATAGGCATCCCTGCCATTGTTGCTACCATATATGCAGACGTGACCCAAACGAACTTGTCAAATCCTCCTAGGTCTCCAACGATTGTTGCCATTGCTGTTGCAACGATTGTATTATCCATTGCAGCCATTAAAATACCAAGTAGTAAACCCGCAACAACAAATTTTGTCTTGCTGGAGTCTTTTTTTGATAATTGAGATTCCAAAGATAACCCTCCTTTAATAATAAGTAAACTATATTAAGTTTTGAGTGCAGCGCATAAAAATTATAAATATATTTTTTAAAATCAATTTACACAAGTGCACTGACAAAGCCATAAAGAATATTATAGTCAAATTTGACTAAAAGGCAAACTTTTTCTTCCGTCAAAATATTCTGTTGTATGGACAGCAAAAGAGTGAGTAATACTTAGTAGTGGTAAAAAGTCAATGAAGGAAATTGTAAAAAAATATTTCAGTAAGAATACCTGCTGTTAACAGATGAAAAATGGTTTTTTCTTGACTTTGTCGAATAGGATAAAAGGAAGAGTAATAACTATATATCGTTTGTAACGAGCTTTATTAATATTGTGTAGAGAGGCAGAATAAGGTCGTATGGATATGATGCATCTGAAATGGGGTGAATATTATTATGAAAATATGGAAACGAATTCCGGATCAAGGAAGGCGTTCAATACCGCTACAACCGGTATTATGGATTGATGGCTCAAAAAAGGAAAACGAATGTCCTAACGTAGCAGTTACATTACAAATCCGTAGTATGTATAAAGAAAAATTTTCATATGAACTGACCTGTGATGTAAACGACATACTTATTATTCGAATTGAAGTTGAAAATAAAGGAATGAAAATGATTTCACGAGTTGTAGTAAGTCATATGATTCGAGATTATTTTGCATATATTCCAAATTCATTAAAGGCTGATAAGGGAATGAGCGAGTTTCTGTTCCAGCTTGTAAGGTGGAGAATCGATAATTTATTACCAAATGAGAAGGTAGAATTAATTTGTAAAATAAAAGCAAATAAAGATAAAGAACTCAAAAACACACTATTTCAGGCTACATATACATTTCAATATAACGGAGTATCATATGGTCCGCTGCAAACAAATGAAGTTGTTGTACGGCAATGATAAAAAGGAACCTGTATGAAAGGTTCCTTTTTTAGTCCCTTTTTTGTTCGATCCATATTTACAATAGCGTCAATTTGATTATATGTAATGAAGTTTACTCCGAAAGAATTAAATAGTAATTTTAGCGACAACAGAAACCACGATAGTAAACGTATAATATCTGATAGATTTTTCTTTTGTAGCATGTAGGTCACCATATTTCTAAAATGATGTATGGTATATATGAAATAGAATAGAAATGGTAGACAAGCTTAAGCGGAAATGTACACTCAATATGTACATTTTTTATTTTGTAGAAAAACATAATTGTTATAGAAACATATATTGGTATAGAAGGGAGGCGAAGTATGAAACATAAAGGGAAAATTAGTGGATTATTACTTGGGAATACAGTGGCAGTTACAGAATGGATTGCGCTTCAGGATGTAATTACAAAACTGGATTCGCGATCATTTTATACCGTCTTTATTATTTATATATTGCAAATGATACTCAGCTATTATTTTGGACATTGGTATGATAATAGAGCGAGTGGGCGTATGGATACGGAAGTAGGAGGAATGGCAAGTAATGATTTTGTAGTTGATTTTTTTGAGAAAGTAGCTGCTTTATCAGAACGAGATTCTCATAATATTACAGTGTACATTCTTTCTGTGAAAGAATGGAAAGGACTAAAAGAAACAGTGCAAGAAAAAAAATTGGAGGTGTTAGTACAAAAGTTGGAGAGTACGATTGTAAAGACAATTCGTAAAGGCGATGTCGTTACGAAGTGGGATGAAAATAAGTATGTTATTGTGGCGATCGATAACGGACATGAAAAATCGACAATAACAAACCGATTAATGAAAAATATTGAAAGTGAAATAGAAAATGGCTTGTTAAGTATGACTCTATTATTTGGGGCTGCTAGTTATCCAATAGAAGGAAAAACGTTTGAAGAATTGTTAAGAAAGGCACAAAATCAATTGTACCAGCATAGAAATTCGTAAAAAAATAAGTAAAACTTTGATGTAAAGAAATATGATATGAAGAAGTTTTGATTGTAACATTTTTTTGACTTTTATTACAAAAAGGACTTTTTTTGTAATAAAAGTCTTTAAAAATATATGAAATAGGCATATAATTATGATGGATGTGTCAATGCATTTTGCACAATGTGTTTCACTTTAAAAGTGTAGAGGAAAGCATACTCTACACTTTTCCTTTTTAGGGAATAGTTGCAAGATAGCATTTATACTGTGTAAAATGAACAAAGAGATTATTTGATAGAAAGCGGGAAAGGGAATGATAGACGTGAGAGAACAACGAACATCTTTTATCAGGTGAATGATTACTGTTGTTCTTCAAATTAGTATGGTTGTGATGAATTCCGTTGTACTTTTATGTAATACATAGTATGAATAGGTTTTAAAAAGTGCCAAGTAAAAGATGGATATGAAACTGCTATTTAGTTCAAAAATGGAAAATGTAATTTCAAGTAATACAATTTGTACAAGCATTATAAACAATATGAATGATTTTCGTGAAAAAGGTGCGAGTGTGGAGTTTATAGAAGGTTATATAATTTCATAGCTTTTTACACGATGATCGTATATAAGTAGGAGGAAAAAGATGTTGAAATATAGTAAATTAGCAATTGTAACTGCATTATCAATGACTTTACTAGCGGGGTGTTTTGGGCCGAAACCAGAAGAGGAATTATATGTTGCATTTGAAAATGCTGCAAAGCAAGAAAAAACAATGTTTGAAGATGCAAAAAAACTTGAAACTTTAGAGAAAGAGGGACAAGAATTATATAACCAGATTGTTCAAGAAGGAAAAGATAATAATCAAACTGTTAAGGAAAAACTAAACCAAGCAGTGAAAAATACAGATGAACGAGAAAAAGTGCTTAAAAAAGAAAAAGAATCTTTAAATAAGGCACAAGAAGAAGTGAAATCGGTAGATAAATATGTGAAGAAAATTGAAGATAAGAAATTGAAAGATCAAGCAGATAAAGTGAAAAGCACATATGAGAAACGACATGATTCATTTAACAAAATGTATGACAGCTATAATAAATCGTTAAAACAAGAAAAAGAATTATATACAATGCTACAAGATAAAGGTACAAAATTAAAAGATATTAGTGAAAAAGTAAAAGTAGTAAATCAGTCTTATAAAGATATTGAATCAGAAAAAGACAAGTTTAATGAATTTACGAAATCTTATAATACAGAAAAAATAGCTTTTTATAAACAAGCAAATATTAAAATTAAAGAAGAGAAAAAATAAAACAGTTTGGCCTACAATTGGCCAAACTGTTTTATTTTTTTGTATAGGTACGACTATACCATGGGACAGGTTCACTTAATTTTTTTTCTTGTTTTAGCGCTTCAGGACCAATATAATCTTGAAGTGTTTTTTTTGCTACTGTTAAAGATAAGGTTGTTTTCGGATTTCGATAGGAGGATTCAAGATGACCGAGATGTGGTAGGATTCGAAAATCTTCTTTTGTAGGAGGAATATGGAAAAAGTAATCACCTAAACGTATAAGAACATCAGATTGTTGTTGGCTAAAACGTGGATTTCTAGAGAAATGTAATCCTTCTTTAATAGCTTTTTTTTCAGTAATTAAGCGTTCTAAAGCTGTCTTTTTTAACCAGTATAAATACTTCGGATTAGTTGCAGCTTTAGCATGACGATTCACAACGAAAATAGATTGAGCTAGTCGATTAATAGAATGTTGGTTTTGTAATTGAGATTGTGGTTGTGAAGGTTTCATATTAAATCTCCTTTCAATTTTTCATTATTATACCATAAGTAAAAGTGATTTTTATTATATGCAAAAAGTGATTGTATATATTTTCAATATTAAAGCAATATTGTTACAAAAAACAACTATTTTGTATAATAGTAATAGAATGTGTTTTAGAAATTTGATAATGAAAGAGTGAGAAGTTTGAAAGAAATATTAAAACAGCAATATGCCATTATAGATATTGGATCTAATACAATGCGTTTAGTTATTTATGAAAAGCAAAACGGGGGTTTTTATAAAGAGATTGAAAATACGAAAGTGGTTGCAAGGTTAAGGAATTACTTAGTCGATGGTGTGTTGATTGAAGAAGGAATAGAGGTATTGTTACAAACATTATTTCAATTTCAAGAAAGTACACGATTCCATCAGTTGCGCCATGTACTTTGTGTTGCAACAGCAACAATTAGGCAGGCTGAGAATCAAGAGGAAATTAAAAAACTTGTTGAAGGACAAACAGACTTTACTCTTAGAGTATTATCAGAATATGAAGAAGCACGTTACGGCTATTTAGCGGTTATGAATTCAACTTCGTTCTCGGAAGGGATTACAGTAGATATTGGTGGAGGAAGTACGGAAGTTACATACTTTCGAAATAGAGAGATTTTAGAGTATCATAGCTTTCCTTTTGGGGCACTTTCTTTAAAGCAACAATTTATTAAAGAGGATATACCTACTGAAGAAGAGTTGGACAAGCTTCAAACGTACCTAGAATATCAATTTCGAACATTACCATGGTTAATTGATAAGAAATTACCCCTTATTGCAATTGGTGGTAGTGCGAGGAACTTAGTGAAAATTCATCAAAATTTAATTTGTTATCCTATAGCAGGAGTACATTTATACAAGATGAAAGAAGAAGATATTAAAAATGTGAAAGAAGAATTGGAAGGCTTGTCGTTCATAGAACTTCAAAAATTGGAAGGATTGGCAAAAGATCGAGCGGATACAATTGTTCCCGCAGTCGAAGTATTTCATACGCTTGTTAATGTTATAGAGGCACCAGCATTTGTATTAAGTAGAAAAGGATTAAGAGAAGGTGTTTTCTATGAAGAGTTGACAAAAGATTTGGGGATTTCATATTATCCGAACGTGGTCGAAGAAAGTTTGTATTTATTATCACATGGATATGAAATGGACATGGAATTTGTAATGCAGCTTATTAAACATGGAAGATTAATTTGTCAACAGCTTGAAGAAACAGGGCTGATTTCTATGTCAGTAAAAGACTGGGAAGTGTTCCATCAAGCAGCGAAAGTATTTAATATAGGCAAATATATAGACGAAGAAGCGAGCCGCTTACATACGTTTTATTTATTAGCAAATAAAACAATTGATGGTATGATGCATAAAGAGCGAGTTAGATTAGCGCTGATTGCGTCTTATAAATCAAAAATGTTATTCAAACAACATCTGTCTCCGTTTGAAGGATGGTTTGATAAAAACGAACAAAAAAAAATTCGCCTATTAGGGGCTGTTTTACAATTTTCAGCAGCTCTAAATATAAGACAAAGATCGCTTGTTGAATCGATATCTATAACAGAAAGTAAAGAAGGATTAACATTTAAAATTGTATGTGAGCAATCGGCATTAGCGGAAAAAGTGCAAGCTGAAAAGCAAAAAAAGCAGCTGGAAAGAGTATTGAAAACGAATATTAACTTATTCTTCGAATCAAAACACTAAGTTGTACGGATGTCTTTACAAAAAATTAACACTTTGGAATATTGTAATTTGTTAAAATGAAAGTAACTAAATTATAGTAAAAAAGTTTCAAGGGAAGTGTGAAGAGGATGGAAATGTTGAAGGGGAATATAGTCAATTTAAATGATACAGCTTATTACAACAATAGAGAACTAAGTTGGTTAGCATTTAATGAACGTGTACTACAAGAAGCACAGGATGAGATGAATCCGCTTTTAGAAAGATTAAAGTTTATTAGCATTTTTAGCTCCAATTTAGATGAATTCTTTATGGTACGTGTAGCAGGATTGAAGGATCAAGTGAGCGCTGGGTTTAACCAACCAGAAAATAAGGCTGGCTTAACACCAAAAAAGCAATTAAATAAAATTGCGATAAAGGCCCATGAATTAATGACTGTACAATATGATACGTTTAAAAATTATGTGTTGCCAGCGTTGGAGTTAGAGGGGATTGAGCGTTTAACATTCCATGATTTGACGAAAGAACAAAGAGAATTTATAGAAGAGTATTTTGATGAGCAAATTTTCCCAGTCTTAACACCTGTAGCTATCGATGCGTATCGTCCATTTCCTATGTTATTAAATAAAAGTTTGAATTTAGCTACTCTTTTATATGATGAGAAACAAGTGGAGGAAGAAAACCGCACGAAGTTAGGAATTGTACAAGTTCCTTCATTACTTGAACGTTTCATATTTTTACCGAGTGAAGGGCAAAAGCATAAATTTATTTTATTAGAAGATGTAATTAGTGGTTTTACTCATAAATTATTCACTGGATATAAAGTATCATCTGTTACTCGTTTCCGTATTACACGCAATGCGGATTTAACGATTCATGAAGAAGGTGCGAGAGATTTATTAAAAGTAATTGAAAAAGAATTAAAAAAGCGTAAGTGGGGAGCTGCTGTACGTTTAGAAGTTGGCAAAGAACACATTGATGAAAGAGTATTAGCGTTATTATATGAAGTGTTGGAAGTAAAAGATGAAGATGTGTATATAATGGATGGACCGTTAGATTTAACATGTCTATTTTCTTTATATAAAAAACTAGCGCCTTTATATGAACATTTAGTATATCCGGCTCTTATTCCGCAACGACCTCAAGATTTAGGGGATGCGGAAGATGTATTTGAAAAAGCAATTGAGCATGATATTTTATTACATCATCCGTTTGAATCGTTTCAGCCAGTAGTTGATTTTGTTCGTGATGCAGCAGACGACCCGAATGTACTTGCGATCAAACAAACATTATATCGAGTAAGTGGTGATTCTCCAATTATTCAGGCGCTAAAGGTAGCGGCTGAAAAAGGGAAACAAGTGACGGTATTAGTTGAGTTAAAGGCAAGGTTTGATGAAGAAAATAATGTGCATTGGGCTAAAGAATTAGAACAGGCGGGTTGTCATGTGATTTACGGTGTAAGTCATTTGAAAACACATAGTAAAATTACGCTAGTTGTAAGAAGAAAAAACGGAAAAATTGAAAGGTTCGTACATCTTGGAACCGGAAATTACAATGATGCAACCGCAAAGCTATATACTGATTTTGGCTATATTACATCACGAAAAGACTTTGGGGTCGATGCAACAAATTTCTTTAATTATTTGAGTGGTTATACAACAAAGCCGCATTTTCATCATTTATCGGTTGCACCATTTGATATAAGAGAGCAATTTATCGATTTAATAGATGAAGAAATTCGTTATCATAGGCAATATGGAAATGGATATATCATTGCTAAAATGAATTCATTAACTGATAAACCACTTATTAAAAAAATGTATGAAGCATCACAAGCTGGAGTAAAGGTAGAGCTCATCGTTCGAGGAACATGCTGCCTACGACCTGGTATTCCAAATGTAAGTGAAAATATTCGGGTAGTTAGTGTTGTCGGGAGATATTTAGAACATAGCCGTATTTATTATTTCCATCATAATGGAGAAGAGAAAATATATTTATCTTCAGCTGACTGGATGACAAGAAATATGGAGAAACGTGTAGAAATATCTTTCCCGATATTAGATATTGAAATGAAGGCACGAATTAAGGCGATTTTACAGCTTACTTTAGCTGATAATGTGAAAACACGTGAACAAAATAAAGACGGTGAATATTATTATGTTATTAATAATGGGGCAGAAGAGATTGATAGCCAAGTGAAGTTATTTAAGATGGCGTATCAAAACACAGATGCTGAATAATGAGAACAAAGTAAAAAACCTCTTTTTTAAGAGGTTTTTTACTTTGTTCTCTACTTATTATAAAGGATGCGTAGAGAGAATACTTTTTATTATAAGCATGTTAATGGATTATGAATCGGTTAAGAAAGGAAATAACATTAGTAGAATTGTTGCGGTACATTAATAATAGAATGGTTGTTGACAAGGTCCGCCATAACAAGGATAAGGTGTCGGCGGTGGGAAAGGTGGTGGATATGGTGGGTAATACGGTCTAGGACCGAAAGCTAATGCTCCGCCAAGCAGTCCACCAGCAATACCAGCTAGAAATGGGACGCCAAAAAACGGAAAGAAGCGTGAGTCGCCTACTGGACCAATAGGTGCTGAACGGACTGGGATTGGTTGATAATATGGATACATGAACAAACCTCCTTTATTGGACTCACTTTTATCATATGGTAAATGAAACATGGATGAGCGCGTACAAGAAAGGATATGTAAGAAAATAGGCGAATGATTACGAATGTTGGAGTGTAAAAATTGTTATCTCAGGTTTTGCCATAAATCGGAATGGGACACGTGTTCTGCCAAGGCCGCGATTGACATAGAGAGCTAAATCTTGGATCGTATAGAAACCTTCTACATAGTTTTTAGCAAGTGCTGGGGTAATAATAGCCCCTAAAAAAGGGATTTGTACTTGTCCGCCATGGCTATGACCAGAAAGTTGTAAGTTAACCGGATATGTAGCAATTTGCGGTGCAATATCTGGTTCGTGAACAAGAACAATGTTATAAATGTTTTTCCGAGCGCGCTGTAGCGTCTCCTTTATTTTTGGTTTGCCTAATAGTATATCATCAAGACCGAAAATTGAAATTTCACTATTATCCAGTAGACGGATTCTCTTTTCACTGTTTAGTAACAGTTCAAATCCAGATTCACGCATGATGTGTTCGTAGTATTCCGTTCCATATCCGCCGTGATCATGGTTACCATAAATAGAAAATTTACCGAAGGGTGCTTGTATATTTTTTAAAATAGATGCAACGAAAGGAGTGTCAGTATATGTTTGATAATTATCAATGAGATCACCAGTAAAGAGAACAATGTCGGGTTTTACAGCATTAATTTTAGAAACGATTTGAGATAAATGTTGGAGAGAGAAATAGTATCCGAGATGTAAATCACTAAATTGAAGAATCTTCATACCGTGAAAGCTTTTTGGTATGAGTTGTGATTTCAATGTATGTTCTGTAAAAGAGAGCAGATGAGGCTCAATATATTTAGCGTAATAGTATCCGATACTAGTCGTTATAAATGAATATAGGCAAGTACGCATTCCAGTTTTTAAAAAATCTCTTCTTGTAATTTTCTTCATAAAAATATGAGTATACCTATTTGTCTTATATTACATGTGTTCGTTACATTTACAGGTTACTCAAATCTCCTTTCGTTTTTTTAAATATATTTTAAATCATGTAAAAGTAGTATAGATAACGAAAAAGTGAATAAAAAGAAATCTCTTTACGTTAAAATATCAGAAAAGTTTAAAAATATAAAGATTTCTATTAAATAAAATGATAAAATGAATGTGTATTCATTTTTTGGAGGGGGATATATATGAAAGAAAAAGTAGTTATTGTAACAGGTGGATCGAGCGGAATGGGAAAAGGAATGGCGACTCGCTTTGCAAAAGAAGGGGCACGAGTTGTTATTACAGGACGTACAAAGGAAAAACTAGAGGAAACAAAATTGGAAATTGAACAATTTCCAGGACAAATATTACCGGTACAAATGGATGTAAGAAATACGGATGATATTCAGAAAATGATTGAACAGATTGATGAGAAGTTTGGACGAATTGATATTTTAATCAATAATGCAGCTGGAAACTTTATTTGTCCAGCAGAAGATTTATCTGTGAACGGCTGGAATTCGGTTATTAATATTGTGTTAAACGGTACATTTTACTGTAGCCAGGCTGTCGGAAAATATTGGATTGAAAAAGGTATAAAAGGAAATATCATTAACATGGTAGCAACATATGCGTGGGATGCAGGTCCGGGAGTTATTCATTCGGCTGCAGCGAAGGCTGGAGTATTAGCAATGACGAAGACACTCGCTGTTGAGTGGGGACGTAAATATGGAATCCGAGTTAACGCTATTGCGCCAGGACCAATTGAACGTACGGGCGGTGCTGATAAATTATGGATTTCAGAAGAAATGGCTAAGCGTACGATACAAAGTGTTCCGCTTGGAAGACTGGGTACGCCAGAAGAAATTGCAGGTCTAGCTTATTATTTATGTTCAGATGAAGCTGCGTACATAAATGGAACTTGTATGACAATGGATGGAGGACAACATTTACATCAATATCCATTTTAAAAGGGATAAGGAAAATGTGACGGAATTGTGACATATGAAAGAAAAGTGTTTACAAGAGGTCATATATACGTTATATTTAAGACCTCTTTTTTCTTCATAGTAGAATTGCTAATTCCCCTTAGCATTTTACCCCTCTAATCCCTTCAGGAAAACTGAAGGGATTTTTTATTATTTTTCCGTAAATATCATGTTATAATTTTTGAAAAGTAAAGGGAGGGAAGCACGTTGATAGATGCATTAGATGTAATGAGTAACTTGGATAAAGTCCTTCCTTATTATCAAGCAATTTTTAGTGCTGATGAACATACTGTAATTGGATATGAAGTAGTAGGGCGTATTCAAACAGAAGAGGGCATACAAAGTTTAGCTTCTTTCTTTCATGATGACTCTATTCCAAGTGAGTTTCAACTAGAAGCGGATAACATTATAGTAGAAAAAGCTTTAAATCGTTATTTAGAAAGTGATCAAAAACTATTATTATTTATACATCGGAATGCTAACGTATTGATGAACGATGATGATGAAAGTTTGCTTCAACTTTTATTGATGTATGAAAAACAAGGTTTAAATTTGAAAAACATTGTTTTAGAAATTACAGAACATGAATGTAAAGAAGATATAGAGCAATTTAATCATTTGCTTATGTATTATCGTACATATGGTATTCAAATTTCGATTAATAAAGTCGGAACAGGTACAAGTAATTTAGAACGTATTAGCGTGTTAGCACCTGATATTTTAAAAGTAGATTTAACAAATTTAAGGCAAACTGCACTTTTACAATCTTATCAAGATATTTTATATTCTTTATCATTACTTGCTAGAAGAATTGGTGCGACATTGTTATATGAAGAAATAGATGCTTTTTATCAATTACAATATGCATGGAAAAACGGTGGTAGGTACTATCAAGGGAATTATTTGAAAGAATGCTTACCTGATTTTATTGAAACGAACGTTTTGAAAGAACGACTTGGTAATGAGTGTCATCAATTTATTCAACATGAGAAGAAAAAACTACAAAAGATTTATAATTTAACAGAAATGTTACGTGATCGAATTGGCGATGTTTTAGCCAAACAGAAAAAGAATGAAGATATAAATGATTGGTTATTACAATTTAGCCAAAGTGTATCACAATGTAGTTTTCGTATATTTATTTGTAACGAAGATGGTTTCCAACAATCAGGAAACGTTATGAAAAAAGATGGGGAATGGATTGTGATGCCTGAGTATTACATGAAGAACTGGAGTTGGCGCCCGTATTTTCTAGAGAATATTATGAAAATGCGTTTTGAGAATAAGGCAAGACTTTCAGATTTATATGCTGATATTGAAACCGGTGAGATGGTACGAACATTTTCTTTCCCGATTGATGATGAAAACTTTTTATTTATAGATTTATCGTATGAATATTTATATGAAGAAGATGTTTTATTTTAATGCACGAAGAGATTCGTGCATTTTTTGTTTGTTTTTATCATAAATTGGTAATAGTGAAAATGGTGCCGAAAATGCTGTCTATCGTTGTAAAGATTTTACGAACGAAACCAGCCCTTTCTTTGCATAATCATTGTTACAATGAATACTACAAAGACAAGTTTTCTAAAAAGGAAGGTGAAAAAATGAGGAAATATGGAATATGGTTAGTTCTATTTGTATGTGTTGCCTTTCTAGTTGGTTATAGTGTTACAACTGTTTTAGGAAAAGAGGAAGTGAAAGTCGATCGGAAAGAAGTGTTTGTAACGATACAAAAAGGCTATGAAAGCCAATTTTCAATTCGTGGGAAGCGTTTGCCGATGAATAAGATGATAGAAACGTTATCACCATATTTTACAGAGAATTTCCTTCAAGTATTTACAGATGAAAATAGTAGAAGTGATAAACAAAGTGGTGAATATTTACTTCCAGCAAAAGAAGCGCCATTTTCTTTTAATTCAGAAACGAAAATGTCATATGATGAAGAGCATAAAATTTTATATGTTTATGAGCGGGCGAAAAGTGGACAATATCAAATTGTAACATTGCAAAGAGATCAAGGGAAATGGAAATTGGCCGGATATCATGAAAGCCAAGAACTTTTAACTGAAATAAAAAGGTTACAACAATTATAAAGTGAAACTTTAATCAGGGCATATCCTGTTTAATATGAACTTGCCACAATCAGATGCATACTTCCAAAATATAGCGGGATAAAAATAGGAATAGGTCTTTACCTATTCCTATTCTATATTAAGAAGTTGTTGTAATTTTTCAATTTGAAAACCAGCAACAACTTCTCCATCAATTACAACCGTCGGAGTTGAATAAGAATCATAGTCATATAAAAGACGATTGCGAGCAGCGGCGTCTTTTTTTACGTCAAATTCTTCGTATACAACGTTATTATGCTTTAAAAATTCTTTCACAATAACACATGGCGGACAATCAGGTTGTGTGTAAACCTCAATTTTTTTCATTGCAATTCCTCCTTTTTACTGTTTTTTATTATATTCTTCCAGTATAAAAATCGCAATAAAGAAGGGAAAAGATGTTCTTTCTGTTTTTTCCTTCGTATTTCGACAAATTTTTAGTTGAGTTTCTGGCCAATAACCTTTATCCTAGAGTGTGGAACATTTTTTCTGTTATGACGGATAGAATGAGTATAGCTGTAAAACCTATTGGTAGGAAGATCAGAGAAAGGAGAGATTTCATGTCTCTACTCCAAGGAATTTTAACTCGACTTGTTAGTCTACAAGAACAAGCTGAAAGCGGTGAAGTAGCACAACGCTATTTTGAAGTGAACGGTGAGCGCAAATGTAGCGTGAAATTTTTCGATAAAAGTGAAATGTATGAGTTAGAAGTGTATCAACAAGGTGAAAAACCTCAAGTGTATCAATTCGATAATATCGACATGGTTGCAATTGAGATTTACGATATCATTTCTTGATACATATAAAAAAGGTGTTGCCATAGGGCAACACCTTTTTTAGTTCTATTACTTTTAGTATATATGTATAAGGATTTTTCATTTTTCCTACAATGGTAATAAAGTGAAAGTGTAATTAGTAGGGTTTCTTCGTCCTATACAGCTTATTATCCATCACCAATTGAGGACGGATAGTAAATAGCGGGATGAAAATAGTGAGGAGGTGTGTTATATGGAACGTTTACCAGTTGTGATTTGTCCTAATTGTCACAATTCTGCTGAGATTATTCATGTACTAACGGCTCAATCGAATCAAAACGTAATTTATACGTGCCAAGTTTGCCAATATGTAATTCGGAATATTGAAACGAATAAAGGGTAGGGAGTTATAATTTTGGTTTTTGTCCCATACAATGAGAATACGAAAAGTCTGTCTAATTGAAAGGACGTGACTATGTGGCCGGTGAACATAAATTTTATAATGTTTCAGAGAGACATTTAAATTTTGGTATGGTCTTTACCCGTATTTGTAATTTCATTGAAAAGGATCCGCGAAATTTATATCGTTTATCCATTGGGACAGACTCACAAGCACATCAAAAGGATACGAGGTTTATTACGGCAATTCATATTCATCGCGTTGGAAAAGGAGCCTGGGGGTGTTTACACCATCAATCAGTAAAAGATAAGCCAGAAACTTTACGTGAGAAAATATATTTAGAGACACAGTTTAGTCAAGAAATTGCATGCCTATTTACTCCAAATCATATACAAACAATATGGGATTTATTGCATCCATATGCTCAAGATGGTGCTGGTTTTATAATGGAGATTCACTTAGATATCGGAAATGATGGTTTAACAAAAGAATTTATTCTAGATATGACAGCGAAAATTCAAGCGATGGGATTAACTGCAAAAATTAAGCCAGATGCTTATGCGGCGTTTAGTTATGCAAATCGATATACGAAATAAAAACAATTTATATATTTCTTTCACTAAAAACTGAATATTACATCTATTAAATAGGCTGAAAATTTTATATAATAATGGTAACGATGCGAGTATAAGGAGAGGGGTATATGAAAAGGGAATTTGTTTTAACGGAAGAAGAGGAAAGTTTGTTACTAGATATTTTATTTCAGCAAAATTATGCGAGTGAAATTTTAGCTGTGGAACTTACAGATATCGAGAATGGTTTAAAAAAGACAGACGTGATGCAATATAAAAAAATCACAAGGTTATTTTACAGATTAAAAAATAAAGGGTATTAAGCGCTACCGGAATGGTAGTCTTTTTTTTGTGTTATATGCTAAAATAGCTGTGTAATTTTGTTTTTTACTGAAAGAATGTAAGGACAAAATAATAATGTGAAAACGCTGTCATAAAATGTGAATAGAGCCGGTAATTATAAGCAGGAAAAAGGGAAAATGGGGGATGTAATATGATTAGTATTCCAAAAGACGAGTTTCAACAAATTTTTGTAAAAGATTTAATGATTTCATCAGAAAAAGTAGCACACGTCCAAATAGGGAATGGTTTAGAGCATGCTTTACTCGTACTTGTGAAATCTGGATATTCGGCGATACCTGTTTTGGACCCGATGTACAAATTGCATGGGTTAATTAGTACTGCTATGATTTTAGACGGTATGTTAGGGCTAGAACGCATTGAGTTTGAAAGACTTGACGAAATGAAAGTAGAGCAAGTAATGAAGAAAGATATTCCGGTTCTTAAGTTAGAAGATTCATTTGCAAAAGCATTAGAAATGACTATTGATCATCCATTTATTTGCGCTGTCAATGAAGATGGGTATTTTGAGGGGATTTTAACACGTCGAGCGATTTTAAAATTGTTGAATAAAAAAGTAAGGCAACATAATCGATAATGTGAGAAAAGTGACTTCATAGAACCGAAGAAGTCACTTTTTTTTCGTGCATATCAGTTGTGTATGTATTATATTTAAAAAGATAAAAAATATAAGCGTATGTAGTTAAATTAAGGATGAAAAGCTTATTGAGATAAGGTGTATGGAAGCTAAGGAAAGAGGGAGAAAGTTGCAAATTGATGATTTTCAAATGATGGTTGTGTTAGCACAGGAATCAAATATGAGAAAAGCGGCGGAACGTTTATTTGTTTCACAACCTGCGCTTAGTCAACGATTACAATCTATGGAGAAACAATGGGGAATGAAGTTTTTTATTCGCTCGCAAAAAGGATTGACAATTACACCTGAAGGGGAAAAAGTCGCAAATTACGCAAAAGAAATGCTACAAAGGGAAGAGGATATTAAAAGTGAGCTAGCTGTTTTTAGAACAGAAACTCATGGGACGTTAAAAATAGCTGTCGCATCAGTTATTGGTCAATATTGGCTTCCTCCTGTTTTGAAGAAGTTTGTACATAAATATCCTTCTGTAAAAATATCGCTGTTTACTGGCTGGAGTAGTGAAGTGCAAAAGCAATTTTATGAAGGAGACGTTCATGTTGCTATATTGAGAGGAACACAAGAATATAAAGGCCAGAAGCAACAATTATTTGAAGATGAACTTTATTTAGTGGATAAAGAAATAAAAGATATTTCGATGTTAAAAGAAACAAATAGACCATTTATTCAATTTAAAAGTGATTCGACTTATTATGGACAAATACAAAATTGGTGGTATGGTTTATTTTCTAATCCACCTAAGAGAACAATTGTCGTTGATCAAATTGAGACTTGCAAACAACTCGTTTTAAATGGTATAGGTTATGCTCTTTTACCTTCTACTGTTTTAAAAGAAGTACAGGAAAATATGTATAAAACACCTGTCCAATTAACGAGAGAAACATGGTTATTGACGAGTGAATCAGCTAGACAATTGAAGCAAGTACAAGCATTTTTAGAAATTATAGAAGAAATTCAAATGGAAAAATAGGATTATTATCTTGCTACTCGCCCTATCGTTTGGTAGAGTAACATTATAAATGGATTTAGGAGGCAACAAGAATGAAAATGATGGACGCTAACGAAATTATTTCGTTTATTCAAAAAAGTGAAAAGAAAACTCCTGTAAAGGTATACATAAAAGGGGATTTAAAAGAAGTAACATTCCCTGAAACGGTACAAGCATTTGTAAATAAAAAGTCTGGTGTATTATTTGGAGAATGGTCTGAAATTAAGACAATTCTAGATGAAAATAGCAAGTACATTGTTGATTACGTTGTTGAAAATGACCGTCGTAATTCTGCAATTCCAATGCTTGATTTAAAAGGTATTAAAGCTCGTATTGAGCCAGGTGCGATTATTCGTGACCACGTTGAAATCGGCGACAACGCTGTTATTATGATGAATGCAACAATTAATATCGGTGCTGTAATTGGTGAAGGGTCTATGATCGACATGAACGCGGTACTTGGTGGACGTGCAACTGTTGGTAAGAACTGTCACGTAGGTGCAGGCGCAGTACTTGCAGGTGTTATTGAGCCACCTTCAGCAAAACCAGTTATCGTTGAAGACGATGTTGTTATTGGTGCTAACGTAGTTGTGTTAGAGGGAGTTACAGTAGGTAAAGGTGCAGTTGTAGCAGCAGGAGCTGTTGTAACAGAAGATGTACCTCCATATACAGTTGTAGCAGGTACTCCAGCACGTGTAATTAAAGAGATTGATGAGAAGACAAAAGCAAAAACTGAAATTAAACAAGAGCTTCGTCAATTAAACCCAGAGAAATAAAAACAAAAAAGCGTAAGAGCATAAACAGGCTCTTACGCTTTTTATAGATAGAGGTGCAAAAATGGTAGTAAGCAAATTCGTTCAAATTCGTAGAGACTTACACAAAATACCGGAAATTGGATTTAAAGAGTGGAAAACACAACAGTATATTTTAGATTACATAGGAACGCTTTCGAATGAACATGTGGAAGTGAAAGTATGGAGAACAGGTGTCATTGTTAAAGTAAAGGGAAGAAATCCAGAAAAAGTTATAGGTTATCGCGCAGATATAGACGGTTTACCAATTACAGAGGAAACTGGATATGAGTTCGCTTCTGTTCATGAAGGAATGATGCATGCATGTGGACATGACTTACATACGACAATCGGTTTAGGCCTCCTAACAGCAGCTGTAACAGAAAGAATAGATGATGACCTTGTATTTCTATTCCAACCAGCTGAAGAAGGGCCTGGAGGGGCTCTTCCTATGTTAGAGAGTGAAGAGTTAAAAGAATGGAAGCCGAATATTATTCTCGGCCTTCATATTGCACCTGAATACCCTGTAGGAACAATTGCTACAAAAGAGGGGCTATTATTTGCAAATACATCAGAGTTATATGTTGATTTAAAGGGGAAAGGTGGACATGCAGCTTATCCTCATACTGCAAATGATATGATTGTCGCAGCTAGTCACCTTGTTACACAGCTTCAGTCTGTTATTAGTCGTAATGTAAACCCACTTGATAGTGCAGTAATTACAATCGGAAAAATAACAGGCGGTACAGTTCAAAATATCATAGCAGAAAAGTCTCGATTAGAAGGAACGATTCGAACGTTATCAGTGGAATCAATGAGTCGTGTTAAAAGTAGGATTGAGGCAATTGTTGCAGGTATAGAAGCTTCCTTCCAATGTGAAGCGGTTATTGACTACGGAGCGATGTATCACCAAGTATACAACCATGAAGCATTAACGAGAGAGTTTATGCAATTTGTAAGTGAACAAACTGATATGAAAGTAATTACATGCACTGAGGCAATGACAGGTGAAGATTTTGGTTATATGCTTCAAGAGATTCCTGGATTTATGTTTTGGCTTGGAGTAAATTCAGAATATGGTTTACATCATGCAAAATTAAAGCCAGATGAAGAGGCTATTGAGAAAGCTATCGTATTTTTAGATCAATATGTAAAGTGGAAGGGAACTAGAAAGTAAATTTGCTCGCCAACTTTGTAACAATTTAAAGTGGGTATTCGTTAGTTCCAAGGTGAAAACATCTTTTATATCTGTTTTGGATACACATCGGCATACAAATGGATAAAATAATGAGCAGTGGTTTTGAGCCGCTGCTCATTATTCATTATCACTTATTGAGAAGATGATTAGTTAACTAGCTTATATATGTTTACAATTCGTGTGGAGAGTGTGTAAAATCAAGGTGAAACGTAGAAAAAAGGGTGGGGAATTACGTGCAGATTAGCAGTGCGATTTTATGTTTTGTTTTATATACATATGTTATTATTGCGGCGGTTTATTTTGGGATAAGTTTTTATGCCTACCGTTTAGCGAATAATCATGAATATGAAGAGACATACAACTGGGTGAAAAGGTATTTATCACCTGTACTAGAAATTATGAATGGGTTTGTTCTTTTTTTATTTATTGGATTAATTGCTTTTTCAACGAGCTTAGTAGGAAATAAGACTACATTATTTGTACTAGGTATCATTATTTTTATGCTATTAGGAATTCGTATTGGTAATACGGTATTTTGGAATGAGAGAAAAGTAGATGGTTGGACGGGAATGCTAATACCGTGTATGCTAGCTGCTATCGTGACGAATATAGAACATGAATATTATCAGTTGCATTTTTGGCTCATAATTGTTTTAACAATTCTCTCTGTGTTGTATATAAGTACTGTCGTGCTAACATACATTGCAAATGAAAAGGGAGATGTAAAAGGTACGCATTTCTTTAGAGGGCGTGCATTGTTATGGAGTGTGCCAACGATGGCGGTTATAGCAATTATTGCGATATTAGTAAATGGGTATCAATTTACGAATTGGCAACTGTTTTTAGAAAATTGGTGGATTTTCATTCTTTCGTTTATCGCTTTTTTAGGTGCAACGCACTATTTATTCCATCAACACCATTATATATTGGCATTGCTATTCGCATTCACACAACTATTATTTGCTTTCTTCGGACAAGAAACGTTATTATTCGTTTTTGAAACGTTTAGTTCATTTGGAAACATATTTGTATTTGGTATGTTAATTTTCAGTATCGCATTTTATTTACAACAGTATTTTTATATGCAAAAACAAAAATAAAGAATGATATACAGGTTTTTGTAGCAAATCTAAAGTATGTTACAATAAAAATACATAGTATTCGATGTTATTGGAGGAATTTCTGTGGGTGAAAAAGAGAAAGAATTTGCTGTCATTGGGCTTGGGCGTTTTGGTGGAAGTATTTGTCGGGAACTTGCTCAATTAGGTATGGAAGTAATGGCAATTGACTCAGATGAGGATAAAATTAATGAGTTTGCAAATATAGCTTCACATGCTGTAATTGCAGATTCAACAGATGAGATGGTATTAAAAAGTCTTGGTATTCGTAATTTTGATCATGTAGTCGTTGCGATTGGAGACAATTTAAATTCAAGTATTTTAACAACATTAATTCTGAAAGAGTTAGGTGTAAAAAATATTACTGTAAAAGCTCAAAATGATTACCATGAAAAAGTATTAAGTAAAATAGGAGCAGATCACATTGTGCACCCAGAGCGTGATATGGGAAAAAGGATTGCTAATAATATTGCATCAAGTAATGTGCTAGACTATCTTGAGCTTTCAGATGAGCATAGCATTGTAGAGATTATTGCAAATAAAAAAATTGATGGTCATTCTTTAATCGAATTAGATATTCGTGCGAAGTTTGGATTGAATATTGTAGCGATTAAACGTGGTAAAGAAGTTATTGTATCCCCTCGAGCTACGGAAAATATTCAAGCGGGAGATATATTAATTGTAATTGGTCATGACGATGAAGTAGATCGTTTCAAGCACTTTTTAAGATAAGAGAAAAGGACAATACCATAAAGGTATTGTCCTTTTTTCTTATATCTCCATAATGATTGGTAAAATCATTGGGCGACGTTTCGTTTTCTCATATAGGAATGGTGCTAATGTATCTGTAATTTCATTTTTAATTTCAGACCATTGCGTTGTTTTACGTTCCATTACTTTTTCTAAATGAGTTGTAATTAATGTTTGAGCATCATTAATTAAATCACTACTTTCGCGCATATAAACGAAACCACGTGAGATAATATCAGGCCCTGCTGCAACTTTAAATTCTTTCATATCAATGCTTACGACGACAATAACAAGTCCTTCTTCAGAAAGGATACGACGATCGCGTAATACGATATTACCGATATCTCCAATACCATTTCCGTCAATATAAACAGATCCAGATGGTATTTTACCAGCTACACTTGCTTCATCTGAACGTAAGGCAAGAACATCACCATTATCCATAATGAAACAGTTTTCTTCTGGAATACCACAATCATTTGCTAATTTCATATGCATACGTTGCATACGATATTCACCATGAATTGGCATGAAATACTTCGGTTTAATTAGACGAAGCATTAGTTTTTGTTCTTCTTGTCCACCGTGTCCACTCGTATGAATGTTTGACAGTTTTCCGTGGATTACATCAGCACCAGCACGGTACAACATATTAATTGTACGGCTTACACTAACTGTATTACCAGGGATTGGTGAAGAAGAGAACACAACTGTGTCGCCAGGAATAATTTGAATTTGACGATGGGTACCATTAGCAATACGTGAAAGTGCTGCCATTGGCTCCCCTTGACTACCTGTACATAAAATAACAACTTTATTAGCCGGTAGACGATTTAATTGAGATGCATCTATGAATGTATCTTTCGGACAGCGAATATAACCGAGGTTTTGTCCGATTTCAATCGCTGCCTCCATACTTCGGCCAAATACAGCCACTTTACGATTGTTTTCAACAGCCGCTTCAACGACTTGTTGCAAGCGATGGATATTTGATGCAAAGGTTGCGAAGATAATACGACCTTCTACTTTGCGGAAAATATCTTGAATACTATCACCAACACGGCGCTCAGACATTGTAAAGTTTGGAACTTCACTGTTTGTACTGTCAGATAAGAGACAAAGTACACCGTCTTTTCCGATTTCAGCCATTTTTGTTAAGTCCGCTGGTTCACCAACCGGTGTGAAGTCAAATTTGAAATCTCCAGTATGAACCACTTGTCCTTGAGGTGTTTTCACAACAACTCCGTATGAATCTGGGATACTGTGAGTTGTACGGAAGAAGGAAACAGATGTCTTTTTAAATTTAATAACATCATCTTCTTGAATTTCATAAAGCTTTGCTTTACGAAGTAATCCGTGCTCTTCTAATTTGTTTTTGATTAGTGCAATTGCTAATTTTCCGCCATAAATCGGAATGTTCACTTGACGTAATAAGTAAGGAATTCCACCGATATGATCTTCGTGACCATGTGTAATGAATAACCCTTTAATTTTATCTTCGTTTCGCACAAAATAAGTGTAATCTGGTATTACATAATCGATTCCGAGGAGTTCGTCTTCTGGAAACTTAATTCCAGCGTCAATTATAATAATTTCATCTTGAAATTGAACAGCATATGTATTTTTACCGATTTCACCAAGACCACCTAAAGCAAAAACGGCTGCTTGATCATTCTTTAGAAATTTCATATGACTATACGATTTCCGCTAATGTTAAATCAGCGTTTTCTTTTTCATATTCAAGATGATTGCCAGTCACAGACTGAACGAATTCGATATTATATGCGAACTTATTTAATTTTGTACGAACATCCTTTTCAGACGTAGCCTCTAAATATAAAACTTTTGTATTTTCACGTACTGGAACCTCAGTCATTTTTTCTTGATAAAATACTTTAAAAATCATTTGGAAAACCTCTCCTTGTCTATGTTTTGCATTATCTGTTACTTATTATAAAGCAAACAGTCACGATTTTCATGTTTTTTCGAATGAGAATGAAGAAAAAGCCCGAAATGGGCACAATTTAAGCGATCGTCTTTTTACGGACTAGATCTTTTAAATAACGCTTCAGCTTTTTCTTCAGCTTCTTCAGCATGATTACTCCTTCCTTTCCTTATTTTAAACATGCATATTACTAGTGAAAACGCCGTCTCTGATATAAGAAAGAGGACAAAAGTGAATGTTGAATCTTGTCTTTTCTCATACAGAGAAAGTTATTCTATAGTAACGATTAGTAGCCGTTAGTTATAGATATAGTATGAGAAAGAATAGAAAAGAAAATTCATACGAACAAGTATCCACATTTTTTACTAATATATATATGCAGGTTTTATAAATAAGGTCAGAAAGTGAACGCTTTCTTCACAGATGTTTAATATGTTATACTTTTTTTTAGCATTTGAAAAGCGATAATCAAAATAGGAATATAGAGTAACAGAAAGGATTTTGACAAATGAATGATAAAATTGTCTTTTTTGATATTGATGGAACATTATTAGATCATGATAAGAAGATTCCGCAATCTACACGAGATGCAGTAAGACAGTTACAAGAAAAAGGCGTGCATGTAGCAATTGCGACAGGACGTGCACCATTTATGTTTGAAGATATTCGTAAGGAACTGAATATCCACAATTATGTTAGCTTTAATGGACAGTACGTTGTATTTGAAGATGAGGTAGTATTTAATAACCCATTACATCCAGCTGCTCTACATAAGTTTACTCAGTTTGCAAAACAAGAAGGATATCCGCTTGTATATCTTGATCATCAAGAAATGAGAGCATCAGTGGAATATCATGATTATGTGAAAGAAGGGTTTGGCAGTTTACATTTTGAGCATCCGGCATATGAACCTGATTTTTATGAGAAGCGTAATATTTATCAAACACTTCTTTTCTGTGAAGTAAATGAAGAAGAAAAGTTTATAAATCAATACCCAGACTTTCATTTTATTCGCTGGCATGCGTATTCAATGGATATTATTCCAAATGGTGGTTCTAAGGCAAAAGGGATTGAGAAATTTATTGAAAAATTAGGATTTAACCGTGAACAAGTGTATGCATTTGGGGATGGCTTAAATGATTTAGAAATGATTGAAGCAGTTGGGACAGGTATTGTGATGGGGAATGGTCATGAAGACTTGAAAAAACTTGCGAATCATGTGACAAAGGATGTTAGTGAAGACGGTATATATCACGGTTTAAAATGGGCTGGATTGCTATAAGTGAATATGGAATCTATTTCATATAGTAAAAAGGCGGAAGAGTGTATTCCGCCTTTTTTACTATCGCTCCAGAGGTTTTGAATCGTCAGGAGCGGCAAATGGATTTTCTTTATTAATGTGGTCATAGAACATAACACCATTTAAATGGTCAATTTCATGTTGAAATACAATTGCTGGTAACCCTTTTAAACGTAATTTTACTTCTTCGCCGTTAATAGAAGTTGCTTTCACTGTAATTCTTGTATAACGAGGGACATAACCAGGTACTTCACGGTCTACTGATAGACAGCCTTCACCACTTTGTAAATATGTACGTTCAACAGAATGGCTAATGATTTTTGGATTGAATAATGCATGACTATATAACGTACCGTCCGTATCTGTTACATGAACCGCAATCATTCTTTTTGAAATACCGATTTGCGGAGCCGCTAATCCGATTCCAGGGCGTAAACTATATTTTTCAGCCATTTCAGGATCTTGGCTATTTATTACAAATTCAATCATTTCTTTAAGAGTATTTGTATCTTCTTCGCTCGCTGGTAGTACTACCTCTTCTGCAACGTTTCGCAAAATAGGATCTCCTTCGCGAATTACATCTTTCATTGTAAGCATATGTAATCTCTCCTTTCCCTTTTAGTCTACCAAAGGAGATGGAAAAAGTCATCGGCAAGTAAGGGGAAGATAGATCGGTTATGTAGGAATAAAAAGAAAGAGACGGCAGAGCCGTCTCTTTCTTTCCATAGTTGTTTCATTTTACATTAGCGAATGCAAGCAGCACCAACGATAATTAAAAGAATAAACAACACAACGATTAAGGCGAAGCCGCGTCCAGACCCACCACAAGAACCGCCATAACCGTAGGAAGGATATGAACAAGTTGGATAGCAATATGAATATCCGTACATGAGATGACCTCCTTTATCATTTCCCGCTAATACTGCGGTTACTATAATGTATGGAGGGAAGAGTAGAAATGTATGGGTAATTACCTATAAAAGGAAGAAGAGTTTGTATATTTTTGCTAAGAAGAGAGAAAAACTAAAGGGAATTAAATCGTTTACATATTATTCTAAGAGAAAAAACAAGTTAAAAAGGGAATAATATAACAGTAGGTTAATGCTTACTAATACAGATGTGAAAAATAAAAACACGTTTGTGTAGGAGAAACCTGCAGATTATTTATAAAAAAACGTATTCAAAGTAATTGACATCGTAATTAGAATAGTTGTAAACTAAAAAACGTGATCAAGATTGTATTAATATGTTTCTGAAAAAACATTAGTACAGATTGTTAGGTACACAAAATTATTCTCAACCGACAAATAAATTTGTTGGTTTACATTGTTGCGGTTTCCATCTAGCTAATAGATAGTGAAAGCGTTTCAGAATATGGTTCAAGAGAGGAAGAGGTGAACGGAATGGGTACTAAAACAAAAAAGACCCTATTTAATGTTGATGAGCAAATGAAAGCTATCGCAGCTCAATTTGAAACATTACAAATTTTAAATGAAAAAGGCGAAGTTGTGAATGAAGCAGCTATGCCTGAATTATCTGATGATCAATTAAAAGAATTAATGCGCCGTATGGTGTATACTCGCGTACTAGATCAACGTTCTATTTCTTTAAACCGTCAAGGACGTTTAGGTTTCTACGCACCAACAGCTGGACAAGAGGCTTCTCAATTAGCAAGTCATTTCGCACTTGAAGCAGAAGATTTCATCTTACCAGGATATCGTGATGTGCCACAATTAGTATGGCACGGTTTACCATTATACCAAGCATTCTTATTCTCTCGTGGACATTTCATGGGTAACCAAATGCCTGAGAACGTAAATGCACTTGCTCCACAAATCATCATCGGTGCGCAAATCATCCAAACTGCTGGTGTTGCGTTAGGTATGAAATTACGTGGTAAAAAATCTGTTGCAATTACTTACACTGGTGACGGTGGTGCTTCACAAGGTGACTTCTACGAAGGTATGAACTTTGCGGGCGCATTCAAAGCTCCAGCAATCTTCGTTGTACAAAACAACCGTTATGCAATCTCTACTCCAGTAGAAAAGCAATCTGCAGCTAAAACTGTAGCACAAAAAGCAGTAGCAGCAGGTATTTACGGAATTCAAGTAGACGGTATGGATCCATTAGCTGTATACGCAGCAACTGCTTTCGCTCGTGAGCGTGCAGTAAATGGCGAAGGTCCTACTTTAATCGAGACTTTAACATTCCGTTACGGTCCACATACAATGGCTGGTGATGACCCAACTCGTTACCGTACAAAAGATATCGAGAACGAATGGGAACAAAAAGATCCAATCGTACGCTTCCGTGCATTCTTAGAAAACAAAGGCCTATGGTCTCAAGAAGTTGAAGAGAAAGTAATCGAAGAAGCAAAAGAAGATATCAAACAAGCAATTGCTAAGGCTGACCAAGCTCCAAAACAAAAAGTTACTGATTTAATGGAAATCATGTACGAAAAAATGCCTTACAACTTAGCTGAACAATATGAAATTTACAAAGAAAAGGAGTCGAAGTAAGCCATGGCTCAAATGACAATGATTCAAGCAATCACTGATGCTTTACGCGTTGAAATGAAAAATGACCCTAACGTACTTGTGTTTGGTGAAGACGTTGGTGTAAACGGCGGTGTATTCCGTGCTACTGAAGGTTTACAAGCTGAATTCGGTGAAGACCGTGTAATGGATACTCCACTTGCAGAGTCTGGTATTGGTGGACTTGCAGTTGGACTTGCACTTGAAGGATTCCGTCCAGTTCCAGAAATCCAATTCTTCGGTTTCGTTTATGAAGTAATGGATTCAATTTCTGGTCAATTAGCTCGTATGCGTTACCGTTCTGGTGGACGTTGGACTGCTCCAGTAACAGTTCGTTCTCCATTCGGTGGTGGTGTTCATACTCCTGAACTACATGCTGATAGCTTAGAAGGTTTAGTGGCTCAACAACCTGGTCTAAAAGTTGTTATTCCATCTACTCCATACGATGCAAAAGGTCTTTTAATCTCTGCGATTCGTGACAACGATCCAGTTATCTACTTAGAGCATATGAAATTATACCGTTCATTCCGTCAAGATGTACCAGAAGGCGAATACACAATTGATTTAGGCAAAGCTGACATCAAACGTGAAGGTACAGATGTATCTGTTATCGCTTACGGTGCTATGGTTCACGCTGCATTAAAAGCTGCTGAAGAACTTGAAAAAGAAGGTATCTCTTTAGAAGTTGTTGACTTACGTACAGTTCAACCATTAGATATCGAAACAATCATCGCTTCTGTTGAAAAAACAGGCCGCGTAGTTGTAGTTCAAGAAGCTCAAAAACAAGCTGGTATTGCAGCTAACGTTGTAGCGGAAATTAACGACCGTGCAATCTTAAACTTAGAAGCTCCAGTTGTACGTGTTGCAGCTGCTGATACAGTATTCCCATTCTCTCAAGCTGAGAGCGTATGGTTACCAAACCACAAAGATATTGTTGAAGCTGTTAACAAAGTAATGAACTTCTAATTTTTACTTATTCATGTGCAAAAGAAATCAGCACATGCTGATTTCTTTTGCCATATTCCATAATAAAGAAATGAATCAGGGGGCTGAATTCCGTGGCATTTGAATTTAAACTACCAGATATCGGTGAAGGTATCCACGAAGGTGAAATCGTAAAATGGTTTATTAAACCAGGCGACGAAGTAAACGAAGACGACGTACTTCTTGAAGTACAAAATGATAAAGCAGTAGTAGAAATTCCTTCTCCTGTTAAAGGTAAAGTACTTGAAGTACTTGTAGAAGAAGGTACGGTTGCAGTAGTTGGAGATACATTAATTAAATTTGATGCTCCTGGATACGAAAACCTTAAATTTAAAGGCGACGATCATGACGAAGCTCCTAAAGCTGAAGAAGCAAAAGAAGAAGCTCCTAAAGCTGAAGCTACTCCAGCAGCAACTGCAGAAGTAGTAAATGAGCGCGTAATCGCTATGCCATCTGTTCGTAAATATGCTCGTGAAAACGGCGTAGACATTCATAAAGTAGCTGGTTCTGGTAAGAACGGTCGTATCGTAAAAGCTGACATCGATGCATTTGCAAATGGTGGACAAGCGGTAGCAGCAACTGAGGCTCCAGCAGCAGTAGAAGCTACTCCAGCAGCAGCGAAAGAAGAAGCACCAAAAGCACAACCAATCCCAGCTGGTGAATATCCAGAAACTCGTGAGAAAATGAGTGGTATCCGTAAAGCAATTGCGAAAGCAATGGTTAACTCTAAACATACAGCTCCTCACGTAACATTAATGGATGAAGTAGATGTAACTGAACTTGTTGCTCACCGTAAGAAGTTCAAAGCTGTTGCAGCTGACAAAGGTATTAAATTAACTTACCTTCCATACGTTGTTAAAGCTTTAACATCTGCATTACGTGAATATCCAATGTTAAACACTTCTTTAGATGATGCTTCTCAAGAAGTAGTTCATAAACATTACTTCAACATCGGTATCGCAGCTGATACAGACAAAGGTCTATTAGTACCAGTTGTTAAAGATACAGATCGCAAGTCTATCTTCACAATTTCTAACGAGATCAATGATCTTGCTGGTAAAGCACGTGAAGGTCGTTTAGCTCCTGCTGAAATGAAAGGCGCTTCTTGCACAATTACAAACATTGGTTCTGCAGGTGGACAATGGTTCACTCCAGTTATCAACCACCCAGAAGTAGCAATCCTTGGTATCGGCCGTATCGCTGAGAAACCAGTTGTGAAAAACGGTGAGATCGTTGCAGCTCCAGTATTAGCATTATCTCTAAGCTTTGACCATCGTTTAATTGACGGTGCAACTGCTCAAAAAGCATTAAACCAAATTAAACGTCTATTGAATGACCCACAATTATTAGTAATGGAGGCGTAATAACAATGGTAGTAGGAGATTTCCCAATTGAATTAGATACAGTCGTTGTTGGTGCAGGTCCTGGTGGATACGTTGCGGCAATTCGTGCAGCACAATTAGGTCAAAAGGTAGCAATCATTGAAAAAGCTAACCTTGGTGGCGTATGCTTAAACGTTGGATGTATTCCTTCAAAAGCGTTAATCAATGCAGGTCATCGTTATGAGAATGCAATGCATTCTGATGACATGGGTATCACTGCAGAGAATGTAAAAGTTGACTTTACAAAAGTTCAAGAATGGAAAAACGGCGTAGTTAAGAAATTAACTGGCGGTGTTGAAGGCCTTCTTAAAGGTAACAAAGTTGAAATCATTCGCGGTGAAGCTTACTTCGTAGATGCTAACACATTACGCGTAATGACTGAAGATGCAGCTCAAACTTATACGTTTAAAAATGCTGTTCTTGCAACTGGTTCTACACCAATCGAAATTCCAGGATTCAAATACTCTAAACGTGTTATCAACTCTACAGGTGCTTTAAGCTTACCTGAAATTCCTAAAAAACTTGTTGTAATCGGCGGCGGTTACATCGGTATGGAATTAGGTACTGCATATGCTAACTTCGGTACAGAAGTTACTGTAGTAGAAGCTGGCGACGAAATCTTAGCTGGTTTCGAAAAAGCTATGAGCTCTGTTGTTAAACGTGCTCTACAGAAAAAAGGTAACGTAACAATCCATACAAAAGCTATGGCTAAAGGCGTTGAAGAAACAGAAACTGGCGTAAAAGTTAGCTTCGAAGTTAAAGGTGAAATCCAAACTGTAGAAGCAGATTACGTATTAGTAACTGTAGGTCGTCGTCCAAACACTCAAGAAATCGGTCTTGAGCAAGTTGGAGTTAAAATGACTGACCGCGGCATCATCGAAATCGATGAGCAATGTCGTACAAATGTACCAAACATCTATGCAATCGGTGATATCGTTCCTGGACCACCATTAGCTCACAAAGCTTCTTACGAAGGTAAAGTAGCTGTAGAAGCAATTAGTGGCCATGCGTCAGCTATCGATTACATCGGAATTCCTGCAGTATGCTTCACTGATCCAGAATTAGCATCTGTTGGTTACACTAAGAAACAAGCTGAAGAAGCTGGAATGACTGTAACTGTATCTAAGTTCCCATTCGCTGCTAACGGTCGTGCATTATCATTAAACAGCACTGACGGTTTCTTACAACTTGTAACACGTAAAGAAGATGGTCTTCTTGTAGGTGCTCAAGTTGCAGGTGCAGGCGCTTCTGATATTATTTCTGAGATTGGTTTAGCTATCGAAGCTGGAATGACAGCAGAAGATATCGCTCAAACAATCCACGCTCACCCAACATTAGGTGAAATCACAATGGAAGCAGCTGAAGTTGCTCTTGGAATGCCAATTCACATTGTAAAATAATTTAAGTAATGAAAATAGCCCATCTCTTATTTAAAGAGATGGGCTATTTTTTATTTTATAATAAAAGTGGCTTGCAAGGTCTTTATACGTACTTGTCGAATGAATATATAATAATTTAATTGAATTGTTAAAACATATATAAATCCAAAAGCCGTATATATGCTTTCGTGTAATATGTAATTGATTCAAACTTAATACCATATATTAATAAAATAGAGCATGTCAAAGGAGAAGGTTCCATGAAAATATTACATGTTATATTTTATCATTTTTTATTATGGAGTGGTTTTTCTGTTGTATTATCATTGTCAAATGGTGATAAGTTGCATTATAAAGTCATTCTATTTTTTGTATTTCTTTATTTAGCATATGTGATCGCATATTTTGTATTGCAAATTAGAAAGCAGGCATTATTCCTTACGTGTTCAAATTGCATACTTTTCTTAATTATATTTTCTATTTTTTAAATTAACGTTTATAGAAATACATTGTTCTTCCATTAAATAATTTCAACTCTCCTTCTAATTTCTTCGCTAGAAAACGGCAAAATTCATTTGCTTTTCCTTTATCACCAAATGTTGCATTAGGTGGTAAAGAAACTTGAATATAAGTTTGTTCCTTTTCTATACCGACACCAACATAAATGGAGTCATATCGATCGTGCGTAGATTGTAGTTTGAATGTTGTTGCTGATGTATCTAAAATTTCATACGGAAAAGCGGTATTTGTATAAGCGTAATTAATTTGAACACCAGTTTTGGAAGTAACTGTTTTATAATAATGAAAAAGTTGTTTTATATCATCTATTGAAACAGATTGTTGATTGGATTTAGGTACAAGCGTAATAAAGGCATGTTGCATATAAGTTCCCCCTAACTTAGTAGAATACTCTCATTCTACATCCTACTGAATTTTTTGACAATTAAAAGGAGTATTCCTTTTTTTTGTTTAATATACTAATGAAAGGTGATGTAGAAAGGTGGAAACCGATGTTTGAAAAATTGTATGATGAGCATGAAAGTGTGAAGGTACGATTTTTGGGGTTTATGACACATGATACTCGTTATGATTTTGGCGTTATTTATACAAATATGTTTTTTGGAAAGCCACTTATTGTTTGCATGCAAACAGGAAGGTCTACTTTACTTGGACGAGATGATGTAGAGAATGTTCAACATTTGCAGGAAGTGTTCAAATTAGGTTCAGAAGAGGAAGCAGCTGAGTTAGCTCAGTTTTTCTCATTTTTAGTTCCATCTACATCTTTGCATGCGGAATACGAAGAATAAATAATGTAAAACAGTCGTACGTATAAATACGGCTGTTTTTTTGTTTGAATATCGCATACTAATTTAAAGTAAAAATATTTAATGTGTTATACTAAAAACCTATTGACGTAAAAAGTATAACATATTAAAATAAAGACAGAAAGTTAAGCGGTTACAAAAAAGTTTTTGGGATTATAAACTTAGGGGGAAATGAAAAATGGGAACAATCGTATGTCAAGATTGTGAAGGTACAATTGCACACTTCGAGGATGAGAAAGTAACGGTACTTTACGGGAAATGTGGATCTTGCGGATGTGATCACACAGAGCATACAAAAGCCCAATAATTGATAGGAAATGGACAGCTGAAAGTTTTTAGGACCATAAACTTAGGGGGAAATGAAAAATGGGAACAATCGTATGCCAAGTATGTGAAGGAACAATCGGACATTTTGAAGATGAAAAAACGACAGTGCTTTACGGAAAATGCGGAACAAATTGTGACTGTGCTAGTAGAGATAATGCGAAAGCTTAATGATAAATAAATAGATTACTATTAAAACTCAGGGGGAAAAGAAAAATGGGAACAATCGTATGCCAAGTATGTGAAGGAACAATCGGACATTTTGAAGATGAAAAATCAACAGTACTATACGGGAAATGTGGATCTCATTGCGACTGTGACCATAAAGAACATTCAAAAGCTTAAATAAAAAAAGCGCCTACATATGTAGGTGCTTTTTTTAATAAACTGTAGTTGTGTTGCCAACTGTTGCAACAATTGCATCATCTCTAATCGGAATAAATCCTATGGATGTCTGTGGTGTGTTAGGAGAAGCGTGGTAGCTCATAAGACGGCTATCGATACGGGTAATAGTATCGGTTAAGAAAGCGGAAATAAAAGCGTAAGGGACTCGTCGCTCATTTAACGCGTATATAATTTCTTCTTTTGTTTTTACACCTACGCCATGCCCATAAAAAAAGAAATTTCCTAGATAGATTGTATTTTCTCCTTGCCACTCGATTGTAGCTGGGTTCACTTGTGGATTTTTAAAGTAAACGAGATCACCTGGGACAAGATCGCCACCCGTCTTTGTTATGAGCTTTAAATCTTGATCGTAGTCCCACGTATAAAGTAAAAGGTTTGCAAAGAGACGGTTGAAGGTTTCTTCCTCATATAATGCTAGTAAAGCTTTGTAAAAAATAATGATCATAGCGGTGGCACATTCAGTTCCATATAGTTTTCCGTTTTTGAAAATATCTTGTATGGCAATGGAAGGGGGTATGTTTGGAAGGAGCTCGAATCCTCCAAGAGATGTTCTTTTCCAATACTGAGGGTTACAAAAAGATTGTTGAAATGTGCGAAACTGAAAACCACTTTGAAAAAGTTCTAATGCAGAAGTAATAATATGAACACGCAAATTTAGATCAAAGCTGAGTTCACCAGATGTTCGGAAGGAATAGATTTCTTGATTTCCTGCCATTATAGATAAAATTTGTTGTTTCTCATTTGCAAATGGCTCATATTCATTTGTGATATAAGGATGTACAATAGAACGGCCTATTACAATCATAATAGTATCCCCACCTATAAGTTACATTACATAATATCGTATGAGAAAAGGCCAAAAGGGTGAAAGAAAAGCCTATCAACTGATAGGCTTGTACTCTTTAATCACGCGTAATGTTTGTAATGTCATATCTTCAGGACCTTGTACAGGTAAACCTGCTTCTAAGTTTTTACGAATATACTCTAAGTTATCTTGTGTAATAATTTCCCCCGGAGTAAAGATTGGAATCCCTGGCGGATAAACCATAACGAAATCAGCTATAATACGACCTGCTGCATTTTCAAATGGGATGACTTCTGTTTCCGAATAAAAAGCATCTCGAGGAGAAAGTGCTAAAACAGGTATTTCTGGAATTTCTACTTGCACTTGAACACCTTTATCAGCTTTATTTTTAAATGTTGCTGATAAATCTTGTAATGCTGCAATAAGTGTATTTGTCTCACTTTCTGTATCCCCAAAAGTGACAAGACATAGTATGTTGTATAAATCTGAGAGCTCTACTTCAATGTTATATTGCTCTCTAAGCCATACTTCAGCCTGATGGCCTGTAATACCTAAATCTTTTACAGATACAATTATCTTTGTAGGATCATAGTTAAAAGTAGCATCCGTACCTAGCATTTCTTTCCCTGGACAGTAAAGATGTTCGATATCATTTATAGCATCACGAACTTGTTCCGCTAATTGTATTGTTTGTTCTATGAGTGCCGTTCCTTCTGTAGCAAGACGTTTTCTAGCAACATCTAGGGAGGCTAACAAGATGTAAGACGTTGATGTAGTCGTAAGCATGCTAATAATAGATTGAACATGTTTTACGTTCACAAGGCCTTCTTTTACATTAAGAATAGAACTTTGCGTTAAAGATCCACCTAATTTGTGAACACTTGTTGCTGCCATATCTGCACCGGCTTGCATCGCTGACATCGGCAGTTCATCGTGAAAATGAATATGAACACCATGAGCCTCATCAACGAGTACAGGGATATCGTAAGAATGTGCTAATTGTACAATCTGTTCTAAGTCCGCAGCAAAGCCAAAGTATGTTGGGTTAATAACAAGTAGGCCTTTCGCATCTGAGTGCTCTTCAAGTGCCTTTTTGACAGATTGAATTGTGATTCCATGTGAAATACCAAGTTTTGGATCAATTTCAGGATGCATGAAAATAGGTTTTGCACCTGAGAAAATAATAGCTGACATTACTGATTTATGCACGTTTCGTGGTACTAGTATTTTGTCACCAGGACCGCAAACGCTCATCACCATTGTCATAATTGCGCCACTTGTACCTTGAATAGAAAAGAAAGTATGATCCGCACCAAATGCAGCGGCTGCTAAATCCTGTGCTTCTTTAATCATACCTTTTGGATGATGTAAATCATCGAGCGGCGCAATATTAATTAAATCAATTGCTAATGCATTATGCCCAATAAATTCGCGAAATTCAGGATCCATGCCCTGTCCTTTTTTATGCCCTGGAATATGGAATTGAATTGGATTTCGCTTACTGTGCTCAACTAAAGCGGTAAACAATGGTGTTTCGTATTGGGACAATCTATACACCCCTTCTTTTTTTAATATTTATTAGAGTTTGTTTTATATAATCTTGTTCTAAAAAAGTTACGTTCTTTTTTAGAATGAGACTTGTTTTTCTGCCATTCACAAAAGCTTTTTTGAGATGGGAGCTTCACTTTATTTTCTATAAAACAAAAGCATTATATCACCAATAATTATAGATGTATAGCAAAAAATATTTTTACGGTGAGTATGTTAAATAGTAGCTTCCTACTAACTTCTAGTGGAAGGCAATTCCATTAAAATGAATAAATAGTGTATAATGCAAAGTGGCTATAGTGAAGTAGAAAAAATCACTTTAAGATAGCGTATTGAAATAAGAAGAAATGATAAATGAGGTGCGAAATGGAATATCAATATCCGTTAGATTATGATTGGTCAAATGAGGAAATGGTTACAATTGTGAAGTTTTATGAAGCGATTGAGAAAGCATATGAAAAAGGAATTGTAAGAGAAGAATTAATGGGTTTATATCGTCGTTTTAAAGAGATTGTTCCATCGAAAGCAGAAGAAAAGAAAATTGATAAAGAGTTTCAAGAAGTAAGTGGATATTCTATATACCGTGCGATTCAGAAGGCTAAAGAAATTGAAGAAGAAAAGCTTGTGAAAATGTAAAAAATATTTTGAAAAATAAAAACTGAAGTGATATAATGTGATAACAACTAAAAACGGACAATATAAATTGTCCGTTTTCTACTATCGATTACAAAGTGCATATAAAGGAAGGAGTGATTGCATCGTAGATTCAATCTTAGCAAGGAATTGTTCGTTGGTCATTGCTGAAAACTCCTCTGGTGATATATGAATACCAACTAATAATTCTGCTTTTTTCACAGTAGCTAGACGTTCAATCATCTTTTGTAAATCATTTGTTTCAAGTGTTTTATGTAATTTTACACTTGGTTTAGTATGGTCAATGGACCAAACGAAGTCATTTGGAATATTTGTTTTTAAATCATTTATATGTTCTAAGAAGGCGTGAGCCGTCTCCACTTTTTGTGGACACTCATAGATTAAACCAAAGTATATGAAGGCATGAGTACCCCATAATCCAATTTGGAAATGTGGTAGCATTTTATATCCGCGTTTATTTGTTGAAAAAGCAACCCAAGTATCGTTTGGTGGATTGACTTTGCGACGTGCGTGTTTTGCTACATGATAAAAAAAGTTCTCATCAGTTTGTTTGGATAAATACGCTGCAAACTGTTCCCCTAAAGCTTCTAGCTTAGGATGAATGTTCGTTTTAATTGCACTCATTCGTTCTTCGAGACCATCAACTGTAAAGACCTCAAAATCAGTTGATTTGAATGTTTGTAGTGTCATGATTGTTCCTCCAACTCCTATTTTGCTTTTATTTTAGCATAGCTTGTACTATTCATAAAAAAAACAGCACAAAAAAATTTAAATAAAAAAATATAATTTTGTTGCATAGATGATTTATCCAACATAGTATAGTATAAAACAAAAAATCAGAAAATTGAATCAATTCTAGTCCGAGGGCAGACGAATATTGGGAGGAGGCAAATAATATGAGACAGGTGATTAATGCGTTAAAGAGAACAGATGCTGAAAAGAGAATACCGGTGCTACGTTTGGAGCTAGATTATGAATTAGCGACTTTATATGATGCGATGATGGAAAATGATAAACAGAAAAAAGAAGAGTGTGTACAAAAGTTAGAAGTGTTAAGACTTGAAATGATTCGTTTAGAAGCGTAATAATAGTATATGTATAAAAAATTAGTTGGTGCGAACCTTATAAAGGGTTCGTTTTTTCTGTGAACAGTATAGATCGGAGTGTTTAAACATGCAAGAAGTATGGAAAGACATCGATGCACACGCCAAACAGTGGATTCGGGATGCGGGAGAGCGTTTAATGGCATCAATGAAAAAAGCACTTATTATAGAAACAAAATCAAATGCAGCTGATTTAGTAACAAATATGGACCGAGAAATAGAGCAGTTTTTAATTGGGAAAATTAAAGAAACATTCCCACATCATCATATTTTAGGTGAAGAGGGCTATGGAGACGAGGTAACTTCTTCTGACGGGGTTGTTTGGTTAATTGATCCAATTGACGGCACGATGAACTTTGTTCACCAAAAAAGAAATTTTGCAATTTCAATTGGAATTTATGAGAACGGTATCGGAAAGATTGGACTTATTTATGATCCAGTTCATGATGAATTATATCATGCGTTAAAAGGGGCTGGAGCATTTTGTAATGAAGTACCAATACCTTTATTACAAAAAGGTACTGTAGAGCAAGGTATTGTAGCTTTAAATGCGATATGGCTTACCGACAATCCATTGCTTAATATGGAAAGTATGATGGCACTTGTTAAGAAAGCAAGAGGCACGAGATCATATGGCTGTGCAGCATTAGAGATGGTATACGTTGCAACTGGAAGAATCGATGCATATGTAACGCCTAGATTATCACCATGGGACTTTGGTGGGGGACAGATAATTGTAGAGGAAGTTGGAGGCAAGGTAACAACATTCTCCGGAGCGCCACTTTCTATCGTAGAGAAGAGTAGCGTATTAGTTGCGAAGCCAGGGGTGTATGAAGAAGTGTTATCGTTTATATCCAAGTAACAAAAAAAGTAAGAGGCTGTATACAGGCTTCTTACTTTTTGACGTTATTGCGATTTACGCATTTTTCTTTTTGTTACAAAACCGTATCCAACTGTAACAAATGTGCCGATAATGCAAATAATAATACCGATTGGACTATTTTCAGCAATCATAATGCCGATACCGATTAAGAAAATAACACCGATAATTGCAGTTAATAAAAAGCGATATTGAATGTGTTCCATTTCTTCACCCTCCAATCTCATTTTACTTTCACAAAAGTAAGAATACAACTATATTTTCATTCTTGATTTTATTTTAATTGCTATTGTATCCCCTTCGCTCTTATAATAGAGAAGGATTAAAAAGACATTAGGAGTTGGACATGTTGAAAAAACGACAAGATTTACGTAATATAGCAATTATTGCCCACGTTGACCATGGTAAAACAACACTTGTTGACCAGTTATTACGTCAAGCGGGGACTTTCCGTGCGAACGAACACGTTGAAGAGCGCGCAATGGATTCAAATGATCTAGAAAGAGAGCGCGGTATTACAATTTTAGCGAAAAATACTGCGATTCACTATGAAGATAAAAGAATTAACATTTTAGATACACCAGGTCACGCTGACTTCGGTGGAGAAGTAGAACGTATTATGAAAATGGTTGATGGTGTTTTACTTGTTGTTGATGCATATGAAGGTTGTATGCCACAAACACGATTTGTTTTAAAGAAAGCTCTTGAGCAAAACTTAACTCCAATCGTAGTTGTAAATAAAATTGACCGTGACTTCGCTCGCCCTGATGAAGTAGTTGATGAAGTAATCGACTTATTCATCGAACTTGGTGCAAACGAAGATCAATTAGAGTTCCCAGTTGTATTTGCATCAGCAATGAACGGAACAGCAAGCTTAGATTCAAACCCAGCAAATCAAGAAGAGAATATGAAATCATTATTTGATACAATTATTGAACATATTCCTGCACCAATTGATAACAGCGAAGAGCCACTTCAATTCCAAGTAGCACTTCTTGATTACAACGACTATGTTGGACGTATTGGAGTTGGACGCGTATTCCGCGGTACAATGAAGGTTGGACAACAAGTTGCTTTAATGAAAGTAGACGGAAGCGTAAAACAATTCCGCGTAACAAAATTATTTGGTTACATGGGATTAAAACGTCAAGAAATTGAAGAAGCAAAAGCTGGAGACTTAGTAGCTGTTTCTGGTATGGAAGACATTAACGTTGGTGAAACAGTATGTCCAGTTGAACATCAAGATGCGTTACCATTATTACGTATTGATGAGCCAACACTACAAATGACGTTCCTTGTAAATAACAGTCCATTTGCAGGTCGTGAAGGTAAATACATTACATCTCGTAAAATTGAAGAGCGTCTTCGTTCACAATTAGAAACAGATGTAAGTTTACGTGTAGATAATACAGAGTCTCCTGATGCATGGATTGTATCTGGACGTGGGGAACTACATTTATCTATCTTAATTGAAAACATGCGTCGTGAAGGTTATGAACTACAAGTATCTAAGCCAGAAGTAATTATTAAAGAAGTTGATGGCGTAAGATGTGAGCCTGTAGAGCGTGTACAAATCGATGTACCTGAAGAATACACTGGTTCTATTATGGAATCTATGGGTGCACGTAAAGGTGAAATGTTAGATATGGTGAATAACGGAAACGGTCAAGTTCGCCTTACTTTCATGGTTCCAGCACGTGGTTTAATTGGTTACACAACAGAATTCTTAACATTAACTCGTGGTTATGGTATTTTAAACCATACATTCGATTGCTACCAACCAGTACACGCTGGACAAGTTGGTGGACGTCGTCAAGGTGTTCTAGTTTCACTTGAAACAGGAAAAGCATCACAATACGGTATTATGCAAGTTGAAGATCGTGGTGTAATCTTCGTTGAACCAGGTACAGAAGTATATGCTGGTATGATTGTCGGAGAACACACTCGTGAGAATGACTTAACAGTTAACGTTGTGAAAATGAAACAACAAACTAACATTCGTTCTGCGACGAAAGATCAAACTTCAACAATGAAAAAACCACGCTTAATGACTTTAGAAGAATCATTAGAGTACTTAAACGATGACGAGTTCTGTGAAGTAACTCCAGAATCCATTCGTTTACGTAAAAAGATTCTTGATAAGAGCGAACGTGAAAGAGCTGCTAAGAAAAAGAAATCTGTAGAAGCGTAAAATAGTAAAACAGCTACCTTTAATTAAGGTAGCTGTTTTTTTTTATGTTTATTTTTTTAGAATATTTACTCTTTTTGTGGACAGTATTTTTTTCACAGGTTACTCTTGTATTAAGTACATAAAGAAAAATGGTTTGATTTATGAGGAAGGGGGATAAATAGTGTTAGAAAGAATGTCGTTTTTTGCGAAGTTATGTAAAGTTGATGAAAATCCAGAACTAGGGATGTGGTTACTGTATGGCGTCATTATTATATTAAGTGCACTTGTGTATAATTTAGGTTTTGCAAGAAAGCTATCTATAATAAAAAATATAGTGATATATATATCGTTAGCGATTGGGTGTACAGTGTTAACTTTCTTTGCAGTTTTTTTACCTGTTGGAGAGGGGCTTGTTGTAGCAGCAATTGTACTTGGGATTTATAGGTTGAGATTACGTCAAGCAAGACAACAAAAAGCAGGATGAGGGGGGAAGCTTTATGCGTTCCGTACAAGATGCGTTATATAATTGGTTAACAATTAAAACAGTTGCCGAAGCACGTCCGGATGATAGTGCTGCAAAAGAAACGTATTTGTTATTTCAAAATATGATATATGAAGAACATAAATTGAGAAATGTGGAAGTTAAGAAGAACGAGGAAATGTATGTAGTTACATATGAAATAAATGGAGAAAGAAAATCTGCAAGGTTTCCATTAGAAGCTATTGATTGTTTTTTGGATCAAATGAATCGCGAACCTGAAAAATATAAATAAGTCCTTTATCATATTGATAAAGGACTTATTTATATTTTACCAATCGTCTTCGACTTTTTTATCACGATATAATCGAAAATTACCACTTGCATGACGTTCCATCGTACGTTCAGCAATTCGTTCCGAACATTCCATGCACATATATGTATGAATAGGGCGATTACGCAGTTTTTTTGCCATAGGATTTTCATCATCTAACATATCTTTTTTATCACAAATCATACATTTGACTCTCATTTCGTCACCTCAATACGAATTCTATCAGTATAAGTATATCATGGAAGTGTAATGTTTTTGAATAATAGCGGGAAAAAATAATATTTTCGCAATTCAAAAAATAGGTTATGATAAGGATATATGAAGTATATTTGGAGGTGGAAATATGGCGAATGTAGTAGAGCCCACATTAACGGATGATTTAGTACAAACGTTACGTAAAGAGTGTATTGTTATGGTAGCAACAACAGATTTTGAAAAACAAGTTCCTAACGTAAGTGCTATTTCTTGGGTGTATGCAGTGAGTAAAACTAGTATTCGATTTGCAGTAGATCAACGTTCACGTATTGTGGAAAATATAAGACATAGTACTGGAGTGGTATTGACTATAATGGCGAATGAATCCGTATTTTCCATAAGTGGTGCAGGTGAAATTTTGACTGATAGAATGGAAGGCATTCCTTTAAAATTGACTGTAATAGAAGTAAATGTACAAGAAGTACGTGATGTTATGTTTTATGGTGCAAAACTTGCAATTGAACCAACATATGAAAAAACGTATGATCTTCGTGCAGCTAAAAAGCTCGATAACCAGGTGTTAGCAGGAATGAAAGAATTATAAATGTGATAAATAAGAAAGTCAGTTATTAACTTTTGTAATTACTTATTGTGATTTTATGTTAATAATTATAATTAAAAGTAATATATTGAATAGAAATGAATAAAAAATAAATAAAAGGTTTAATGGCTATAAATTTCGATTCTACCTCGTTTATACGGTACATATAATTATAACAATGGTTCGTCCATATTTTATGGATGAAACCCTTGTTCTACAAATTTAAAAGTGGAGTCAGGGGGTAACAGGTTGGATAAAATTTATGTGTTAGATACGAATGTACTTTTGCAGGATCCTTTATCTATTTTTTCATTTGAAACCAATGAAGTAGTGATTCCAGCAGTTGTATTAGAAGAGGTTGATTCGAAAAAACGTTATATGGATGAAGTAGGACGAAACGCTCGTTATGTATCTAAGTTAATAGACAAATTTCGTGAAATAGGAAAACTGCATGAAAGTATTCCGCTAGAAAACGGCGGTACATTTCGTATTGAATTAAATCATCGTTCGTTTGTCCAACTACAAGATATTTTTGTAGAAAAAACAAATGATAATCGAATTTTAGCTGTAGCAAAAAATCTATCTTTAGAAGAACAAGAAAAAGAGGACGGGAAGTCTGTTATTTTAGTAAGTAAAGACGTGCTCGTAAGGGTAAAAGCAGATGCAATAGGTTTAAAGGCGGAAGATTATTTAAGTGATCGGGTTATTGAAGTGGAAAATATATATTCAGGATTTTTAGAAGGATATATATCAAAAGAACAATTGGATTATTTTTATGAAAAAGGCGAATTGCCTTTATCCGAAATTGCAAATCATCCTTTTTATCCAAATCAGTTTGTAGTAATGAAAGATGCGTTAGGTGGATCTAGTTCAGCACTAGGTATTGTGGATCATTTAGGTAAGAAGGTAAAGAAACTTATTTTTCATAATGAACAAGTATGGGGAATACGACCACGAAATGTGCAGCAAATTATGGGATTAGAATTGTTGCTTCGTGAAGATATTCCGCTAGTCACGCTAACAGGGAAAGCTGGTACAGGAAAGACATTACTAGCTTTAGCTTCGGGGCTCATGCAAACGGAAGATTTAGGGTTATACAAAAAACTACTCGTTGCACGGCCAATTGTTCCAGTTGGGAAAGATATCGGTTATTTACCGGGAGAAAAAGAAGAAAAGTTAAGACCGTGGATGCAACCGATTTTTGATAATCTAGAGTATTTATTTAATACGAAAAAACCAGGAGAGTTAGATGCTATTTTAGCTGGAATGGGTTCGATAGAAGTAGAAGCTCTTACGTATATACGCGGGAGAAGTATTCCAGATCAATTCATTATAATTGACGAAGCACAAAATTTAACGAAGCATGAAGTGAAAACGATACTAACGAGGGTAGGAGAAAAAAGTAAAATCGTATTAATGGGAGATCCTCAGCAAATTGATCATCCGTATTTGGATGAGTATAATAACGGTTTAACATATGTTGTAGAGAAATTTAAAGAGCAACGTATTAGTGGTCATGTGAAATTTGTAAAAGGGGAGCGATCTAATTTAGCTCAACTAGCAGCAGATTTATTATAAAAAGGAGTGAGCTGAAGCTCACTCCTTTTCTTTAAATAATTGTAAATTTGCGGATGTTACGGATTGGATTTTGTCTATTAGATCCATCATTGTAATATAAATGAACAGGTCCATCTTCTTTTAATGGTTTTCCTTCTTTTGAAAAACCAAGAATAGCATGTTTGACAGTTTCTAATGGAAGCGTTATTGTATCATCTACTGTTTCGATCTCGACTTGCGTAGCGTCATCTGAAATTTCGGCGTTAGCAAGAAAAGGTTGAAATGGTATACCGAACGTTCCAGTAATTAGCTGTTCTTTTTTAAATTTCTTTACACTTTGTTGTATCGGCGGGAAAGCAGCACCATCACGGATTTCGCGATCCCAATGTTCCGAAGTGTTTTTTAAATAAGCTTCTAGTTCTGAAGTGTTTTCTCTCGTTTCATCAAAGTAAGTTGTCAAATCTACTTTTCGATCATCAAAGATCCAAACGGTTGGATCGATAGTGATTGGAAAACGAACTTTTCCATTAATAAATAAAATTTCGCTCATTGTTGTTCCCCCATTTGTGTTATACTCCCACTTTTCAGTATAATAGTATTAGACACTATTGTCACAAAAAATGTTTCTATTGCAATTTATTAAAACTATCGCTAATATTAATAGATAGGAGAGAGTAGGACGGAAACGGAGGGAATCAATTTGGCGTCTGAGACAGTATCAAATCATCAGGAAAAGGCACTAGCCCTTCTACAAGCGGATGCGGAGAAGATTTTAAGACTTATTAAGGTGCAAATGGACCATCTTACAATGCCGCAATGTCCATTATATGAAGAAGTGTTAGACACACAAATGTTTGGACTATCCCGCGAAGTCGATTTTGCAGTTCGCCTTGGTCTTATTTCAGAAGAACAAGGGAAAGCAATGTTAGGAGAGCTTGAACGTGAGTTATCTGCACTTCATGAAGCATTTACAAACAAACAACAATAACGGGTTCAAATAAGGGGGCTCAAACTGAAAAAGTTTGAGCTTTTTATTTGTATAATAAAGCAGGAAGAATCAATGTACATATGGAATACAACAATAATTAAATTGAAACAGAGAGAGGAAATGAAATGAAAAGAGTATGGAAATCAATGGATTATTCATTATTACTTCCTCTTGTTATCTTATGTGTGTTGGGAGTTATAATGGTATATAGTTCTAGTTCCATTGTTGCGATTTCGTCAAGATATAACTGGCCAGCAGATTACTTTTTTAAAAAACAATTATTGGCCCTTGCTATTGGGACGGTAATACTAGTGATTGTCGTTATAATTCCTTACAAATTTTGGAGGAAAGGAATGGTTCTAGCTGCGATGGGGCTAGGGAGTCTTGTCTTACTAGCAGCAGCCTATCTTTTCGGTAAGGAAATCAATGGTGCAAAAGGATGGATACTAGGTATACAACCTGCCGAGTTTGCTAAAATAGCTGTTATTATTACGCTAGCAAGTTTTTTTGCTAAGAAACAAGAGAGGCAAACTCCTTTTTTACAAGGGATTATCCCCCCTATAGCTGTTGTCGGTGGATCGATGGTATTAATTTTATTACAAAAGGACTTAGGGACTGACCTATTAATAGGTGGAACAGTGTTAATTATGTTCTTCTGCTCAGGAGTTAATGTTAACTTGTGGATAAAAAGATTCTTTTTAACTTCTATCATATGGATTCCAGCATTGTATTTTATTGGGAGTTATAAATTGAAAGCTTACCAAAAAGCTCGATTTTCAGTTTTTCTTGATCCATTTAACGATCCTCAAAATGATGGATTCCAATTAGTTAATTCGTTTATTGGAATTGCCTCAGGTGGGTTAAATGGTAGAGGATTAGGGAATAGTATACAAAAGTATGGCTACTTACCAGAGCCGCAAACGGATTTCATTATGGCAATTATATCTGAAGAACTAGGTTTTATAGGTGTAGCTATCATTTTAATCTGTTTATTACTTATTATTATTCGTTCGTTTAGAGTAGCACAAAAATGTAAAGATCCATTTGGAAGTTTAATTGCAATCGGAATTGCAAGTTTAATTGGCATACAAACTTTTGTTAATGTTGGTGGTATGTCAGGATTAATACCGCTTACAGGAGTACCTTTACCGTTTATTAGTTATGGCGGTAGTTCCTTGTTGGCTAATCTGATCTCGATGGGTATATTATTAAATATTGCTAGTCATGTGAAACGACAAGAGAAACAGCAAAATGAGGAAATGAAAGAAAGAGAACAAGATGGACCACGTCTTGTTGTTGTAAAATAAAAAACACATTGTGCTTTAGAGCGCGATGTGTTTTTTATTTTTAAGAAAAGTCAAATGTGATGTAATAATTAGCTTTAACATTAAAGGGTATATCACATTTATTTTAATGTGATATACAATTAAGTTGTTACATAAGGAAGAGGTATGCTATACTATTTTTGTGAGACAAATTGCTCAGAAAACTTATCATTTGTTAAAAAATAAGGTATGATGGATAAAAATAAAGTGAAGCTTTCTAAGTATAATATAATGTAGAAAGTGAAGAACTTCACGCTCTTTATGGTGTGTATATATTTTATCTCTAGAGTGGTAGGAAAGTAGAGGGGGAAAATCATGACAAAGCTGCAACGTATTCAAAAAGTATTGGTAGCTAACCGTGGAGAGATTGCAATTCGTGTGTTTCGAGCTTGTTCGGAACTGGGATTAAAAACAGTTGCAATCTATTCTAAAGAGGATAGTGGTTCTTATCATCGTTATAAAGCCGATGAATCCTATTTAGTTGGGGAAGGAAAAAAGCCAATTGATGCTTATCTAGATATTGAGGGCATTATTGAGATTGCGAAAAGTAATCATGTAGATGCAATCCACCCTGGATATGGTTTCTTGTCAGAAAATATTCAATTCGCAAAACGTTGTGAAGAAGAAGGGATTATCTTTATCGGTCCAAAAAGTAAGCATTTAGATATGTTTGGAGATAAAGTAAAAGCAAGAACACAAGCGCAGCTAGCACAAATTCCAGTTATTCCTGGTAGTGATGGGCCAGTAGATTCATTAGAAGAAGTCGAAGAATTTGCTGAAAAGTATGATTACCCGATTATTATTAAAGCTTCCCTTGGCGGTGGCGGTCGTGGTATGCGTATTGTACGTACTAGTGAAGAATTAAGAGAATCGTATAATCGAGCAAAGTCAGAAGCGAAAGCAGCCTTTGGTAATGATGAAGTATACGTAGAAAAATTCGTTGAAAAACCTAAACATATAGAAGTTCAAATTTTAGCAGATGAAGAGGGCAATGTTGTTCATTTATACGAGCGAGACTGTTCTGTACAACGTCGTCATCAAAAAGTAGTAGAAATTGCACCTAGTGTGTCGCTTTCAGATGATTTGCGTCAGCGTATTTGTGATGCTGCTGTGAAATTAACGAAAAATGTAAATTATTTAAACGCAGGAACAGTTGAATTTCTTGTAAAAGATGATAATTTCTATTTCATTGAAGTAAATCCGCGTGTTCAAGTAGAACATACAATTACAGAAATGATTACAGGAGTCGATATCGTTCAATCACAAATTTTAATAGCTGATGGACATGCATTACATAGCAAATTGGTGGGTGTTCCAAAGCAAGAGGAAGTTGTTGTACATGGATTTGCAATACAATCTCGAGTAACGACTGAGGATCCACTAAATAATTTCATGCCGGATACAGGAAAAATTATGGCATATCGATCAGGTGGTGGCTTTGGAGTTCGTCTTGATACAGGTAATAGTTTCCAAGGTGCTGTTATTACACCGTACTATGATTCTTTACTTGTAAAAGTTACAACATGGGCGCTTACTTTTGAACAAGCTGCTGCAAAAATGGAACGTAACTTAAAAGAATTCCGTATTCGTGGTATTAAAACGAATATTCCATTCCTAGAGAATGTAGTAAAACATAAAAACTTCTTATCAGGGGAATATGACACTTCATTTATTGATGCGTCACCTGAACTATTCTTGTTCTCGAAACGTAAAGACCGAGGAACGAAAATGTTAAATTACATCGGGACAGTAACAGTAAATGGCTTCCCAGGAGTAGGGAAAAAAGAGAAACCAATTTTCCCAGATGCTCGTATACCGAATGTATTACACTCAGAGCCAATCCAAAATGGAACGAAACAAATTTTGGATGAGCGTGGAGCAGACGGATTAGTAAAATGGGTACAAGATCAAAAACGTGTACTTTTAACGGATACAACATTCCGTGATGCGCATCAGTCATTACTTGCAACGCGTATTCGTACAAAAGATTTACACCAAATTGCAGAGCCGACAGCGAGAATGTTACCGAACTTATTCTCAGCAGAAATGTGGGGCGGTGCGACGTTTGATGTTGCATATCGTTTCTTAAAAGAAGATCCGTGGGAACGATTACTAGATCTTCGTGAAAAAATGCCAAATGTTTTATTCCAAATGTTACTTCGTTCTTCAAACGCGGTTGGTTACAAAAACTATCCGGATAATTTAATTCAAAAGTTTGTGGAGTGTTCTGCTCAAGCTGGAATTGATGTGTTCCGTATTTTTGATAGCTTAAACTGGGTAGAAGGTATGAGAGTTGCGATTGATGCTGTACGAGATACTGGTAAAATTGCAGAAGCAACTATGTGTTACACAGGGGATATTCATGATCCGTTACGTAGTAAATATGATTTAAATTACTATAAAAATTTAGCAAAAGAATTAGAAGCATCAGGAGCTCACATTTTAGGTATTAAAGATATGGCGGGCTTACTAAAACCAAATGCAGCATATGATTTAGTTTCAGCATTAAAAGAGACGGTATCGATTCCGATTCACCTGCACACACACGATACGAGTGGAAATGGTATATTAACGTATACGAAAGCAATTGAAGCAGGTGTTGACATTGTCGATGTAGCAGTAAGTTCTATGGCTGGTCAAACGTCACAACCAAGTGCGAACACGCTATACTATGCGTTAGGTGGAAACGAAAGACAGCCAGATGTTAATATAGATTCATTAGAAAAATTATCTCATTACTGGGAAGATGTACGTAAATACTACGCACCGTTTGAAAGTGGTATGAATGCTCCTCATACAGAGGTATATATGCACGAAATGCCAGGCGGACAGTATAGTAATTTACAACAACAAGCGAAAGCGGTTGGCTTAGGCGATCGTTTCGATGAAGTGAAAGTAATGTACCGCCGTGTGAATGACATGTTTGGTGATATTGTTAAAGTAACGCCATCATCTAAAGTTGTCGGTGATATGGCATTATTCATGGTTCAAAATCACTTAACAGAACAAGATGTTTTAGAGCGTGGACATTCTATGGACTTCCCAGGATCTGTTGTTGAAATGTTCTCTGGAGATTTAGGACAACCATATGGTGGTTTCCCGAAAAAGTTACAAGAAATTATTTTAAAAGGGAAAGAACCATTAACAGTAAGACCAGGTGAATTATTAGAACCAGTAGATTTCGACGCGTTAAAAGAAGAGCTATTCCATAAACTTGGACGCGAAGTGACGATGTTTGATGTAGTTGCATATGCATTATATCCAAAAGTATTTATGGATTACGAAAAAGTTGCTGAGATTTATGGAAATGTATCTGTGCTTGATACACCGACATTCTTCTATGGTATGAGACTTGGTGAAGAAATCGATGTGGAAATTGAACAAGGTAAAACATTGATGGTTAAACTAGTATCAATTGGAGAGCCTCAGCCAGATGGAAATCGTGTTCTTTACTTGGAGTTTAACGGTCAACCACGTGAGATTGTTGTGAAAGACGAAAGTGTGAAAGCGACAGTTGCACAACGTGTGAAAGGAAACCGTGAAAATCCAAACCACATTAGCGCAACAATGCCAGGAACGGTTATTAAAGTAGTTGTAAAAGAAGGCGATGAAGTGAAAAAAGGCGATTCTATGGCAATTACAGAAGCGATGAAAATGGAAACGACAGTTCAAGCGCCGTTTAATGGTAAAGTGAAAAAAGTATATGTTAACGATGGAGATGCAATTCAAACGGGTGACTTACTCATTGAATTAGATCACTAAAATAAAAAAGGGTTGTGGAAACACAGCTCTTTTTTATTACGAAAAAATACCTTGCCAATTCGGGCAAGGTATTTTCATTTATTTTGTTTGTTTAGAAGTTGATGCAGCTTCTTTTGCATTCACTTTACTTCTTGTACCTAACATAACTAAATAGCATAGTACAGCAAACAAGCAAGAAATGAATAGTGAATGTAATAATGCCATTGATAAACTAGCATTTGTAAATACGACTAAAATTCCTACGATAGCTTGAAGTGTAACAAGGATAAATGAGATGATCCATCCCCAGTATACGACAGGCTGCTGTTTGTAATGGCGGATAGCGAGAATCATCGCGTATAGTATCCAAGCGAAAATTAACATCGCTGCAACCCTATGTCCCATTTGAACCCATTCATGTAATTGAGTTGGCATAGGTCTATTTTTGCTACATAAAGGAAAGTCTGGACAGGCTAAGCTAGCTCGTTCGTGACGTACTAAAGCCCCTGTGTAGACGACAATATAACTGTAAATTGTTACACCATAAATATGAAATTTCATTTTTTTGTCCATAATAAGTGAACGTGCATCAAATTTTTGGTCGATTTCAAAGATAAGACACGTTAATAAAATGACAGAAGCAAATGAAATTAAGGAAATACCGAAATGGATAGCAAGTACAGCTGGCATTTGCCCCCAAACAACCGCTGCGGCTCCCATTAATGCTTGTGCAACTAAAAATACGAAGGATAAAATTGCTAACGTTTTTGTTTCGCGCACATGTTTATAATATTTCCAGGACAAAATACAAAGGAGAGTGACAAGAATTCCTGCTGATCCTGATGTAAGGCGATGACTTAGTTCAATAATAGTTTCCATTGATAAATTAGATGGAACAAATTCACCGTTACAAAGTGGCCATGATTTACCGCATCCTTGGCCAGAGCCTGTTTTTGTAACTAAGGCGCCTCCTAATAAAACTATTAATAAATCAAGACTCGTAATGACTGCTAACCATTTAATAAAGCGTTGCAATCTCTTTCACCATCTTTCTGCTATGAAGTTATTGCGAAATATTTTCATTCCATTATGTATAGAATAAAACGCGCTAGTTCCTATGATATATAAAAAATAATAAAATAGCAAAGAAATGGAGGGGGAAGACAGGGAAGAGAAAACGGGTGTGGAAATAAGGTTTATAAGGAAATTTTTAGGTGAAAAATAGGCTATTTTGAAAAGAAATGGGGAGAATACGTGTTAAATATGACAAAAAAGTTTATTATAGAAGGTAACATCATGTTATGATATGGATAAGTAACAATTAAGTTTTTTATGTTCGACACAAAAAGTTCATGTTTTCTTCACAAAATGTTCGGGAAATATGATTTAATATATTGGAGTATGGGCGTAGATTAGTAGTAGAATGGGTTAACAATGTTTCTACTGTAATAATATTGCTATATAGAAGCGAAATATTTCAATTTGAAATAGGCGCAAAAAGAAAGATGAAAGTTTTAAGAGGGGGTTAAAGTGATGAACCATGCAACAAGTGAGCTGCATGATGAGTCTGCTGTTACAAGCGTACCGGAAACAACTCGGTTACAAGATTTAAAAGCGCTCGTTAAAATGGGGATTGTAAACTCAAATACACTTACTGTATTTACAGGATTTTGGTTGGCATTACACTTTAATGGATTAAGTGTAATGGACAATCTGGATAAGTTATTCTTTACAATCGTTGGTTCTGGATTAGTTATGGCAGGGGTATGTTGTTTAAACAACTACATTGATCGAGACATCGATCCATTAATGGAAAGAACAAAGACCCGTCCAACGGTTACTGGAAAGTATAAACCAGGATTTGCACTTACATTTGGACTAGTTATATTACTTCTTGGTTTTGTATTTTTATTATTAACAACACCAATGGCAGTCTTAATGGGATTTATTGGTGCTTTCACATATGTTGTTCTATATAGTTTATGGACAAAGAGAAAGTATACACTAAATACTGTTGTAGGTAGTATATCTGGTGCAGTTCCACCTTTAATTGGATGGGCAGCAATCGATCCATCTTTAGGCCATCCAATTGCTTGGATGTTATTTTTAATTATGTTTATTTGGCAAATCCCACATTTCCTTGCATTAGCAATGAAACGTGTTGATGAATATCGAAACGCAGGAATTCCAATGCTTCCTGTAGTTCATGGATTTGAAATTACGAAACGCCAAATTATGATTTGGACAGTATGTTTATTACCACTACCATTTTATATGAGTGGACTAGGGATAACATTTATGGTAATTGCAACACTGCTTAACATCGGATGGATCGTTTTAGGTTTTTATGGCTTCCGTAAGAAAGATGACATCAAATGGTCCGTGCAAATGTTTGTTTATTCCCTAAATTATTTAACAATCTTATTTGTATCAATGATTGTAGTTACATTCTTCTAAGACAACGACATAATTGGATTTCTTTACGTTGAGATTTACTTTACTTAACTATAAAGTACAATCTAATTCACAAGGAAAGTGGGGGTTGTTTGTATGAAGAAACAGTGGCGACTGCTTTCGTTCGTTTCACTGCTGGCTTTACTGTTAGGGGGATGCGGTAAAGCCTTTCAATCTACTTTAATTCCGCAAGGAGAGGTAGCAAAAATGCAATACGATCTGCTCTTACTAGCAAGTGCAATCATGGTAGGAGTAGTACTAGTAGTTACTATTATTTTCTTATATGTAATTGTGCGTTTCCGACAAAAGAAAGGTCAGGAAGATTATATTCCGGAGCAAGTTGAAGGGAATCACAAACTAGAAATTATATGGACAGTTATTCCGATTATTCTTTTGCTAATCTTAGCTGTTCCGACGGTTACATATACATTCAAACTTGCTGATGTAAGTGCGATGGAGAAAAAGAATATTGATAAAGATACTATCGTTGTTGATGTAACAGCGAATCTTTATTGGTGGGAATTTTCTTATAAATCAGAAAAGATAGTAACTTCTCAAGATTTAGTCATCCCCACAGGTAAGAAAGTGTATTTGAATTTGAAGGGTGCCGATATTAAACATTCGTTTTGGGTTCCATCTTTAGCTGGGAAAATGGATACAAATACAGATAATGTAAACAAAATGTGGTTAAAGGCAGATAAATCGGGCACTTATAATGGTTTTTGTACAGAATTTTGCGGCCCATCACATTCTTTAATGCAATTCAAAGTGAAAGCTTTAGATGAAAGCGAGTACAAAAAGTGGCTTGCTGATATGAAGAAAATTGATGGGAAGAAAGAAGTAGCTTCAACAAAGGCGCAAGAAGGCCAAGAAATATTTAATAAAAGCTGTATTGGTTGTCACGCAGTTGGATCTAATGATAGTAGACCACCTTCCGCTCGTATCGCACCAAACTTAGCAAACTTTGCGGATCGCGATACAGTTGCCGGCATTGCTGAAAACAATGAAGAAAACTTAAAAAAATGGCTGAAAGATCCTGAAAATATGAAACCAGGAAATAAAATGACTGGTAAATATGGCAACTTAACAGACGATCAAATTGATGCATTAAATGCATATTTACAAACGTTAAAAGTTGAAAAGTAAAGAGGGATTATTCGCGAAGGGGAGGTTGAAAACGTGAGTTCTGTAGCAAAAAAACAGGGGATGGGTGCTGTCATATGGGATTATTTAACGACAGTAGACCATAAAAAGATTGCCATTCTCTATTTAATTGCAGGTGGATTGTTTTTTATAATAGGCGGAATAGAAGCTCTATTTATTCGCCTTCAATTAGCGATTCCTAACAACGCTTTTCTTGTTGGGGATGCTTATAATCAAGTATTAACTATGCACGGTACAACAATGATTTTCCTCGCAGCTATGCCACTCGTGTTTGCATTTATGAACGCCGCTGTACCACTTCAAATTGGTGCACGTGATGTAGCGTTCCCGTTTTTAAATTCACTCGGATTTTGGTTATTTTTCTTTGGTGGAGTATTTTTAAATTTAAGTTGGTTTTTAGGTGGAGCACCTGATGCAGGATGGACATCTTATGCATCTTTAGCTTTAGCCTCTAAAGGCCATGGTGTTGATTTTTATGTGCTTGGCTTGCAAATCTCCGGTATAGGTACATTAATTGGAGGTATTAACTTCCTTGTAACCATTATTAATATGCGTGCGCCAGGGATGACGTATATGCGTATGCCGATGTTTACATGGACGACATTTGTAACATCTTCATTAATATTATTTGCTTTTCCGCCGTTAACTGTAGGATTAGGACTTTTAATGTTAGACCGCTTATTTGGAACAAGTTTCTTTAATCCAGCACTGGGCGGGAATACAATTATATGGGAGCACTTATTCTGGATTTTCGGTCATCCAGAAGTATACATTCTTATACTCCCAGCTTTCGGAATATTCTCAGAAATCTTCGCGACGTTTTCGAAAAAACGATTATTTGGTTATTCGTCGATGGTGTTTGCGACAGTATTAATTGGATTTTTAGGGTTTATGGTATGGGCGCATCATATGTTTACTGTTGGGCTTGGTCCAGTTGCAAATGCTATTTTCTCAGTTGCAACAATGGCGATTGCGGTTCCGACCGGTATTAAAATATTCAACTGGCTCTTTACAATGTGGGGCGGAAGTATTCGTTTTACGACACCGATGATGTGGGCAGTAGCCTTCATTCCATCATTCGTAATGGGAGGAGTTACAGGTGTTATGCTAGCATCTGCACCAGCTGATTATCAATTTCATGATAACTATTTCGTAGTAGCTCACTTTCATTATGTAATTGTCGGTGGTGTTGTATTTGGTTTACTTGCAGGAGCCCATTATTATTGGCCACTGATGTTTAATAAAGTATTGAATGAAACGTTAGGAAAGATAACATTTTGGTTATTCTTTATCGGTTTCCATTTAACGTTCTTCATTCAGCATTTCCTTGGCTTAATTGGTATGCCACGTCGTTACTACACATATCTTGAAGGTCAAGGGTTGGAAATGGGCAATATGATTAGTTCTATTGGAGCGGTATTTATGGCTCTTGGAACGATTGTTCTTCTATTCAATGTAATTAAAACAACAGTATCAAAAGAAAAGGCTGGTCGTGATCCGTGGGATGGACGTACATTAGAATGGACAATGCCAGCACCTACACCAGAATATAACTTTAAACAATTACCATTTGTTCGCGGGTTAGATCCGTTTTGGATTGAAAAACGTGAAGGGAATAAAGAGATGACAGCGGCGGAACCAGTGGGTGATATTCATATGCCAAATCCATCATTTTCACCATTTATCATTTCTTTAGGATTGTTTATAGCGGCATTCGGTGCAATGTATATGCAGGGTGGAAAAGATAAGTTTTGGTTATTAGTAGCAATTATCGGTTTAATTATTACGTTTGGTACAATGTTCCTACGTTCAGTAATTGATGATCATGGATATCATATTCATAAAGAAGATTTAGAAGATAAGGGGGGCAAGGCGTAATGCATGTAGATGAAAAATTAACGAATGAAACATTTCCAGCAGAGCCTGAAAAAGCAACCCTTGAGGGGAAAAATAAGTTTGTCGGTTTTTGGTTATTTCTTGGAGGCGAAACAGTATTGTTCGCTTCCTTATTTGGCACATATTTAGCGTTAAAGAATTCTACAAATGGCGGACCAACATCTCAAGAGATGTTCCAAATGCCACTCGTTTTCATTATGACGATGCTTTTATTAACGAGTAGCTTAACGAGCGTATATGCGATGTATCATATGAAAAACTTTAATTTTAAGAAAATGCAACTTTGGCTACTGGTAACAGTGCTGCTAGGATTAGGGTTTTTAGGGTTTGAGATCTATGAGTTTTACCATTATACACATGAATTTAAGCATACTATGAGAAGTAGTGCATTTGGTTCTGCGTTTTATGCTCTTGTTGGTACACATGGACTCCACGTATTGTTTGGATTGTGTTGGATTTTAACATTAATCTTTAGAAATGCGAAGAGAGGTCTAAATTTATACAATGCACCGAAGTTTTATGTTGCATCAATTTATTGGCATTTTATTGACGTAGTTTGGGTGTTTATTTTCACTGTAGTATATTTAATGGGAATGGTGGGATAAACAATGGCGATAAAGCAAACGAATAATCCTAAAGTTGATTTCGTTTACCGGAAGAGGAAAAGTGCGGAGGAAATGAAGCATCAAGTTATTACATTTGCATTAATGATATTTTTAACATTAGTTGCATTTGTAGCAGTAGCATATCCGAAAACTTTCAGTCCGATTTTCTCAGTACCATTTATTTTACTATTAGCGGTGGTACAAGTAATTTTTCAATTGTACTATTTTATGCATATGAGTCATAAAGGACATGAAGCAGCGAGTTTCTTTCTTTATTCTGGTCTGCTAATCGGGTTAATTACAATTTTAGCTTTTATGACAATCGTGTGGATTTGAAAAGTGAAGAGGGAGCTTGTGTTGCCACAGCTCCCTCTTCATATTATGTGAAAAGATAACCTGAAGAAGGTAGGTGTGACAATGAGTAACTTGTGGATATTTGGTTTTCAAGCGCTATGGAGTCCAATCTTTTTATTATTTATGCTTTCGATCCTCATTGGGTATTTTTTAATTATTGGGCCATATAGAATGCGATTTGAACATGCGACAAAGGTAAGTAAGAAGCAAGTTTTTTATTTTACGACCGGGATTGTTCTTTTGTATTTTGTAAAGGGAGGGCCTATTGATTTAATTGGTCATATTATATTTAGTGCACATATGTTTGAAATGGCAGTTATGTATATTGCCGTTCCGCCGTTATTGTTGCTTGGTATACCAGTTTGGTTATATCGTTATATTACTTCTTTTAAGTTCGTTCAAATTATATTGAAGATATTTACTAAGCCACTTATCGCATTGTTTGTATTTAATGGCCTGTTTTCTTTTTATCATTTACCAGTTGTTTTTGATACAGTAAAACAAAGTCAAATTGCTCATCCTATTTGTCTCGCTATATTATTCTTTACGGCAATCATGATGTGGTGGCCGATGCTAAATCCATTACCAGAATATCAAACGTTAAGTGATATAAAGAAACTTGGTTATATGTTTGCTAATGGTATATTATTAACGCCAGCTTGCGCGTTAATTATTTTTGCGACGGCACCGTTGTTTGCAACGTATACGGATCCAGCTGCTTGGATGAAGGCGATGGAATTATGTGTACCAGCGGGAACTTTATCTGATTTAAATATAACTGGACCAGAATTTTTACACTGGATGCCTGTTTTACAAGACCAACAAACAGGCGGCATCATTATGAAAATTGTCCAGGAAATAGTGTACGGTACGATTATTGGTTATGTTTTCTTTCGATGGGCGCGTCGAGAGCGTGAAAAGGATAAAGAGCAGTTACAACAATTGCCGCCGTATTTACAAACGAAATAAAAGTGAGTGCATCAATATGATGCACTCACTTTTATTTTACTCAATGATTTGGAATTCTTTTAACTCTTTTTCGACATTTTGTAGGAGTTGTTCGCTTTTTTGAAGTACATTCGTTGGGAAAATTTCACCATCACCATATTCAACGCCGTGAGGATAATAGTGTTTACCTAATAAGGGAGGAAGTAGCTTTATTTCAGCGTGTCTACTACCAATGTCACCTTCAACAGCTAAACCTTGTACACGTAAATAATAAACATCGTTTAATATTTCGAATTTATAATCGTATGTAACTCGTTCATAATCCCACTGTCCAGCAAGTACAAAATGGTTCTTTTCCATAATCTCTGTTAATAGTGTTAAATCAACGACGGCTCCATTAAATTTTGTATTTGTAAATTGCATAAAATACCTCCTTTTTTTATGTTACATCATTATTTTTATAATAGTATGAATAATAAGAAAGTGCAATTCATATTGAGAGAAAAGGGATAATCCAGACTTTTTTTGCAAAAATATGATATAGTGAAAAGAGTACGGTACACACAAAAAAAGGAAAGAAAAGGATTTGTGTATATCTCAATTTTATGTTTTGTGCAGGAGGTATATCGATTGAAGAAATTATTGCGTATCGTAATGATTACAATTTTAATTTTAGCTGTTGATTTATACGGGAAATTACTCGTTTCACAATATATATTAACCCCATCTCAATCAAAGCAAGAAAATAAAATTGTGAAAAAGAAAAAACAAGTGAATGAAGACTCTTCCGATACGGTTTTAAATATGATTGGTGGGGACTCTGAAAATTTATTAGCAAAATGGGGCGAACCTTCTCGAATAGAACCATCTGCTTACGGATATGAATGGTGGGTATACAATCAAGATTTATCTCAGTATGTTCAATTTGGGGTTGCTGAACGCAAAATTGTAACGGCGTATGTCGCTGGTGAGCAAGTTAAGGTGCCACCTTATTATATAAATGAAAAGTATGAAGATGTGTATAAAAAGAATCCACTTTCTCATGAGATTTCGTTAAAAAGAGGAAAGAATAGTTATCAATTTGAGTTATCTGATACTGAAGTGATGGAACAACCATTAGTACCAGTAGAAGATGGTTGGGCACAATTATATTTTGATCATTTTACGCATGAGCTTGTCGGTGTTCGTTATATGGATGACGAAACGTTATTGCGTCAAAGACCGTATCAGCTCGTTTATTCGGGTGAATTATTAGCAGAACAACCATTAACTCCAGATAAAATGAAACAAATAGAGAATGGGAATATGCAACAAATTTTTGATTTAACAAATATTATTCGAAGTCGTCATAATTTACCGTTATTAGCGTGGGACCAACAAACGGCAGAGGTGGCAATCGGTCATAGTAAAGATATGAAGGATAATAATTACTTTTCACACGATTCACCTACATTAGGTACGTTAGGAGATCGTTTACAGCGCGGGAAAGTAGGATTTCAGCTTGCCGGTGAGAACATAGCGGCGCAACATAGTGATGGGGTTGCGGCATTGCAAGGTTGGTTAAATAGTGAGGGACATCGAAAGAATTTATTGAATGAACAATTTACAGGATTAGGTGTTGGCGTATACGATAAGTTTTATACACAAAATTTTATTCGGAAATAAAATGAAACTGTAAATTGTGGATGGGAATCTTCCCCTATGCAAATAGTAGGATAAAAAGGTGCATGAATCGTCTAAAAATAGGCGAACCATGCGCCTTTTTTTTCTTATTATATAGTAGATATACATGAAGAGGTGAGGATTATGCCGACAACAAAAGGACCGTTACATCCATCGGTTCAACAGTTTAAAGAGTTTGTAAACCATCACCCTAAAATGGTTCATGAAGTTCGAAGTGGTCATAAAACTTGGCAACAGTTTTATGAGGAATGGTACTTACTTGGTGAAGAAGATCCAATATGGGCAACTTTTAGACCGGATGGAGCGCCTGCTTTTTCTTCGGTAAAAGAAAAGAAAAAAGAAAAAGGAAAAGAAAAGGATACTCGAACTGAAGAGGAAAAAACTGCTGATGTGATGGGACAAATGCTTTCTTTCTTTAAAAAGTTAGACGTGGAACAAATGCAACATCATTTAGCGAATGTGACGAGTGCGATTGGTAGTGTGCAACAAGTTTTTCAACAATTTCAAGGGAAACGCACGCAGCAAGAAGAGAGTGCTTCCGAAAATAATCCATTTTTCTTTCAGAAGGATTAGGAGGAAAGCGGATGAGAGCAGAAATTATGGAGTTTATAAAGGCTGATGAGGATTTATCTCGCTATATTAGGGAGCAACCGTACTGGTATAGAAAACTAACGCGAAACCCTGAAGAAAAAGAGGCATTTGAGTTAGCAGCTATGCAACATTTCAAAAAAACGATACCAGATAAAGTTGAGAAATTTCAAAATCAATTGGCAGTTGCTTCCATTATGATTGATATGTTTCAGTATATGAAGCAGCAAAATGCAACATAATTGGAAGGGAAAACTATGTCCGTCATGCAGAACTTTTGATACAATAGAAGCGGATTATTTAAAAAGGAGTTGCAGCATGAGCATGACGGAAATTTGTTTAGTACGACATGGACAAACTGATTGGAATTTTCAAGAGATTATTCAGGGACGTGAAGATATTCCGCTTAATGAAGTGGGGAAGAAGCAAGCGAGTCAAAGTGCAGCTGCTTTGCAAGCGGAGGCATGGGATATAATTATAAGTAGCCCATTAATTAGAGCGCAAGAAACAGCTAAGGAAATTGCAGAGGCAACTGGATTACAATCAATTTTATTAGATGAGCGATTTGTTGAACGTAATTTTGGTGAAGCTTCTGGGAAGCCAGTTGCGACTGTTAGGGAATTAATTGCAGAAGGTAAAGTAGAAGGTATGGAGCAAGATGAAGAAATTGTAGCTCGTTGTTTTGTTGCGGTAAAAGACGTTGCAGAAACTCATTCTGGCAAACGTATTATTATTGTAGCCCATTCTCATGCGATAAAAGCAATTTTACATGCAATTGCTCCGGAAGATATTTCGTTTAAGACACCGTTAAAAAACGCATGTATTAGTTATGTGAATGAAAATAGTGGGAAGTGGGATGTTGTTAAATACAACATTGCGGAACATATTAATGTATAAATGCGTACTGAAATTATTAAAAAATAGTTAGAATGATATCTTTCTGTTTAGTGAGACACTTCAATTAGTAGTTCTATTCTAAATGTGGTATGATAAATACTCGGAGGTGTCTCTCATGATTGTAGCGACGCTAGAAAGCGTATTAATATTAGATAAGGCAGAGCAGCTTGCAAAAGCGATCATCTGTTCAGATATAGCAGAAGATTACCGTAAATGTTATAAAGACTTGCATGAAGATATGGAAGTTCAGACGTTAATTCAGCAATTTACAGCGATGAAAGAACGATATGAGGAAGTGCAACGTTTCGGTAAATATCATCCTGACTATACTTTCGTTTCGACGAAAATGAGGGAATTGAAGCGTTCTGTAGATTTACATGATAAGATTGCAGCTTTTAAACGAGTAGAAACGGCTTTACAAAAGTTGTTAGATGAAGTGAGTGTAGCAATCGGTTCTGAGGTGTCCTCTTCCATCAAAGTTCCAACAGGAAATCCATTTTTTGATGCTGGTGGCTGTGGTGGCGGTTGTGGTACCGGCGGAGGTTGCGGTTGTAAAAAAACGGGGTAAATCACCCCGTTTTTTAGAAGATAGAAGAAAACGTATACAGAGTTTGTCCTGTAATGTCATAAATTTCTGATTGGTTTTCATAAAATATAAAATATATGTTTTTAAAAGGAGAAGATGGAGAAGATTATGTTCGGGCAACGACAAAGTATGATTGTTTATTTACATTCATTGAAACATGCCAAGATTTTAAGAAAATATGGTAACATACATTACATATCAAAACGTTTAAAATATGCAGTAGTATATTGTGATATGGAACAAATTGAGCATATGATGCAAAAGTTGAACAAACTTCCTTTTGTGAAAAAGATAGAACAGTCGTACCGCCCGTATTTAAAAACGGAATTTGAAAATTCACGTCCTGATCGGGCAAAAGAATACGATTATAGCTAATAGAAAAAATCCCCTGCTAATTTTAACAGGGGATTTTTTATTTGAAATAACACATTATTTCATTGGAGGAATAAAATTATTCATTCGTAAAATACCAATTAAATGATTGAAAAACAGTTCTTTTTCTGGGAAAGTTGTGGATGGTTTTACCGTAAAGGTAGTCACTTTTTTTCCAAGTTGTTCTGCCGTTTCTTCAAATAAAATGACGCGTTTACTTTTTTTATTTTCAAGTACAGGAATGCCTTCACGACATATGTATAATGGTTGGAAATCACCAGTAGTAGTTGGTTTTAATATTACAACAAGTGAGCACACTTTTTTTTCATTTTTAATTGTTTCAAATTGTAACATATGTGTTATACGTTCTTGATTTGCTTTGGCAATTTCAAGTAATTCATATAAATCAGAGTAGCCCTCTCCGAGTTCTATAAAGCGTTGAATCATATCTTTTCCTCCTCTTTCTTTTACTGTACCATCTCACTTTTTAAATGAAAAGTAGACAAAGAAAAAAAACCCTGCAAAGCAGGGCCCTTCTTATACTAGCATGTACTAGTAAGAAGGCAAAGGGAGAGGAGAAACCGGAGGAAGAACTTATGGGGAAACGTAAGTCTTCTCCGCGGTTGGCAACAACATCGAAGGTGATGTTGTTATAGTTATTTATGTCCAATCTAAATGAAGATATACATGATGAAATTAAATTTTATGTTGGGCTTTTTATTTTTCTTTTTTTTATTTTATGATAGGATAAAAAAGATAAAGTGAAACGAATAGTTCGTGTTAGCGAATGGTGAGATGAATACATAAAAATGCAGAGCGGTTATTTTAAGCTAAGTTCTTCTAGTCTTCGTTGGAAGATGAATGGAATCGTAAAGTTTGGTAGCGGTTACCGAATGGAGAAGGGCTTTCTATAATTGCTCGATAGATTGAAATAAAGGTAGTGACAACAGATGAGAGTAGTTTCAGGAAAATGTAAAGGACACCCACTTAAAGCGGTGCCAGGTAATACAACACGTCCAACGACTGATAAAGTAAAAGAATCCATTTTTAATATGATAGGCCCTTATTTTGATGGGGGTGTCGCTCTTGATTTATTTGGTGGTAGCGGTGGTCTTGGAATCGAAGCTATAAGTAGAGGGATTGATAAAGCGATTTTTGTTGATCGAGACAATAAAGCGATAAAGGTAATCCATCAAAATTTAGAAAGTTGTAGAATACAGGAACAAGCTGAAGTATATCGGAATGATGCAGAACGTGCGATAAAAGCACTTATAAAACGTGAAATGTCATTTGATCTTATATTAATTGATCCTCCATATAAAGATCAAAAAATTGTATCTTTAATTAGTGTAATGGATCAACATGGATTGCTACATAACGATGGTTTAATTATGGCGGAGCATGGTAATGATGTAGTTTTACCTGAGTCTATAGGAAGACTTGTAAAGGTGCGAGCTGAAAATTATGGCATTACAGCGATATCGATTTATAAGTATGAAGGTGAGGGGACGGAATGACAAGTATAGCTATTTCTTCGGGAAGTTTTGATCCAATTACCCTTGGGCATCTGGATATTATTAAAAGGGGAGCAAAAGTATTTGACGAGGTATACGTAGTAGTTTTAAACAACTCGTCAAAAAAACCGTTCTTTTCAGTGGAAGAGCGTTTAGATTTAATTCGAGAAGCAACAAAGGATATTCCTAATGTCAAAGTAGATTCACATAGTGGACTACTAGTTGAGTATGCAAAAATGCGTAATGCGAACGCGATTTTACGTGGATTACGAGCAGTTTCTGATTTTGAATATGAGATGCAAATCACTTCTATGAATCGAAAATTAGATGAAAACATTGAAACCTTTTTTATTATGACAAACAATCAATACTCATTTTTAAGCTCGAGCATTGTGAAAGAAGTTGCGAGATATGGAGGAAGTGTAGTAGATCTTGTACCTCCTGTTGTAGAACGTGCTTTAAAAGAAAAGTTTCAAACCCCGTTAAAGTGAACGGGGTTTTTCTTTGTTGCTCCGAAAAAATAATAAGATGACATATACATATAAACAAAATAATGTAAATATCGGTCCGTAGTGTATAAAAGATGTCCAAATTTCATGCAGAATAGAAGAATGATTCGATAAAAAGACAGGGATATCTTTTTGCATAGGTGAAAAAGAGCTTACTTTTTCATAAAATGGTTTCCAAAATATAAAAGTAAAAATAGGGGCAAGAATACTTTGGATAATTCGTGCGAAAAAATAGGGCTTAAATCTAATGTCTGTTTCAGCTAATATGCTAGCGACTTGTGCCTGAATAGAAAGGCCGCTAAATGCTAAAATAAAGCTTGTTACCATAGCTTGCTGCAGGAGGGGTGTTTCAGTTATTTGACTAATCATTTGGCTTCCAAGTGTCATTTCAAACATGCCAGATAATATTGGGATACTAAATTCAGTAGTTAGTTGGAAGAATGATAAAATATGTTGCATAATAAAAGAAAGGGCTGCTGTAATATGAAATACAGTAATCATTTTATTTAAAACAGAGAATAAAATAATAAATCCACCAATCATAAGTAGCGTTTGAATAGAAGAAACGATAGCGTCCCCAAGTAATTTTCCTATTGGTCTTTTTTCTTGCATACGTGTCTCGTGTAGAATTGAAAAAGGGTTTTGAAAAGGGTGTTTTTTAGTAACATGTTTATCATGCGTGGAACTGTTGTTATTGCCGTAAAAACGCATCAGTAACCCGACAGCAAAATTACTTAAATAATGTGCAGCAGCTAATACGATTCCTAATTTCGGATTATTGAAAAAACCGATAGAAACAGCGCCAAAAATAAAAAGTGGATTGGATGAGTTTGTAAAAGATACGAGGCGCTCTGCTTCAATTTGTGTTAGCTGATTGCTTTTGCGCAGTCTAGCGCTTAATTTGGCGCCAGCGGGAAAGCCTGAAGCCATTCCCATTGCCCAAACAAATCCGCCTATTCCTGGAACGCGGAAAAGTGGTCGCATAAGTGGTTCTAATATAACGCCTATAAATTTTACAACACCAATACTAATGAGAAGTTCGGCAATGATGAAAAACGGTAAAAGTGAAGGGAATACAACTTCCCACCATATATTTAACCCTCGAATGGAAGCTTGTAAAGCAGCTTGGGGGTGGAGTACAAGAGAAAAGGTTAAAAAAAGTGTTGATATGGTAAGGAAAGCCGTTTTCCATTTTTCATACATGTAAGTAAATCCCCCTTTGTCCCAAAAAACGTTCATTTCAGTATACGTGGATACGTAGTGAATTTAGACCATAAGTATGAAAAAGGAACGAAAAAAATTAAAGGGTGAGAAAAGTGAAAGAACCGAAAATTGGCTTAGCTCTTGGATCTGGGGGCGCAAAAGGTTTTGCTCATATTGGTGTTATAAAGGTTTTAAGGGAAAATGATATACCGATTCATATGATTGCAGGAAGTAGTATGGGGGCTTTAGTAGGTACATTTTATGCCGCTAGTTCAAACGTTGAAAGACTGTATAAACTGGCAAATGTTTTTAAGAGGAAATATTATTTAGATTTTACGGTTCCGAAAATGGGATTTATTTCTGGAAAACGTGTCAAAGATATGATTAAAATGTTTACATATAATAAAAATTTAGAAGAATTAGATATCCCGACGGCTGTTGTGGCTACTGATATCTTAAAGGGGGAAAAAGTTGTTTTTACAAGTGGTCCAGTTGCAGAGGCGGTGAGAGCGAGTATTTCTGTACCTGGAGTGTTTGTGCCAGAGAAAATAGATGGACGATTATTGGTAGATGGCGGAGTGATTGATCGCATCCCAGTATCGGTTGTGAAAGAGTTAGGTGCCGATATTGTCATTGCTGTTGATGTATCCCCGATTAAAGTAAATGGAGAGGTTACGTCTATTTATGATGTAATTATGCAGAGTATTGAAATTATGCAACATGAGCTTGTGATAAATCGGCAAATTGCATCTGATTTAATGATGCGCCCAGCTGTAGAACAATTTAGTTCCCGGGCTTTTACAAACATTGAAGACATTATTCGAGTTGGAGAGGTAGAAGCGGAAAAGCATGTTGCAAATATTCATTTATTAATTGAGCAGTGGAAGGAGAAACATAATGTTTAAGCGTTTTCGGTTTATATATGCAATTTTAATAGGGGTTATATTGGCAATGTTACTTGTTTACGTACGCCTGCCGTATTATGTGACGAAACCAGGAATGGCTGCAAAATTAGAGCCTTACGTTCAAGTTGAGGGAGGAACAAAAGAATCTGGTGATTTTATGCTTGTTACGGTTTCAATGGGACCGGCAAATGTAGTGAATTTAATAGCGGCACAGTTTAATAAATATACACATATTTCAAAAGCGGAAGAAATATTGCAAAAAGGTGAAAGTGATGAAGAATATCAATTTCGCCAAAATTATGCAATGAAAGATTCGCAAAATGCAGCGATTTATAATGCTTATAAACGTGCAAATCGTACTGTTTCTTTTGAAAATAAAGGTGTGTTGGTTGCTGGTGTAGCGAAAGGGATGCCTTCAGAAGGAAAGCTTAAACTTGGAGATGTTATCATTGCCGTCGACGGAAAAACATTTGAAAAGACAGAACAATTTATTGAATATATGACAGGGAAAAAAGAAGGAGATACAGTAAATATTGAGTACAAGAGGGATGGGAAACAGTTAAAAGAAAATTTAAATGTAAAGACTATTCCGAATGGAAATGGACGTGTTGGTATAGGTGTTTCTATCGTTACGGAAAGAGAATTAGTGGTAGATCCGAAAGTGAAAATTGACTCTCATGAAATAGGAGGACCATCGGCAGGTCTAATGTTTACATTAGAAATATATAATCAGCTGGTGGACGAGGATTTAACAAGAGGGCATGAAATAGCTGGAACAGGTACGATTAATGAAAAGGGAGAAATTGGCCCGATTGGCGGTATTCAGCAAAAAGTAGTCGCTGCAAGTGATGCTGGTGCTGAAGTGTTCTTTGCACCAAATGAAAAAGGTGCGGAGAAATCGAATTATAAAGATGCACTTGAGGCTGCGAAAGATATTAAAACGAAAATGAAAGTTGTGCCAGTTGATACGTTGGATGATGCATTAATGTATTTGGAAAAAATGGGCAAGAAATAAAAAAATCTCTCTGAAAAGAGAGATTTTTTTATAGGAATTTTGCAGTTGTTTCATCGTAACGAATTGGGTGATGTGTTGCATCTTGTTTTAGTAGTTGTGTTCGTAATGGTTCTTGTATGATGGAGAAATATACAGAATTGGCTTTTCGATCTATGTGTAAAGTAGGATGGTCAAATGTTTTTGTATGGGTAAGGATTGGAAGCTCTATTTTTTTCTTGTTTTTTGAAAGGTACGTTTGTCCTTTTTGTGACATGCCTAATAGACGAATGTATGGTGCATGTTGTTCTATATTTGCGCAATGTATTTCTTCTTTTGTTGTATTTGTTAAAATATGTGTACAAGCTCTTTGTAATCTAGTCCACGTATAACGTTTCGTTTTTAACGCTTCCATGAATGAATGGAAGGAGGAACTGGTTTGTATTTTTGATAAAATACGATGCTCTAACCCTTCCTCAATTTCATATATATGTCGTAAGTCTTCTGGAGACATTGTCATAAGTTTGTATTTAAAAAATGAAAAGTATTGTTCCCAATTATGTAATGTCCCGTAGTTTTGTTTATAACTTGCTAAAAGAGAAGCAGTCGCTTTTGGGATGAAAGGCTCAATTTCTGTAAAGGAACTATTTTCACTAAAAAGTTGTTTGCGAATACTTGTTGCGCTTGCAATATGTTGGTCGTTAAATGTTTCATCATGATAATGAGATGCGAACCTTTTTATCGTTTGTGCTTGCATAGAACTATTTTGCATTAGAATTGCTTTTATGTATTGGAAGCCTAAAATGTTATTTGGTTGTGACATGTCTATATTTTTTTCAGAAGATAAAATGTGTAGGAAAGCTTCAGATGTAGCTTTTGCGTAACTATTACCTGCGTTCATAAATTGCTTTACAAGACGATTAAAAGTCTCTTCTTCATTTTTCTGCACAGAGATGGTGTTATAAAAATTTTCGATTTGTCCATCTTCACTGCCGAAACAAATTTCAGAAACGTGTAGGGCGTTTAAAATAGAAATAGCGCCATTTGCAAAGGTTTCGGCCTTTTGCGTTGAAAAGGCATAAGGAAGCTCTACAACGAGGTCTACACCGCATGCTAAGGCCATTTTGGTACGATACCATTTGGATACGAGTGCTGGCTCACCACGTTGTAAAAAAGGGCCACTCATAACAGCGATTGTAATATCAGAGTGTGTTAACTTTTTTGTTTGTTGCACATGATAAGCATGACCGTTATGAAAAGGGTTATATTCAACAACAATACCACTGGCTTTTATGGTAATCTCTCCTTTCGATGTAGCATCTTTTTGAAAAACGTGATACTCTATATATTATTTACTATGATGACTTCATTATAGTGTAAAGAAAAAACATTGACAAATATAAAATGGCTAGCTATAATTTTGTTTGTTGCCTTGAGGTGATATGATATGAAATGGTCCATCCATCAATTGAATAAATTGAGAAATAAAGGATTGACATTGGATGAGATGGTAGATGTAAGTGAGCTAAAAGAGGTCGAGAAAGATATTCGTGAAATTAATCCTGTTCACGTAACAGGAAGAGTTGATTTTGGCTCCGGTAAGTTTACGTTCCATCTACATATAACTGGAAGCATGGTTTTACCATGTTCTCGCTCTTTAGTAGATGTGACATTACCATTTGACATTAAAACAACTGAGGTGTTCCAAACTTCACAAGAAGAATTTGAAACTGAAGCTGAAATTCATTGTTTAGAAGGAGAAGTACTTGACTTACTGCCCGTAATCAAGGAAAATATACTTTTGGAGATTCCAATGCAAATTTTCAGTGATGATGTTTCTGGTGGAGCACCGACGCAAGGTCAAGACTGGCAAGTGATTTCGGAAGAAGACAAAGAAAAGCCTGTTGATCCAAGATTGGCAGGACTTGCAAAGTTTTTTGACAAATAATCGGAAGACTGGTTCAGGCCTTCATATGAAAATAACTATTTCTTTTAAGGAGGTGGGAAGAATGGCTGTACCTTTTAGAAGAACTTCTAAAACAGTAAAAAGAAAGCGTCGTACGCATTTCAAATTATCAGTACCTGGTATGGTAGAGTGCCCAAGCTGTGGTGAAGCGAAATTAGCTCACCGTGTATGTAAAGCATGCGGTACTTACAAAGGTAAAGAAGTAATCAGCAAGTAATTGCGGGAAAATAAACGTAGAAGATATCTTCTACGTTTATTTTTTTGTCTTATTCTTCATTTGTTGTATTCTATCTTTTCTAGTAACTGCATATGTTTAATAAAAAATGCATAGGGAGGACTAGAGAGATGGCGACAACAAGACAAGATGCTTGGACTGATGATGAAGATTTGCTTCTGGCAGAAGTAGTACTCCGGCATATTCGAGAAGGTGGAACGCAATTATCTGCCTTTAAAGAAGTGGGAAGACATTTATCTCGTACACCAGCAGCATGTGGCTTTAGATGGAATTCTTACGTTAGAAAGCAATACAAAGAACGTATTGAAGAAGCGAAGCAACTGCGTAAAGTGGAAAATTATGAAGTGAAAGAGACGAAGGTATTAGAACCTACGTCAATTACATTGAATGATGTTATTGATTTCTTGCAAAATTATAAAGATGAAAACTCTTTAGTGGTGTTGCAACAGCAAATTGAATCGTTACAAACAGAGAAAGAGAGCCTGTTGGAGCGATTATCAGTATATGAGGAAGAATATAGAACATTGCTTGATTATATCGATCAAAAAAGAAGTGTAATGGTAGCGGAAAGAAATAGCGCTCGTTCGAATGGGAAATTAGAGAAGTTAAAGAAATAAAAAAACAGCTGCTATGTAGCTGTTTTTTTATTTCTTATGCAGACTCTTCGTTTGTAACCGTATTCAAATTTGTTTCTGGGTGCCAAACGTAAAAATCACCATCAGGTACTGACACAGGTTGGAAATTTAATTTATCCCAAAAACCAGCTGAATGGATACGTGCGATCGTTTTAATTGGGAACTGTAGTCCCTTCGCATAATTTACAAGCATTTCTCCGAATCCTTGTTTTTGGAAAGTTGGTAATACTTCAAGTTTATAAAGTTCTAGGTAAGTACCTGTAATTTCGAATGGTTCCCCGCCGTTCCTTTTCATGTATAGACTCATACGTGCAATGAGTGATCCACCATAATAAATACCGTAAAATGGAGATTCACTATTGTTTTCAATAATGTTTGCTTGTAATTCTTCTAACATGGATAGTTCTTGAGCTCCGCAGCCTTTAAATTTTTTAAACTCGTCTAATGTTTTATAATTGATGAGCAAGCGCTCAACTTTTGGGAATCCCATAACATCACATCCTTTTTGTCTCATTGAATGCAGAAAAGTGAAAATATTTATAATAATATTATAACTCATTTTTTTATTTTTATGAAGATGATAGTGTATTTCTTTTATTATTTTTTGAGGATTTGCTAAACTAAGAGTAGAAGCATAGTAATAAGTAGTCTATACATATTGGAAGAAGAGGTGGCATTTGTTCATCTTTAGTTAATTATGATTCCACACGAATCGAATCGAGTGTTTGAGGAATAAAAGGGGAGGGGAAAAAGGGACTTGTGTATCGTGTTCAGATGAGTTCCTTACGTGAAAATGAAAATCGGAGTTGTGGGACCAGGAGCTATTGGTCTATTGTATACATTTTATTTACAAAAAAGTAATCAAGATGTTACGTTGTTTACAAGGACAGCTAAGCAGGCTGACGAATTAAATATAACGGGTGTAACTTGTATTAGGGAGGGGAAACGTGAAACGGTATTCCCGCCAGTATTACCAATAGAAAGTATGCTAGACCAGCAGCTAGATTATATATTTATTGCTGTTAAGCAATATCATATAACTGACATACTACCTTTTGTGCGAGGGAAATCCTCAGTAGTCTTTTTGCAAAACGGAATGTCACACCTTCATGCTATGCAGAAAATAGAGAATGAAAATATTGCAGTTGGAATTGTAGAGCATGGTGCAAAAAAAGAAGAAAGACATACCGTTTATCATACAGGGATAGGTGTAACGAAGTTTGGAATCGTGCGCGGTCGGTCTATACATTTTGAAAAAATATTTAATTGCTTTCCTTTTCCACATTTTCCAATTCGAATAGAAGATGATTGGAAGGGTGTTATGCACAAAAAATTAGTAGTGAATGTATGTATCAATCCATTGACGGCATTATTACAGGTCAAGAACGGAGAATTGATTACGAACCCGTTTTTTAATCAGATGATGGAGCAAGTATTCCAGGAGGTCGTTTTTCTCGTTAAAGAAGAAAAAGAAATGGTATGGGAAATGGTACGTCATGTATGTGAAAGAACGTCTCATAATACATCATCTATGTTGGCAGATGTAAGGGCGAATAGACAAACAGAGATTGGTGCGATTGTTGGATATGTATTAGAAGAAGCGAAGAAACAGCAACGATCCGTTCCGACACTTCAATTTTTGTTCGATGCAATAAAAGGGTTAGAAGTAAAAGTATAAGTGTAATTCTTTGCTTTTACGTGAAACATTGACTACAATGTGGATTGGTGAGAGAACAGGATACGAAAGGAAGAATTATATGGAGATAAAAGAAATCTCTGTTCCGCAACAAGGTGTTGTAGCGGACTATATGAACGGTAAAAAAGAGATACAGTCGTGTTTTGATTATATGTTAACAGAAGATGCTTTTAAACAGCGTGTACAAGATTTGCGTGAGAGGGAGTTTTTCCGCCAAGATTTAGTAGCGCATTTATTAGAATATAATACAAAATTACAAGCGGGAGAAGCTACAATTCAAAATGTAAAAGCGCTTGGAGATGAAGATACATATGTTGTTATAGCTGGACAACAAGCTGGGTTATTAACTGGACCACTTTATACGATTCATAAAATTATTTCAGTTTTACAGCTTGCGAAGGAAAAGGAAGAAAGTTTAGGCGTTAAAGTTGTTCCTGTTTTCTGGATTGCTGGTGAAGACCATGATATGGATGAAATTAATCATACTTTTGTAACGAAGAATAAAAAAATAAAAAAGACCATTTTTCATGATCGTAATCCGAAAAAGGCGAGTGCTTCAGAGTCTGAGCTTTCTTTGGAAGACTGTAGAAAGTGGATTGAAGAAATTTTTAAAACATACCCTGAAACGAATTTTACAAAGGATGTACTGCAATTTATTGATGATTCTTTAGGGGAATCGAATACGTATGTAGATTTCTTTGGTCACCTTATTATGAAAATGTTCATAAATTCTGGTTTAATTCTTGTCGATTCGCATCATCCTGAATTAAGAAAATTAGAAGTGCCGTTTTTTAAACAAATTATAAGTAAGTATAAAGAAGTGCAAGAGGGGCTTCATAACCAACAGGAAGTAATTAAAGAATTAGGGTATAAGCCAATTATTGAAACAAAGTCTAATGCAGTACATATATTCATGGAAATTGATAATGAGCGAGTGTTGCTTGAAGATAATCAAGGGAAGTTTGTTGGGAAGGATGGGGCGTATTCCTTTTCATATGAGGAATTGATTGAAGAGATGGAAAGAAGCCCAGAGCGCTTTAGTAATAATGTTGTAACGCGCCCTCTTATGCAAGAGTATGTATTTCCTACATTGGCGTTTATTGGAGGTCCAGGGGAATTAGCTTACTGGAGTGAATTACAACAAGTCTTCCATACTATCGGTTTCCGGATGCCGCCTGTCGTTCCTCGTATTACAATCACTTATATTGAGAGGGATATAGCGACAGATTTACACGATTTGCAATTGCAAGAGAGTGACCCGTTTTTAAATAACGTAGATAAGTTGCGTGAAAACTGGTTATCTAATCAAATAGAGGAACCGATAGATGAACGATTTGTAGAGGCGAAAAAAGAAATAATTGATATTCATAAGTCATTACAGCAGTTTGTGAAGAAAATAGATCCTGGATTAAGTTCGTTTGCAGGGAAAAATGAGTTCAAAATTAATGAACAAATTGAACTGTTGGAAAGAATGTTGAAAAGAAATGTTGAGAAAAAACATGAAGTGGAACTAAATAAATTCCGTCGTATACAATTTGCAATCCGTCCATTGGGAGCGCCACAAGAGCGTGTGTGGAACGTATGTTACTATTTAAATCAGTTCGGTTTGGATTTCGTTGATCGTGTAATGGAAAACCCGTTTTCTTGGAATGGAAAACATCACGTTATAAAACTATAGAATCTTGCTCTTAGGAGCAGGATTTTATTTTTATCCCGTTGAATTTACTGTGAAGTGAATTTTTTCTGAATTATTAATTTTTAAAAAGCTAATATCGTAATTATGCAGGATACTTAAATATATGACAAAATAGCACAAAATGTAAACGTATTATTATCTTTTTCGACAGTTTTTTATTTAAATTCCCGCAAAAGATGATAAAATTTAGTATATAATAAAAGAAAATAGCGATTTGTATAGTATGCTGCCTTTGTAGGCAAGTTAAATGAGTCGTTCTTTCATAGTATTTCGTTCTCTAGTCGTGAGATATACGTTTAGAGGAGGAGATACATTCAACATAATTAATTGGAAAAAGAGTAGGTGCAACAATGTTTAATCACGTAACAGTGCTTTTGAAGGAAACAGTAGATGGCTTAGATATAAAGCCAGGTGGTACATATGTAGATTGTACACTGGGGGGAGGAGGACATAGTTCTTATTTATTATCCCAATTAACTGAAGGCGGAAGATTAATCGCGTTTGATCAAGATGAGATAGCAATTCAAAATGCGAAAGAAAAATTCTCTTCATACGGTGAGCAGTTCATAACAGTAAAGAGTAATTTCCGTTACCTATCTGAAAAATTACAGGAATTAGGTATAACAGAAGTAGACGGTATTTTATTTGATTTAGGTGTTTCATCCCCGCAATTAGATACACCAGAGCGTGGCTTTAGTTACCATCATGATGCACCGTTAGATATGCGAATGGATCAAGATGCCCCATTAACAGCCTATGATGTTGTAAATAGTTGGTCATATGAACAACTTGTAAGAATTTTCTTCCAGTATGGCGAAGAGAAATTTTCAAAACAAATAGCAAGAAAAATTGAAGCGTATCGTGAGAATAAAGCTATTGAAACGACAGGGGAATTAGTAGAACTAATTAAAGAGGGTATTCCAGCTCCTGCTCGTAGAACGGGAGGACATCCTGCGAAGCGAGTGTTCCAAGCGATCCGTATTGCGGTAAATGATGAATTGAAAGTATTTGAAGAAGCGTTGGAATCTGCAATTGAGATGGTCAAGCCAGGCGGAAGAGTTAGTGTTATAACATTCCATTCTTTAGAAGACCGTATTTGTAAAACGACGTTTAAGCGAAATAGTACAACGCCACAATTGCCACCAGGATTACCAATTATTCCTGATGAGTTTAAGCCGAAATTAAAGCTTATTACAAGAAAACCGATTTTACCTTCTGATATAGAGTTAGAAGAAAATAATCGAGCGCGTTCTGCGAAATTGAGAATCGCTGAAAAACGATAAAAAGGGGAGAGAGGTATGAGTAACTTAGCTGTAAAGTACAAGCAACAAGCGCAAGAAGAGGTTCAGATTCAAACGCCCCCACAGCAGATGGTTCAGCCAAAAGCTAAAGCGAAGATTACAAGAATCGAAAAACTGTTGTATGTAGCGTTTATTGGCTTTTTATTGTATGCCTGTGTAGCGTTTATTGGAAATAAAGCAGGCCTTTATCAAGTTAATGTAGAAGCTGCGACAATAGAACAAAAAATTGTACAGCAGCAAAAAGAAAATCAAGAATTACAGGCTGAAGTAGAGAAGTTAAGTCGTTATGAACGAATCGCTGAAGTTGCAAAAAAACACGGGCTAGAAATTAATGCGAATAATGTGAAAGGCCTCAAATAAGGCAATAGGTGTGAAGGGAAAATGAAGAGAGATATGACTAAATTTCATACCAATAAGGGAGCAGGGTATTTTATGATTTTATTCCTCCTGCTCTTTTTGCTGTTATTAGCCCGATTTTTTTACATACAAGCGACAGGAACAGTGCATAATCAGGATTTGGATAAACTTGCTAAGCAAAAACATAGTAAAACAGGAGTTCTCGAAGCAAATCGCGGGACGATTTATGATCAAAACGGTCATGTGTTAGCGCAAGATGCAAACTCTTATAAGCTTGTAGCCGAATTAAAAGGTGCAAAGCCGGTTGAGAATAAAGAGGATACTGCAAAGAAAATTGCGGGCGTACTCGGAAAAGATGAAGAGAAGATTTTAGCTACATTAAATAAAAAAGATAAAAGTCAAGTCGAATTTGGAACGCTAGGTAAAGATTTGACGAAAGAACAGAAGGAACAAATTGAAGCATTGAAATTGCCAGGTATATCTTTTATTACTGAAAATGCAAGAGTGTATCCGAACGGTGATTTTGCATCTTACGTTATAGGTCATGCTAAACCGAATGAAGAGGGAACTTCGGTGGGACAATTTGGTTTAGAAAAAAGTTTAGATAAGTATTTAAGTGCTTCTAACGGAAAAGTAGCTTATACAGGTGACCGTAAAGGTGTGTCTCTTGACGGTGGAACAGTGAATGTAAAGGCACCTAAAAACGGAGATAACACGTATTTAACGATAGATCAACGTGTTCAAAGTTATTTAGAAGATGCGATGAAATCTGCAAGTAAACATTATGACCCAGAAAGTTTAATAGGGATTGTTGCAGATCCAAAAACAGGGAAAATATTAGCGATGTCTAGTAAACCTAGTTATGATCCGAATGATCGTCAAATTCAATATTTCTTCAATGACGCAATTGCAAATGCATTTGAACCTGGATCAACCATGAAAATTTTCACGCTAGCAGCAGCTATTAATGAAGGTGTGTATAAGGGACAAGATTATTACCAGTCTGGTACATATCAAGTCGGGAACCGCAAAATAAAAGATCATAATGGCGGCGCTGGATGGGGATCTATCACATTTGATGAAGGGGTAGAGCGCTCTTCCAACGTAGCGTTTGCTATTTTAGGTGATCAAAAACTTGGTCCAGACCGTTTCAGAAAGTATATCCATGCTTTCGGATTAGATGAAAAAACGAATATTGATTTACCTGGTGAAGGTTCAAATACCATTTTATTCGATCAGCAAATACAGCAAGTAACGACAGCTTTTGGACAAGGCTCCACTGTAACACCAATTCAGCTTGTACAAGCTGCAACTGCTATTGCGAACGATGGAAAAATGATGAAACCTTATACAATTGATAAAATTGTAGATCCGATAACAGGGGAAGTAAAATTAGAACATAAGCCAGAAGAAGTGGGCAAACCGGTGACAAAAGAGACAGCAGCGCAAGTAAGACAGTTATTAGAACGCGTTGTTACATCGCCGAAAGGAACAGGAACTGCTTATAAAGTTGATGGCTATTCAGTTGGTGGTAAAACAGGAACAGCGCAAATTCCGGATGGAAAAGGAGGCTATATGACGGGAAGAGAGAATTATATATTCTCGTTCTTAGGTATGGCACCTATGGATGATCCGCAACTTGTTGTGTATGTAGCTGTTAAACAGCCAAAATTGAAAGATGATGAGAGTGGTGCACAACCTTTAGCTGATATTTTTAAATATGTAACGAAGAATAGTTTAGAGTATTTAAAGATTAAGCCTAATGAAGTGAAAGATCCGAAGAAATATGTGAAAGAGCAGCAAACTGCTGTTCCAGATGTAACGGGAAAAACGATGGAAGAAGCGAAAAAAGCCATTGATAAAGCAAAACTTCGTCCAATCGTATTAGGTGAAGGGAAAGTGCAGCAACAAGTACCGAAAGCAACCGAACAAACATTGAAGGGTGATCGAGTGTTCTTAGTGGGAGATCAACCTACAATGCCGAATATACAAGGCTGGGCACTTCGTGATGTTATGAATTTAGCAAAAACATTAAAGCTTAACCTAAAACCTACTGGTACCGGATATGTAACCGAACAAAGTGTACCAGAAGGAACATTGTTGCAACCTGGTACAGAGTTAGGTGTAACACTTGTACCGCCACTTGAACCACAACAAGAAGCAGAAAAGCCGTAATGGTAAAAGAGAAGAAGTTCTAATTAAATAAGTACAAGCATATATTGGAACAAGCTAGGCGTAAGGGAGGCTTGTTCCAATATGCGTGTATCAAATGTAACAGTTAGAAAACGACTTATTTTTATACTCATATCAGGTATACTTATTTTCACTATCATCGATATTCGTCTTGGATATGTGCAATTTTTTCTTGGGAATATGTTAACGGATCGTGCGAAAGATTCATGGAGTCGTAATATTACTTTTGAACCTGAACGTGGGAAGATTTTAGACCGAAATGGTGTGGAACTTGCTACGAATAAAAGTGCTCCAACTGTCTTTGTTGTACCGAGGCAAATTGAAAAACCAGCAGAGACTGCAGAGAAGTTAGCTGCAGTATTAGGTGTGGAAAAAGATGAGATTTATAAGAGAATTACAAAAAAAGAATCAATTGTAAGGTTAGATAAAGGCGGAAGGAAAATATCACATGATAAAGCGAAAGAGGTAAGAGGATTAAGTTTGAAAGGTGTTTATATCGCAGAGGACTCTATCCGGTACTATCCATTTGGTAACTTTTTATCACACGTATTAGGGTTTGCAGGTAGTGATAACCAAGGTCTTATGGGACTAGAAAAATATTATGATAAAGAACTAAATGGTGATGAAGGTCATGTGCGCTTTTTTGCAGATGCAAAAGGGCAAAGGATGCCTAATGTTGGCGATGATTTCAAAAAACCAGAAGCTGGTTTGAATTTAGGCTTAACAATTGATGCACGTATTAATAGAATTATGGAAAGAGAAATGAATATTGCAGAGTCGACATATAATCCAGATGGTATGATTGCGATTGCGATGAATCCGAAAAATGGTGAAATTTTAGGTATGTCGAGTCGGCCGAGCTTTGATCCAGCAGATTTTCAAAGTGTTTCTCCAGAAGTGTACAATAGAAATTTACCAGTATGGAGTACGTATGAGCCTGGTTCAACATTTAAGATTATTACGTTAGCCGCAGCTTTGAATGAAAATTTAGTAGACTTAGAGAAAGATACGTTTTATGATGATGGAGCAGCTGAAGTTGGTGGAGCTAGATTGAAATGCTGGAAAGCAGGAGGCCATGGTAGCCAAACGTTTTTAGAAGTAGTTCAAAACTCTTGTAACCCAGGATTTATTGAACTGGGTGATCGCCTTGGTAAAGACCGATTATTTAAATACATTCGTAATTTTGGCTTTGGACAAAAAACCGGAATTGACCTGCAAGGTGAAGGTAGTGGGATTTTATTTAATTTAGACAAAGTCGGTCCAGTTGAGCAAGCAACAACTTCATTCGGTCAAGGTGTTTCTGTTACGCCAATCCAACAAGTAGCGGCAGTAGCAGCGGCTGTAAATGGTGGGACATTGTATCAACCGTATATAGCTAAAGAATTTATTGATCCGAAAAACAATCAAGTTGTAAGTAAAAAGACACCTGTAGCAAAAAGAAAAGTTATTTCCAAGGAAACTTCAGAAAAAGTTCGGTATGCATTAGAGAATGTTGTAGCAAAGGGATCTGGTAAAGGTGCTTTCATTGATGGGTATCGTGTAGGTGGAAAAACAGGTACGGCTCAAAAAGTGAAAGATGGTAAATATTTAGAGAATAATTATATTGTATCTTTTATCGGTTTTGCTCCAGCAGATGATCCGGAAATTGTTGTATATGTTGCTGTTGATAATCCGAAAGGTGTCACGCAATTTGGTGGAGTAGTAGCAGCTCCAATTGTTGGGAATATTCTGCGGGATGCACTTCCTGTTATGGGAGTGAAACCGAGAAAAGAACAAGTTGAGAGAGAATATAAATGGGGCGATACACCAACTGTGGAAGTTCCGAATTTAATTGGTATGAAAAAGAAAGACTTACAGACGCAACTCGTTGATTTGAAGCTTGATATAAGCGGAGATGGAGAGAAAGTCATTAAACAGTCCCCAGAAGCAGGAGCTAAAGTGAAAGAAGGCTCAAAAATTAGAATTTACTTCGGGAATTAAAGGTAACCTAGTACGTTTTATGGTACAATTGGTGGAAGTGAGTTCTTTATAGAAGAGTTACTTAATTTGAGACCGCAAGAGTCTCGGTTATAAATAGGTCTATTTATTAGACAGAGTAGCACTTACCTCCTATTTTACATAATTAGGAGGTAACGTGTTGCTTATTAATAAAAGAGATAAATACACAATGTAGAGAGGGTTTAGTGAAATGAAGTTGCATACACTTGTATCATGTTTGCATGATTTTCCAGTTGTTCCAAAAGAAAATCCAGAAATCACATCTATAGAAGCTGATTCACGTAAAGTGAAAGAAGGAAGCTTATTTGTATGTATGAAAGGATATACGGTTGATAGCCATGATTTTGCTAAGCAAGCAGCGGCACAAGGAGCGGCTGCTATTGTTGCGGAAAGACCAATTGATGTTGACGTTCCAGTTGTACTTGTGAAAAATACTTTTCGTTCGTTAGCGGTTTTAGCTGATTATTTTTATGGTCAACCAACACACAAGTTACATTTAATCGGTATTACAGGTACAAATGGAAAGACAACAACATCGCATATTATGGATGAGATTATGCGCGCACATGGTCATAAAACGGGGCTAATTGGAACGATTAATATGAAAATCGGTGATGAAACATTTGAGGTGAAAAATACAACACCAGATGCACTAACACTTCAACAGACGTTTGCAAAAATGGTTGAACACGGTGTGGATAGCACAGTAATGGAAGTTTCGTCACATGCTTTAGATCTTGGCCGTGTACACGGATGTGATTACGATGTAGCAGTGTTTACAAATTTAACACAAGATCATTTAGACTATCATAAAACGATGGAAGAATATAAACATGCAAAAGGGTTGCTATTTGCGCAACTTGGCAATAGTTATAATCATAATCGTGAAAAATACGCGGTATTGAATAACGATGATGCTGTAACAGCGGAATATATGAGAAGTACTGCAGCAACTGTTGTAACGTATGGAATTGATACAACAAGTGATGTTATGGCCAAAGATATCGTTATGACAAGTGGTGGAACTACATTTACGCTTGTAACACCGTATGAGAGTGTAAATGTTACGATGAAATTAATTGGGAAATTTAATGTATATAACGTACTAGCTGCGACAGCGGCAGGACTTGTTTCTGGTGTAAGTTTAGAAACAATCATTGATGTAATAAAGGAACTAGCTGGAGTTCCAGGACGTTTTGAAGTGGTTGATGGTGGACAAAATTATACAGTTATTGTTGATTATGCACATACACCAGATAGCTTAGAAAATGTATTGAAAACAGCAAAACAGTTTGCAAAAGGTGACGTATATTGCATCGTCGGTTGTGGCGGTGATAGAGATAGAACGAAGAGACCAATCATGGCAAGTGTTGCAACACGATATGCAACTCACGCTATTTACACTTCAGATAATCCAAGAAGTGAAGAGCCAGGAGCTATTTTAGATGATATGGTACATGGTGCAAATGGAAATAATTATGAAGTAATTATTGATAGAAAAGAAGCGATATACCATGCAATTGCTAACGCAAAAGCTGAAGATATCATCATTATTGCTGGTAAGGGTCATGAAACATATCAAATTATTGGTAAAGATGTTCATCATTTTGACGATCGTGAAATCGCTAAAGAAGCAATTACAGAGCGTTTAAACAACGAAGAGTAACAACGTGAGAGGAGGACTACATGTGCTTGAGCAAGGTTTATTAGTAACGGCTGGGGTAGCATTCTTAATTTCTGTTGCCCTTTCGCCATTGTTTATTCCATTTTTAAGAAAATTAAAGTTCGGACAGAGTATTCGTGATGAGGGACCAAAATCACATCAAAAAAAATCAGGGACACCGACAATGGGTGGTATCGTCATATACGTATCTATGATGGTAACTTCACTTATTATGGCGATTAAGTTTAATCATTTAGGTGCAGAGGTATCGTTATTACTATTAGTGACATTTGGTTACGGATTGATTGGATTTTTAGATGACTACATAAAGGTAGTTAAGAAGAGAAATCTTGGTTTAACATCAAAACAAAAATTAGTAGGTCAGCTTGTTATTGCTATTGCGTTCTTTTTAATTGGAAAAGGGCAAGCGTTCCACACATACATCATGATTCCGGGAACGGATGTTAAGTTTGAATTAGGTTGGGCGTATTTTGTACTTGTACTATTTATGCTTATTGGTGGATCGAATGCAGTTAACTTAACTGACGGTTTAGATGGTTTATTATCAGGAACAGCTGCTATTGCATTTGGAGCATTTAGTATTATTGCTGTGGCACAAGAGCAATTTGGAGTAGCGATATTCTGTATGGCAGTTGTAGGAGCTGTACTTGGATTTTTAGTATTCAATGCGAATCCAGCAAAAGTGTTTATGGGAGATACAGGTTCATTAGCTTTAGGTGGAGCCATTGCAGCTGTAGCAATTTTATTAAAACAAGAATTGCTACTTGTAATCATTGGCGGAGTATTCGTAATGGAAACTTTATCGGTTATTATTCAGGTTATTTCGTTTAAAACAACAGGAAAACGTGTCTTTAAAATGAGTCCATTACACCATCATTATGAATTATGTGGTTGGTCAGAATGGCGTGTTGTTGTGACGTTTTGGTCTGTAGGATTTTTATTAGCTGTGTTAGGAATTTATATCGGGGTGTGGATGTAATTGAAAACTGTAACTGAATTTCAAAATAAGAATATTCTTGTATTAGGCATTGCAAAAAGTGGTTATGCAGCAGCTACATTGTTACAAAAGTTAGGGGCAAATGTTATTGTAAATGACGGAAAGCCTTTAGCAGAGAATGTACTTGCTGCAGAATTACAAGCAAAAGGAATGGATGTTGTATGCGGTGGTCATCCTTTAGAATTATTAGAGAGAAATATTTCTCTTGTAGTAAAAAATCCAGGAATCCCGTATTCTAATCCAATATTAGTTGCTGCGAAAGAAAAGCAAATTCCAATTGTTACGGAAGTTGAATTAGCATATCGTATTTCAGAAGCACCATTTGTTGGGATTACGGGGTCTAACGGTAAAACGACGACGACAATGCTTACATTTGAAATGCTAAAAGAAGGACAAAAGCATCCCGTAATTGCAGGGAACATTGGAACTGTTGCGTGTGAAGTAGCACAGGATGCAAAAGAAAATGAAGTTGTAGTTACAGAGCTTTCATCGTTCCAATTGATGGGAGTAGAATTGTTCCAACCTAAAATTGCTGCGTTTTTAAATTTATTTGAGGCCCATTTAGATTATCATGGGACGAAAAAAGAATATGGCTTAGCAAAAGCAAATATTTTTAAAAACCAAACAGAAAATGATTATAGTGTAATAAATGCAGATGATGCAGATGTGATGGCTTTATCTGCTTATAGTAAAGGTCAAAAAGTACTGTTCTCAACAACGAAAGAAATTGAAGATGGTGCGTGCATAAAAGATAATGCTCTTTATTTTAAAGGTGAAAAAGTTGTTGAAGTAGGTGATATCGTTTTACCTGGTCAACATAATTTAGAAAATATTTTAGCAGCGATGAGTATCGCAAAATTATTGGGTGTTTCTAATGAAGCGATTACGGCAGTTTTAAAACGTTTTACAGGTGTAAAACATCGTTTAGAATATGTAACAACTATAAACAACCGTAAGTTTTATAATGACTCAAAAGCAACGAATATGTTAGCGACAGAGAAAGCTTTATCTGCGTTTACACAACCGACTGTGTTATTAGCAGGTGGGCTGGATCGTGGAAATGAATTCGATGATTTAATTCCGTATTTCAAAAATGTTAAAGCGATTGTAACATTTGGACAAACAGCTCCAAAATTAGTAAGAGCTGCAGAAAAAGCGGGATTAGATACAATTGAAAGTGTCGATACTTTAGATGAAGCTGTAGTGAAAGCATATGCTCATTCTACAGATGGCGATGTAATTCTTCTTTCTCCAGCATGTGCAAGCTGGGATCAATTTAAAACATTTGAAGAAAGAGGAGACATTTTTATACAAGCTGTGCATAAACTTATATAAAGTAAATCAAAACATCAGTAGGCTAACACCTACTGATGTTTTGTTACATAGGGCAAAAGTTTCTGCCTAAAGAGGTGGTGTTTATGGGTAATGAAGAAAACGCCTGATTTTATTCTCATCATCGTTACACTTGCGTTGTTAACAATCGGAATGATTATGGTTTATAGTGCGAGTGCGGTTTGGGCCTCTTATAAAATGGGGGACTCATTCTTTTTTGCAAAAAGGCAATTGCTATTCGCAGGTCTTGGTGTAGTGGCTATGTTTTTTATTATGAAAATTGATTATTGGGTGTGGCGTACGTATTCAAAAGTAATTTTGCTAGTTTGCTTCATTCTTCTTATTCTCGTTCTTATTCCTGGAGTAGGTCTTGTTCGAGGAGGAGCGCGAAGTTGGATTGGAATCGGGGCATTTTCCATTCAACCGTCCGAATTTATGAAGTTTGCGATGATTATTTTCTTAGCGAAATTTTTAGCGGAACGACAAAAATTAATTACCTCTTTTAAACGTGGTTTACTACCAGCTCTAGGTTTTGTATTTCTTGCTTTCGGAATGATTATGTTACAGCCGGACCTTGGCACAGGAACGGTAATGGTTGGGACATGTATCATTATGATATTTATCTCAGGAGCAAGGGTCTTTCACTTTGCAATGTTTGGTTTGCTTGGTGTAGCAGGATTTGTAGGGCTAATTGCATCAGCACCGTATCGGATGAAACGTATTACATCATATTTAGACCCGTGGTCAGATCCGCTTGGAAGTGGATTTCAAATTATTCAATCGTTACTCGCAATTGGACCAGGTGGATTATTCGGGCTTGGACTTGGACAAAGTAGACAAAAGTTTCTTTATTTACCTGAACCGCAAACAGACTTTATATTTGCAATCTTATCCGAGGAATTAGGTTTTATTGGTGGTTCATTTGTGTTATTATTATTTAGTCTATTATTATGGCGTGGGATTCGTATAGCTTTAGGAGCGCCAGATTTATATGGTACGTTTTTAGCAGTAGGTATTGTGGCGATGATTGCGATTCAAGTAATGATTAATGTTGGTGTTGTAACAGGATTGATGCCTGTTACGGGTATTACTTTGCCGTTTTTAAGTTATGGTGGATCAAGTTTGACATTAATGTTAATGGCAGTAGGTGTATTATTAAATATAAGTCGCCATTCTCGCTACTAAACCCTGTTTTATAAGACAGGGTTTTTCGTATGTGTACGAAGAAACAATATGTATATAGAAATAAATACTGTAATAAGAAAAAGAGAAGCGGAGGAGTTAGTAGTGCGTGTATTAGTAAGTGGTGGGGGCACTGGAGGTCATATTTATCCGGCTCTTGCTTTAATAAGAGAAATAAAAAAATTAAATCCGGAAGCAAGGTTTTTATATATTGGTACGGAGAATGGATTAGAGAGCACAATCGTGCCCAAAGCAGGTATACCGTTTCAATCTATTGTTATAAGTGGATTTAAGCGTAAAATATCGTTAGATAACGTGAAAACGGTGATGCGTTTCCTAAAAGGTGTACAAGATAGTAAACGATATATTCGTCGTTTTAATCCAGATATTGTAATTGGAACAGGTGGATATGTATGTGGACCTGTTGTATATGCTGCGGCAAAATTAGGTATTCCAACTATTGTACATGAACAAAATAGTGTACCTGGTGTAACGAATAAATTTTTAAGCCGCTATGTTGATAAAGTTGCAGTTTGTTTTGAAGCGGCTGCAGAACATTTTCCGCAGTCAAAAGTGGTCATGACAGGAAACCCAAGAGCGTCAGAAGTAATGGATCAAAATGGAATGAAGGGAAAACGTTCAGTAGGTTTATCTCTTCCTAAAAAATCCGTGCTTATTTTTGGTGGCAGCCGTGGGGCTAGACCAATTAACGATGCTTTCGTAGAGGCAATTGAACAGTTTGGAAATAAAAGTTACGAAATATTATATGTAACAGGTGAAGTTCATTACGACAAAGTGATGGATGCAGTGAAGCAAAAAGGGAATCCGAATAATGTTATTATTAAACCTTTCATTCATAATATGCCAGAAGTACTTACCGGTGTAGACCTGGTTGTCTCAAGGGCTGGAGCAACAACACTTGCAGAATTAACAGCGTTAGGTAAGCCAAGTGTGTTAATTCCGAGTCCTTATGTAACAAATAACCATCAGGAAAAAAATGCACGTTCTGTTGTCGATAAAGGAGCAGCAAAAATGTTGCTTGAAAAAGATTTAACAGCTGAAACACTTATTCGTGATATTGACGAGATTTTATTAGATGCACAAACATTACAAAATATGAAGCTTGCTGCTGGGCAATTAGGTATTCCAGATGCAGCAAATAAGTTGTATGAAGTAATGAATAAGCTTGTAAAAAAATAACGTTAGGTGAACGCCCTGCATACTACTGTAATAAGGATGCTTAGTATGGGGGAGATTGGTTTATGGAGCAATTAGTAAATGAGCTTATAGAAGCAAATGTTGGTCGTGTGTTAGTGGATGAACCGTTAGCACGTTATACAACTATGAAAATAGGTGGACCAGCTGATATTTTAATTGTGCCAAAGCATGTTGCCGGTATTGAAAAAACGTTGCAGTTAGTAAAGAAATATAAAACAAAGTGGACTGTAATTGGTCGCGGTTCGAACCTTCTTGTATCTGATCTGGGTATAGAAGGTGTCGTTATTCGTTTAGGAGAAGGATTAGACCACTTAGAAGTCGAAAAACATAGGGTAAGAGTTGGTGGTGGGTATCCCCTGATTAAATTATCAACTTTACTTAGTCGTCAAGGGTTAGCGGGTCTGGAGTTCGCAAGTGGTATTCCAGGAAGTGTTGGTGGTGCAGTGTATATGAATGCAGGAGCACATAAATCGGATATATCAAACATATTATCAAAAGCTCTTATTTTGTTTGAAGATGGAACAATTGACTGGTTAACGCATGAAGAAATGGAGTTTTCCTATCGTACATCTGTATTGCAAACGAAACGCCCTGGTATTGTTTTGGAAGCTGAGTTTCAATTACAGATAGGAGAGCGTGAGGGAATTGTAAGTGTCATGCAAAAGAATAAAGATTACCGCCGTGAAACACAGCCATGGAATCACCCTTGTGCAGGAAGTGTGTTTCGGAATCCAATTCCATACTTTGCAGGAGATTTAATAGAGAAGGCGGGACTTCGTGGTTATCAAATAGGTGGAGCTCAAATTTCTGAAATGCATGGGAACTTCATTATTAACACTGGTGGAGCTAGCGCGCAAGATGTATTATCTTTAATAGCATTAGTAAAACAAACAATCAAGGATAAATTTAGCGTAGAAATGCATACAGAAGTAGAAATCATTGGAAGATAACGGTTATTCGTTCCGCTCATTATCATTTATGTTATAATAAGAAGATAAGAACGGCATGAGGAACATGCCGTTCTTTATGTTACGTAGGGGGATCGTACATGAAAAATAGTAAAGTGATTAAACTACAGGATCGTGTACCAAAGTTAAAAAATCAACAGAAAAAAAACAAGAAAAATGTTAATCATCGGTTGATTCTATACATATCAATTTTATTTTTATTAGTGCTCTTTTTAATTTATTTTCGGTCTCCGCTTAGCAATATAAAAAAGATAAGCGTGTTTGGAAATCATTATATGACAGATGAACAAGTGATGAAGGAATCAGGTGTGACATATGATACAAGTTATTTCCGAGTGACAGCACATAAAGCAGAAGAAAACTTAACGAAACGAAAAGAAATTAAAGCAGTAAATGTAAAGAAGCGTTTTCCAAATAAAATTGACGTTCATATTGAAGAATATTTAACGATTGGTTATATAAACAAAGATGGGAAATTACAACCGTTATTAGAGAACGGGAAAACACTTGATGTACTCCCGAACGGAAAACTTCCTGTTGCAGCGCCAATTTTTGAACCTTTTAAAGAGGAGAAAATGAAGGAGTTAATTGCTGAGCTTGAAAAATTAACACCAACTATTTTAAGGTCTATTTCTGAAATTCGTTATTCACCGACAAATGCGAATGAAGACCACCTTACTTTATATATGAATGAAGGGTATGAAGTGAGCACTACGATTCAAAATTTCGCAAAACGTATGGAAGCTTATCCACTTATCTTAAAAACAATTGAGCCAGGTAAAAAGGTATTAATTGACTTAGAAGTAGGGGCGTATACGAAAGAATTAGGAGCAGAAGAAAAAAAAGAATAGAATGATAGTTTTCACTACGTTATTGTAGAAAAAACGAAACGAATGTTCTGCTTGGTGCATAGGAATTTACAAGAATGGTTCATTTGATGAAAAATATGTAAAAATTCTTAGATTCATACTAGGATTGGTACAAGTTTCACTTTTCTATGAGTACATCTTAGTGTAGACTTATACTTGGCGGTAATCTTTACACTTGAAATAGAATTATTTCAAGATAAGCAGTTATTCACAGTTTACTGCAATATTCTTAAATGAATGTTAAATAAAAATAAGAAAAATATAGGGTTAAAAAAGGGAAACGTATAAAGACGTTGAATATTTTTCTTATAAATAGTAAAGTTGCGATTGTTGTTCCATATATTGAGTTGTATGGTATAAATAAAGAAGGAGGTGCCAAAGAATGAACAGCAATGAAATATATGTTAGTCTTGACATCGGTACATCCAATGTTAAAGTCATCATTGGTGAAATGGTTAATGACAGCTTAAACATTATTGGTGTTGGAAATGTAAAATCAAATGGTTTAAAGAAGGGATCGATAGTTGATATAGACGAGACTGTTCGATCAATTAAAAAAGCAATTGAACAAGCTGAGCGCATGGTGGGAATCCACATTGAGCAAGTTGTAGTAGGTGTCAATGCAAACCAGGTACAGCTACTTCCGTGTCACGGAGTAGTCGCTGTTTCAAATGAAGATCGTGAAATCGGGAATGAAGATGTCTTACGCGTTCTAGATGCAGCACAAGTTGTGTCAATTGCTCCAGAACGTGAGTTTATTGATGTGGTACCTCGACAGTTCATTGTAGACGGTCTTGACGAGATTAACGATCCGCGCGGGATGATCGGTGTAAGATTAGAAATGGAAGGTACACTTATTACAGGCTCGAGAACTTTACTACATAACCTACTTCGTTGTGTAGAAAAAGCAGGTCTTGAAATTGTTGATATTTGTCTTCAACCTTTAGCGGCTGCAACAGTTGCTATATCTTCAGATGAAAAAAATAGAGGAGTAGCCCTTGTTGATATGGGGGGAGGATCTACAACTTTATCTATTTTTAAAGATGGAGAGTTACAAGCAACGAGCGTATTACCATTAGGTGGAGACCATATAACGAAAGATATTGCGATTGGGTTGAAAACTTCAACAGAAAATGCAGATCAAATTAAGTTGAAATATGGACATGCTTTTTATGATACAGCGTCGGAAGAAGAGATGTTTACGGTTCCTATTATGGGAAGCGATCAAACAGAACAATATTCTCAGTTGGAATTATCGGATATAATAGAGGCTCGTGTAGAGGAAATTTTAATGTTTGTTCAAGATGAAGTGCGTAAGTTAGGAGTAAAGCAAGTAGCTTCTGGTTATGTACTAACTGGTGGAATTGCTTCTATGCCAGGTGTTCTTGATCTTGCATATGATATTTTACATGAAAATGTTCGTATAGCAACTCCTGATTATATTGGCGTGCGTGAGCCCCAATATACAAGTGGAGTAGGATTAATTAAACATTCTTATCAAAAAGCTAAGTTGCGTGGGAAAAATGTGCAGGAAAAACAAGAGCATTTTGAACCAGTACCAGCACCAGCTCCAACGCCGGTACAACAGCAACCTGCGAAACAAAAAACGCGTAATCAAAACAATAATAATCAAAATGATGACCGTATGATGTCAAAAGTAAAACGTGTATTCCGTTATTTATGGGATTAAAATTGGACACGAAAAATGAGGTTCTAGGGGGATTTCGACATGTTAGAGTTTGATACTACTCAAGATCAATTAGCGAATATAAAAGTTATCGGTGTCGGCGGTGGCGGAAACAATGCTGTAAACCGTATGATTGAACACGGTGTACAAGGTGTAGACTTTATCGCTGTAAATACTGATGCACAAGCATTAAATCTATCAAAAGCTGAAACGAAAATGCAAATTGGTGGAAAATTAACACGTGGACTTGGTGCAGGTGCAAACCCTGAAGTAGGGAAAAAAGCAGCAGAAGAAAGTAAAGAACAGATCCAAGAAGCACTTCGTGGTGCTGATATGGTATTCGTAACTGCTGGTATGGGCGGCGGAACTGGAACTGGTGCAGCTCCAGTTGTTGCTCAAGTGGCAAAAGAATTAGGTGCATTAACAGTTGGTGTTGTAACACGACCATTTACATTTGAAGGACGTAAGCGTGCAACACAAGCGGCATCTGGTATTGCGGCATTTAAAGAAAATGTAGATACACTTATTGTAATTCCAAACGATCGCTTATTAGAGATTGTTGATAAAAACACGCCAATGTTAGAGGCATTCCGTGAAGCAGATAACGTATTACGTCAAGGTGTTCAAGGTATTTCTGATTTAATTGCAACACCAGGTTTAATTAACTTAGACTTCGCAGACGTAAAGACAATTATGTCTAATAGAGGTTCTGCTTTAATGGGTATTGGTTCTGGTAATGGAGAAAATCGTGCTGCTGAAGCTGCGAAAAAAGCGATTTCTAGTCCATTATTAGAAACATCTATTGATGGAGCTCAAGGTGTTATCATGAACATTACGGGTGGAGCTAACTTAAGCTTATATGAAGTACAAGAAGCGGCAGACATTGTAGCTTCAGCTTCAGATCCAGAAGTAAATATGATCTTCGGTTCGGTTATTAATGAAGGATTAAAAGATGATATCGTTGTAACTGTAATTGCAACTGGTTTTGATGATACAATTGCAACTCAACCACCAAAACCAATTATCCGTCCGAATGTGAATCACACGCAACAACAGCAACAGCCAGTAGCTCAACCACCAAAACAACGTGAAGTAAAACGTGAAATGAAGCGTGAAGAGCCGGTTGTACATGAGCGTCATTCAGATTCAGATGATATCGATATTCCAGCATTCTTACGTAATCGTCGTAGACGATAAAAGAAAAGGAGCATTTATGCTCCTTTTTTGTTTTATACAGGGAAAAGATCTGCTAAGCAGGTCTTTTTTTATTGTAATTTATTCCGCTTTTTGCTGGGTAGCCCAATTGGTGAGGGCTAATAATCAGTGGGGGGATGAAGAAAACCCCCACTGATTAAAGTTTGAAAAAAAGATAGCATTCTATGAAACATATACTTTTATTTTTTACCGACAGATTATGTCTAGAAAGCACAAAATAACAAAAAAACACCTCCGCAAATTGACACACTTTCCTATTGGATATGCATTATACTAGTCTCAACTTAAAAAAAGAGGTGAATTGTTTGGTTGTTTACGCCGACGTTGTTTGGTTGTTAAACGCCTGCATTGATTTTCTTTTACTTTTATTAACAGCTACCGTGTTAAAAAAGAAGATCAAAAGATGGAGGCTTGTGTTAGGGGCATTGATAGGTTCAACCATTGTTATTTTTGCCTTTACTCCTTTTGCTTCTGTGATGACACATCCAATTATGAAACTACTGTACTCGTTACTTATTGTGTATACAGCATTTGGGTTTACAACATTTAGAAATTATGCACAAACTGTTTTTACTTTTTACTTTGTAACCTTTATGGTTGGCGGAGGGTTAATGGGCACTCATTTCTTTTTGCAAACGAATGAAATGGTAAATGGGTTGGTTCAATCTCAATCAATTTCTTACGGTGACCCAATTAGCTGGTTGTTTGTTATTTTTGGTTTTCCAGTCATTTATTATTTTTCTAAAAAGCGGATTGAAAGCGTAGAGGTTACAAAAATACACTATGATCAAATTGTGAAATTGAAAGTTCAATTAGCTGAAGAGGAGCTAGAACTTGCAGGCTTAATTGATAGTGGAAATCAACTTTACGACCCGTTAACGAAAACACCTGTTATGATTATGCATATTTCATCGTTAGAACATTGTTTGCCGGCTTGGTTAACAGAACAAATTTATTCCAAAACAGAAATTCCTCAAATACCAGAAAATGATTCTGGGTGGGCGACAAAATTACGCTTAATTCCTTTCCGAGCAGTGGGAGTAGAAAGTCAATTTTTATGGGCAATTAAGCCAGATAGTGTACAAATTTATCATGAAGGAAGTTCTATCGTTGTGAACAAAGTATTGATTGGATTAAATACACAACAGTTATCAACCAATGGAGAGTATCAATGTATTGTGCATCCGAAAATGTTAATTTCGCAAAAAATGGTAATTGCTTAATAATGGGAGGCGGGATAATATGATGAAATTAAAATTTTATTTAGTATACCTTTGGTATAAAGTATTGCTGAAATTAGGAATTAAGACCGATGAAATTTATTACATTGGTGGAAGTGAAGCGTTACCACCGCCGTTAACGAAAGAAGAAGAGGAAGTTCTTTTAAATAAATTGCCAAAAGGAGATCAGGCGGCAAGATCGTTACTGATTGAACGCAACTTACGGCTAGTCGTATATATAGCAAGAAAATTTGAAAATACAGGGATAAATATTGAAGATTTGATTAGCATTGGAACAATTGGTCTTATTAAAGCGGTAAATACATTTAATCCAGAAAAGAAAATAAAATTAGCAACATATGCCTCACGTTGTATCGAAAATGAAATTTTAATGCATTTGCGCAGGAATAATAAAAATCGTTCAGAAGTTTCTTTTGATGAACCGCTTAACATCGATTGGGATGGAAACGAACTTTTATTATCAGATGTATTAGGTACAGACGATGATATTATTACAAAAGATTTAGAAGCGACTGTGGATCGTCATCTTCTAATGAAAGCATTACATCAATTAAATGATCGTGAAAAACAAATTATGGAACTTCGGTTTGGGCTTGCTGGAGGAGAGGAAAAGACGCAAAAAGATGTAGCGGATATGCTTGGGATTTCACAGTCATACATTTCGCGTTTAGAAAAAAGAATCATAAAAAGATTACGAAAAGAATTTAATAAAATGGTGTAAAGAGTAAGGCCAGCCGTTATCTAGGCTGGTCTTATTCTATTTAGTTGTATGAGGAAGGACAACTAAAATGAAAAATGAAGAGAAAACCGCATGCATAAAATCCCCTTCAAAGGAAATACTTTACACTGTACAGCAACTCCCGATAGGAGGGAACACTTTGACGAGAAACAAAGTAGAAATTTGCGGTGTTGATACAGCTAAACTTCCCGTACTAAAAAATGATGAAATGCGTAAATTATTTCGTGAAATGCAAAGTGGAGAGATAAGCGCAAGAGAGAAATTAGTGAATGGAAACTTACGTCTTGTACTGAGCGTCATCCAAAGATTTAATAACAGAGGAGAATATGTTGACGATTTATTTCAAGTTGGTTGTATCGGACTTATGAAATCCATTGATAACTTTGATTTAGGCCAAAATGTAAAATTTTCAACGTATGCTGTGCCGATGATTATTGGGGAAATACGCAGATATTTGCGTGATAACAATCCGATTCGCGTATCTCGCTCCTTACGAGATATTGCGTATAAAGCGTTACAAGTAAGAGAAAAGTTGATTGCAGAAAATTCAAAAGAACCGACAGCAATGGATATTGCAAAAGTGCTTGAAGTGACTCATGAAGAAATTGTTTTTGCTTTAGATGCAATTCAAGATCCAGTTTCATTATTTGAGCCGATTTATAACGATGGGGGAGATCCTATCTTTGTTATGGATCAGTTAAGTGATGAAAAACAAAAGGACGAGCAGTGGGTTGAAGAGTTAGCTCTAAAAGAAGGAATGAAGCGTTTAAATGATCGTGAGAAAATGATTATTCGAAAACGTTTCTTCCAAGGAAAAACACAAATGGAAGTTGCAGAAGAAATTGGGATTTCTCAAGCGCAAGTGTCACGTTTAGAGAAATCAGCTATTAAACAAATGAATAAGACGATTCAAGGATAAGGTTTCACCATTTATGGTGAGACCTTTTTATATGTCATATAGTTTGTTTGCGTTCATAGTAGGGGAGCTGTGTTCATATAATGAAAATAATATGAGGTTGGCAAGAGGATGCTTCCTGTTCATTTGAGAAACAATGTTTTTTCGATTCGTCATATATAAGGGAGAGGATGAAAGTGATACGAATTTCGGAATTACAGATGAAAGATATAATAAATGTTTCAGACGGAAAAAGGCTGGGTAATATTGGAGATATCGAAATCGATATGAACACAGGAAAAATCGAGTCTATTATTATTTCCAAACAGGCACGTATGTTAGGGATCTTTGGGAAAGATATAGAAATTGTAATTCCTTGGAAAGAAATTGTGAAAATTGGGGAAGATGTCATACTTGTTAGAGTAAATTCTGTTAATTCTGTAACAGAATCAATACAAACACCGACAATTTCATAAAGAATATTACAAATTCCTCTTTTTTTTCTGTTAGGATTATGAAAAAATAAAAGTATGGTAAAATAGACAGGAAGTACCATGCTTTTTTATGTTATTTTAATTAAAAGGAGCCGCTATTATGAGAGAGCCATTTAAATATGTGGACGGTATACTGTATTTACAAGCGTGGAAAGAACTTGGGAACATTACTGCTGGATTTACGACAAAAGATGGTGGGGTAAGTACGGGCTCCTTTCATGCGATGAATTTAGGATTACATGTGAATGATATTGCGGAGAACGTTCATGAAAATAGACGCATTTTAGCAAATAAGTTACAAAAACCATTAGAAAACTGGATTTGCTCTGAACAAGTTCATGATCATCATGTTGAAAAAGTAGGAGAACAGGAAAAAGGAAGTGGCGTTTATTCATATGAAGACGGCATTTCAAAAACAGATGGCATTTATACGACTAATAATGATGTTCTTCTAACATCTTGTTACGCGGATTGTGTTCCACTCTATTTTTATGCACCATCACATGGTATGATAGGACTTGCGCATGCTGGATGGAAAGGGACTGTAAAAGAGATTGCAAAAGAAATGATTCAAAAATGGAATGCAGAAGGGATTTCAAGTGATGAAATTCATGTTGCGATTGGACCAGCAATTGGATCTTGTTGTTACGTTGTTGATGATCGAGTGCTAACAGCAGCAGAGCAAGTAGTAAACGGTTCTGTCCCTTATAAAAAAATTTCTGACGGACAGTATGCAATTAATTTAAAAGAAATTAATCGTATACTATGTTTACAAGTAGGCATAAAAGAAGAGAATATTGTAATGTCATCTCTTTGTACAAGCTGTGAAGAGCAACTCTTTTTCTCTCATCGTCGTGATCAAGGTAAGACGGGGAGAATGTTGAGTTTCATAGGTTTTAAGGAGGACGAAAGCAAGTGACAGTACAAACAAATTTAACAACTGTAAATGAATCAATTAAACAATCTTGCGCACGAGCAGGACGTTCGTTGCAAGATATTAAACTCGTTGCGGTTACAAAAACGGTAGGAATTGAAAAAACAAACGAAGTAATTGAAGCAGGAATTATCGATTTAGGTGAAAATAGAAATGAAGGTTTCTTACAGAAGTACGAACATTTCGGTTCAAAAGTGAATTGGCATTTTATTGGATCATTACAAACGAGAAAAGTAAAAGAAATCATTAATGAAATCGATTATTTACATTCATTAGATCGTCTTTCACTTGCAAAAGAAATTCAAAAACGTGCGGATAAGAAAGTGAAATGTTTTATTCAAGTGAAAACATCATCTGAAGAATCAAAGCAAGGATTGGCAATAGAAGAAACCGTTTCTTTTATTCAAAGTTTGCAAGAATTGGATAAGATTGAAGTGGTTGGACTAATGACAATGGCTCCATTTACAGAAGAAGAGAAAGAAATCAGACGCTGTTTTAAGACATTACGTATGCTACAAACAGAGGTGCAGGAGTTAGAATTGTTACATGCGCCATGTAAAGAATTATCAATGGGAATGTCTAATGATTACACCATTGCAATTGAAGAAGGTGCTACATACATTCGTTTGGGGACGATTTTAGTAGGAAAAGCGTAAAAGGAAGGAGAATCTTATTATGAGTTGGTCAAAAGTAAAATACTTCTTTTTTGATACACCTGAAGAAAAAGAAGCAGCTCAATATAGTTATGAAAAGGAGCAAACAGACATGAAGAAGCAGCAAGATCCGCCAGAACAACAAGATGTTACGTTTCCAAAAGCGCAAACGAAACAAAATGTTGTGAGCATTGAAACAGCGAAGCAATCTTCAAAAGTTGTTTTATTAGAACCACGCACATATTCGGAAGCGCAAGGAATTGCGGACCATTTAAAAGGTAGACGAGCTGTTGTGATTAATTTACAACGAATGTCTACGGATCAGGCTGTACGTATCGTTGACTTTTTAAGTGGTACTGTATACGCTATAGGCGGGGACATTCAAAAAATAGGACCGAAAACATTTATGTGTACGCCTGAAAATGTAGATATTGTTGGTGCAATTTCAGAGTTATTCGGTGAAGAAGAAGACACAAATATAAAGAGGTGGTAATACGCCATGGAAACCGTTTTAAGACTTTTAGTTTATGCTATCGAGATTTACTCGTGGGCACTTATTATTTACATTCTCCTATCATGGTTCCCAGGTGCAAAGGAATCAACTTTCGGAGAGTTTCTTGCGCGTATTTGTGAACCATATTTAGAACCATTTCGCAGATTTATTCCGCCGCTTGGTATGATTGATATTTCGCCACTTGTTGCGATCTTTGCTTTAAGACTTGCGACAAATGGCTTGGTAAGTTTATTCGGCTATTTCTTATAGTAAGAGGTTATATGTATGAGCATCTACGAGCATTTTAGACCTGATGAAGTGGTCTTTGTGGATAAAGTGTTAGAGTGGAAGCGAGCAGCGGAGTACCATCAAGTGAAGTTAACAGACTTTCTTGATCCAAGACAACAACAAATTGTCACTATGGTAATAGGACAAGGAGATATTGCTGTACAGTTTGATGGTGCAACGTCTCAAGCAGAGCGCAAAAGAGCACTCATTTATCCAGACTATCTAGTAGTAAATGAAGAGGAATTTCAAGTAGAAGTATTGGAAATTGACTATCCTTCCAAGTTTTATACGCTAGAGCATAGGCAAATATTAGGTACATTTATGTCTCTCGGTTTAACGAGAGAAAAATGTGGTGATATTTTGCTTCAAGAAGATCGTGCCCAAATTGTAGTCGCGAAAGAAGTTGTATCTTATATTGAGATGAACTTACAATCTATAGGAAAAGTGAAAGTCTCCTTATCACCAGTGCAAGGGGAAAAAATTCTACAGATACAAGAAACGTGGGGGGAGAAATCCGGAACAGTTTCTTCACTTCGTTTAGATGTTATGTTAGCTGAAATGTTACATATATCTAGGCAAAAAGTACAACCTTTCATAAAAAATGGTTTAGTAAAAGTGAATTGGAAAACAGTGGAGCAAACCTCTTATGAATGTTATCCAGGAGATGTTTTTTCAGTGAGAGGACATGGACGCAGTAAATTGTTTTCTGTAGAAGGTAGAACAAAGCGCGACAAATGGAGAATTTTGTATGGTATACTAAAATGATTGGTTTTTTAGAAGGAAATCCTCCTATTTTGTCGAAGAAAAGATATAATTGAAAGAGGAAATTTAGATAACTACTTGGAGGTGGCGTTGTGCCGTTAACACCATTAGATATTCATAACAAAGAATTTGGTCGCGGATTCCGTGGCTATGATGAGGATCAAGTAAATGAGTTTCTTGATCAAATTATCAAAGATTATGAATTAGTCATTCGTGAGAAAAAAGCTTTAGAAGAACAAGTTGCGCAATTAGAAGGGAAGTTAGATCATTTCTCTAATATTGAAGATACGTTAAACAAATCTATCGTTGTTGCACAAGAAGCAGCGGAAGAAGTAAAACGTAATGCGCAAAAAGAAGCAAAATTAATTGTACGTGAAGCTGAAAAGAATGCAGACCGTATTATTAACGAAGCTTTAGTAAAATCAAGAAAAGTTGCTTTTGATATTGAAGAGCTAAAGAAACAAGCGAAAGTATTCCGCACTCGTTTCCGTATGTTATTAGAAACACAGCTTGAAATGTTAAACAACGATGATTGGGATAAACTAATTGAGTTAGAAGACGAAGTAGACGAGCTGTTGAAAAAAGAAGAAACAGTGTAAGCTTGACGTTTTTCTCATTATTACATATAATTTTAAACAACATATTTATTAAGAAAAACGAAGATAGGGATAAGTACCTTTTTCATACCTTATATAGCGAACTGAGGATGGTGTAAGCTCAGGATAAGGAGATAATGGGAATATCACCCTGGAGTTCCGCGCTGAACAAATAGAGTAAGCGTAGGCGTATATTCGCGTTAAGAATATAAAGAGGATTGTATACATACGTATAGGATCTACTAGGGTGGTACCGCGGGAGACTTTCTCGTCCCTTTTTGGGATGAGAAAGTCTCTTTTTTATTCCGTTTTTTAGGTCTTTCTTTTATACATGTAAGGAGGAATTGAGCATGGAGTACAAAAATACATTACTAATGCCAAAAACAGAGTTCCCGATGCGTGGGAATTTACCAAAACGTGAGCCTGCAATGCAAGAAAAGTGGGCGGAAATGAATATTTATGAAAAGGTACAAGAACATACGAAAGGTCGTCCTTTATTTGTACTGCATGATGGACCTCCATATGCGAATGGTGACATTCATATGGGACATGCATTAAATAAAGTATTAAAAGACTTTATCGTTCGTTATAAATCAATGACTGGTTTCTGTGCACCATATGTCCCAGGTTGGGATACACACGGTTTACCAATTGAACAAGCTTTAACAAATAAAGGTGTAAAGCGTAAAGAAATGACAGTTGCTGAGTTCCGTAAGTTATGTGCAGAGTATGCATATGAACAAGTAGAACGTCAGCGTGAGCAATTTAAGCGTTTAGGTGTACGTGCTGATTGGGATAACCCATACATTACTTTAGAGCCAGCTTATGAAGCACAACAAATTAAAGTGTTTGGTGATATGGCGAAAAAAGGTTATATCTATAAAGGACAAAAACCAGTTTATTGGTCACCAACGAGTGAATCAGCTTTAGCGGAAGCTGAAATTGAATACCAAGATAAAAAATCTGCATCTATTTACGTAGCATTCCCTGTAAAAGATGGAAAGAACGTATTAGAAGGTGATGAGAAATACATCATCTGGACAACAACGCCTTGGACGTTGCCTGCAAACTTAGGTATTTCTGTTCACCCAGAACTTGAATACGCTATTGTAAAAGTAAATGATGAAAAATATATTATTGCTTCTGAACTATTTGAGACAGTTGCAAAAACGTTAGAGTGGGAAAACGCTGAAGTTGTGAAAACAGTAAAAGGTAGCGAGCTTGAGTATACAGTTGCAAAGCATCCATTCTACGATCGTGATTCATTAGTTATGCTAGGAGATCACGTAACAACAGATGCAGGTACAGGTTGTGTTCATACAGCACCAGGACACGGGGAAGATGACTTTATTGTTGGTAAAAAGTATGGCTTAGAAGTACTTTGCCCAGTTGATGATAAAGGTGTATTAACAGAGGAAGCACCTGGATTTGAAGGCTTATTCTACGATAAAGCTAACAAGCCAATTACAGAAAAATTAGAAGAAGTAGGCGCATTACTGAAACTAACATTCATTACGCATTCATATCCACATGATTGGAGAACGAAAAAACCTATTATTTTCCGTGCGACAGCACAGTGGTTTGCATCTATTGAAGCATTCCGTAAAGAATTATTAGAAGCTGTTGCGGAAACAAAATGGGTACCAGCATGGGGCGAAACTCGTCTTCATAACATGGTTCGTGACCGTGGTGACTGGTGTATTTCTCGTCAACGTGCATGGGGTGTACCAATTCCTGTATTCTATGCTGAGAATGGTGATCCAATCATTACGGATGAAACAATTAACCATGTAGCTGATTTATTCCGTGAACACGGTTCTAACGTATGGTTTGAGCGTGAAGCGAAAGATCTATTACCAGAAGGATTTACACATCCAGGTAGCCCAAATGGTGAATTCCGTAAAGAAACAGACATCATGGATGTATGGTTCGACTCAGGTTCTTCTCACCAAGCGGTATTAGAAGAGCGCGATGACTTACAACGTCCAGCAGATTTATATTTAGAAGGATCTGACCAATATCGTGGTTGGTTTAACTCTTCATTATCGACAGCAGTTGCTGTAACAGGAAAAGCGCCATATAAAGGCGTACTAAGCCATGGTTTCGTATTAGATGGTGAAGGACGTAAAATGAGTAAGTCGATTGGAAACATCGTCGTACCGAGGAAAATTATGGATCAATTAGGCGGAGATATTTTACGATTATGGGTATCTTCTGTTGACTATCAATCTGATGTACGTATTTCGGATGATATTTTAAAACAAGTAGCAGAAGTGTATCGTAAAATCCGTAACACATTCCGTTTCTTATTAGGAAACTTAGACGACTTTAAGCCAAGTGAAAATACAGTAGCTGTAGCTGAACTTCGTGAAGTAGATCGTTACATGTTAGTGAAATTAAATGACTTAATTACAAAAGTAAAAGAAGCATATGAGACATACGACTTCGCTGCTGTATATCATGCAATTCATAACTTCTGTACAATTGATTTAAGTTCATTCTACTTAGACTTTGCAAAAGACATTTTATACATTGAAGGTGCGAACCATGAAGATCGTCGTGCAATTCAAACTGTATTATATGATGTTCTTGTTGCATTGACGAAACTTGTAACACCAATCTTACCGCATACAGCTGATGAAGTATGGCCATACATTCCGGGTGTAACAGAAGAAAGTGTACAATTAACTGATATGCCAGAAGCTGTACAATTAGATGGTGCAGAAGCATTAAAAACAAAATGGGATGCATTTATGACATTGCGTGATGACGTATTAAAAGCGTTAGAAGTGGCTCGTAATGAAAAGGTAATCGGTAAGTCATTAAATGCAAGCATTACGCTATATCCAACTGCAGAAATGAAAGCTATGTTAGAGTCTATTAACGAGGACTTAAAGCAATTATTCATCGTTTCTGAGTACAAACTTGGTGGCATGATGGAAGAAGCGCCAGCAGATGCACCGAAGTATGAACATACAGCGGTTGTTGTTGCTCAAGCAACTGGTGAAACATGTGAACGCTGTTGGGTAGTTTCAGAAACAATTGGTAAAGATGCTGAACATGAAACATTATGTGAGCGTTGTGCAACGGTTGTTAAAGAAAATTATGTAAAATAATAAGGGGTGACTGCACGTAAAGTGCAGTCATTTTTTTGGTTAACAGTATATTGAAATAACTTTAACTCTCTTTCCTATGAAGGAAAAATGTGTGAGAGGTAAGCATATAAATTTCGGACACACTAATCGTACATTGCAACTGGGAGGAATGTACACGTGAATGAAATGTATATGGAAATCAAAGAAGAATTGCAATTGATGCGAAAAGAGTTACAAGAGAGGCTAGCTAAAGAGGTTATGTACAAATATAATACAGAGTTTAGCGAAGAGCTTGGGTATGAAATGAAGGAAGAGATAAAGAAAAAACTATTATTACATGATATAAAAGAGGATTTAAAAGATGTAGAACGTGCATTATTTAAAATGGAAATAGATATGTATGGTATTTGTGAAGACACAGGGAGAGTAATGTCGGTAAAACAAATGAAAACGATGCCGACTGCCCGAACCATTCATGAATTTTTCTATGAAAAAGTAAATGTATGAATGGGCACAACGATATTATATTACCTTTTTTTTATTTATTTTATTCTTCTATAAAGGTTCATTGTGAAAAGGTTGCAGCTATGCTAAAATTTTGAGGTACACTGTCTTTGTGGGGGAAATGAAAATGATATATTATGTAATAGCGTTATTTGTCATTGCCATCGATCAAATATCGAAATGGCTAATTGTAAAGAACATGGAATTGGGTACGAGCATTCCGATTATCGATAATGTATTATACATAACATCACATCGAAATAGAGGAGCTGCCTGGGGCATTTTAGAAAATAAAATGTGGTTTTTCTACATTATTACAGTCGTTTTTGTAGCATTTATCGTATTTTATATGAAAAAATATGCAAAAACAGACAAGCTTCTAGGAATTTCATTAGGTCTAATTTTAGGCGGAGCAATTGGTAATTTTATTGATCGTGTATTTAGACAAGAAGTAGTGGATTTCATTCACGTGTATATTTTCTCGTACAACTATCCAGTATTCAATATCGCTGATTCAGCATTATGTATTGGTGTTGTATTAATTATTATTCAAACATTATTAGAAGGCAAGAAAACGAAGGAGTAATTGAATGAGTGAAGTAGTACAAGTAACAGTTGCAGAAGAACAAAAAAATGAGCGAATTGATAAATTCGTTGCAGGAATAAATAATGAATGGTCACGTACACAAGTACAACAATGGATTAAAGATGACGTTGTTACAGTTAATGGAAAAGCTGTAAAAGGGAATTATAAAGTTAGAGAAAATGATGAAATTACAGTGACGATTCCTGAGCCAGAAGAGTTAGATATTCAGCCAGAAGATATGAACTTAGAAATTTATTATGAAGATGCAGATGTACTTGTTGTTAATAAGCCGCGTGGTATGGTTGTACATCCAGCACCAGGTCATACAAGTGGTACACTTGTGAACGGTCTTATGCACCATTGTACAGACTTATCAGGCATTAATGGTGTGATGCGTCCAGGTATCGTGCATCGTATTGATAAGGATACGTCAGGCCTATTAATGGTTGCTAAAAATGATATGGCACACGAATCACTTGTAAATCAACTTGTAGCAAAAACAGTAACGAGACGTTACAAAGCGATTGTACACGGTGTTATTCCGCACGATAAGGGAACGATTGATGCTCCGATTGCTCGTGATAAGAAAGAACGTCAAAGTATGACGGTTGATGAAAATGGTAAGCATGCTGTTACGCATTTCCAAGTGTTAGAGCGATTCAAAGATTTCACACTTGTAGAATGTCGCTTAGAAACAGGGCGTACACATCAAATTCGTGTTCATATGAAATATATTGGCTATCCACTTGCAGGAGATCCAAAGTATGGACCAAAGAAAACGTTAGATATGAACGGACAAGCACTTCATGCAGGTATTTTAGGATTTGATCATCCTCGCACTGGTGAATATATTCAGTTTGAGGCACCGATTCCAGAAGTGTTTGAAGACGCATTAAATATTTTACGAAAATAGTATTGACAAATCATAAGAAAACTGAGATACTGACAACAGTTAAATAATGATCCTTTAACACAGCCCCGTGAGGTTGAGAAGGTAACGGTTTGAAATGCATAGGGTATGCTATACCCTTTTTCAAAAGTCCTCTCGCACACGCTGAGAGGACTTTTTTTTATACCATTACTCTCACGCAAGAAAAAAGCTTGGAGGTGTAGAGCATGCAAGAGAAAGCTGTCGTTTTAGATGACCAAATGATTCGCCGCGCTTTAACACGAATTAGTCATGAAATCGTGGAACGAAATAAAGGTGTCGATAATTGTGTTCTTGTCGGAATTAAAACTCGTGGAATTTTTATTGCACAACGTTTGGCAGAACGAATTGGTCAAATTGAAGGAAAAGAAATAGAAGTTGGAGAGCTAGACATTACGTTATATCGTGATGATTTAACGCTACAATCGAAAAATAAAGAACCACTTGTAAAAGGTTCTGATATCCCTGTAGATATTACGAAGAAAAAAGTTATCCTTGTAGATGATGTATTATATACAGGCAGAACAGTTCGAGCAGCAATGGATGCTCTGATGGATTTAGGTAGACCATCACAAATCCAATTGGCGGTTCTTGTTGATAGAGGTCATCGTGAACTACCAATTCGCGCTGATTATGTAGGAAAGAACATTCCAACATCAAGTGAAGAGCGTATCGAAGTTGATTTGCAAGAGACAGATCAACAAGATCGAGTAAGCATATACGATAAGTAAAGCCCTTTTAAATGTAGTCCTGTGAGGCTGCCAAAGGGTCTTGGCTTTCATATGTCAAATTTGGCATACGAAAGTGTAGGACTCTTTGTGCACAGGCACAAAGAGTTTTTTTATTGCAAAGATTTAAACTGAAGGAGGATGTAACAATGGAACAAAAGCCAGTGTTAGACGTTAATGAAGTACCGAAACCGGGAAAATGGTTATTTTTAAGTATACAACATTTGTTCGCGATGTTTGGATCAACAGTGCTTGTTCCGTTTTTAACAGGATTGAATCCGTCAGTAGCATTAATATCAAGTGGATTAGGAACGTTAGCGTTTCTTCTTATAACGAAAGGTCAAGTACCTGCCTATCTAGGATCATCATTCGCCTTTATCGCACCGATTATAACAGCAAAAACGGCAGGTGGACCGGGAGCAGCAATGCTTGGTGGGTTGCTAGCAGGGCTTGTGTATATCTTAATCTCAATCGGAATTAAGAAATCAGGATCAAAGTGGATTATGAAATTACTACCACCAATCGTAGTTGGTCCAGTAGTAATGGTAATCGGTCTAGCTTTAGCACATACAGCAGTTAACATGGCGATGAATGGTGCGGATGGCAAATATAGCTTTACACACTTTTCAGTAGCATTAGTAACATTAGCAATTACAATTATATGCTCAATATTCGGAAGAGGATTTTTCAGTATCATACCAGTGTTACTTGGCATTATCGGCGGATATATTTTCGCTTACTTCCAAGGGCTAGTAGACTTAAAGCCGGTAGCTGAGGCAAAATGGTTTGTTGTACCAGATTTCACAGTACCATTTGTAACATACACACCAGAGTTTTCATGGAAGATCGTACTCTTGATGGTACCAGTTGCACTAGTAACAATTTCAGAACATATCGGACACCAAATTGTACTAGGAAATGTTATTAAAAGAGATTTAATTGAAAAACCTGGTTTACACCGTTCAATCTTCGGTGATGGAGTAGCAACATTAATCGCATCACTAATCGGTGGACCACCGAATACAACGTATGGTGAAAACATCGGTGTGCTAGCAATTACAAGAGCGTACAGTGTATACTTATTCATCGGTTCAGCCGTATTCGCAATCATGTTCGGATTTATCGGTAAGATTTCTGCACTGATTCATTCGATACCAACACCAGTTATGGGTGGTGTATCAATCTTACTATTCGGTGTAATCGCATCAAGCGGATTACGTATGATGGTAGACGATAAAACAGATTTAAGTGACAAACGAAACTTAATGATTGCATCAGTAATACTAGTAATCGGTATTGGTGGAGCGGTACTTCACGTAGGAGAATCATTCCAAGTAGAAGGAATGGCACTAGCAGCAATTGTAGGTGTACTGCTAAATTTACTACTACCGGAAACGAAACAAATAAAACAATCTAAGCAGATTGCTTCATAATAATAACCTTTTAATTCAGTCCTGTGAGACCGAAAAGGGTGGCTTCTTTCTTGCACCCTAGTCTCACAAGACTAGGGTATTTTTATGCAGAGGTTGTTATAAAAATGCAAAAGTGGTAACATAAAAATCAGAAAGATGAGGGATGACGATGAGCCATTTGTTAACGATGAGTGAATTATCGGAAGTAGAAATTTCAGAAATCCTAAAAGACGCAGAAGATTTTGCGAATGGGAAAGAAAGCAAAACGACAGAGCAAACTTTTGTTGCGAACTTGTTCTTTGAGAATAGTACGAGAACAAGATTTAGCTTTGAAGTTGCTGAGAAGAGATTAGGACTTGATGTTTTAAACTTTTCAGCTGATGCATCTAGCGTACAAAAAGGAGAAACATTATACGATACGATAAGAACACTAGAATCAATCGGAACAAAAGCAGTGGTCATCCGCCACGAGCAAGATCGCTACTTCGATGAACTAAAAGATCAGGTGAATATTCCAATCTTAAACGCTGGAGATGGATGTGGGAACCACCCAACGCAGTGCTTACTCGACCTTCTTACCATTAAACAAGAGTTTGGAAGATTTGAAGGATTGAAGATTGCGATAGTAGGAGATGTTCGTCATAGCCGAGTAGCACGTTCGAATGCAGAAGCATTAACGAAACTGGGTGCAACAATTTACTTCGCAAGTCCAGAAGAGTGGAAAGATGAAGACAACACATTTGGAACATACAAACCATTAGATGAGCTTGTTCCAGAAGTGGATGTAATGATGTTACTTCGTGTACAACATGAGCGTCATGATCATTATGAAACAGACATTATGAAAGAGTATCATGAGAAACACGGATTAACAGTGGAAAGAGAACAGCGTATGAAAGAAGGAAGCATTATTATGCATCCAGCTCCTGTAAACCGAGATGTTGAAATTGCAAGTGAACTTGTTGAGTGTGAGCGTTCACGCATATTTAAACAAATGGAAAATGGAGTTTACGTAAGAATGGCTGTACTAAAACGCGCCTTACCAAATGTATTAGGAGGAATGAAACATGAATTACTTGTTTAAAAATGGTCGTTATATGAATGAAGAAGGAAAAATCGTAGCAACGGATCTTCTCGTACAAGACGGTAAAATCGCTAAGGTAGCAGAAAATATTACGGCAGATAATGCTGAAGTAATCGATGTGAACGGAAAGTTAATTGCACCTGGATTAGTAGATGTACACGTACACCTTCGTGAACCAGGTGGTGAACATAAAGAAACAATTGAAACAGGTACACTAGCAGCGGCAAAAGGTGGATTCACTACAATTTGTGCAATGCCAAATACACGCCCAGTACCAGATTGTAGAGAACATATGGAAGACTTACAAAATCGTATTAAAGAAAAAGCGCATGTTAACGTATTACCATATGGAGCAATTACAGTACGTCAAGCGGGTTCTGAAATGACAGATTTCGAAACGTTAAAAGAACTTGGAGCATTTGCTTTCACTGATGACGGTGTAGGCGTACAAGATGCTAGCATGATGTTAGCTGCTATGAAACGTGCAGCGAAATTAAATATGGCAGTAGTTGCGCACTGTGAAGAGAATACTCTTATTAATAAAGGTTGTGTACATGAAGGGAAGTTTTCTGAGAAACACGGATTAAACGGTATCCCATCAGTATGTGAATCTGTACATATTGCAAGGGATATACTGCTTGCTGAAGCGGCAGATTGTCACTATCACGTATGTCACGTAAGTACGAAAGGCTCTGTACGTGTAATCCGTGATGCAAAGCGCGCTGGAATTAAAGTAACAGCAGAAGTAACACCTCATCACCTAGTGTTATGTGAAGATGATATCCCATCAGCTGACCCTAACTTTAAAATGAACCCACCGCTTCGTGGAAAAGAAGATCACGCAGCATTAATTGAAGGTTTATTAGATGGAACAATCGATATGATCGCAACTGATCATGCACCGCATACAGCAGAAGAGAAAGCACAAGGAATTGAAAGAGCACCATTCGGAATTACTGGTTTTGAAACAGCATTCCCGCTTTTATACACAAACCTTGTGAAAAAAGGAATTATTACATTAGAACAATTAATTCAATTCTTAACAGAAAAGCCAGCTGATACATTCGGCTTAGAAGCAGGTCGCCTGAAAGAAGGTAGAACAGCTGATATTACAATTATTGATTTAGAACAAGAAGAAGAGATTGACCCAACAACATTCTTATCAAAAGGAAAAAATACACCATTCGCAGGTTGGAAATGCCAAGGATGGCCGGTAATGACAATCGTTGGTGGTAAGATCGCATGGCAAAAGGAGAGTGCATTAGTATGAAAAGACAACTTATCTTAGAAGATGGAACAGTATTAATTGGAACAGGTTTCGGAGGAGAAATCGAAAAGTCAGGTGAGGTTGTATTTACAACAGGAATGACTGGATATCAAGAAACATTATCTGATCCATCATATTGCGGTCAAATTGTAACATTCACGTACCCATTAATCGGAAACTACGGCATCAACCGTGACGATTTTGAATCGATTCACCCATCTGTAAATGGTTTAATCGTAAACGAAATTTGTGATCACCCATCAAACTTCCGTAATGAAATTTCGTTAAATGACTACTTAAAAGAAAGAAACATCCCAGGATTAGCAGGGATTGATACGAGAAAATTAACGAGAAAAATTCGTCAATACGGTACATTACGCGGACGCCTTTGTAATATGGATGCAGATGTAGAATACATCGTGAGCCAATTAAAAGCGACAGTATTTACAGATCATGTGAAACGCGTATCAACGAAAGATCCATACCCAAGCCCAGGCCGCGGACATCGCGTTGTACTAGTAGACTTCGGTATGAAACATGGTATTTTAAGAGAATTAAATAAACGTGATTGCGATGTGATTGTAGTTCCTTACAATACAACAGCTGAAGAAATTTTACGCCTTAGCCCAGATGGGATTATGCTAAGTAACGGACCTGGGGATCCAAAAGATGTACCCGAAGCAATTGAAATGTTAAAAGACATTATCGGTAAAGTTCCTTTATTCGGAATTTGTCTAGGACATCAATTGTTCGCTCTAGCATCTGGTGCGAATACAAGTAAGTTAAAATTCGGCCACCGTGGGTTAAACCATCCAGTAAAAAATCTTGCAACTGGAAAAGTAGCAATTACATCTCAAAACCATGGTTACGCAGTAGAAGAAGAATCAGTTGAAAATACAGAACTTGAAATTACACATGTTGCTTTAAATGATGGAACAGTAGAAGGTCTTCGTCATAAGAAGTTCCCAGCATTTACAGTACAATACCATCCAGAAGCTTCAGCGGGACCAGAAGATGCAAATGATTTATTCGAAGATTTCTTAACAATGATTGAAAACTTCAAGAAAGAAGGGGAAGAGTTATGCCAAAACGCCTAGACATTAACACAATTTTAGTAATCGGATCGGGACCAATTGTAATTGGGCAAGCAGCGGAGTTTGACTACTCTGGTACACAAGCTTGTCAATCTCTTAAAGAGGAAGGTTACAAAGTAATCCTTGTTAACTCTAACCCAGCAACAATTATGACCGATACTGCAACAGCAGATAAAGTATACATTGAGCCTTTAACATTAGAATTCGTAAGCCGAATCATTCGTAAAGAACGTCCAGATGCAATCTTACCAACATTAGGTGGTCAAACAGGTTTAAACATGGCTGTTGAACTTGCAAAATCAGGCGTACTTGAAGAGTGCGGAGTTGAAATTTTAGGAACAAAATTGTCAGCAATCGAGCAAGCGGAAGATCGTGATTTATTCCGTACATTAATGCAAGATTTAAATGAACCAACACCACCAAGTGAAATCATTCATAACCTTGATGAAGCATATAGCTTTGTAAACGAAATTGGTTATCCAGTAATCGTTCGTCCAGCATTCACATTAGGCGGAACGGGCGGCGGAATTTGCCATAACGAAGAAGAGTTAATTGAAATCGTAACAAGTGGTTTAAAACATAGCCCAGTAACACAATGTTTATTAGAGAAAAGTATTGCTGGTTGTAAAGAAATTGAATATGAAGTAATGCGTGATTCAAATGATAACGCGATTGTAGTATGTAACATGGAAAACATCGATCCAGTTGGTGTTCATACAGGTGATTCTATCGTTGTAGCACCGAGCCAAACGCTAAGCGACCGTGAATACCAAATGTTACGTAATACTTCATTACGAATTATTCGTGCACTAGGAATTGAAGGTGGATGTAACGTTCAGCTTGCACTAGATCCATATAGCTTCCAATACTATGTAATCGAAGTAAACCCACGTGTAAGTCGTTCATCTGCATTAGCATCTAAAGCAACTGGATATCCAATTGCGAAATTAGCAGCGAAAATTGCAGTCGGCTTAACATTAGATGAAATCGTAAACCCAGTAACGCAAAAAACTTACGCTTGCTTCGAGCCAGCATTAGACTATGTTGTTTCAAAAATTCCACGCTGGCCATTTGATAAGTTTGAATCAGCGAACAGAACACTTGGAACGCAGATGAAAGCAACTGGTGAGGTTATGTCAATCGGACGTAACTTAGAAGAATCATTATTAAAAGCGGTTCGTTCTTTAGAGCTTGGCATTTATCACTTAGAATTAGACCACTTAAAAGAACTTGATAAAGAAACAATGAAAAAACGCATTATTAAAGCAGATGATGAGCGACTGTTTATCGTAGCAGAAGCAATTCGTCAAGGTGTAACGAAAGAAGAGATTAACGAATGGTGTGAAATGGACTTCTTCTTCTTACAAAAAGTTGAAAATATCGTAAATATGGAACGCGAAGTAAAAGCGAATGTAGGAAATATGGAAGTACTACAAACCGCAAAAGAAATGGGCTTCAGCGATCACTACATCGCAGCAGCTTGGAACAAAACGGAGCGCGAAATTTACGATATGCGTAAAGAAAATAATATGACGCCAGTATTCAAAATGGTAGATACTTGTGCGGCAGAGTTTGAATCTGCAACACCGTATTACTACAGCACATACGCTGAGGAGAACGAATCAATTGTAACAGATCGTAAGAGTGTAGTAGTTCTAGGATCTGGTCCGATCCGCATTGGTCAAGGTGTTGAGTTTGACTATGCAACAGTTCACTCAGTATGGGCAATTAAAGAAGCTGGATATGAAGCGATTATCATTAACAATAACCCAGAAACTGTTTCAACAGACTTCAGTATTTCTGACAAATTATACTTTGAACCATTAACGATTGAAGATGTAATGCACATCATCGATTTAGAAAAGCCAGAAGGTGTTATCGTTCAGTTTGGTGGACAAACGGCGATTAACTTAGCGGCGAAATTAGAAGAACATGGTGTGAAGATTTTAGGAACATCACTTGAAGACTTAGACCGTGCAGAAGATCGTGATAAATTCGAAGCTGCTTTAACAAAACTTGGTATCCCACAACCAGTTGGTAAAACAGCAACGACTGTAGAACAAGCGGTAGCAATCGCAGAAGAAATTGGTTACCCAGTATTAGTAAGACCATCTTACGTACTAGGTGGACGTGCGATGGAAATCGTATATCGTCAAGAAGAACTACTGCACTACATGAAAAATGCAGTTAAAGTTCACGCAGATCACCCAGTATTAATCGACCGTTACATGGTCGGTAAAGAAATTGAAGTAGATGCAATTTCAGACGGTGAGAATGTATTCATTCCAGGTATTATGGAACATATTGAACGCGCTGGAGTTCACTCTGGTGACTCAATTGGAGTATATCCACCACAAAGCTTATCTGAAAAATTAAAAGAACAAATTATTGAACATACAATTGCACTTGGAAAAGGATTAAACATTGTTGGATTACTAAATATCCAGTTTGTCGTATTCGAAAATCAAGTGTACGTAATTGAAGTAAATCCACGTGCGAGCCGTACAGTACCATTCTTAAGTAAAATTACAGGTGTACCAATGGCAAACGTTGCAACGAAAGTTATTCTAGGGCAAGACCTAGTAGAGCAAGGATACGGAACGGGCTATCACCCAGAAGAGAAAGAAGTATATGTAAAAGCTCCGGTATTCTCATTCGCGAAATTACGCTCAGTGGATACAACATTAGGACCTGAAATGAAATCAACAGGGGAAGTAATGGGTAAAGATTTAACGCTTGAAAAAGCATTATATAAAGGATTAGTTGCTTCTGGAATTAACATCCCAACGCACGGATCAGTAATCATTACTGTAGCGGATAAAGATAAAGAAGAGGCGATGGAAATTGCAAAACGTTTCCATGAAATCGGCTATAACTTATTAGCAACAGCTGGAACAGCACAATCATTAACAGAGCAAAATATCCCAGTACAAGTTGTAAACAAAATTGATTCTGAGGACTACAACTTACTAGATATTATCCGCCAAGGAAAAGCACAGTTTGTAATCAATACATTAACAAAAGGCAAACAACCAGCGCGTGATGGTTTCCGCATTCGCCGTGAATCAGTAGAAAATGGTGTAGCTTGCTTAACATCACTTGATACAACGAGAGCAATCTTACGAGTATTAGAATCTATGACATTCTCAGCTCATTCAATGAAAGAAATTACGCAAACAAAGCGTCACGAGGTGGTACATGCATGATGCAAAAGCAAAATATGATCGTCGTTAATCAAAAAGAAATCGCAAAGAACATTTACGAATTAGTGCTTCAAGGAACTTTAGTACAGCAAATGAACGAACCAGGGCAGTTTGTACACATTAAGGTAGCAGAGGGCATTGCGCCCCTTCTGCGCCGCCCAATTAGTATTTGTAATGTAGATCAAGAGAAGAACGAATTTACAATGCTATATCGTGCGGAAGGACAAGGGACAAAAACATTAGCAACTAGAAAACAAGGTGAAATGGTAGATGTATTAGGACCATTAGGACACGGTTTTCCTGTAGAAGAAGCAGAAGCTGGTCAAACAGCTTTACTAGTAGGCGGGGGGATTGGTGTACCACCACTTTATGAATTATCACAGCGCCTCGTTGCAAAAGGTGTACGTGTGATTCACATCTTAGGTTTTCAAACGAAAGATGTAGTTTTCTATGAAGAAAAATTTGCAGAACTTGGTGATACGTACGTTGCGACAGTAGACGGTACACACGGTACAAAAGGATTTGTCACAGATGTAATTGATCATTACGGAATTGACTTTGATATTCTTTATTCATGTGGTCCGTTAGCGATGCTTCGTGCATTAGAAGGACGTTACAAAGAGAAAAAAGCCTATATTTCATTAGAAGAACGTATGGGCTGTGGTATTGGAGCTTGTTTCGCATGTGTATGCCACTTACAAGAAGATCCAAGTGGACATTCTTACAAGAAGGTGTGTAGCGACGGACCAGTATTTCCAATCGGGGAGGTTGTACTATGAACAGATTGCAAGTTGAATTACCGGGATTATCATTAAAAAATCCAATTATACCAGCATCTGGATGCTTTGGGTTTGGTCGTGAATATGCACAGTTTTACGATTTAAGTGTACTAGGATCAATCATGATTAAAGCGACGACAGAACAACCACGCTATGGAAATCCTACGCCTCGTGTTGCTGAAACACCGGGCGGCATGTTAAATGCAATCGGACTTCAAAACCCAGGATTAGAAAAAGTAATGAATTCTGAATTACCATGGTTAGAACAATTTGACCTTCCAATCATTGCAAACGTTGCAGGTTCACAAGCTGAGGATTACGTAGCGGTTGCAAAGGAAATTTCTAAAGCGCCTAATGTCCATGCACTGGAATTAAATATTTCTTGTCCAAACGTAAAAACAGGTGGTATCGCCTTTGGTACAAATCCTGAAATTGCTGCTGATTTAACGAAGCGAGTAAAAGAGGTTTCTGAAGTACCTGTATACGTGAAGTTGTCACCGAACGTGGCAAACATTGTGGAAATTGCAAAAGCGATTGAAAATGCAGGTGCAGATGGTTTAACGATGATTAATACATTGCTTGGTATGCGTCTAGATTTAAAAACAGCTAAACCAATTTTAGCAAACCGTACAGGCGGATTATCAGGTCCTGCGATTAAGCCAGTAGCAATTCGTATGGTACATGAAGTAAGCCAAGCGGTTAACATTCCAATTATCGGAATGGGTGGCATTGAAACAGCGGAAGATGTAATCGAATTCTTCTACGCTGGCGCAAGCGCAGTTGCAGTAGGTACAGCGAACTTTATCGATCCGTTCGTATGTCCGACAATTATTGAAGAGTTACCAGCATTACTAGATGAATTAGGATTTGATCACATTTCGGAATGTCAAGGAAGGAGCTGGAAGCAAACATGTCACAGTCGTTAATCGTTGCACTAGATTTTCCAGGGAAACAAGATGTAGAACAATTCTTGCGCCACTTTGAAGGGGAAGAGTTATTTGTCAAAGTTGGTATGGAGTTATTTTACAAAGAAGGCCCTGCAATTATTACGTACTTAAAAGAAAAAGGACATAAGATTTTTCTAGATTTAAAACTTCATGATATTCCAAATACAGTAAAAAGCGCTATGCGTAGCCTAGCTAGTCTAGATGTTGATATGGTAAATGTTCATGCTGCTGGGGGAAGCAGTATGATGAAAGCTGCGATTGAGGGATTAGAGGAAGGTAAGCAAGAAGGAAAAGAGAGACCGATTTGTATTGCAGTTACACAACTAACAAGCACTTCGGAAGCTATGATGAAAAAAGAGATCGGCATTGAGAAAACGTTAGAAGAAGCGGTTGCTCATTATGCAAAACTAACGAAAGAAAGTGGACTTGATGGCGTTGTTTGCTCAACGCTTGAAGTTCCAAAACTACGTGAAGTATGCGGAAATGAATTTGTAACAGTAACACCGGGGATTCGTCTTGCGAGCGATGATGTAAATGACCAGGTGCGCGTAGCAACACCGAAACGTGCGAGGGAACTTGGCTCAAGTTATATCGTAGTTGGACGTAGTATTACAAAAGCAGAAAATCCGCTTGAAGCGTATAAAACAGTAAAACAACAGTGGGAAGGTGTAACAGTATGAAAAAAGAAATCGCATCGCATTTATTAGAAATTGGAGCAGTATTTTTACAACCGAATGATCCATTCACATGGTCTTCAGGTATGAAATCACCAATTTATTGTGATAACCGTTTAACTTTATCTTATCCGAAAGTACGTCAAGCAATTGCAGCTGGATTAGAAGAGTTAATTAGAGAGCACTTCCCAACTGTAGAAGTTATTGCAGGAACAGCAACTGCTGGTATTGCGCACGCTGCATGGGTAAGCGATCGTATGGATTTACCAATGTGCTACGTACGTAGTAAAGCAAAAGGTCACGGTAAAGGGAACCAAATTGAAGGAAAAGCTGAAAAAGGTCAAAAAGTAGTAGTAGTAGAAGACTTAATTTCAACTGGCGGTAGTGCAATTACATGTGTAGAAGCACTTCGCGAAGCTGGCTGTGAAGTATTAGGAATCGTATCAATCTTCACATACGAGCTTGAAGCAGGAAAAGAAAAACTAGAAGCAGCTAACGTAGCATCATATTCTTTAAGCGACTACAGTGCATTAACTGAAGTTGCAGCAGAAAAAGGTATGATCGGACAAGCTGAAACGAAAAAATTACAAGAGTGGCGTAAAGATCCAGCTAACGAAGCTTGGATCACAGCGTAACACGAAAAAAGACGACTGCGGGGGAACGCGGTCGTCTTTTTATATCACTGTTAAAACTTCATGTAAAGAGCATATAGTAGGAATATTGTACTTGAGTTGCGAGTTATCCCGATTTAACCATATCCCTTGCATTCCAGCTGCTGTACTACTAATTGCATCTGTCTCTAATCGATCACCAATATAAAAGCAATCTTTCATTTCAAGATTCAATTGTAATACAGTTCTTTGAAAAATTTCAGGGTTTGGTTTCGATATGCCAAGTTCACTAGAAGTAAATATGTATTTGAAATAGTGTAGAATGTTTAGAGCAGTTAACTTTTCGACTTGTTGCTCATATTCACCGTTGCTAATGATACCTAATGAGTGTCCTTTTTCCTGTAAGGTCTGTAATGTATAGTTTACATCTTCAAACGCAGTCCAGTTGTTCTTATATAGTTCTATATATTGATTGAATCTGTGCTGAGATTCCTCGGGTGATAAGTTTAATCCATATGTTTTAAATAAATGATACATTCGAATCCTTTGTTGTTCTTGAAAAGATAATTCCTTGGATAAAAATTTGTTGAAATATTCTTCGGATAATTCATGCCAGACTTTTGTGGCCTCTAATTCATTACCTGAAAAAATAGTACTATATACTTGAAAGAAATCTATAATACCTTTTCTTTCAGCGGCCTCATAATCAAGTAAAGTTCCATCGACATCAAAGAAAATCATATGACAATCTCCTCGTTAATAACTATTTAGCGCTGTCCGCAACTTCATGTCCTCTCACAAACAATAAAGTCATATAAGAAACAATAAATGAGAAGATGCTATACATGCCAACCCAAAAGAAAAACTTCGGAGTAAAGGCGATAACACCTATTATTAAAAAACTAGCAAACGTTACAATCGGCATGACGTAATACGTTTTTGTCTTGCAGGTTCCAACAATAGAAATGATAAAGATAAGTAATGGACAAATTAATAAGACGAAAATCAATTCATTCATAGCTATGTCCCCTTTTCTAATGGAAATAATCTGTTTCTCGTAAACGTTTTGAAATAATTACTCTCCTAATATAATTTCGCTAAGTAATAACGAATCCCTCTTGAAAACTGATAATTCATGATGAATTTTACAAGCAAAAAGCGTAAGCAAAAGAAAACTTGCTTACGCTATAGAATAAACATCGCAACGATCGTGGTGACAATTAAGCCAATCCCAACTGGTAAAAAGTTTCGACGTGCAAGTTCAAATGGATCGACTTTACAAATCGCAGCGGCAGGAATAAGTGCCCAAGGAATTAACGTCCCGCCCCCGGTCCATATAGCTGCAATTTGCCCGAGGGCTGTTAATGTAGCTGTTCCATGGCCAAGTGCTGTTCCGAAAAGATTGGCAATGGAACCAGCAAGTGATATACCAGAAAAGCCAGATCCATCTAAGCCGGTAATGACACCAACGATAGTTAATGTCCCTGCCGATACATATTGATTTAAAGGAACAGTTTGAGACAAAGCGATTCCTAAGTCGTTAATGATTCCGTGTGAACCTTTCGGTAAATAGTCTCCGATAATTTTTACAAAACCGCTATCTCCTAAATAAAAGAGTGCGGCAATTGGAATAACTGGACCAAAGATTTTAAAGCCAAATTGGAGCCCTTCTATAAAATAATCGGTCGTTTTATTTAGTCCATTTCCTTTGTAAGCGATGAGAGAAATGATGATAATCATAATAACAGTGGTCCCACCGATAAGTGCAGTTGCGTCGCTTCCTTGTAGTTTAAATTGAATCATGCAAAGGATATCGATGGCATATATGATCGGAATACAAATAGCGAGCCATTTTTTTGTCTGAGGAGATAATGAAGTGAGCGTTTTAGAAGACGCAGTTGATGGAATAGATTCTTGTATAGAAGATAATCCTGTATGAAATTCTTTTCGTAAGAAGAAAAATGCGACGGAAGTTGTCACAATGCCCATAACAATTACGAGAGGAACACTGGCAGAAACAACGCTAGAAACAGGAAGACCAGCAGCGTCCGCTGTTAATTTTGGTGCACCTTGAATAACGAAGTCACCAGATAAGGCGATGCCGTGTCCGAATAAGTTCATAGCGATGGCAACTCCAATTGGCGGAAGGCCAACGCGTACAGCGACGGGTAATAAAATAGCCCCCATTAAGGCGACAGCTGGAGAAGGCCAAAAGAAGAAAGAAATTGTCATCATTAAAAGGCCGATAATCCAGTAGGCGAGGGTAGGTGTACGAATCATCTTTGTAAATGGTGAAATCATCGTATCATTTATGCCGGTATGAACGAGTAAATTGCTCATGGATACGATAATGGAAATGATTAATATAGTTGGTAAAAGTTCAGTAATAGCGTAAATGAAACTTTGAAAAATACCGCTAATAGCAAGAGGGATAGAACTTGTAGCTGTTAATGCTAATAAAAAGATAAAAACGATACAAATAATAGTCGTATCCTTTCGGAAAATAAAAAAGGTAATAATGGTGAGTAAACAAATAACATAGAGAGCGTGTAATAGCGTTAATTCAACTGCCATAACATTCACATCCTTTAGGCATTCGTGTAGTTTATTGTATGAAAGCGGTGAAAGTATGTGAGTATAGGAAAAAGAAAAAGTAAAATTTCATGTACTGTAATGGTAAGAATGATAAATGGATGTTACAATACAATTAATCCTAAAAATGGAATTAAAGGAGGGCTTATGCACAAAAAAATTGGATTTTGGGGATTCGTTATATCTTGTAGTCTATTAATCATTTTAAACTTGTTTACAAACAATGAATGGATCAGTATTATACCTGTTTTCGGATTTGTTTTTGTACTGTTATATAACTGGGATGATATGAAACAATATAGTAAGAAAAATATCGGAATTATGATAGGTACCATTGTTGTTTGCTCATTTTTCGTAGGATTTATTTTAATTGAAGGGCAGAAGCAAATGGAAAAAATGTCTATTTTTCAAGAGTGGATGTCTTCTGCGAAGGGGCTTTATATTGTCATTGTAGTTGTTGTTTTTCTAAGAATTGTTATAAGGATAACAAGTTACATATTAAAGGAAAAGTAGAATGGTGGAGTATGAATGAGAGAGAAAATTGGGTATTATGGTGTGCTCGTTTGTTTGCTATTATCAGTTATTTCAGGACAATTTCTTAACAGTGCATGGGTGCCAGTTATATTATGTATAGGGGTGTTGGTTTTTGCTCCTATGTATCGCTGGGACGAGTGGAAAGCATACAGCCGAAAAAAGAAAATTATTTTCAGCATCGAGTTTGTTATTATAATTAGCACGATTCCATTTTTGTTACTGAAGGGAAATGAAATAATAGATGGGATTGTAATGTTTCAAGGCTGGTTATTTATTGCAAAATTACTATATTTAATGTGTGTTTTAATAGTGGTAGCGCTAGTCGCTAAAAAAGTAAATGAAAAGTTATTTGCTAATGAATAAAAAAAGTGCCACCTTATTCGGTGGCACTTTCTCATTTTATTGAATGAGCTTTTTGCATCTTTTTAATTAAACGAATTTGTCCGCGATGATTGATTTCATCTTCAAATACGTGAAACCACTTAAAATAGTTATTTGCTTGTTTGTCATACCAAAAGTCTGTCGTTTTAAACAGCCATTCATCAGGTAACGATTGGAATGTTTCAATTGTTTTGGAACGTACTTCTTGTAATGTATCAATATAAAATTCTATAGAGTTTCCTTTTATTTTCTCACGTCCAAGAGCTTCTAACTCGAGGCCAGGTAACCATCTTTCTAGTTCGGCCTCCGTTGGTTCGCGGTCTTCAAAAGTATGAATCTGGTAATAAAATTCAACAGCAGCCATGTGATATAATAGCATGCCGATTGAATTTGCTTCCTCATTATATAAATAATCAAGTTCTTCCATTGTTAAATCTTCCACCGCTTGCATTGTTGTATAGCGAGCGTAATTCATCATGGAAACTAGTTTGGAAAATTCAGGATGTAAACCATCGATTTTATCTATTACAAAGTTCAATTACAATTCCCCCTCTTTAAACGAATACTCCAGAGAAGGCATTCTATGTGCAGAGAAAAAATCCTGTTGAAAATTTCAAAATATTAACAAGGGATTACAATTAGTTCTCTATTTGATTTTGTAATAACTTCATATCCGTCTTTTGTAATGACAATATCATCTTCAATTCTACAACCGCCCCAGTTAGGTATGTAAATACCTGGTTCAACTGTAACGACCATACCCTCTTCTAAAGTAGCCTTACTTTCTTGGGATAGGCGGAGAGGTTCATGAATTTCTAATCCAAGACCATGACCAGTAGAATGTCCAAAATATTGACCGTATCCATGCTCAGTAATGTAGTTTCTCGTTATATCATCGATACGTTTTGCAGTTTCTCCAGGTTTAATCGCTTCAGTCCCGCGTTTTAATGCTTCTCGTACAATATTGTATATCTTTTTAAATTCTTCTGATGGTTCCCCGATTGCTACAGTACGTGTTATATCGGAACAGTATCCGTCGTAAAGTGCACCGAAATCTAATGTAACGATGTCGCTCCGCTCGATTATTTTATTTGATGCAACGCCATGAGGAAGAGAAGAACGAACACCAGAAGCTACAATAATTTGAAATGATGAAGATGTAGCTCCTTTTTTTCGCATGAAAAATTCTAACTCATCTCGTACATCATTTTCACTTATTCCCGGTTTTAGAAACGTAAGAATGTGGTGAAATGCTTCGTCCGCAATATGAGCTGCAATTTTCATTGTTTCTATTTCAGGCGTGTCTTTAATGATACGAATACTTTCGATAATTTCGCACACTTGAATCATTTCCGTATGTACGTATTTTTGCAAGTTTTTATATTGTTGCAATGTCATGTTGTTTTCTTCAATTCCAAGTTTTTGAATGTTTAATTTCGATACTTGATGTGCAATCTCTTTTTCTAAATTTCCTTTATGCATAACAATTTCAGCATCTTGTATTTGTGATTTTGCTTGATCTACATAGCGGAAATCTGTTATGAAAACAGCTTGATCCGCAGAGATTAAGACGACGCCAGCACTACCTGTAAAGCCTGTTGCATATTGACGATTTTCTTTTTTTGTAATAAGTAACCCGTCAATTCCATACTTATGTAGTTGTTTTTGGATATTAGTTATTCTTATATTCATTTTAATGCCTCCTTTTTATATTTAATAAAGCAAAAATTGTGCCAATATACTTATTGACAATAAAAGAGAAGAGGGAGTTTTGTGTCAAAAAAACTAGACAAATATAAAATGAGGATGTAAAAAATTTATACAGTAATGTAAACTTGCATATTATAATCTTTCAATTCTAATATTATGTTTTTTGTATAAATAAATGGTGATAATTGGTATAATAAGAGGTCGTTATGTGTTCTTGTAGATAAAGGTGCGTAACGAATAAATAGGAATAAGGAATGTGAGTATATGAAGAAATTAAGTAAAGTCATGTCATTTTGCTTCGCTGCTAGTATGCTAGTTGTAACAGGGTGTGAAAAAAGTGAAATCAAAGCTCAAGCAAATGAAACGATTGAACAGCTTGATGAAGCGCCGGAAGTGACAGAAAAAGAAGCGAAAAAGATTGTAAGAAAGAGTGTAGATGCAATAGCAAATGCATTTAGTGAGATGGAAAAAGAAAATGGATGGAGTCGAAATAACCCTGGAGATTTGGCGACAGCGAAAAAAGGAGTTAAGGGATTAGTTACAGAAAAATTTGTAGAGAACCAGCTTCCTAATTCGCTTGAAACATTTAATAGATCTAGAGAGACAGATATGTTGCCATTCCCTATTAATATTGAACCAGAAATGAGATTAACGTATACACAGAAAGATAAAAATTTAATGATTGAAACGATTATACCTTCAAATGATATGGGAAATGAAGCAGAGATATGGGAGTTTATTTTCGTTCATAAAGATGGAAAATGGTTAATGGATAAATGGTCATCGCATACACCGAGAGATTTAAAACTTACGAAGGAAGAAGCTAGTGAGTTTCTGAAAATTCGAGGCTTTAAGAATGTCGATTTTGTTAAAGAAGAAAACAGTGGTGACAAAAAATATATTTTTAAAGAAAATACTAGATCAATAGCTGTGGATGCAAAAACATCGGTTATTACATATAATTTAGATGAGCAAAAGCAGGAAAAAGAAGCGAAAGAAAATAGTAGTCAAGAACACGAAAACATTAAGGAAAATAACATGAGTACGCATGCTACTTCTAAAGAAGAGAAGCAGACTAAAAAAGAAACTTCGTCAGCAGTAGGTAAAAGTAAGGTTTTAAATGAGTTAGCGGCTCTAGAAAACCAAGAAAAACATACAAATGTCATGTCAACAAATGACATAGTAAATGAAATAGAAGGAAATTATGAACTGTGGGATAATAAACTAAATGAAATTTACAGTACATTAAAAAATACGATGTCCCCTGATGCATTTCAGTCATTAAAAACGAAACAAATTGCGTGGGTTAAAGAAAAGGAAAGTAAGGTTAAAGCAATTGGTACTGATACAAATAACGGGACGATGAGACGTATAGATGCTTCAGAGGAGAAATACAAGATGACAAAAGAAAGATGTTATGAATTAGTGAATGGGTATATGAACTAGTTGGAACGAATATAAAAATGCGTTGCTTATGAGCAACGCATTTTTATATTTAAGCTTTTAATTTCATTACAGTATCAGCATCCGGTGTAACATATACGGTTTGCTGATTGTCGTACGTAACAAAACCAAGTTTTGCACCACTCGGTTTTTTCACATGGCGTATTTTGGTGAAATCAACAGGTACAGAACTAGACTCTTTTGCTTTACTGTAATAAGCAGCAATTTTGGCAGCTTCTAGTAAAGTTTCTTCAGCAGGTTCTAAAGAACGAATGACAACGTGAGAACCAGGTATGTCTTTCGTATGTAACCAAATTTCATCACGACGGGCAAATTTCGTTGTTAAATAATCATTTTGCTTATTGTTTTTACCGACGAAAATCTCTGTGCCATCACTTGCTACATATTTATCCAATACTGGTTTAGTAGGCTTTTTCTTTCCGTTTTTCGTTTTACGATTGCGCATATAACCTTCTTCAGCTAATTCCTCACGAATTTCTTCAATATCTTTTGAAGAAGCAGCTTCCATTTGTTGAAGTAAGCTATCAAAATAAAGAATTTCTTCCTTTGTTTTTTCGATTTGTTCTTCTACAACAACAACTGAATTTTTCGCTTTTTGGTACTTTTGGAAATAGCGTTGTGCATTTTCAGATGGCGTTTTTAAAGGATCTAATGCGATCTTTACAGTTCCGCCATTTTCATCATAATAGTTAACGACTTCAATATCTTTATCGCCTTTTTTCAAAGCGTACATATTGGCTGTAAGTAGTTCGCCAAATAGTTGATATTTATCTGCTTTTCCAGCATCTTGTAATGTTTTTTCTAGTTTAATGAGTTTTTTCTCATTTTTATTTTTTTCGTTTTGCATAAAGCGCTCTAAATCATGAGCTTGTTGTTTTACACGGTCACGCTCTGCTTTTCCAAAAAAGAAACGGTCTAGCAATTCACTAACAGATGAGAATGTCTTGTCTTCTCCAGCTAAGTGCGCAAGAGGGAAAAGATAAAAGAATTCTTTCCCATTTGAAGTAGTCATTGTTGGTGAATATGTATGAGTTAATAATGGTTTTTGTATGGAGAAAAATGCGTTAGCTAATACTTTTTCATTTACCATACCTGCTTTTTTCACTACTTCTTTTGCGAATAATGGTGATATTCCGGTAAAGGTTCCGACCAGCTGTTTATCCATGTTTCCAGATAGAAAGTCTAGCGGTCTAATAAATTCATCATTTGTTTCGATCTGAAGTGGGTTAATTTTATGTTGTGCTGGTGGTGCAATATATTCAGCTCCAGCGTATACAGTTCGATGTCGGTTTACTGCTAAGGAAACGTGTTTTAAGCTATCTAAAATATTGTTTGTTTTTGTATCTACTAAAATGATGTTACTATGTCGTCCCATAATTTCAATTACTAATGTTTTTAGCGATTCATCACCAATTTCATTTCTGCTACGAACGGTAATTTGAATAATACGCTCTAAATCAATTTGTTCAATTTTTTCAATAAATCCACCTTCTAAATGCTTACGAAGAAGCATACAGAACATTGGTGGAAGTGCAGGTGAATCATAATTTTGATTTGTTAAGTGTAAACGTGCATATGTCGGATGAGCGGAAAGAATCAGTTTTTGATTTTTTCCGTTTGCTCGAATATGTAATAAAATCTCGTATTTTGAAGGTTGGTATATCTTAGAAATTCTTCCTGTGTAAAGAGAATTTGCAATTTCATGTGTAATTGCTCTTGTAAATAATCCATCGAATGCCATAAAAACACTCCTTTCTAACTAAAAGTTAATTATAGCATTTTTTTGGACGAGGCTGAATAAGCTTTCAATAGAGTATGTCTGGAATCAGGAGGTCGATAGCAGGATGAACTGGTATGGAATGCGTGCACATGAAGTGGAAGAAAGAACGAATACAAATGTGAAGGTTGGACTTACAGAGAAAGAAGCAGAAGGGCGAATAAAAAAATTTGGTACAAATGAACTAGATGAAGCGAAAAGGCCTTCTGCACTAATGGTATTTTTGGCGCAATTTAAAGATTTTATGGTGCTTGTTTTGTTTGGTGCAACAATCGTTTCGGCTTTTTTAGGGGAATACATTGATTCTATTGCGATTGTGGCAATTGTTATTATCAATGGTATTCTCGGATTTTTTCAAGAAAGAAAGGCTGAAAAGTCATTGGAAGCTTTAAAAGAGCTAGCCGCCCCGCAAGTAACTGTACTGCGAAATGGAAAGTGGGTAAAGGCACCGTCTAAAGCACTCGTTTTAGGTGATATTATTAAATTTTCTAGTGGCGATCGTGTTGGAGCTGATGTACGTCTTGTTGAGGCGTCGAGTTTATATATTGAAGAATCGGCTTTGACAGGAGAGTCAGTACCCGTGCAGAAGAAAGTAGAAGCATTGCAAGGGCAAGATGTTTCAATTGGTGATCAAAAAAATATGGCTTTTATGGGTACGATGATTACACGAGGGTCTGGAACAGGAGTCGTTGTAGCAACGGGTATGAATACAGCGATGGGACAAATTGCAAATATGTTACAAAATGCAGAGCAGATGGAAACACCACTGCAAAGAAGATTAGAGCAACTCGGAAAAATATTAATTATTGTGGCTCTTGTTTTGACAGCGCTTGTCGTGTTAGCTGGTGTGTATCAAGGGAATGAAGTGTATCATATGTTTTTAGCGGGTGTGTCGCTAGCTGTTGCTGCTATTCCAGAAGGATTGCCAGCAATTGTTACAGTAGCCTTATCACTTGGTGTACAGCGTATGATAAAAAAGAGAGCAATTGTAAGAAAGTTACCAGCAGTAGAAACGTTAGGTTGCGCTTCTGTTATATGCTCTGATAAAACAGGAACGATGACGCAAAACAAAATGATGGTAACACATATGTGGTCAGGTGGAGAGTTGTGGAAAGTGACAGGCCAAGGATATGAACCTAATGGCTCGTTTATGAAAGGTGAAAAAGAAATTAATCCAGCTAAGACGAAATCACTTTATCAACTACTTACATTTGGTTCGTTATGCAATAACGCAAATATTATTCAAAAGAAAAAGGCGTATGTATTAGATGGAGATCCAACTGAGGGAGCGCTTGTAGCTGTAGCAATGAAAGCGGGGATAACGCGTGAGGCGCTGAAAGGGAAATTTGAAATTATCCGTGAATTTCCGTTTGATTCAACTCGAAAAATGATGAGTGTTATTGTACGAGATCGAGAGGGTAAAAAGTTTGTCGTTACGAAGGGAGCACCAGATGTCCTTCTGCAAATGAGTCAAACGATTTTATGGGGGGATAAGCAGCAACCATTAAGTGAGTTGTATAGAAAAGAAGTACAGGCGGCTATTCATAGCTTAGGTAGTCAAGCACTTCGAACAATTGCAGTTGCTTTTAAGCCTTTAAAAGTAACAGACTCAATTGAACATGAAAGAGACGTTGAAAAAGATTTTATGTTAGTTGGAATACAAGGAATGATTGATCCGCCAAGACCAGAAGTAGAGCAGGCAGTAAAAGAGTGCAGAGAAGCTGGTATTCGAACGGTGATGATTACAGGTGATCATAAAGTGACTGCAATGGCGATTGCAGAACAATTAAGCATCTTACCACCAGGTGGACGCGTTGTTGAAGGGGTAGAACTCGCAACTATGGATGTAGAAGAATTAGAAAATGTTGTAGAAGATACGTATGTATTTGCTCGTGTATCACCAGAACATAAATTAAAAATTGTTAAGGCGTTGCAAAATAAAGGACATATAGTGGCGATGACAGGTGATGGAGTAAACGATGCTCCGGCTATAAAAACTGCGGATATTGGGATAGCGATGGGAATTACAGGGACAGATGTTGCAAAAGAAGCTTCTTCTCTCGTATTGCTGGACGATAATTTCGCTACGATAAAATCAGCAATTAAAGAAGGTAGAAATATATACGAGAACATACGTAAGTTTATTCGTTATTTATTAGCATCGAACGTTGGAGAAATTTTGGTCATGTTATTTGCAATGTTACTTGCACTACCGCTGCCGATGGTTCCAATTCAAATTTTATGGGTGAATTTAGTTACTGACGGTTTACCGGCGATGGCGTTAGGTTTGGATAAGGCCGAGGGAGACGTGATGAAGAGAACGCCGCGTCATCCGAAAGAAGGGGTATTTGCTAGAGGGCTTGCCTGGAAAATTATAAGTCGTGGCTTTCTAATTGGGGCAGTGACGCTAGTAGCATTTATTATTGCGTATAATCAACATCCAAATGAACTGAAATATGCACAAACTGTAGCGTTTGCAACATTGGTACTTGCTCAGCTGATTCATGTATTTGATTGCCGAAGTGAGCATTCTGTTTTCCACCGCAATCCGTTTGGAAATGTGTATTTAGTAGGAGCGGTTATCATTTCATTACTACTCATGCTAGTCGTTATATATTATCCACCGTTACAACCGATTTTTAGCACGATGCCAATACAAGCGAGAGATTGGTTGTTAATTGGAGGTTTATCGTCAATTCCGACCTTCTTATTAGTAGGCTCTTTATTAACAGGGAGAAAAGGGAAGAAGGAAAAGCCAATATTATATAAGAAGGGATTAAACTTGAAATAGTCAATGATATGAAAATGTGATATAATTTACAGAAGGTAGTAGAGCCTTGTCTCTATTACCTTTTTCATTGAGTTATTTCATGGCTTGGATGTGATAAAAAATGATTTGTAGTATGACAGGATTTGGAAGGTCGAAAGTAGAGAGTGATACTTTTCAAATTACAGTAGAAATGAAATCGGTGAACCATCGTTTTCTAGAGATGAGTATTCGACTACCGAAGCAAATGATGGTATTTGAAGACAAAATTCGTAAAATAATTGCACAGCAAGTTCGCCGTGGACGTATTGAAGTGTCTATTAGTATAGCGGGTGAAGGGCTTGTTGAAAGAAAATTAAGTGTGAATTGGTCGCTTCTTGAGCAGTACCAATCAATTATGGAAGATATAAAAGGAAAATTTCAATTACAAGATTCTATTACACTCGAGCAATTAATGGCAATGCCAGAAGTAACAGCGATTGAAGAGGTAGAAAACGTAAATGAACAATTTGAGAACAGTTTATATGAGGCTGTTCGCCAAGCTGCTCATATGTTAAAAACGATGAGAGATGGCGAAGGAGAACGATTACATAAAGATATAGCGTATCGCTTACAAGAGATTCACAATTGTGTAAATGCTATTATTCCGCATGCACCAATTGTTACACAAAAATATCGTGAACGATTAGAAAATCGCTTAAAGGAATTACATAATCAAGATCTAGATGAACAAAGATTGCTAACAGAAGTTGCAATCTTTGCTGAGCGTTGTGATATTCACGAAGAGTTAGTTCGTTTGCAAAGTCATTTAGAACAATTCCGTGAAACACTGCAAATTGAAGAGCCTGTTGGAAGGAAAATGGATTTCATCGTGCAAGAGATGCATAGAGAAATTAATACGATTGGTTCTAAGGCAAATGACTTAACAATTTCAAAATATGTTGTAGAAATGAAAAATAACCTTGAAAAAATTCGTGAACAAGTACAAAATATTGAGTAGCTTTCAAAAAATATATAAAGTTATACGTGGTGGAGAAATCGGATAGACTTACTAGGAGGCGCAAACTATGGCCATGCGGTTTTTAAATATTGGATACGGAAATATTGTATCTGCTCATCGAATTATTGCTATTGTAAGTCCGGAGTCAGCTCCTATTAAACGAACAGTACAGGAAGCACGCGAACATAATGCTTTGCTTGATGCTACGTATGGGAGAAAAACAAGGGCGGTTATTGTTATGGATGATGGGCATGTTGTATTAAGTCCAATTCAGCCAGAGACGATTGCACATCGTTTGAATAATAAAGAAGATTTAAGTGAGGAAGGGTAGGTTTTACATATTTATGAGAAGTAGAAGAGGATTGCTCATCGTTCTTTCAGGACCTTCTGGGGTTGGTAAAGGAACGGTTCGAAAAGAGCTGTTTAGTCATGAGGATACACGTTTTCAGTATTCCATTTCAGTAACGACACGTAAGCCGCGTGAAGGTGAAGTGGATGGTGTGGATTATTTCTTTAAAGAGAGAGAAGAATTTGAGGAAATGATTCGTAATGAAAAATTACTTGAGTGGGCTGAGTTCGTAGGTAATTATTACGGAACACCAATTGACTATGTTGAAAAAACATTACAAGAAGGAAAAGATGTATTCTTAGAAATTGAAGTGCAAGGAGCAATTCAAGTTAAGAAAGCTTTCCCAGAAGGTGTATTTATTTTCTTAGCACCTCCAAGTTTATCTGAACTAAAGAACCGAATTGTCGGTCGTGGTACAGAAACTGAAGATGTTATTGAAAATCGTTTAACGGTAGCGAAAGAAGAAATTGATATGATGGACGCTTACGACTACGTTGTAGAAAACGACCAAGTTGAACTAGCTTGTGAAAGAATTAAAGCAATTGTGGTTGGCGAACATTGCCGCCGCGAAAGAGTAGCAAAATATTATAAAGAAATGACGGAGGGTCTATAATTATGTTAAATCCATCAATTGATTCATTATTAACAAAAATCGATTCTAAATATACACTTGTAACAGTGGCTGCAAAACGTGCGCGCGAAATGCAACTTGCTAATAACTGTGTTGTAGAAAAACCAGTTTCTCATAAATGTGTAGGTAAAGCATTAGAAGAAATCGATATTGAAGCGTTAAGCTACGTACCAAGTGAAGATAAAGTAACTGAATAAGACTTTGTCTTCGACAATTTAAAACATAGACTTTATAATTTTCTATGTAACGGTAACAACCTATTTACAAGTAGGTTGTTATTTTTTTACGGTAGGGAAGAAATATTGATACTGATGAGCTGATAATCTTGTTTCAGTATGATAAGTTTGAAAAAGAAAGAGGACGAGCCATATGCTAAAAGGGAAAAAGATACTTTTATGTGTAACAGGAGGCATTGCGGTCTTTAAAGCGGCTGCGTTAACGAGTAAATTGACACAATCTGGTGCTATTGTAAAAGTAATGATGAGTGAGTCGGCAATGAAATTTGTTACACCTCTTACATTCCAAGCGCTTTCTCGCCATGATGTATATACGGATACATTCGATGAGAAAGACTCAGCTGTTATTGCTCATATCGATTTAGCAGATTGGGCAGATGTTGTACTTGTTGCACCTGCTACAGCCAATTGTATTGGAAAGTTAGCTAACGGTATTGCAGATGATATGATTACAACTACTTTGTTAGCTACTACAGCCCCAGTGTGGATTGCACCTGCTATGAATGTGCATATGTATGAAAATAAAATTGTTCAAAAAAATATGATGACGTTAAAAACGTTAGGGTATACATTTATTGAGCCCGGAGAAGGTTTTTTAGCGTGTGGTTATGTAGCGAAAGGAAGATTAGAAGAACCTGAAGCGATTATCGCACGGTTAGAAGAGGCTTTTTCAGAACAAAAACCATTACATGGAAAAAGAATATTAATAACTGCTGGTCCAACGCGTGAAAAGATTGATCCAGTTCGTTTTATGACCAATTTTTCTTCTGGAAAAATGGGATATGCGATTGCGGAAGTGGCAGCGAACTTAGGTGCTGACGTCATACTCGTTTCGGGACCGACAGCATTACATCCACCATTACATGTAACTACGGTGCAAGTGGAATCTGCGCAAGATATGTTAGAGGCGGTTATTCAACATTATGAAGACGTAGATGTTGTTATTAAAACAGCAGCAGTTGCAGATTATCGCCCGAAATACGTTCATGATAATAAAATGAAAAAGAAAAATGGCGATGCTGTAATTGAACTTGAGAGAACAGTAGATATTTTAAAAACGTTAGGTGAGATGAAGGACAAACAGTTACTTATCGGTTTTGCGGCTGAAACGACAAACGTAGAGGAATATGCAACGAAAAAATTACGTGAGAAAAATGCGAATATGATTGTTGCAAACGACGTAAAGGCGCAAGGAGCTGGATTTGGTACAGATACGAACATTGTAACAATGTATAGAAAAGATGGAGAAGTTATAGAGTTGCCACTTTTAACGAAGAAAGAGGTTGCTCGTGAAATATTAAAGCAAATTGAAATGATGTTAGAAGATGATCGTCTATGAAATTTGCAAGTGTAATTGTTGATGTACCTGCACGTCAGACAGATCGACCATTTGATTATATTATCCCTAAAAAATGGGGAGATATTGTCCAGACAGGCATGCGTGTAGTAGTTCCGTTTGGCCCAAGGAAATTGCAAGGTTTTATTATTGGGATTAAAGATTCTGTTGAAGTAGAAAGTAAGAAGTTAAAGACAATCCATGAAATTTTAGATGTAACACCCGTTTTAAATGAAGAGTTGTTAAAGCTAGGGTATTGGCTTACAAGTGAAACGTTATGTTATATGATTTCAGCTTTTCAAGTTATGCTTCCAACGGCGATAAAAGCAACATATAAAAAACGTCTACAGCTTCGCAAACAAGAAGAAGTAGCACCTGAACTACTGTTTTTATTCCAGGACAGAGAAGCGATAGATTGGGAAGCGATTGAGACGCAGCCACATCTATACCGCACGATTCAACAAGAAATTAAACATGGCACGATTGAAGTTGTTTATCAAGTAAAAGATAAAGTACAAAAGAAGAAACAAAGAGTCGTTCAACCGGAGTTGTCAGAAGATAAATTAGAATTAGCAGCATTTGAACTGAAAAGTAAAAAACAACAAGATGTCCTCTATTATTTTGTGGAAAATTATAAAAGTGTACCGTTGAAAGTAATAACAGAAGAGTTACAAATAACAGATGCTCCAATTAAAGCACTTGTTAAAAAGGGACTACTCTCAGAAAAGTATGTGGAAGTGTACCGAAATCCGTATGACGATGACGATTTTGAACAAACGAAACCATTCCCACTTACTGAGGAACAAAAGCAAGTTATTACACCGATTTTATCATCAATTACAAATGAAACTTACAATCCATTTTTACTATATGGTGTTACAGGAAGCGGAAAAACAGAAGTATATTTACAATCTATAGCAGCGGTGCTCGAGAAAGGAAAAGAAGCTATTGTACTTGTTCCTGAAATTGCACTAACGCCTCAGATGGTAGATCGTTTTAAAGGTAGATTTGGCTCACAAGTTGCAGTTCTTCATAGTGCGCTGTCTGTTGGAGAAAAATATGATGAATGGCGTAAGATTTTAAGAAAAGAAGTGAAAGTCGTAGTTGGTGCACGTTCAGCTGTATTTGCTCCTTTTGAAAATTTAGGGATTATTATTATTGATGAGGAACATGAATCGAGCTACAAGCAAGAAGATAATCCGAGGTATCATGCAAGGGATGTAGCTGTGTGGAGAGGACAATATCATAAATGCCCTATCGTTCTTGGTAGTGCAACACCGACGCTTGAATCGTTTGCAAGAGCGAAAAAAGGTGTGTATGAATTACTGACGATGGAAAAACGTATGAACGAACAAGCTTTACCGACAGTAGAGATTGTTGATATGCGTGAAGAACTTCGTGACGGGAATCGCTCCATGTTTTCAAAGGCACTGCATGAAAAAATAGCAGATCGGTTAGAAAAGAAAGAACAAATGGTGCTCTTTTTAAATAGAAGAGGTCATTCTACATTTGTTATGTGCCGTGATTGCGGGTATGTTGTACAATGTCCGCATTGTGATATTTCGCTGACATATCATAAAATGAACCATCGTTTAAAATGCCATTATTGCAGTTACGAAGAAAATATGCCGACTGCGTGTCCTGCTTGTCAAAGTACATACATTCGTTTCTTTGGTACAGGTACGCAAAAGGTAGAAGAAGAAATTACAAAACTATTTCCAGAGGCACGAGTCATTCGAATGGATGTAGATACGACGAGTCGTAAAGGGATGCATGAGAAATTATTAAAGGCGTTCGGGGAAGAAAAAGCAGATATATTACTTGGAACACAAATGATTGCAAAAGGATTAGATTTTCCGAAAGTAACGCTTGTTGGTGTTTTAACTGCTGATACGATGCTTCATTTACCTGATTTCCGGGCGAGTGAAAAGACTTATCAGTTATTGACGCAAGTAAGTGGACGAGCAGGCCGACATGAATTGCCAGGGGAAGTTATCATTCAAACGTATACGCCAGAACATTATAGTATAGAGTTAGCAAAGAACCAACAATATGATGTGTTTTTTGATCAAGAAATGCAAATGAGGCGAACGAGACAATACCCACCTTATTACTATGTTGTACTTGTGACGGTATCTCATCCGGAATTATTAAAGGCAGTACAAGTGACGGAAAAAATTGTCGGTCATTTACGGACGCACTGTTCGCAGCAAACGATGGTGTTAGGACCGGTTGCTTCAGCAATTCCAAGGATAAAAGATAGATATCGTTATCAATGCATGATAAAATACAAACGGGAACCAAACTTAAAGAACGTGCTCAAAATGGTAAATGAACATTATCAAGCAGAAATGCAAAAAGAGCTACAAATCTCAATTGATTTTAATCCAACAATGTTAATGTAGCGGAGGGAAATATGGCAGTTTTAGAAATAGTAAAGCATCCAAATGAAGTGTTAGAAACACCGTGTGAAAGAGTAATTAACTTTGATAAAAAGTTAGTGAAATTGTTGAAAGATATGCATGAAACAATGTTAATTGCGGACGGAGTCGGTTTAGCTGCGCCTCAAGTAGGGGTAAGCTTGCAAGTAGCGGTAGTTGATATCGGTGATGATACTGGGAAAATTGAGTTAATCAATCCATCGATATTAGAAAAACGTGGTGAACAAGTAGGTCCCGAAGGCTGTTTAAGCTTCCCGGGACTTTATGGTGAAGTGGAACGTGCGGATTATATTAAAGTGCGTGCGCAAAATCGCAGAGGTAAAGTATTTTTATTAGAAGCAGAAGGGTTTTTAGCGCGTGCAATTCAACATGAAATCGATCATTTACACGGTGTGTTATTTACATCGAAAGTGACAAGATATTATGAGGAAAACGAATTAGAATAGGTATTAAAAGGAGCGGTTTTTAAATGATAAAAGTAGTATTTATGGGAACACCGGACTTTTCAGTGCCGGTGCTTCGTCGTCTTATTGAAGATGGCTATGATGTAATAGGTGTTGTGACGCAACCAGATCGTCCGGTAGGCAGAAAGAAAGTATTAACACCTACACCTGTTAAAGTGGAAGCAGAAAAACATGGTATTCCAGTGTTACAACCGTTAAGAATTCGTGAAAAAGACGAATATGAAAAAGTATTGGCATTAGAGCCGGATTTAATTGTAACAGCTGCGTTCGGTCAAATTGTACCAAATGAAATTTTAGAAGCACCGAAGTATGGATGTATTAACGTCCACGCTTCTTTACTTCCTGAACTTCGTGGTGGTGCACCAATCCATTATGCAATTATGGAAGGGAAAGAAAAAACAGGTATTACAATTATGTATATGGTAGAAAAATTGGATGCTGGTGATATTTTAACGCAAGTAGAAGTGGAAATTGAAGAGCGTGAAACGACAGGCTCGTTATTTGATAAGTTAAGTGAAGCAGGGGCACATCTTTTATCTAAAACAGTACCTTTACTAATTCAAGGTAAGTTAGAACCAATTAAACAAAGCGAGGAAGAAGTAACGTTTGCATATAATATAAAACGTGAGCAAGAGAAAATTGATTGGACAAAAACAGGTGAAGAAGTATACAATCACATTCGCGGATTGAATCCATGGCCAGTTGCTTATACAACTTTAGCAGGACAAGTTGTTAAAGTATGGTGGGGAGAAAAAGTACCTGTAACGAAATCAGCTGAAGCAGGTACGATTGTTGCAATTGAAGAAGATGGTTTCGTTGTAGCAACTGGTAATGAAACGGGTGTTAAAGTTACAGAATTGCAACCTTCTGGTAAAAAGCGTATGAGTTGTTCGCAATTTTTACGTGGCACAAAACCTGAAATTGGAACGAAGTTAGGAGAAAATGCATGAGACAAAATGTTCGTGAATTAGCTCTTGATGGTTTAATTCAAGTAGAAAAAAGTGGTGCATACAGTAACTTACTTTTAAATAATCTAATTGAAAAAAGTACAATTGATAGAAAAGATATTGGTTTATTAACTGAAATTGTATATGGAACAATTCAACGTCGTGACACATTAGATTATTATTTACAGCCTTTTTTAAAAAAGAAGGTTGAAGCGTGGGTAAGAGTATTGCTTCGCTTATCTTTATATCAAATGATTTATTTAGACCGAGTGCCCGAAAGAGCGGCTATTCATGAAGCAGTTGAGATTGCAAAGCGTCGCGGGCATAAAGGAATTGCTGGTATGGTGAACGGTGTATTACGTTCGATTCAAAGAGAAGGTGTACCTTCTGTAGATGAAATCAAAGATCCAGTAGAACGCTTGGCAATTGCAACAAGTCATCCAGTTTGGCTTGTCCAAGAATGGGCTTCAGAATATGGTTTAGAAACTGCTGAGAAAATGTGTGAAGTGAACATGTTACCGCCTGTACCAACAGCGCGTGTAAATGTTGATAAAATAACAGTAGAAGAAGCAATTACATTATTAGCTAGTGAAGGTATAGAAGCGAAGCGTGGCGATTTATCAGATGATGCAATTCAAATTGAAAAAGGAAATGTAGCGCACACAGATGCGTTTAAAAAAGGTTTTCTTTCTATTCAAGATGAAAGTTCTATGCTGGTAGCACGTGCCTTAGAACCAGATGAGGGAGATGTAGTTCTTGATAGTTGTGCTGCTCCAGGTGGAAAAACAACGCATATTGCAGAGCGATTAAAAGGAACTGGTCAAGTCATGTCCCTTGATTTACATGCGCACAAAGTACGTTTAATTAAACAACAAGCAGAGCGACTTGGTCTAGGAAATGTCGAAACAAAGGCATTAGATGCTAGAAAAGTACAAGAACACTTTGCAAATGAAACGTTTGATAAAATATTAGTAGATGCCCCATGTTCTGGATTTGGTGTAATTAGACGTAAGCCTGATATTACGTTAGGTAAAGATAAAGGCGATAGTGAAAGATTATCGACGATTCAACTTGCAATACTAGAAAAAATCGCACCGTTATTAAAACAAGGTGGTCGCCTTGTTTATAGTACGTGTACAATTGAGAAAATAGAAAATGAACAAGTAATAGAACGATTTTTACAAGAGCATCCTGAGTTCGAGTGGGATACTACGATAAAAGAGCGTATGCCAGAAAAGCTAAGTCCGTATATTGATGAAGGTCAAGTACAAATTTTACCGCATTATTTTGCAACAGATGGCTTTTATATTGCTTGTTTAAGGAAGAAGGTGTAGCATCGTGGAAACGACTGTGAGAAAACAAAAGAAAAATTTAGAAACGAAAAAACCATCAATTTACTCTTTACAACTTCATGAAATGCAAGATTGGTTAAAGGAGCAAGGAGAACCAAAGTTCCGTGCTGGACAAATTTTTGATTGGTTATATAAAAAACGTGTAAAAAATTATGAGGATATGTCAAACCTTTCTAAAGGATTGCGTGAAAAATTGTCGAATTCCTTTGATATTACTACTTTAAATACGTTAGTAAAACAAACGTCTTCGGATGGAACAATTAAATTCTTATTCCAATTATATGATGGATATTCTATTGAAACGGTATTAATGCGACATGAATATGGAAATTCCATTTGTGTAACAACACAAGTAGGTTGTCGTATTGGGTGTACGTTCTGTGCTTCAACGCTTGGCGGTTTAAAGCGAAACTTAGAAGCTGGAGAAATTGTAGCACAAGTAGTAGAAGTGCAACGTGCACTTGATGAATCAGAAGAACGTGTAAGTTCTCTTGTCGTTATGGGAATTGGAGAACCATTTGATAACTACGATAATTTAATGGGATTCTTACGCATCATTAACCATGAAAAAGGACTTCATATTGGTGCGAGACATATGACAGTTTCGACAAGTGGAATCATCCCGAAAATTTATAAGTTCGCTGAAGAAGATTTACAAATTAATTTTGCGATTTCACTGCATGCTCCAAACTCAGAATTACGTTCAAAATTAATGCCGATTAACCGTGCTTATAAGCTACCAGATTTGATGGAAGCTATTAAATACTATGTAAATAGAACAGGGCGTCGTATTACTTTTGAATATGGACTATTTGGAGGCGAAAATGACCAAGTTGAGCACGCTGAAGAGCTTGCTGCGCTCTTGAAAGGTGTAAAATGTCATGTGAACTTAATTCCGGTAAACTACGTACCTGAACGTGATTATGTACGTACGCCACGTGAACAAATTTTCTTATTTGAAAAAACGTTAAAAGATCGTGGAGTAAATGTAACGATTCGCCGTGAACAAGGTCATGATATTGATGCAGCCTGCGGTCAGTTGCGTGCGAAGGAGCGCAAAGAAGAGACGAGGTGACGAGATGAAAGCCGTGTTTCTATCAGATAAAGGAAAAGTTCGTCAACATAATGAAGATAGTGCAGGAGTTTTTCACAATTTAGATGGAAATATTTTAGCGGTAGTAGCAGATGGAATGGGAGGTCATCGAGCTGGTGATGTAGCTAGCTCGATGACCATTCAATTATTCCATGATTATTGGAAGCAAACGCATAATATGAACGAGCCAAAAAAAGTAGAAGAGTGGTTACATACTAGCGTTGGGATTATTAATGAGCGTATATATGAATACTCTAAGCAACATGTAGAATGTAACGGGATGGGAACAACACTTATAATAGCGATTTGTACACCAAATTTTGTGACGATAGGTCATATAGGAGATAGTCGTTGTTATATGGTATCAGAGGGGGAAATCTCGCTTGTAACGGAAGATCACTCACTTGTCAATGAACTTGTGAGACATGGTGAAATTTCAAAAGAAGACGCAGAATATCACCCGAAAAAGAATGTTTTGTTAAGGGCATTAGGAACAGAAGAGAAAGTCGGATTAGATGTGAAAACATTAGTGCTAGAGGAAGATGATCAGTTACTTCTTTGCTCTGATGGACTATCTAACAAAGTTTCTATTGCTGATATGCAACAAGTTTTACAGTTAAATGAACAGCTAGAAACTAAGGGACAACGTCTCATTCAATTGGCGAATGATCGTGGCGGGGAAGATAATATCACCCTTGTTCTCATTGATTATGCGGGTTCGACAAACGAAAGTAGGTGAAGTGCAACGTGCTGATTGGAAAACGCTTAAATGACCGTTATAAGCTACTGAAAATGATTGGTGGCGGTGGAATGGCCAATGTGTATTTAGCTCATGATGATATACTAGGCCGAGATGTAGCGGTGAAAATATTAAGACTCGACTATTCAAATAACGAAGAGTTTATTAAACGTTTCCATCGAGAAGCGCAGTCTGTTACAACGTTGTCGCATCCAAATATTGTGAATATGTATGATGTCGGAGAAGAAGATGGTATATATTATCTTGTAATGGAGTATGTACCAGGACAAACATTGAAGCAATACATAATTGAGAGAGGGATGTTACCGATAGGAGAAGCTCTTGATATTATGGAGCAGTTAACATCCGCCATGGCACATGCCCATCATTTTGAAATTGTGCACCGCGATATTAAACCGCACAATATTTTAATTCGAGCTGATGGAGTAATAAAAGTAACAGATTTTGGAATTGCGACAGCTACAAGTGCAACAACAATTACACATACAAATTCAGTACTCGGTTCGGTGCATTATTTATCACCAGAACAAGCGCGCGGCGGGATAGCAAATAAACAATCAGATATTTATTCCCTAGGGATTGTTATGTTTGAGTTGTTAACAGGAAGACAACCGTTTTCTGGTGAATCTGCTGTTGCTATAGCTTTAAAACATTTACAAAGTGAAATTCCGTCTCCGAGAAGATGGAATGAACATATTCCGCAAAGTGTCGAAAATATTATATTAAAGGCAACTGCGAAAGATCCGTTTCATCGATATCAATCTGCCAATGCGATGAAACGAGATATTGAAACTGCGCTATATCCAGAGAGGATAAATGAGCAGCCATTTTACATACCGGAAGATATGGAAGCGACAAAAGCGATTCCGATTATTCAACAAGAACAATTATTCGAAAATGTAACTGATGAAACAATTGTTTTACAAGGAAGTAAAGTGGATGAACAGGCAAGAAAAGAAGATGAGGGTTTAAATAAGAAGAAAAAACGAAGTAATAAATGGCTCAAAGTTTTAATTATAACATTTTTACTTTTAGCGATCGGAATAACGTTAGCCCTTACTGTTATTCCAGGATTCTTTATTCCAAAAGATGTAAAAGTACCTGATGTGGCTGGTATGAAATATACGACCGCAGTAAATACATTAGTTGAAAAGGGTTTTGAGGTTACGGAACCTAATATTGTATATACAGATGATGTTGAAACCGGTGATGTTATAAAAACAGACCCTGTGGCAGGAAGAGTCGTGAAAGAAAACTCTAAAATTACTATCTATCAATCAGGTGGGAAAAAGAAAAGTAAGATGATTGATTTCACAGGAAAAGATTTTGAGAGCATAAGGTCTGAATTAGAAGAAAAATATAAACAAGTTACAATAAATTATATTGAAAATGATAGACCAAAAGGTGAAATCGTTGAGCAAATTCCGACGCCGGATCAAATGGTAGTAGAGGCGGAACAAGACTTGAAAATTTGGGTAAGTAAAGGTCCTTATCAAATTAGACCAGGTGATTTTTCAGGATGGACTGAAAATAGTGTCAATGGTTATTTGAATGAGAGGAAACTAACTCCAGATATAAAACGAGAGTATTCCGATACTGTTGATAAAGGACTTGTAATTTCGCAATCTCCAAAACCAGGAACGCCGTTAAAAGAAGGAGATAAAGTGACGATTGTTATTTCAGATGGTCCTAAGCCGAAAGTAACGAAAACAGTGAAAGTGGATAATATTTCTATTCCGTATGAGTCTTCTATAATAGGTGAGAAAAAACCGCAAACGATAGAAATTTATAAAGAAGATATGCAACAAAAAATGGATAGACCAATTGAAACTAGAACAATTTCAGAGTCGGCAACTATTTCATTAGAATTTGTAATTCAAGAAGGTACAAAAGGACATTATAAAATTGTACGAGATGGTGTAACGATTATCGACAAAGAAGTACCATACCCAACTCAATAATAATGAATTCCATTTTATCTCCAAAGAGAATGGAATGTATTACTTCTGCCTGTTATGCTGTCTACATATAGTGGACTGTATAACAGGCAAAAATATATGATTCAAAAAGATATAAAAGTGATACTGTTATAAATAATATTTTAAATTTGATGGTAGATTAAATATATTAATGTGTATATATGACGGGTTTTGAAATCTTTATTTAAAGAATGATAATCCATTCAATATGAATTCCAGCTTCACTTTATACAGAATAAAGGAGAATTATATGCCAGAAGGAAAAATTGTAAAAGCTCTAAGTGGATTTTATTATGTGCAGCATGAAGAAGGGATTACACAATGTCGCGGGCGTGGTGTGTTTAGAAAAAATAAAATTACACCACTGGTAGGAGACCAAGTTGTTTTTCAGGCTGATAATCCAAGTGAAGGATACGTGCTTGAAGTATTTGATCGAAAAAATGAACTTGTCAGGCCTCCTATTGCTAATGTTGATCAAGCAATTCTTGTTTTTTCAGCAGTAGAACCAGATTTTAATCCGGGGCTGTTAGATCGATTTTTAGTGCTGATTGAATATCATAACATTAAGCCGATTATTTGCATTAGTAAGATGGATTTAGTTGATGAAAAAATGAGAGAAACTGTTGAATCTTATGCAAATGACTATCGTGAGATGGGATATGATGTATTATTTACTTCTATAAATACATCGGAAAGTATTGATATTTTAAAACCGTTCTTAGAAGGTTGTGTTTCCGTTGTTGCGGGACAATCTGGTGTTGGAAAATCTTCTATGCTTAACGTCTTACGTCCAGAATTAGAACTGAAAACGAATGATATTTCCTCACATTTAGGACGCGGGAAACATACGACAAGACACGTAGAATTAATTGCGATTGGAAGCGGACTAGTTGCAGATACACCTGGTTTTAGTTCACTCGATTTCATAGATATAGAGGTAGAAGATCTTACATATTGTTTTCCAGAGTTGAAAGAAGCGAGCCAATACTGTAAATTTAGAGGGTGTACACATCTTTCTGAACCGAAATGCGCTGTGAAGGCTGCGGTTGAAGAGGGGAAGATTACAGAATATCGTTATAAGAATTACAAACAATTTGTAGAAGAAATTAGAGAGAGAAAGCCGAGGTATTAGTTATGATTAAAATTGCACCATCGATCTTATCAGCAGATTTTTCAAAATTAGGGGAAGAGATTAAAGATGTAGAAAAAGGCGGAGCGGATTACATTCACGTCGATGTAATGGATGGACATTTCGTACCAAATATTACGATTGGACCATTAATTGTAGAAGCAATTCGTCCGATCACATCGTTACCGTTAGATGTACATTTAATGATTGAAAATCCTGATAACTATATCCCGACTTTCGCAAAAGCGGGAGCGGATATTATTACTGTTCATGTAGAGGCTTGCCCTCATTTACATCGTACAATTCAGTTAATTAAATCTCATGGCATTAAAGCAGGAGTTGTATTAAATCCGCATACGCCAGTTTCAGTGATTGAGCATGTATTAGAAGATATTGATATGGTATTACTTATGACAGTAAACCCTGGATTTGGTGGGCAGAAATTTATCCATTCTGTATTACCGAAAATTAAACAAGTTGCAGAAATGGTTAAAGAGCGCAATCTAGAAGTAGAAATTGAAGTTGATGGTGGTGTAAACGCTGAAACAGCAAGACTTTGTGTAGAAGCAGGAGCAAATGTACTTGTAGCTGGGTCAGCAGTATACAATCAAAAAGACCGCGGTGAAGCAATTCGTGTCATTCGTGGATAATGAATGAACGAGTCTTTATCCCAGTGAATCTTCTAGTGTAGTAAGTTTTCACTATTTATAAAGGATAGAGAAAAAATATGTAAAAAGGCAATCTACCGAATGGCAGATTGCCTTTTTACAATAGAAGGGGAAGGAAACATGATTATTCATATTTTAGCGGGAGGACCTGCGGAATATTGTGCAGATTTTTCTCCATATGAAAATGAGAAAGTAGTGTGGGCGGCAGTTGATAGAGGAGTATATCGTTTATTAAAAAGAGGTATTATTCCTGTTGTTGCGTTTGGAGATTATGACTCGGTTACTGAAGAAGAATTAGCATGGATGGGGCAACAAACAAATGATTTACATATTGTTCCTCGTGAAAAAGATCAAACGGATTTAGAAATTGCGATTAACTGGGCGTTAGAACAAAAGCCGGCACTCATTCGTATTTTTGGTGCTACTGGCGGAAGACTTGATCACGGTTTAGCGAATATACAAATGCTTTTAAAAGGATTAGAAGTAGGAATAGAGATGTGTATTGTAGACAATCAAAATGAAATAAGTGTAAAAAGAGTGGGTACACATATAATTGAAGAAAATAAAAAATTCCCTTATGTATCTTTTGTGCCTGTTACTGAAATAGTGGAAGGGATTACATTACTTGGTTTTAAATATCCTCTAACGAATAAAAAAATAGAGTGGGGATCAACACTTTGTATTAGTAATGAACTCGTTGAGGAAAAAGGTACTTTTTCATTTACTTCTGGCATATTAATGGTGATAAGAAGCACTGATTAAAGAAACAATTTTGCTCCTTACATCATATAGTGACCAAGTGGAGTAATGGGGATTAGGAGGGAAACCATGAGATTTTATACAATTAAGTTACCTAAATTTCTTGGTGGAATTGTTCGTGCCATGTTAAATACCTTCAAAAAAGATTAAAAAAAGCACCTATTACCGGTGCTTTTTCCATTGGTATAGTAAAAAAAGAGCCTAGCGGCTCTTTTTTTTATTATTAAACACGTTCGATTTTGCCAGATTTTAATGCTCTAGCAGAAACGTAAACACGTTGAACTTTTCCGTCGATGCGTACGCGAACTTTTTGAAGGTTAGCGCCCCACTTACGTTTTGTAGCGTTCATTGCGTGAGAACGAGAGTTACCAGAACGAGCTTTTCTTCCAGTAATAGCACAAACACGAGCCATTTATATTTCCCTCCCTTGATACCTTACCATACGTAATTTTTCAATGTTAGTCTTTTATGCGATGCTAAAAACACTACTATAATTTAACACAACTAAAAAGAGAATGCAACACTGTAGAAAAAAGAAATCAAGAAAAATTACTTGACACTATATGTCAATAAAGAAAAGTTGAAATCAAGAAAAATTGCTTGACATATTATAGTGATACATGTTGTATAATAACAATGGACTATTTTGCTCATCATAAAAAAGTGTAGTTTTTAACATAAAATATGAGAGTGAAAAAGAAAGAACGATGGAATTTTCTTTAAAAAGATTATATGATAGTAACTAAAGTAGTCTAACTCACTTTCACCATTTATGAAGGGGGAAAACGAGATGTCAATTGAAATTAAAACGAAGTACGGTCAAATTGATATTAGTACAGATGTAATTGCAACAATTGCTGGAGGTGCCGCGGTAGATTGCTACGGTATCGTAGGTATGGCATCAAAAAATCAGTTAAAAGATGGATTAACAGACATTTTACGAAAAGAAAATTTCACTAGAGGTGTTATTGTTCGTAAAGATGAAGATGAAGTACATATTGATATGTATATTATTGTGAGCTATGGTACGAAAATTTCAGAAGTAGCACATAACGTGCAGACGAAAGTGAAATATACATTAGATCAAACTGTAGGACTAGCAGTAGATTCTGTAAACATCTACGTACAAGGAGTTAAAGTAATAAACTTGTAATGTGCATTAAGGAGGAAAATCTGTGTCAATTCAAAAAATTGATGGAAAACGTTTATCACAAATGATCATTCAAGGAGCGAATAATTTAACAAATAATGTTCAGCTTGTTGATGCATTAAACGTATTTCCAGTTCCAGATGGCGATACCGGTACAAACATGAACTTATCTATGACTTCAGGCGCACGTGAAGTGAAAGCAAATCCTTCACAACATGCTGGTAAAGTCGGCGTAAGTTTAGCCAAAGGATTATTAATGGGAGCTCGTGGTAACTCTGGAGTTATTTTATCTCAGTTGTTCCGTGGTTTCTCGAAATCCATTGAACAAAAAGAAGAATTAACAACAGTTGATTTTGCTGCAGCTTTAGAAGCTGGAGTAGAGGCGGCTTACAAAGCGGTTATGAAACCGATTGAAGGAACGATTTTAACGGTTGCAAGAGAAACGGGTAAATATGCAGTAACAGTTGCGAAAAAACAGCGCGACTTTGTTTTGTTTATGGAAGACGTTGTGAAAGAAGCAAATGCATCGTTAAATCGTACGCCAGATTTATTACCTGTATTAAAACAAGTTGGCGTTGTAGATAGCGGTGGTAAAGGTCTTGTAGTAGTTTACGAAGGGTTTTTAGCTGACTTAAAAGGAGAAACGATTTCTTCTGATGCACCTGCCCAACCATCTATGAATGAAATGGTGCGCGCAGAACATCACCGTAGTGTACAAAGCCAATTGAGTACAGAAGATATTAAGTATGGATATTGTACGGAGTTCATGGTGAAATTAGAAGCTGATAAAGTGAAAGAACATAATTTCTCTGAACAAAAATTCCGTGAAGATATTAGTGTGTATGGTGATTCACTACTAGTTGTATCTGATGATGAAATTGTAAAAGTTCATATTCATGCAGAACATCCTGGAGACGCTATGAACTACGGACAACGTTACGGTAGTTTAATCAAGATTAAAGTAGAGAATATGCGTGAACAGCATACTGCTTTATTAGATGAGCCTGCTATGATGCCTGAGCCAACTAGCCAGCCTAAAGAGAAACAACCATATGGTATCGTAACTGTAGCTATGGGATCTGGTATTAAAACTTTATTTGAAAGCATTGGCGCGACGAAAGTTATCGAAGGTGGCCAAACGATGAATCCAAGTACTGAGGATATCGTGAAGGCGATTGAAGAAGCAAACGCTGAAAAAATCATTATTTTACCGAACAACGGGAATATCGTAATGGCAGCAGAACAAGCAGCGTCAGTTGTGGATCAAGAAGTGATTGTAGTTCGTTCAAAAACAGTTCCTCAAGGTATGGCTGCAATGTTAGCATTTAATCCAGTTGGAACGCTAAAGGAAAATGAAGAAAACATGAAAGAAGCTTTATCTCATGTGAAAACAGGTCAAATTACGTATGCTGTACGTGATACGGAAATTGATGGTGTGGCAATTCAAAAAGATGATTTCATGTGTATCGCAGATGGAAAAATCGTATCAACAAATGCTGAAAAAGTAGGAGCTGCGAAGCAATTACTAGAAGCACTAATTGATGAAGATTCTGAAATCGTAACGATTCTACAAGGTGAAGATGCAACTGATGAAGAAGTAGCTGAATTAGTTGAGTTTGTAGAAGAGAATTTTGAAGATGCAGAAGTAGAAGTACATGCTGGAAACCAACCGGTGTATTCTTTCATCTTCTCTGTAGAATAAGAAAAAATTCGTTTTGAAAATAAATGGATTACTTACTTGCTAATGGATAATAAGTAGTAATATGAAGTTTATTACTAGTTTTTATTCAAAAGGCTAGCATATTGAAGATAAAAAAGAGCCTTGCTGCTAATAGTGAGGCTCTTTTCTTTCGTGTTGTTTATGAGGGATTTGAGTAGTTTCTCTTAGAATGCCTATGATAGAATATATAAGGTGAAAGAGAGCGATTACAGATGTCAATCATGTTAATGGATAATGAATCAAAAAATAATGTGACGGAGCGTGAGAATCTTGAATGAAGTTGTACAAGTTCCTGTTACGGATGTAAAGGGAATCGGAGGAGAAACATCTGAATTACTACACGAGATGGGAATTTATACAGTTTCTCATCTATTAGAACATTTTCCGTACCGTTATGAAGACTATGCGATGAAAGATCTTGCAGAAGTAAAGCATGATGAACGTGTAACAGTTGAGGGAAAAGTTCATAGTGCTCCTTTACTGCAATATTACGGGAAGAAGAAGTCGCGTCTTACGGTTCGTGTCCTCGTAGGTCGTTATTTAATTACAGCTGTATGTTTTAATAGGCCGTACTATAAGCAGAAGTTAAATTTAGATGAAACGGTAACGATTACTGGAAAATGGGACCAGCATCGTCAAACGATTGCGGTATCAGAACTTCATTTTGGACCGGTTGTACGTCAACAAGAAGTGGAGCCTGTGTACTCAGTGAAAGGGAAACTTACAGTAAAACAGATGCGCCGTTTTATTGCACAAGCGTTAAAGGAGTATGGAGACTCTATAGTTGAAGTGTTACCAGATGGATTGCTAAGTCGGTATAAATTACTGCCACGTTATGAAGCACTTCGGGCTTTGCATTTTCCATCGGGGCAGGAAGACTTGAAGCAAGCGCGTCGCCGGTTTGTATATGAAGAGTTTTTCTTATTTCAGTTGAAAATGCAAACGTTACGAAAAATGGAGAGGGAAAATTCGAAAGGGACGAAAAAAGAAATTCCTTCAGAAGAATTGCAAGAGTTTATCGATGCACTTCCGTTTCCATTAACTGGTGCGCAACGCCGAGTTGTAGATGAAATTATGAAAGATATGACATCTCCTTATCGAATGAATCGTCTGCTGCAAGGTGATGTAGGTTCTGGTAAAACGGTGGTCGCTGCAATTGGTCTTTATGCAGCGAAATTAGCGCATTATCAAGGTGCTTTAATGGTTCCAACAGAAATTTTAGCAGAACAACATTATCAATCGCTCGCAGAGACGTTCTCGCACTTTGGTATGAAGGTTGAATTGTTAACAAGTTCAGTTAAAGGTGTGAGACGCCGAGAGATTTTGGCAAAATTAGAACAAGGAGAAATAGATATCCTTGTTGGAACGCATGCTTTAATTCAAGATGAAGTTATTTTTCATAGGTTAGGTCTCGTGATTACTGATGAACAACATCGATTTGGTGTAGCGCAGCGACGAGTTTTACGTGAGAAAGGTGAAAGTCCAGATGTATTATTTATGACAGCAACACCAATTCCACGTACGTTAGCAATTACTGCATTTGGAGAGATGGATGTTTCTATAATCGATGAGATGCCAGCTGGTAGAAAGGTAATTGAAACATACTGGGCAAAACATGACATGTTAGATCGTGTTCTCGGTTTTGTAGAGAAAGAGATAAAAAAAGGAAGACAAGCATATGTTATTTGTCCTCTAATTGAAGAATCTGAGAAACTTGATGTACAAAATGCAATCGACTTACATAGTATGCTGACTCATCATTATCAGGGGAAATGTCAAGTCGGATTAATGCATGGAAGATTATCATCTCAAGAAAAAGAAGAGATAATGGGGCAATTTAGTGAAAATAAAGTGCAAATTCTTGTGTCGACAACAGTTGTTGAGGTGGGTGTGAACGTACCGAATGCGACTGTAATGGTTATTTATGATGCAGAGCGTTTCGGTTTATCACAGCTTCATCAGCTAAGAGGACGTGTTGGGCGTGGTAGTGAACAATCGTATTGTTTATTAATCGCGGATCCAAAATCGGAAACGGGAAAAGAACGAATGCGTATTATGACCGAAACGAATGATGGATTTGTATTGTCAGAAAAAGATTTAGAATTACGAGGTCCTGGAGATTTCTTTGGGAGTAAGCAAAGTGGTTTACCAGAATTCAAGGTTGCTGATATGGTACATGATTATCGGGCGCTAGAAACAGCTAGACAAGATGCGGCGTTACTAGTAGATTCAGAAGCGTTTTGGCATAATGATCAATATGCGTCGTTGCGTACGTATCTTGACGGGACAGGTGTGTTCCAGGGAGAGAAGCTCGATTAAAGGGAGGCAACAAAAGTTTTTGTTGCATTCTACTTTTAATGATTATATACTACTATTAGTACCTAGTCATAAAAATGGATGGTGCGGTATGAAAAAAAGAAGAAGTAAAAAAGAAAGACAAGAATTATTACAACAAACGATAGAAACGAATCCTTTTATTACGGATGAAGATTTAGCAGAAAAATTTCAAGTGAGTATACAAACTGTACGTCTTGATCGTATGGAATTATCTATTCCTGAATTAAGAGAAAGAATTAAACATGTAGCTACAAAGCAACATGAAGAAGATGTGAAATCTTTACCGTTAGAAGAGGTTGTCGGAGAAATTATTGATATAGAATTAGATAGACATGCGATTTCTATTTTTGAAGTGAAGGTAGAACACGTATTTAAAAGAAATCAAATTGCCCGTGGGCATCATTTGTTTGCACAAGCAAACTCACTAGCTGTTGCGGTTATTGATGAAGAATTAGCTTTAACTGCAAAGTCTACCATTCGATACATTCGTCCTGTAAAATTAGGAGAGCGTGTTGTTGCAAAAGCGCGCGTGGAAGATGTAGAGAATGATAAAGGGCGGACGGTTGTCAAAGTGCGTAGCTTTGTTGGAGAAGAACTTGTTTTTACAGGCACTTTTGAAATGTATCGATCTAGTAATTATAGTGAGGAAGGTAACAACTTATGAAAATCGCAATAGATGCAATGGGCGGCGATCATGCTCCAAAGGCTGTCGTACTAGGAGCAATGAAAGCTATTAAGGAATATTCTGATTTACATATTACGTTAGTGGGGAAAGAAGAGGAAATTCGTCAATACTTAACGAGTGAAGAACGAATTACTATACTTCATACAGACGAAAAAATTGAATCGACAGATGAACCAGTAAGAGCGGTTCGTCGAAAAAAACAAGCTTCAATGGTACTTGCGGCGCAGCAAGTGAAAGAGGGTGTAGCGGATGCTTGTATATCAGCTGGTAGTACAGGAGCTTTAATGGCGGCTGGATTGTTTGTTGTAGGTCGTATGGAAGGAATTGAGCGACCAGCTTTATCCCCTACAATGCCAACTGTTGATGGAGAAGGTTTTGTTATGTTAGATGTTGGAGCGAACGTTGATGCAAAACCAATTCATTTATATCAATATGCAGTAATGGGATCTGTATACGCTGAGAAAGTAAGAGGAATTAAAAATCCTCGCGTTGGACTTTTAAACGTTGGAACAGAAGATGGTAAAGGTAACGAGCTTTCAAAACAAGTCTTTGCAATGCTTAAAGATGCCCCAATTAATTTCGTTGGGAACGTTGAATCAAGAGATTTATTGCAAGGTGTAGCAGATGTTGTTGTATGTGATGGTTTTACAGGGAATGTAGCACTGAAATCATTAGAAGGAACAGCACTTGCATTATTCTCTATGTTAAAAGAACAGTTAATGAGTTCGTTTACGAGCAAATTAGCAGCAGCGGTATTAAAGCCAAAACTTATGGTATTAAAAGATAAAATGGATTATTCGGAGTATGGAGGAGCGGCATTATTTGGATTGAAGGCTCCTGTCATTAAGGCTCACGGTTCTTCCAATGACCAATCGATATTTAGTGCGATTCGTCAAACGAGAGAAATGGTAGCGAAAGAAGTTATTCCTACTATTTCAAGCGTAATGGAGAAAGAGCCACTCCAATAAGAGGAGGATTTGAAATGGGAAAACTAGCATTTCTTTTTCCGGGCCAAGGTTCACAGGCAGTTGGAATGGGTAAACAGTTAGCAGAGAATAATAAAGAGGTTGCAAATGTATTTGCAAAAGCAGATGAGGTGTTGCAAGACTCACTTTCAGAAGTGATTTTTGAAGGGCCGCAGGAAAAGCTTACGTTAACAACAAATGCGCAACCTGCTTTATTAACAACAAGTTTTGCTATTTTGACAGCTTTAAAAGAGTATGATATTACACCAGACTTTGTCGCAGGGCATAGTTTAGGTGAGTATAGCGCTCTTGTAGCAGCGGGTGCATTAACTTTTGAGGATGCAGTATATGCTGTAAGGAAACGTGGGGAATATATGGAAGAAGCTGTTCCTGGCGGAGAAGGTGCAATGGCGGCTATTTTAGGTGCTGATCCACATATGCTGAAACAAGTTACAGAAGAAGTAACAAGTGAAGGGTATGCAGTACAAATTGCTAATATGAATAGTACGAAGCAAATTGTGATTTCTGGAACAAAGCAAGGAGTCGAGATTGCTTCTCAAAGAGCGAAAGAACATGGTGCAAAGAGAGCAATTCCGCTTAAAGTAAGTGGACCGTTCCACTCTGCGCTTATGAAGCCAGCGGCGGAGAAATTCCAAAGTGTCTTAAATGAAATTACAATTCAAGATACGAATATTCCGGTAATCGCAAATGTAACAGCAGACGTTATTACAAGTGGTGCGCATATTCAAGAAAAGCTAATCGAGCAGCTCTATTCGCCTGTCTTATGGTATCCATCCATTGAATATATGGTGAGTCAAGGGGTAGATACATTTATTGAGATTGGACCTGGGAAAGTACTTGCTGGACTTATGAAGTCAATTGATTCATCAGTGAAAGCATACGCGATATACGATGAAGAGACATTACAAGATACCATTTCAAATTTGAGAGGAGAAAACTGATGTTAAAAGGGAAAGTAGCATTAGTAACGGGTGCTTCACGTGGAATTGGTCGTGCAATTGCGATTGATTTAGCAAAACAAGGGGCAAATGTTGTAGTAAATTATGCTGGTAACGAGCAAAAGGCAAATGAAGTAGTTGATGAAATAAAGAAATTAGGTTCGGATGCAATTGCAGTAAGAGCAGATGTTGCAAATGCTGAAGACGTTACAAATATGGTGAAACAAACTGTAGATGTATTTGGACAAGTTGATATTCTTGTAAATAATGCAGGTGTAACAAAAGATAATTTATTAATGCGTATGAAAGAAGAAGAATGGGATACAGTTATTAATACAAACCTAAAAGGTGTATTCTTATGTACAAAGGCAGTATCTCGATATATGATGCGTCAACGTCATGGACGTATTGTAAATATCGCTTCTGTTGTCGGAGTAACGGGAAACCCAGGACAAGCAAACTATGTTGCTGCTAAAGCAGGTGTAATCGGATTAACAAAAACATCAGCAAAAGAGTTAGCAAGCCGCAATATTACTGTAAATGCAATTGCTCCTGGATTTATTGCGACAGATATGACAGACGTATTAGATGAAAATATAAAAGCTGAAATGTTAAAATTAATTCCTGCAGCTCAGTTTGGTGAAGCGCAAGATATCGCAAATGCTGTAACGTTTTTTGCTTCTGATCAAAGCAAATATATTACAGGTCAAACGTTAAATGTTGATGGCGGTATGGTAATGTAATAAAAGAATCGATTTCAGCTAGTTTTTTTGGACAATATTTAATATAATATTTGAGGGGAGGTGAATGGAATGGCAGATGTTTTAGAGCGTGTAACAAAAATTATCGTTGATCGTTTAGGAGTAGAAGAAACAGAAGTAGTACCAGCTGCAAGCTTCAAGGAAGATTTAGGAGCAGACTCCCTAGATGTAGTAGAACTTGTAATGCAATTAGAAGACGAATTCGAAATGGAAATTTCTGATGAAGATGCTGAAAAGATTGCTACTGTTGGCGATGCTGTGACTTACATAGAGAGTCATCTATAATGCTTGAATGAAGTCCCGTTTTTTAGCGGGGCTTCTCGGCTTATATCTGGAGGGACCTATGCCGTACCGTAAATATAGAGAAAAAAAATACGAAACAAAATATCGTGAAGCGTTTAAAGTATTTCAAGAAAAAATAGGTATTACGTTTACAGATGAAAAATTATTGATTCAAGCATTTACGCATTCATCGTATGTGAATGAGCATCGAAAAAAACCGCATGAAGACAATGAGCGTCTCGAATTCCTTGGAGATGCAGTATTGGAACTTACTGTATCGCAGTATCTGTTTCAAAAATATCCGACAATGAGCGAAGGAGAGTTAACAAAACTACGTGCAGCTATTGTATGTGAACCATCTCTTGTTCGTTTTGCAAACGAGTTGTCATTTGGTAGCCTAGTTTTATTAGGAAAAGGTGAGGAAATGACAGGCGGACGTGAACGACCAGCTTTATTAGCGGATGTCTTTGAAGCGTTTATTGGTGCCCTTTATCTTGATCAAGGGCTAGAAACAGTATGGGGCTTCTTAAAAGAAATTGTATACCCTAAAATTAATGAAGGTGCTTTTTCTCATGTGATGGATTATAAGAGTCAATTACAAGAGTTGATTCAGCGTGATGGTAGTGGCAATATTGAGTATCAAATTTTGCAAGAAAAAGGACCGGCTCACAATCGAGAATTTGTGTCACGTGTTACGTTAAATAACGTGGCCTTAGGTCTTGGTAGTGGCAAGTCGAAAAAAGAAGCAGAGCAACAAGCTGCTGCAGAAGCGTTGAAAAAGTTAAAAGAACAACTATAAGGAATCCCCCTTTGAATGAGGGGGATTCCTTGTGCATAGAATGAAACTTTCCTTTCGTTTATAAATGTAAGGAAATGAAATCCGTATAATCGTTTGTTTTTGTATAAACAACATTTATAGCAACGGAGAATAGGAGGAAGGCCTTTCGTGTTTTTAAAAAGATTAGAAATAGCGGGATTTAAGTCTTTTGCTGAGCGTGTATCTGTCGATTTTGTCCCAGGTGTAACGTCTGTAGTAGGACCTAATGGAAGCGGGAAAAGTAATATTACTGATGCCATTCGTTGGGTACTTGGTGAACAATCGGCAAAATCATTACGTGGTGCAAAGATGGAAGATATTATTTTTGCAGGTAGTGATACGAGAAGAGCGGTTAATGTTGCTGAAGTAACATTAACTTTAAATAATGAAGATCAACGTTTACCGATTGAATATAATGAGGTGTGTGTAACGCGTCGTGTATCTCGTTCTGGTGATAGTGATTTTTATATTAATAAACAATCATGCAGGTTGAAAGATATTATCGATTTATTTATGGACTCTGGTATGGGAAGAGAAGCTTTTTCAATTATTAGCCAGGGGAAAGTTGAAGAAATTTTAAGTAGTAAATCAGAAGAACGTCGTGGGGTATTTGAAGAAGCGGCGGGAGTGTTGAAATACAAACTTCGTAAAAAGAAAGCTGAAGGTAAATTAGCAGACACACAAGAAAACTTAAATCGTGTACAAGATATAATTCACGAATTAAGTAGTCAAGTAGAACCTTTAGAAAGACAAGCTTCTATTGCAAAGGATTATCTCGAGAAAAAAGAAGAATTAGAGAAAGTAGAAGCGGCGCTTATTGTACATGAAATTGAAGAATTACATGAGAAATGGGAAGCGCTTCGAAATCAGTTTGGGCATAATAAAAACGAAGAAGCGAAAATGTCAACGCATTTACAAAAAGGTGAAGAAGAGCTAGAAGAATTACGAGGCCAATTACAAGCAGTAGATGAGTCTGTAGATTCCCTGCAAGAAGTACTTTTACTTTCTAGTAAAGAGCTAGAAAAGTTAGAAGGACAGCGTGAGCTATTAAAAGAGAGAAAGCAAAATGCAACGACGCATTGTGCACAACTCGAACAGTTAATTGTTGAATTAACAGAGAAAGCTACAAGTTATGATGGTGAAATTGAATCGAGTACAGAAGTATTGATGCAATTTGTAAATCATGTAAAAGAGTTGGAGACGAAATTGCATGATAATGAGCAATTACTTGCAACGTTTGCTGACAATTTAGAAGAGCAAATTGAGAATTTAAAAGGTGACTATATTGAACTTTTAAATCAACAAGCTAGTCATCGTAATGAGTTATCTATGATTGAAGAACAATCTAAACAACAAAACTCGAAAAATGAACGCCTTGATGAAGAAAATGCGAAATATGTAGAAATGCGTATGGAAATTACAGCGAAAAAGACAAAACTTGTGGAAAGTTATGAACAAGTAAAAGAAAAAGTAGCTGGAATCCTTTCGAATATACAAAAGACAGAAGCGGCACTTGGGAAATGCAAGGCGCAGTATAGTGAAAACGAAACAAAACTGTATCAAGCATATCAATTTGTACAACAGGCACGTTCTCGAAAAGAAATGCTAGAAGAGATGCAAGAGGACTACTCTGGTTTCTATCAAGGGGTACGTGAAGTATTAAAAGCTAGAGAAAATAGGTTGCAAGGTATTGAGGGTGCTGTTGCAGAACTGCTAACGGTACCGAAAGAATATGAAATTGCAATGGAAATTGCTCTAGGTGCAGCGATGCAGCATATAGTTGTACAAAAAGAAGAACATGCTCGTAATGCAATTGCGTTTTTAAAACAAAATAAACATGGACGAGCAACGTTTTTACCGCAAGCTGTTATTAAAGGTAGATCGTTATCATTTGAGCAATTACGTATTGTAAATCAGCACCCATCGTTTGTAGGTGTGGCAGCAGAACTCGTGCAATATAACAATAAATATGAAAATGTAGTTTCAAATTTATTAGGTACTGTTATTGTTGCAAAAGATTTACGCGGAGCGAATGAGTTGGCGAAACAATTGCAATACCGTTATCGCATTGTAACAATCGAAGGTGATGTAGTAAACCCTGGCGGTTCTATGACGGGTGGAGCGGTAAAACAGGCGAAATCATCTTTATTAGGACGTCAACGTGAACTAGAAGAGTGGACGAGTAAGTTAACTGATATGGAAGAGAAAACAACGAAGTTAGAAAACTTTGTTAAAGCAGTAAAACAAGAGATTCAAGAAAAAGAAGTGCAAATACGCGAACTAAGGCAAAGTGTAGAAGCAGAGCGTGTAGATGAACAGAAATTAAGAGAAGAAATTAGTCGCTTAGAATTAGAAGAACATCGTATTAATGATCGTTTATCTATTTACGATTTAGAGATTGAAGGGTTCTTGCAAGACCAAGTGAAAATGCAAGGCCGTAAAGAAGAGTTAGAAAAGATTTTGGCGACTCTTCAGGCAGAGATTACGGAATTAGATAGCAAAATCACAGCTTTAACAAAACAAAAAAGTGAGCAACATTCTTCGAAAGAAAAAGTTCAAAAAGAAATGACTGAGTTAAAAGTGTTAGCAGCTGAAAAGCAACAACGCTTATCTAATCAAAAAGAAAAAGTAGAACGATTGACGAAGGAAAAAGAAGAAACCGATGCAACGCTTGTCAAAACGAAAGAGGATTTAGCATTCTTAAAACAAGAAATGACATCGAATTCAAGTGGTGAAGAACAAATTACGAATATGATTGAGAAGAAAGCATATGATCGTAATCAAACTTCAGAGTTAATTCGCTCTCGTCGTGAACAACGTGTATCGTTACAAGAGAGAGTAGAACAGTTAGAGCGTAACCTGAAAGAAACAACAGGTAAACATAAATACATTCTTGAGATGTTGAAAGATCAAGAGGTAAAAATAAACCGACTTGATGTAGAGTTAGAAAATAGATTACAACATTTACGTGAAACATATACGATTTCATTTGAAGCGGCAAAACTGAAGTATACAATGGTGATGCCTGCTGAGGATGCACGTAAAAAGGTGAAACTAATTAAACTCTCCATCGAAGAGCTAGGTACAGTAAACTTAGGAGCAATTGATGAGTATGAGCGTGTGGCAGAGCGTCATACATTCTTACTAGAGCAAAAAGATGATCTAGAAGAAGCAAAAACGACATTGCACCAACTTATTACTGAAATGGATGAAGAAATGAAAAAACGCTTTTCTACTACGTTTGAAGGAATTCGAATGGAGTTTCAATCGGTGTTCTCTGAATTATTTGGAGGCGGTAGAGCGGATTTAGTTATGACGAATCCAGAGGACTTATTAAATACGGGTATTGATATCGTAGCGCAACCGCCAGGGAAAAAACTGCAAAACTTAGGTTTACTTTCAGGTGGAGAGCGTGCTTTAACGGCAATTGCGCTGCTATTTGGTATTTTAAAAGTGCGCCCAGTCCCATTCTGTGTATTAGATGAGGTAGAGGCTGCTCTTGATGAGGCAAACGTTGCCCGTTTTGCTCAGTATTTAAAGAAATTTAGTGATGAGACACAGTTTATTGTAATTACACATAGAAAAGGTACAATGGAAGAGTCTGACGTATTGTACGGTGTAACAATGCAAGAGTCAGGGGTATCTAAACTTGTTTCGGTTCGTTTAGATGATGGAGAAGAACTAGTTGCAAGCAAATAGAAAGGATGGGACAGTATGAGCTTTTTTAAAAAACTAAAAGAAAAAATTTCAAAACAAACAGATACGGTAACAGAGAAGTTTAAACAAGGATTAGAAAAAACGAGAAATTCGTTTGCAGATAAAGTAAATGATTTAGTCTTTCGTTACCGTAAAGTAGATGAAGATTTCTTCGAAGAATTAGAAGAAATTTTAATCGGTGCAGATGTTGGCGTTTCGACAGTGATGGAATTAATCGACCAGCTGAAAGAAGAAGTGCAACGCCGTAATATTCAAGATCCAAAAGAAGTACAAGCTGTTATTTCGGAAAAATTAATAGAAATTTATAAAGGTGACAGCGATTTTACTAATGAAATTAATGTGCAAAAGGATGGTTTAACAGTTGTTTTATTTGTTGGTGTGAATGGTGTAGGTAAAACGACAACAATTGGTAAGATGGCTCATAAGTTTAAATCAGAAGGTAAGTCTGTCTTATTAGCAGCAGGAGATACATTTCGTGCTGGAGCGATTGAACAATTGGAAGTATGGGGCGATCGCGTTGGGGTAGAAGTGATTAAACAAGGATCAGGGTCTGATCCAGCAGCGGTTATGTATGACGCTGTACAAGCTGCAAAAGCACGTAAAGTAGATGTATTACTATGTGATACAGCAGGGCGTTTACAAAATAAAGTAAACTTAATGAAAGAGTTAGAGAAGGTAAAGCGTGTAATTGAGCGTGAAGTACCAGGAGCTCCTCATGAAGTATTGCTTGTTATTGATGCAACAACAGGACAAAATGGTTTAAGTCAAGCGAAAACATTCCGTGAAGCAACGAATGTGACTGGTATTGTTTTAACGAAGTTAGATGGAACTGCTAAAGGTGGTATTGTATTAGCAATTCGTAACGAAATGGATGTACCGGTGAAATTCGTTGGATTAGGAGAGCAAATGGATGATCTGCAACAGTTCGATCCAGAACAATATGTATATGGTTTATTTGCGAACTTAGTAGAAACAGAAGAAGTATAAGTGAAAGAAGCGGTATTTTCCGCTTCTTTTTCTATAAAAATATGAGATGTTAAGAAAAAAACTTGACACTCTTTTGTACTCCATGTAAACTAATTCATGTAAAGGGAAATCACTTAACAAAGGATGATCCAACATGCTCGAAAAAACAACGAGAATGAACTATTTATTTGATTTTTATCAATCGTTGTTAACGCAAAAACAAAGAAGTTATATGTCGCTTTATTATCTAGATGATTTATCTCTTGGTGAAATTGCGGAAGAATTTGATGTAAGTCGCCAAGCCGTGTATGATAACATTAAACGGACTGAAGCGATGCTTGAAGAATATGAAGAAAAATTAGTATTACTTCAAAAGTTTCAAGAGCGACAGCGACTTGTTGCAAAGCTAAAACAGCTAATCAGCGAAGAAGAGCATGTGAATGAAGAAATGAAACAAGTTGTTGAAGCTATCGAAAAATTAGATTAGGAGGGCGGCAATATGGCATTTGAAGGATTAGCCGACCGACTTCAACAGACGATGCAAAAAATCCGCGGCAAAGGAAAAGTTTCTGAAGCCGATGTGAAAGAAATGATGAGAGAAGTTCGTCTAGCTCTTTTAGAAGCGGACGTTAACTTTAAAGTAGTAAAAGATTTTGTAAAGCGTGTATCTGAACGTGCTGTCGGACAAGATGTAATGAAAAGTTTGACACCTGGACAACAAGTAATTAAAGTTGTACAGGAAGAACTTACAGAACTTATGGGCGGAGAGCAAAGCAAAATTGCTGTTGCTAATAAGCCACCGACTGTTATTATGATGGTTGGTCTGCAAGGTGCAGGTAAAACAACGACGACAGGTAAGCTTGCGAATTTGCTTCGTAAAAAGCATAATCGTAAACCAATGCTTGTTGCGGCGGATATTTACCGTCCTGCAGCGATTAAACAGCTTGAAACATTAGGGAAGCAATTGGACATGCCTGTATTCTCTTTAGGAGATCAAGTAAGTCCTGTTGAAATTGCGAAACAAGCGATTGCAAAAGCGAAAGAAGATCATCATGATTATGTTTTAATTGATACAGCAGGTCGCCTGCATATTGATGAAGAACTAATGGATGAATTAGCGAAAGTGAAAGAAGTTGCGAAACCGGATGAAATTTTCCTTGTTGTCGATGCGATGACAGGACAAGACGCGGTTAATGTTGCACAAAGTTTCCATGAACAGTTAGGTTTAACAGGGGTTGTATTAACGAAGCTGGATGGTGATACGCGCGGTGGTGCGGCATTGTCTATTAAAGCTGTTACAAATACGCCAATTAAATTTGCAGGTATGGGTGAAAAACTAGATGCACTTGAAGCGTTCCATCCAGAACGTATGGCATCCCGTATTTTAGGGATGGGAGACGTCTTAACATTAATTGAAAAAGCGCAAGCTACAGTTGATGAAGAGAAAGCAAAAGAACTTGAGCAAAAAATGCGTACGCTTTCGTTTACACTTGACGATTTCCTAGAACAACTTGGACAAGTGCGTCAACTTGGCCCGCTTGATGAATTGTTAGGAATGCTTCCTGGTGCAAATAAAATTAAAGGGCTGAAAAATGCACAAGTTGATGAAAAACAAATTGGGCATATTGAGGCAATTATTCGTTCTATGACTAAATTAGAGCGAGAACAACCGGAAATAATCAATGCTAGTCGCAAAAAACGCATTGCCAAAGGTAGCGGTACAACGGTACAAGAAATCAATCGTTTAATCAAGCAATTTGATGATATGAAAAAGATGATGAAAACGATGACTGGAATGCAAAAAGGTAAGAAAAAAGGACTAGGTGGATTGAAGTTTCCATTCATGTAAGGAAAAAAGATGGCTCTGTTAAGAAAAAATACTTTACAAAGCAATAGTCTTTTTGCTAATATAATTATCTGTGTGAAATAAATTCGGAGGTGCTTTATAAATGGCAGTTAAAATTCGTTTAAAACGTATGGGAGCTAAAAAAACTCCTTTCTATCGTGTAGTTGTTGCAGATTCTCGTTCTCCTCGTGACGGACGTTTCATTGAGGAAATCGGTACTTACAATCCGGTTGCTCAACCAGCTGAAGTTAAGATCAACGAAGAAGCAGCATTAAAATGGTTAGGAAATGGTGCTAAACCATCTGATACAGTTCGTAACTTATTCTCTAACCAAGGTATCATGGAGAAATTCCACTTATCTAAACAAGGTAAGTAATTGAGGCAATGACTATGAAGAAGTTAGTCGAGACGATTGTCAAGCCTCTTGTCGATTATCCTGAAGATGTAAAAGTTACACAGGAACTTTACAACGGAGAGATAAAGTATCGATTAACTGTACATCCTGAGGATGTTGGAAAAGTCATTGGAAAACAAGGGAAAGTTGCGAAAGCAATTCGAATGCTCTTGTATTCAGTGGGACATCACAATAGTGAAAAAGTAACACTGGAAATTCAATAAACGTAAAAAGGGCGAGGAGTTATTTCCTCTCCCTTTTTTAACATTTAAAGAGAAATTGCATGTTCCATATGTGAAATGGGGATGCTTAATTTATATAGAAACCAGGGGTGACATACTGTTTATGACAAAATGGTTTAACGTAGGGAAAATTGTAAATACTCATGGCGTAAAAGGAGAAATTCGTGTGGTTTCTCGTACTGATTTTCCAGAAGAGCGATATAAGGTAGGGAATACGTTATACATATCGAATGAAAAAGGTGGAGAGCCTTTCCCAGTAAAGATTACTTCTCATCGTCAACATAAAACATTTGATTTATTGACATTTGAAGGATATGGGAATGTAAATGAAGTAGAACAGTTTAAAGGTTCTCTTTTAAAAGTACCTGAAGATCAATTAGGCGAACTAGCTGAAGGCGAATACTACTATCATGAAATTATTGGTTGCAACGTTGTAACGGAAGAAGGAGAAGCGTTAGGGACAATAAAAGAAGTTTTATCTCCTGGTGCAAACGATGTTTGGGTAATTAAACGTCCAAAAGGTCAAGATCTGTTAATTCCTTATATTGATGATGTTGTACTTCAAGTTAACATTGAGAATAAATTAGTAACCATTCATGTAATGGAAGGGCTACTATAATGAAAATTGACATTTTAACTTTGTTTCCAGATATGTTTACAGGTGTGTTTGGATCTTCAATTTTAAAGAAAGCACAAGAAAAAGAAGCGGTAGAGCTCCGTGTTGTCAATTTCCGTGATTATACAACGAGTAAGCATAATAGTGTGGATGATTATCCGTATGGTGGCGGCGCTGGGATGGTGTTAACTCCTCAGCCTATTTTTGATGCTGTAGAAGATTTAACGAAAGAAACGGAGCGGAAGCCGCGAGTTGTCTTAATGTGTCCGCAAGGTGAAAGGTTTACTCAGAAGAAAGCGGAAGAGCTTGCAGAGGAAGAACATTTAATCTTTGTATGTGGGCATTATGAAGGATATGACGAACGAATTCGTGAACATCTCGTAACAGATGAGATTTCTATCGGTGACTATGTATTAACAGGCGGAGAGTTAGCCTCTATGGTTATAACTGATAGTGTCGTACGTCTCCTTCCAGGAGTACTAGGAAATCATGCTTCACAAGTCGAGGATTCGTTTAGTACAGGTTTATTAGAGCATCCTCATTATACACGTCCAGCTGATTTTCGTGGTATGAAAGTGCCAGATGTATTAATGTCGGGAAATCATAAAAATATTGATGAATGGCGACATAAAGAATCGTTGCGTCGTACGTACACGCGTAGACCGGATTTACTAGAAGAACGAGAATTGTCTAAGCAAGAAAAGAAGTGGCTAGAACAGATTAAAGAAGGCAAATAAGTGCTTGATATATTTTCTATTGCAACAGCCTTAGCAATATGCTATTATAACACTTGTGCTGCTGAAATCAGTAGCCGTATTAACGATGTTCCGCTGTAATTTATTTAGACTTTATAAGAGCATCTGTTTAAAGGAGAGAATTTAATATGCAACAATTAATCGCAGAAATTACAAAAGGCCAATTAAAAACTGACCTTCCTTCATTCCGTCCTGGAGACACTTTACGTGTACACGTAAAAGTAGTTGAGGGAACTCGTGAAAGAATTCAGCTTTTCGAAGGTGTTGTAATTAAACGTCGTGGTGGCGGAATCAGTGAAACATTCACAGTTCGTAAGATTTCTTACGGTGTAGGTGTAGAGCGTACATTCCCAGTTCACACGCCAAGAATCGCGAAAATCGAAGTACTTCGCCGTGGTAAAGTACGTCGTGCTAAGTTATACTACTTACGTAACCTTCGCGGTAAAAAAGCACGTATTAAAGAAATTCGATAAGACATGTATGGGAGCTTGTAAATGCACAAGCTCCCTTTTTCCAATCTATATAAAATTTTGATATAATACGATCAGCTTACATAATCGTGGAGGGGAAAAGCATGAAGAAAGAAAAGAGTTCACTTTGGGAATGGATCAAGGCAATTTTGATAGCTGTTGTATTAGCAGGTGTTATTAGACAGTTTTTCTTTGCGCCAATTCTCGTAGATGGAGTATCGATGGCGTCTACATTACATGATCGCGATCGAATGATAGTTAATAAAATTGGTTATCACATAGGAGATCCGAAACGATTTGATATTATTGTATTCCGAGCGACGGAAGATAAAGATTATATTAAGCGTATTATCGGCCTACCAGGCGATGAAATAGAGTATCGTAATGATAAACTATATGTTAACGGAAAGGCTTATGAGGAGCCGTATTTAGACAAGCAGAAAAAACAAATTGCTGACGGACCGCTTACATATGATTTCACTCTTGAAGAAATGACAGGGAAGAAAACTGTTCCAGAAGGTCAATTATTTGTTTTAGGTGATAATCGTCGTTTTAGTAAAGATAGCCGTTCGATTGGTACAATTTCAATGGACCAAGTGATTGGAAAGGCAAATATACTATATTGGCCGTTAAAAGATGCTCGTATTGTGAAATAAAAGAAAAAGAAGGTGGCAACATGGTAATTCAATGGTTCCCGGGACATATGGCAAAGGCTAGACGCCAAGTAACAGAAAAATTAAAGTTAATTGATGTTGTAATTGAGCTTGTAGATGCTCGATTACCTTTATCTTCTCGAAATCCGATGATCGATGAGATTATTACACATAAACCGAGGCTTGTTGTTTTAAATAAAGCGGATATGGCAGACGATCGTTTAACAAAGCAATGGATCGCATATTTTAAAGAAAAAGGCCATATGGCAATTTCAATTAACGCACAGGCTGGACAAGGCATGAAGGAAATTGCGGCGGCTTGTAAAGTGTTAGTGAAAGAGAAATTCGATAAAATGGTTGCAAAAGGTATTAGACCGAGAGCGATTCGTGCATTAATTGTAGGGATACCGAATGTTGGTAAATCTACGTTGATTAATAAGTTAGCGAAGAAAAATATTGCTAAAACAGGGGATCGTCCTGGTGTGACAACAGCTCAGCAATGGATTAAGGTTGGGAAAGAAATGGAGCTGTTAGATACGCCAGGTATTTTATGGCCTAAATTTGAAGACCAATTAGTTGGGTTACGTCTAGCTACGACTGGTGCAATTAAAGATTCTATTTTAAATCTACAAGACGTAGCTGTTTATGCGCTACGTTTTATGGAGAAACATTACCCAGACCGATTAAAAGAGCGCTATAATTTAAATGACATTCCAGAAGACATCGTGGAGTTATTTGATGCGATTGGAAAAAATAGAGGCTGTTTAATGGGCGGCGGAATGATTGATTATGATAAAACATCTGAACTTATACTTCGTGAGCTTCGTGGTGGCAAACTTGGGAAAATGACGTTTGAAACACCAGAAGAGTTTGCGGAGCAGACAGAAGATGCAGAAAAAGTAGAAGAAGTATAAGACGTGCGTTTGTACGTCTTTTCTTTTTTGTATATAAAGGGAGTGGCATGAATGCAAAAAGTGACTATTCAAGAGGCGGAACATTTACTACAAGAAATTATGAGTGAAGAGGACGACCGCTTTCAAATATTAATAAAAGATGAACGTAAAGGGGTACAAAAGCTCATTTCTAAGTGGTATAAACAAAAAGAGTTAGCGCAAAAGGAAAAAGAAAAATTTCTAGAAATGTCTAAGTATGAAAATGCGTTACGTGAAAAAGGTCTCACATATATCGCAGGTATAGATGAAGTAGGTCGTGGACCGTTAGCTGGGCCTGTTGTGACGGCAGCTGTCGTTCTTCCTGAGGATTTTTATATTCCGGGGTTAAATGACTCGAAAAAGTTGAGTGAAGCGAAACGTGAGCGTTTTTATGATGAAATTAAAGCGCAAGCAATTGCAATTGGAGTTGGAATTGTATCACCGCAAGTTATTGATGAAATAAATATTTATCAAGCGACGAAACAAGCGATGTTAGATGCTGTAGCGAATTTATCTTGTACACCACAATATTTATTAATTGATGCGATGAAACTCCCTACACCAATTCCGCAAACATCTATTATTAAAGGTGATGCAAAAAGTATTTCTATTTCAGCTGCATCCATTATTGCGAAAGTAACGAGAGATCGTATGATGAAAGAGCTTGGAGAAAAGTATCCTGCATATGGATTTGAACAACATATGGGATATGGCACAAAACAACATTTAGAAGCGATTGAAGCGCATGGCATATTAGAAGAACATCGAAAATCGTTCGCGCCAATTAAAGATATGATTCAAAAATAAGCTGCGAAAACGCAGCTTATTTTGTATTTTGACATATAAACATTACTATTTTCCAAAAAGAATAAAGCGATTTCAGTTTTCTGACACTTTATTGTAGACAGCGTGCCAATCATCTTATACAATGGCAATGTAATGTTTTTTAAACATTAAAAAACTTTTCGAGTAAAACAGGAAAACAGGGGAGGATGGGACCATGAATATCCATGAGTACCAAGGTAAGGCAGTCCTTAGAAGCTATGGGGTTAGCGTTCCGAACGGGAAGGTTGCATTTACAGTAGAAGAAGCTGTAGAAGCGGCGAAAGAATTAGGAACGGATGTATGTGTAGTGAAAGCACAAATTCACGCTGGTGGACGCGGCAAAGCTGGCGGAGTAAAAGTTGCAAAAAATTTAGATGAAGTTCGTACATATGCAGAGAGCATTTTAGGAACTACACTTGTGACACATCAAACAGGTCCTGAAGGTAAGGAAGTAAAACGCTTACTTATCGAAGAAGGTTGCGATATTAAAAAAGAATATTATGTAGGTCTTGTTTTAGACCGTGCAACTTCTCAAGTTGTTTTAATGGCTTCTGAAGAAGGCGGAACAGAAATTGAAGAAGTAGCAGAAAAAACACCTGAAAAAATCTTTAAAGAATATATTGATCCAGCAGTAGGCTTACAAGGCTTCCAAGCACGCCGAATTGCATTTAACATCAATATTCCAAAAGAGCTTGTAGGACAAGCTGTGAAGTTTATGATGGGCTTATACCGTGCTTTTATCGAAAAAGATTGCTCTATCGCAGAGATTAACCCACTTGTTACAACAGGTGATGGTAAAGTTATGGCATTAGATGCGAAATTAAACTTTGATTCTAATGCTTTATATCGCCATAAAGACATTTTAGAACTTCGTGACCTTGATGAAGAAGATGCAAAAGAAATCGAAGCTTCTAAATATGACTTAAACTACATTCCTTTAGATGGAAATATCGGTTGTATGGTTAATGGTGCAGGTTTAGCGATGGCTACTATGGATATCATTAAACATTACCATGGAGATCCAGCTAACTTTTTAGATGTTGGTGGCGGTGCGACAGCTGAAAAGGTTACAGAAGCATTCAAAATTATCCTTTCTGACAAAAATGTAAAAGGTATCTTCGTTAACATTTTTGGTGGCATTATGAAGTGTGATGTTATTGCAGAAGGTGTTATTGAAGCAACGAAACAAGTAGGTCTTGAATTGCCTTTAGTTGTACGTCTTGAAGGTACAAACGTAGAGTTAGGTAAGAAAATTTTAAATGAGTCTGGCTTAAATATTGTTGCAGCAGAATCTATGGCAGACGGTGCACAAAAAATTGTTTCACTAGTGGGCTAATAGAAAGCGGGGGAGAAAAATGAGCGTATTAGTTAATAAAGATACAAAAGTTATTGTTCAAGGTATTACAGGTTCTCAAGGGTTATTCCACACAAAGCAAATGATAGAATACGGTACGAAAATTGTCGGTGGTGTAACGCCAGGTAAAGGTGGCACTGATATTGAAGGTGTACCAGTATTTGATACTGTAGAAGATGCAGTGAAAGCAACGGGCGCAAACGCTTCAGTTGTATACGTTCCACCCGCTTTTGCGGCTGATGCAATTATGGAAGCAGTTGATGCAGAAATTGATTTAGTAGTATGTATTACTGAAGGAATTCCTGTATTAGATATGGTAAATGTAAAGAGATATATGGCTGGTAAACATACACGTTTACTTGGACCGAACTGCCCAGGTGTTATCACACCTGATGAATGTAAAATTGGTATTATGCCAGGATACATTCATAAAAAAGGTCATGTAGGTATCGTATCTCGCTCTGGTACATTAACGTATGAGGCTGTACATCAGTTAACACAAGAAGGTATTGGTCAATCTACGGCTGTAGGTATCGGCGGAGACCCTGTTAACGGTACAGACTTTATTGACGCGTTAAAAGCATTTAATGAAGATGAAGAAACACACGCTGTAATTATGATTGGTGAAATCGGTGGTACAGCGGAAGAAGAGGCAGCTGAATGGGTAAAAGCTAATATGACAAAACCTGTTGTAGGCTTCATTGGCGGCCAAACAGCGCCTGCTGGCAAACGTATGGGTCATGCTGGTGCAATCATTTCTGGCGGCAAAGGAACTGCTGCAGAAAAGATTAAAACGATGGAAGCTTGTGGTATTAAAGTAGCGGAAACTCCAGCAGTTATGGGTGAAACGCTAATCTCTGTCTTAAAAGAAAAAGGTCTATTTGAGACTTGTAAAAACTACTAATCTGTTGAAAGACACCTTCTTGCTTGAAGGTGTCTTTTTACAAACTTCTTGTTAACATAATAAAAATTATGGGTAAGGAGAATTGTGATGAAAAGAGAACGATTATTACATCTTCATTACTTGTTAGCAGACCATTGGAAGGCGATAGAGAGGCTATTACATGTCGATCCAGAATTGAAGGAAATATACAATTTTAATGCAAAACAAATTGAATGTTACACTGGAATATCCTCGAAAAAATCTTCAGAATTAGTAAATTTTCTTCAAAGTTCAAATCTCCCACAATATATATCTTATTTAGAGAAAAATCGATTCTTTTATATGACAATATGGGATGAAGATTATCCAAAATTATTACGTGAAATACAAGATCCTCCCTTTGTATTATATGGAAAAGGAGAAAAAGATTTTCTCAATAAAGTGAATAAATTAGCGGTTGTTGGAACAAGAGAACCGAATTTATATGGATATGAAAGTTTGAAATTTATTTTACATCCATTATTAGAAAAGGAATGGCTTGTTGTCAGTGGATTTGCAAGAGGGATAGATGCGATGTCTCATGAAATTACAGTAAAACGGCATTGCCCAACAATTGCGATACTAGGACATGGATTATCGTATATATATCCAAGAGAGAATCGATATTTATATGAAGTGTGGAATGAATATATATTGTTATTAACAGAGTATCCGCCGCACTATGCACCGAAAAAATGGTATTTTCCAAAAAGGAATCGGATTATTAGTGGCATAAGTAAAGGTGTTTTAGTTGTAGAAGCGAAATCGAGAAGTGGAACACTTATTACCGCAGACCTTGCTCTAGAGCAAAATAGAGAGGTATTTGCACTTCCTGGACCTATATTTATAGATAGTGCATCAGGAACAAATCATCTCATTCAACAAGGAGCGAAACTAGTAAGAAATGCAGAAGATATACTGGAAGAGATTTTAAATTAACCTTATATTTTTATGTTTTTATTAAACAATTATTGACAAATGGTAGATAGGCACTGTATGGTATATTCATTCTTGATTGACAAAAACAAGAGAAATCAATAAGATTAATGAAGACTTGAATCCACCTCTTAAGGAGGCACTAGCATGTCAGATTACCTCGTAATCGTGGAGTCGCCTTCTAAGGCGAAGACCATTGAGAAATATTTAGGGAAAAAATACAAAGTTGTCGCGTCTATGGGACACGTTCGCGATTTACCTAAAAGCCAAATGGGGATAGAAGTAAAGAACAACTTCACCCCGAAGTATATTACCATTCGTGGTAAAGGTCCCGTCTTAAAAGACTTAAAATCAGCAGCAAAAAAAGCAAAGAAAGTCTATCTCGCGGCCGATCCAGACCGCGAAGGGGAAGCTATTGCTTGGCATTTAGCCAATACGTTAAATGTGGACGTTGAATCAGATTGCCGAGTTGTGTTTAATGAGATTACAAAAGATGCAATAAAGGAATCCTTTAAACATCCTCGCGCGATTAACATGAATTTAGTAGATGCACAACAAGCAAGACGTATACTAGATCGTCTTGTTGGTTACAATATTAGTCCTTTATTATGGAAGAAAGTAAAAAAAGGATTAAGTGCAGGACGCGTACAATCTGTAGCAGTTCGTTTAATTATCGAACGTGAAAGAGAAATTCAAAGTTTCGAGCCTGAAGAATTCTGGACAATTAAGACAGAATTTGTGAAAGGGAAAGACACATTTGAAGCAAGCTTTTACGGTGTAGATGGTGAAAAAGTTCAATTAACGAATGAAACACAAGTGAATGAAATAATTGAACGGCTGAAAGATAATGCGTTCTCAGTTGAAAATGTAACGAGAAAAGAGCGAAAACGTAATCCGGCATTACCATTTACAACATCTTCCTTGCAACAAGAGGCGGCGCGTAAGTTAAACATGCGAGCAAAGAAAACGATGATGCTTGCGCAGCAATTGTATGAAGGAATTGATCTTGGAAAACAAGGAACTGTAGGTCTTATTACGTATATGAGAACTGATTCAACACGTATCTCAGAAACAGCTCAAACAGAGGCACGTACGTACATTACTGAGGCGTTTGGTACGGAATACATAGGAACAGAAAAGAAGAAAGAAACGAAGAAGTCGAACGCACAAGATGCGCATGAGGCAATTCGTCCTACTTCGGTAATGAGAAAGCCAGAGGAACTAAAGAGTTTCTTAAGTCGTGATCAACTTCGATTGTATAAATTGATTTGGGAGCGATTTGTTGCAAGTCAAATGGCGTCTGCTATAATGGATACTGTGACAGCGAGACTCATTAATAATAATGTTCAGTTCCGTGCAAGTGGATCGGTTGTAAAGTTCCCAGGATTTATGAAAGTGTATGTAGAGTCGAAAGATGATGGGGCTGAAGAAAAGGATAAGATGTTGCCACCTTTAGAAGTAGGGGAAACCGTATTTTCGAAGGATTTAGAACCGAAGCAACACTTTACACAACCTCCGCCGCGCTATACAGAGGCTCGTTTAGTAAGAACACTTGAAGAGCTTGGAATTGGAAGACCGTCGACTTACGTACCGACACTTGAAACGATTCAAAAACGTGGATATGTAGGTTTGGATAATAAACGCTTCGTTCCAACTGAACTAGGTGAAATAGTAATTGAACTTATTTTAGAGTTTTTCCCAGAAATTATTAACATTGAATTTACTGCTAACATGGAGCAAAGCCTCGATGAAGTAGAAGAAGGAAATGCGAATTGGGTAAAAATTGTTGATGATTTCTACGTAGGATTTGAACCGCGTTTAGAAAAAGCGGAAAAAGAAATGCGTGAAGTGGAAATTAAAGATGAACCAGCTGGGGAAGATTGTGAATTATGTAATCACCCAATGGTCTTTAAAATGGGTAAATACGGGAAATTTATGGCTTGCTCGAATTTCCCAGATTGTCGTAATACAAAACCGATTGTGAAAGAAATCGGTGTTACTTGTCCGAAATGTGATAAAGGTCAAATTATTGAGCGTCGTAGTAATAAAAAGAAACGTCTTTTCTATGGGTGCGGTACGTATCCAGAGTGTGACTTTGTATCTTGGGATAAGCCGATTGGCCGTAAATGTCCGAAGTGTGAAGGTATGCTAGTAGAGAAGAAGTTGAAAAAAGGCGTACAAGTACAATGTATTTCGTGTGATTATGAAGAAGAACAACAAATGTGAGCGTAACTGCTCACATTTTTTTCGGGAAGAAAAGGAAAGGTGATAAATATATGACAACACAAGTAGTAAACGTCATTGGCGCAGGTCTTGCAGGAAGTGAAGCAGCTTACCAAATTGCAAAACGTGGTGTCCAAGTAAGATTATACGAAATGAGACCGGTAAGGCAAACGCCAGCTCATCACACAGATAAATTTGCAGAATTAGTATGTAGTAACTCGCTTCGCGCAAACACATTAACAAATGCTGTTGGTGTTATTAAAGAAGAAATGCGTTTAATGGATTCTGTTATTATTCGTGCAGCTGATGAGTGTTCTGTACCAGCAGGAGGGGCTTTAGCGGTAGATCGTCATGAATTTGCGGCAAAAGTAACGGAATATGTGAAAAATCATCCGAACGTAACTGTGGTGAATGAAGAAATTACTGAAATTCCAGAAGGTCCTACTGTTATCGCGACAGGTCCACTTACGTCGCCTGATCTTTCTGCGCAATTAAAAGAATTAACGGGTGAAGACTACTTTTATTTCTATGATGCAGCAGCACCGATTGTTGAGAAAGACAGCATTGATATGAATAAAGTGTATTTAAAATCTCGTTACGATAAAGGTGAAGCGGCATATTTAAACTGTCCAATGACGGAAGAGGAATTCGACCGTTTTTACGAGGCTTTAATCGCTGCTGAAACAGTACCTTTAAAAGAATTTGAAAAAGAAATTTTCTTTGAAGGTTGTATGCCAGTAGAAGTTATGGCAAGTAGAGGAAGACAAACACTAGTATTTGGACCGATGAAACCTGTTGGATTAGAAGATCCGAAAACAGGGAAAACGCCATATGCTGTTGTTCAGTTACGCCAAGATGATGCAGCGGGAACGTTATACAATATCGTAGGTTTCCAAACGCATTTAAAATGGGGACCGCAAAAAGAAGTGTTACAGTTGATTCCAGGACTGGAAAACGCAGAGATTGTACGTTATGGTGTAATGCATCGTAATACGTTTATTAATTCACCTAACTTGCTTCGTCCAACATACCAATATAAACAACGTGATGATTTATTCTTCGCTGGTCAAATGACTGGAGTGGAGGGATATGTTGAATCAGCGGCTTCAGGATTGCTAGCAGGTATCAACGCTGCTCGACTTGTAAAAGGTGAAGAGCCGGTTGTATTACCACCAGTAACTGCGATGGGAAGTATGGCGAATTATATTACTGCGACAAATGCAAAAAACTTCCAACCGATGAATGCAAACTTCGGTCTGTTTGCACCGTTAGAGAAGAAAATTAAAAAGAAAGCAGAACGTAATGAAGCCTATGCAACACGCGCTTTAGAAACGATTCGAAATTTTGTAAATATTTAGTTAAATTTCTTGCAAAGGCTACTAAGTTGTGATACGATTTAGTAGCCTTTATTGAGGTGAATTGTGTGAATGTGAAGAAATTGTTACAATTATTCGTTGGATATTTACAAATTGAAAGAAATTATTCAAAATATACAATTGCAAGTTATCAAAATGATTTAGAACATTTTGTGCAATTTATGGAGCGAGAAGGCATATCCTCTTTTTTAGATATTACATACGCGGATGTTCGTTTGTACTTAACGACGTTGCACGATGAAAAGTTAGCCCGTAAATCTGTCGCAAGAAAAGTATCAAGCTTACGAAGTTTATATCGTTTTTTGATGCGTGAAGGTTATCGGAAGGATAATCCGTTTGCACTTGCGTCACTCCCCAAAAAAGAATTGTCAATCCCAAAGTTTTTATATGCTGAAGAATTAGAGGAATTATTTGAAGTTTCTGATACGGAAACCCCGTTAGGTCAAAGGAATCAAGCTTTATTAGAGTTGATGTATGCGACCGGGATCCGTGTGAGTGAATGTGTCAATTTACAACTTACCGATATTGACTTTGCGGTGGGGACAATTTTAGTAATGGGAAAAGGAAAAAAACAAAGGTATATTCCGTTCGGGAGCTATGCACAAGATGCTTTAATTACTTATATAGAGAACGGGAGAAAACAGTTAGCCAAGAAAACTGAAGAACAATCTCATATGGTATTTTTAAATGCGAAAGGCACGCCGCTGACAAGTCGAGGAGTACGCTATGTATTAAATGAACTCATTAAGAAAGCTTCACTGACAATGCGTATAAGTCCTCATATGTTAAGGCATACATTTGCTACACATATGTTAGATGAAGGGGCAGATTTACGTACTGTACAGGAGCTACTCGGTCATGAAAATTTGTCTACGACACAAATTTATACGCATGTCTCTAAAGAAAGATTGCGTTCTGTCTACATGAAGCATCACCCACGGGCATAAATTGCTTTTAAAGCTATAAAAACATATAAAGGAGTTTTTTCTATGGGAAATTTCCACGCTACAACGATATTTGCAGTTCATCATAATGGAGAATGTGCAATGGCTGGAGATGGCCAGGTGACAATGGGAAATGCTGTTGTAATGAAACATACAGCTCGTAAGGTTCGTAAACTTTTTCAAGGGAAAGTTTTAGCTGGTTTTGCAGGTTCAGTTGCTGATGCATTTACTCTTTTTGAAATGTTTGAAGGGAAATTAGAAGAGTATAATGGAAACTTGCAGCGTGCTGCTGTTGAGATGGCGAAGCAATGGCGCGGTGACAAAATGTTACGTCAGCTAGAAGCGATGCTCATTGTCATGGATAAAACAACTATGCTCCTTGTTTCAGGTACGGGAGAAGTGATTGAACCGGATGATGGTATTTTAGCAATTGGATCTGGCGGAAATTATGCGCTTTCAGCAGGTCGTGCTTTAAAACAATATGCAAGTGAACATTTAACAGCGAAGCAAATTGCGAAAGCGAGTTTAGACATTGCAGGCGATATTTGTGTGTATACAAACCACAATATAATTGTGGAAGAATTGTAGAATCGTAAGGGAGGCATTTTATATGCATTTACATTTTACTCCGCGTCAAATTGTGGAAAAATTAGATCAATACATTATCGGTCAAAAAGATGCGAAGAAAGCGGTTGCTGTAGCTTTAAGAAATCGATACCGCCGAAGTAAATTAGCTGAAAATCTACGTGATGAAATTGCACCTAAAAATATTTTAATGATTGGACCGACAGGTGTTGGTAAAACAGAGGTAGCACGACGAATGGCGAAACTCGTTGGAGCACCTTTTATTAAGGTTGAAGCTACGAAATTTACAGAAGTTGGATATGTAGGTAGAGATGTAGAATCGATGGTACGTGACCTTGTGGAAACGTCAGTTCGCATTGTGAAAGAAGAAATGGTAGTAAAAGTACAAGACAAAGCAGAAGAACAAGCGAACCAACGTCTTGTTGAAATTTTAGTACCGAGTCCGGAGAAGCAATCTGGATTTAAAAACCCATTAGAAATGCTATTTGGTGGCGCTCAAAATTCGAATCAAACAACAGATTCACAGGAAGATGTTGAAATCGAAAAGAAACGTCAAGATGTGGAAAGAAAGCTTGCTGCAGGACTTCTTGAAGATGAAATTGTATCGATTGAAGTGACTGAACAACAGTCTTCCATGTTCGATATGCTGCAAGGAACTGGCATGGAACAAATGGGGATGAATTTCCAAGATGCATTAGGAAGTTTTATGCCGAAAAAAACAAAAAAACGTAAACTTTCTGTAAAAGAAGCAAGAAAAGTCTTGACAAATGAGGAAGCACAGCGCTTAATTGATATGGATGAAGTTACACAAGAGGCTGTTTATCGTGCTGAACAGCTCGGGATTATTTTTATCGATGAAATTGACAAAATTGCTGGTAAGCAGTCGAATAGTGTAGATGTATCACGTGAAGGTGTGCAACGTGACATTTTACCAATTGTAGAAGGATCAAATGTTGCGACAAAATACGGATCAGTAAAAACGGATTATATTTTATTCGTTGCAGCTGGAGCGTTTCATATGTCTAAACCGTCAGATTTGATTCCGGAATTACAAGGGAGATTTCCGATTCGAGTAGAATTAACAAAATTATCGACGGATGATTTTGTTAAAATATTAATCGAGCCTGACAATGCGTTAATTAAACAATATATTGCTTTATTAGCGACTGAAGGTATAGAAATTGAATTTTCAGACGAAGCTATTCGTAAGATTGCTGAGATTGCTTATCAAGTTAATCAGGATACAGATAATATTGGAGCAAGAAGACTTCATACGATTATGGAGAAGCTCCTTGAAGATTTATCGTTTGAAGCATCTGAAATTACGTTAGAGAAAATAACGATAACGCCTCAATACGTTGAGGAAAAATTAGCAACGATTGCTAAAAATAAAGATGTGAGCCAGTTTATTTTGTAATAGTGTCATCAGGTGACTCGCCCTAGTTTCCAAGTGATGAAAAAATATGTGAGTAACATGTAGGAGGAACTTTTGAAATGGAATTATTAGCAAAAACAAGAAAATTAAATGCGTTATTACAGAGCGCAGCAGGAAAGCCTGTAAACTTTAGAGAAATGTCTGACACAATGTGTGAAGTAATCGAAGCGAACGTATTCGTAGTAAGCCGTCGTGGTAAATTACTAGGTTATGCAATTCACCAACAAATCGAGAATGAGCGTATGAAACAAATGCTTGCAGAGCGTCAATTCCCAGAAGAGTATACACAAAGCTTATTCAACATTACAGAAACATCTTCAAACTTAGATGTAAACAGTGCTTACACAGCATTCCCAGTAGAAAATAAAGAATTATTTGGTCAAGGCTTAACTACAATCGTACCGATCGTTGGTGGCGGTGAGCGTCTAGGTACATTAGTTTTAGCTCGTCTTGGTCAAGAGTTCTTAGATGATGATTTAATTCTTGCTGAGTACAGCTCAACTGTTGTAGGTATGGAAATTTTACGTGAAAAAGCAGAAGAAATTGAAGAAGAAGCGCGTAGCAAAGCTGTTGTTCAAATGGCGATCAGCTCATTATCTTACAGTGAGTTAGAAGCAATCGAGCACATCTTCGAAGAATTAAACGGAACAGAAGGTTTACTTGTTGCAAGTAAAATTGCTGACCGTGTAGGAATCACTCGTTCGGTAATCGTAAATGCACTTCGTAAATTAGAAAGTGCTGGTGTAATTGAGTCACGTTCTTTAGGTATGAAAGGAACATACATTAAAGTATTAAACGACAAATTCTTACATGAACTTGCTAAATTAAAAACAAACTAATTTATAAAACTCTTCTCATTTTTTGAGGAGAGTTTTTTTGTATAACAGATTGATGTTGTTCGTACATAGCGTCATAATCGCATTTTTTTGAAAAGCCATGAATTGCATTTCACTTTTTGCTTAAAAGAAATGCAGGTTGGTAATACTAGAATTCGAGTATGAACAAAGAAAGTTTTACATTGTTCGCATTTTCGACTTGATTGTAATATTTCAGTATGATATAGTAAGCAGTGGTGTCAGTACAAAGTACACACGTTTACTGATTTAAGTGTTGGTGCTACGTTTGTAGTTTCGCTTAGAGATGAAGTAAACGGAGGATATCAAAAACCATTTAGGAGGAACTATATTATGTCAGTAATTTCTATGAAGCAATTGCTTGAAGCTGGTGTTCATTTCGGACATCAAACTCGTCGTTGGAACCCAAAAATGAAGCGTTACATTTTCACAGAGCGTAACGGTATCTACATCATCGACTTACAAAAAACTGTGAAAAAAGTTGAGGAAGCTTTCAAAGTTATGCGTGACATCGCTGCTGAAGGCGGAGACATCTTATTCGTAGGTACTAAAAAACAAGCACAAGAAGCTATTAAAGAAGAAGCAACTCGTGCTGGTATGTACTTCGTTAACCAACGTTGGTTAGGTGGAACTTTAACTAACTTCCAAACAATCCAAAAGCGTATCAAGCGTCTTAAAGACATCGAAAGAATGCAAGAAGATGGTACTTTCGAAGTACTACCTAAGAAAGAAGTTGTTCAACTTAAAAAAGAGTTAGAGCGTCTTGAGAAATTCTTAGGCGGTATTAAAGATATGAAAGGTCTTCCAAGTGCATTATTCGTAGTAGACCCTCGTAAAGAGCGTATTGCAGTTGCTGAAGCACGCAAATTACACATTCCAATCATCGGTATCGTTGATACAAACTGTGATCCAGACGAAATCGATCACGTTATCCCAGCGAACGATGATGCAATTCGTGCTGTAAAACTTCTTACATCTAAAATGGCAGACGCGATCCTTGAAGCAAAACAAGGTGAAGAAACTGTTACTGCGTAACAAAGTTGGAAAGGTGATAAGGGGTTCGGCCTTTTATCACCTTTTTTAAGGTATAAACACCTTTATAAAAGGTATAAATACATATTTTAGGAGGATGAAAAGTATGGCAATCACTGCACAAATGGTAAAAGAATTACGTGAAAAAACTGGCGCAGGTATGATGGACTGCAAAAAAGCTTTAACAGAAACTAACGGCGACATGGAGAAGGCAATTGACTTCTTACGTGAAAAAGGTATCGCGAAAGCTGCTAAAAAAGCAGACCGCATCGCTGCTGAAGGTTTAACTTTCATCGAAACAAACGGTAACGACGGTTTAATCTTAGAATTAAACTCTGAAACTGATTTCGTTGCGAAAAACGAAGGTTTCCAAACATTAATTAAAGAATTAGCTGCTCACTTATTAGCTAAGAAACCTGCTAACGTTGAAGAAGCTATGGCTCAAACAATGGAAAACGGTAAAAAAGTTGAAGAGCACATCAACGAAGCAATCGCTAAAATTGGTGAAAAGCTTACACTTCGTCGTTTCGAAATCGTATCAAAAACTGATGCAGATGCATTCGGTGCTTACCTACACATGGGTGGACGCATTGGTGTTCTAACAGTTCTTGAAGGTTCTACTGATGAAGCGGCTGCTAAAGACGTAGCAATGCACATCGCTGCAGTTAACCCTAAATACATCGATCGTGATGCTGTAACAGCTGAAGAAGTTGAGCATGAGCGTCAAGTATTAACACAACAAGCATTAAACGAAGGCAAGCCTGAAAAAATCGTTGCAAAAATGGTTGAAGGCCGTCTAGGCAAATTCTTCGAAGAGATTTGCTTACTTGACCAAGCATTCGTTAAAAACCCTGATATGAAAGTTCGTCAATTCGTTGAGTCTAAAGGCGCAACATTAAAAGGATTCGTTCGCTACGCTGTTGGTGAAGGTATCGAAAAACGCGAAGACAACTTTGCTGAAGAAGTAATGAACCAAGTAAAAGGTAGTAACTAATACAGATTAGGGAACACATTGTGTTCCCTTTTTTAAAATAAAGATGTAAGCAATTGGAGGTTCATTATGAGTAAACCGAAATATAATCGTGTCGTTTTAAAGCTGAGTGGAGAAGCTTTAGCTGGCGAGCAAGGATTTGGAATCAACCCAGCTGTTATTAAGTCAGTTGCGGAACAAGTGAAAGAAATTGCAGAACTAGATGTAGAGGTTGCTGTTGTTGTTGGCGGCGGTAACATTTGGCGTGGAAAAATTGGAAGTGAGATGGGCATGGATCGTGCAGGAGCGGATTACATGGGCATGTTAGCGACAGTTATGAATTCATTAGCTCTTCAAGATAGCTTGGAGAACATCGGAATTCAAACTCGCGTACAAACTTCAATTGAAATGCGTCAAGTGGCAGAGCCTTACATTCGTCGTAAAGCAGTTCGTCACTTAGAGAAAAAACGTGTTGTTATCTTCGCAGCAGGTACTGGTAACCCATACTTCTCTACAGATACAACGGCAGCATTACGTGCGGCGGAAATTGAAGCTGACGTAATTTTAATGGCGAAAAACAATGTGGATGGCGTATATAATGCAGATCCATCTATTGACCCAACAGCTACGAAATACGAAACACTTACTTACTTAGATGTATTAAAAGAAGGTTTAGGTGTAATGGATTCTACAGCTTCTTCTCTATGTATGGATAATGATATTCCATTAATTGTATTCTCAGTTATGGAAAAAGGGAATATTAAACGTGCCGTGTTAGGCGAAAATATCGGAACAGTTGTAAGGGGGAAATAAATATGGGACAACAAGTATTGAAGTCTGCAAATGAAAAAATGGAAAAAGCGGTTGCTGCTTATTCACGCGAATTAGCAACAGTTCGCGCTGGTCGTGCAAACGCGTCTGTATTAGATAAAGTACAAGTTGATTACTATGGTGCACCAACACCAGTTGTGCAATTAGCGAACATTACAGTTCCAGAAGCACGTTTACTTGTAATTCAACCGTATGATAAAACTTCTATCGGTGATATCGAAAAAGCAATTTTAAAAGCAGATTTAGGCTTAAACCCTTCTAATGATGGAACTGTAATTCGTATTGCATTCCCTGCATTAACAGAAGAGCGTCGTCGTGATCTTGTAAAAGTTGTGAAAAAATATGCTGAAGAAGCAAAAGTTGCTGTTCGTAACGTACGTCGTGACGGTAACGATGATCTTAAGAAGCTTGAAAAAGCTGGCGAGATTACAGAAGACGATTTAAGAGGATATACTGAAGATATCCAAAAAGAAACAGATAAATATATTGCAAAAGTTGACGAAATCGCAAAAAACAAAGAAAAAGAAATCATGGAAGTGTAATAGCGATACTTTCGCAAATATGACCCTCTTCTTAAGGGGGTCTTTTTACACTTTTAGGCATACGTCTGCTTGTTGGAGGGTATGAATGATGTTTAAAAACTTTCCTTTTTTTAAAGGTAAAAAGGACACATCGTTTGATCATCTCGTTGAAGAAGTGAAAAAAGGATACATCCCAGAACATATTGCCATCATTATGGATGGTAATGGAAGGTGGGCAAAGAGGAGAGCGATGCCTCGTATTGCGGGACATCATGAAGGCATGCAAGTTGTAAAGAAAATCACAAAATTTGCAAGCAAACTTAATGTGAAAGTATTAACTCTTTATGCTTTTTCAACTGAGAACTGGAAAAGACCGAAAAAGGAAGTTGATTATTTAATGAAGCTTCCAGAAGAATTTTTAGGTACATTTTTACCAGAATTGATTGAAGAGAACGTACAAGTCCGTGTAATAGGGCAACAAGATCGTCTTCCTACGCATACACGCAGAGCGATGGAGAAGGCCATGGAAGAGACGAAAGAGAATACGGGATTAATTCTGAATTTCGCGTTAAACTATGGAAGTCGAGATGAAATCGTTTCTGCTGTGCAACATATGATGAAAGATCGTGAGGAAGGAAAAGTTCGTGTTGAAGATGTAAGCGAAGAAATGCTTTCTTCCTACTTAATGACGAGTTCTTTACCTGACCCAGAGTTGTTAATCCGTACGAGCGGAGAGCTACGTATTAGTAATTTCATGTTATGGCAAATTGCATATTCGGAATTTTGGTTTACAGATGTGTATTGGCCAGATTTTACCGAGGAACATTTGCTAAATGCGATTACAGACTTTCAGCATAGAGGGCGCAGATTCGGAGGCGTGTAGAAAGAGAGGGTTTGGTAGTGAAACAGAGAATTATTACTGGAGTGGTTGCTGCCGCGCTATTCATTCCCATCGTAATTTACGGTGGCGTGCCTTTTACGGTTTTAGTGTATGCACTTGCTTCTATAGGTTTATATGAATTAATTCGTATGAATAAGCTTACGCTTATTTCAGTACCAACAGTTTTAGCTGCAGTATTATTATGGATTATTTTAGTTCCAAGTAGTGCATCAGAACTGTTTACTTGGATTGGATTAGGTAAATTAGAAATCACATTTGTGATTGTTCTATTACTTTTATCATATACAGTCCTTTCTAAGAATACATTTACTTTTGACAATGCTTCATTTTTACTAATGGCAACAACATATGTTGCAATGGGATTCTTATATTTGAATGAAACGAGAATTTTAGGAATTAAATATGTGTTTTGCGCATTATTTGTTATATGGGCTACTGATTCAGGCGCATATTTTGTAGGAAAAGCATTAGGAAAAAGAAAGTTATGGCCAGAAATTAGTCCAAATAAAACGATTGAAGGTTCATTAGGCGGCATCGTTTGTGGAATTATTGTAGCGCTTGTTTACAACATGTTTTTCCCAGTGGAATCGAATGTAGTAATTTTAATTGTGCTGACAATTATCATTTCTATTTTTGGACAAATTGGTGATTTAGTACAATCTGCATTTAAACGTCATTATGGCGTAAAAGATTCAGGTACAATTTTACCTGGACATGGTGGTATATTAGATCGAACAGATAGTTGGTTATTCGTTTTACCAATTCTCTACTTCTTATTACAATACAATTAATAAATGAACGAGGGGTTGGAGTCATGAAAAACATTAGTTTATTAGGTGCAAGCGGATCAATTGGTACACAAACTTTAGATGTATTACGCTCGCACCCAGACCAATTCCGTCTCGTTGCTTTTTCTGTAGGGAAAAATATTGACTACGCAGTAAAAGTCATTCAAGAATTTTCTCCGCAAATTGTCTCTGTGCAAAGAGAGGAAGATGTTTTAAAATTACAAGCTGTCTCTGGTAATACAAAAATTGTATATGGTAGTGAAGGACTTTTAGAAGTAGCATTACATCCAGATGCGGAGATCGTAGTAAATGCTGTTGTAGGTAGCGTAGGGTTGTTACCAACACTTCGTGCAATTGAGGCGAAAAAAACAATTGGAATTGCAAACAAAGAAACGTTAGTAACTGCAGGGCATCTTGTAATGGAAGCAGCGCGAAAACATAATGTTTCGTTACTTCCAGTAGACAGTGAACATTCAGCTATTTTTCAATGCTTGAATGGTGAAAATGAAAAAAGAATTTCTCGACTAATTATAACGGCTTCTGGTGGAAGTTTCCGTGATAAAACGAGAGATGAATTGCATCATGTGACCGTAGAAGATGCGCTTCGACATCCAAACTGGTCAATGGGTTCGAAAATTACAATTGATTCTGCTACAATGATGAATAAGGGGCTAGAAGTAATTGAAGCACATTGGCTTTTTGGTATCCCTTACGAGCAAATCGATGTTGTTTTACATAAAGAAAGTATTATTCATTCTATGGTTGAATTTGAAGATCGTAGTGTGATGGCACAGCTTGGCTCACCTGATATGCGAGTACCAATTCAATACGCACTTACATATCCTGATCGATTGCCTCTTTCAGACACAAAGCAGTTAAATTTATGGGAAATGGGTACATTGCATTTTGAGAAAATGAACCAAGAACGTTTCCGTTGCTTGCGCTTTGCGTATGAAGCTGGAAAAACAGGTGGAAGTATGCCGGCTGTAATGAATGCAGCGAATGAAGTAGCTGTTGAAGCTTTTTTACAAAAGAGAATTGGTTTCTTAACAGTGGAAGACCTCATTGAAAAAGCAATGAACCATCACAATGTCATTGCACGTCCGAGCTTAGAGGAAATTCTGGAAATTGATGCAACCACAAGACGGTTTGTGATGGAACAAATTTAGCAAAGGTGGTATGGAATTGAATACAGCGATTGCCTTTATATTAATTTTCGGTGCACTCGTATTTTTCCATGAGCTAGGGCATCTATATTTCGCAAAAAGAGCAGGTATTTTATGCCGTGAGTTTGCGATTGGTTTTGGTCCGAAAATATTCTCATTTGAAAAGAATGAAACGGTGTATACGATTCGATTATTGCCCCTTGGTGGCTATGTAAGAATGGCTGGCGAGGATGCAGATACAGTTGAGTTAAAGCCTGGGAAAAAGGTTGGCCTTGTATTAAACGAAAAAGACGAAGTTGTAAAATTAGTTTTTGATGGATATGAAAAGTATCCAAATGTTCGCGTGATTGAAGTGGAACAAGCTGATTTAGAGCATAATTTAACAATTTCGGGTTATGAAGAGTACGAGGAAGAGCTTCAAACATTCCGAGTGAATGAAAAGGCTCGTATTATTACTGCCGGTGAAGAAATTCAAATTGCTCCGTATAATAGACAGTTTGGCTCTAAGAAATTAGGTCAACGTGCTTTAACGATCTTTGCGGGTCCTGCAATGAACTTCATTTTAGCGTTTGTTATTTTTGTGATTCTTGGATTTGTACAAGGTGTTCCTGTTGACAAACCAATGGTCGGAAAAGTGATGGAGAATAGTGCGGCAGAGCAAGCTGGATTAAAAGAAAATGATACAATTCAAGCTATTGATGGGAAAAACACAAGTACATGGAAAGATGTTGTTACCATTGTACGTGAAAATCCGAATAAAGAAATTACGTTACAAGTAAAGCGTGATAGTGAACAGTTTAATGTGAAAGTAACGCCAACGCTTGATAAAGAAGGTAAAGAAGAAGTTGGTAGAATCGGTGTTTACTCTCCTGTAGAAAAAACAGTGATGGGTTCTATTAAATCAGGTTTTGAACAAACATACCAATGGACGAAACTAATTTTTGAGTCTCTTGTGAAATTAGTAACCGGCCAATTCTCTATTAATGAGTTGTCAGGTCCAGTAGGAATTTATAATCTAACAGATCAAGTTGTAGATTATGGATTTACGCGTGTATTAAGTTTAGCAGCCGTTTTAAGTATTAACCTTGGTTTATTTAACCTACTACCAGTTCCTGCTTTAGACGGTGGACGTTTGTTCTTCTTCTTAATTGAAGCGTTACGCGGGAAACCAATTGACCGTCAAAAAGAAGGAATGGTTCACTTTATTGGTTTTGCATTATTAATGTTACTTATGTTAGTAGTAACTTGGAATGACATTCGTAAGTTTTTCTTGTAAAATAAAGTGAAACTTATAATGAAATAGAGCTCGTAGAATAAAATCCCTCACCTAACTCGAGGTGAGGGGTTTTCCTGCGTATAAGAGTAAAATGAAGAGGTGCGAATAAATGAAACAAAGTATGGTATTTAGTCCTACATTACGTGAAGTTCCAGCTGATGCTGAAATTAAGAGTCATCAGTTATTACTTCGTGCAGGTTTTATGCGTCAAAATGCTTCTGGTATTTATAGCTTTTTACCATTTGGATTAAAAGTGCTACACAAAGTAGAACGAATCGTTCGAGAAGAAATGGAGCGCGCAGGTGCTGTAGAATTATTAATGCCAGCGATGCAAGCTGCAGAATTATGGCAAGAGTCAGGTCGTTGGTATTCTTACGGATCTGAATTAATGCGTATGAAAGATCGTAACGCTCGTGAATTTGCATTAGGAGCGACACATGAAGAAGTAATTACGGATCTTGTACGTGATGAAGTGAAATCATATAAAAAATTACCGTTAACATTATATCAAATTCAAACAAAATTCCGTGATGAACAAAGACCTCGTTTCGGTTTATTACGTGGAAGAGAGTTTCTAATGAAAGATGCATACTCTTTCCATGCTACACAAGAGAGCTTAGATGAAGTGTACGATCGCTTATACAAAGCATACTCTAACATTTTCGCTCGTTGTGGCTTGAATTTCCGTGCGGTTATTGCTGATTCAGGAGCAATGGGCGGAAAAGATACACATGAATTTATGGTATTATCTGATGTTGGTGAAGATACAATTGCATACTCGGATACATCTGATTATGCAGCGAACATCGAAATGGCTCCTGTTGTAGCTACGTATACGAAGAGTGACGAAGCAGAAAAAGCGCTTGAAAAAGTAGCAACACCAGACCAAAAAGCAATTGAAGAAGTATCTGCCTTCTTAAACATAGAAGCTGAAAAGTGCATTAAGTCTATGGTATTTAAAGTAGATGAGAAATTAGTAGTTGTACTTGTTCGTGGTGATCATGAAGTAAACGATGTAAAAGTGAAAAATGTATACGGTGCTTCCGTTGTTGAGCTTGCCTCTCATGAAGAAGTAAAAGAATTATTAAATTGTGAAGTTGGTTCATTAGGTCCAATTGGTGTAACAGGTGATATTGAAATTATTGCTGATCACGCTGTAGCATCAATTGTCAACGGATGTTCAGGAGCGAACGAAGAAGGGTTCCATTATGTAAATGTAAATCCAGAACGTGACTTTAAAGTAAGTCAATATACGGATTTACGATTCATTCAAGAAGGAGACCAATCTCCAGACGGAAACGGAACAATTCTTTTCGCACGCGGAATTGAAGTTGGTCATGTATTTAAATTAGGAACTCGTTATAGTGAAGCAATGAACGCAACATTCCTAGATGAAAACGGAAAAACACAACCACTTATTATGGGTTGTTACGGCATTGGTGTGTCTCGTACAGTGGCAGCAATTGCAGAGCAGTTTAATGATGAGAACGGTTTAGTTTGGCCAAAAGCTGTGGCGCCGTTCCATGTGCATGTAATTCCAGTAAATATGAAATCTGATGCACAACGTGAAATGGGTGAAAACATCTATAACTCATTACAAGAGCAAGGATATGAAGTATTACTAGATGATCGTGCAGAACGTGCAGGCGTTAAATTTGCTGATGCTGATTTATTCGGCCTTCCAGTTCGCGTGACAGTTGGTAAAAAAGCAGACGAAGGTATTGTAGAAGTGAAAGTACGTGCTACAGGTGAGTCTGAAGAAGTGAAAGTAGAAGAGCTTCAAACATATATTGCTAATATTTTAAAATAAGAAGAGGTACCTCGTAACGAGGTACCTTCTCTTTCTTTGTCAACGTATTTTGTAAAAGAAGAAGGGAGAAATCTTTCTTTGTAGTACGTTTCAATTTATAATAGCAAATGGAAGGAGAGTGCTTATGTCTTTAACAAATGAACAACAAGAGCGATTTCAAATTTTGCTCCAGCAGTTGCAAATACCAGAAGACCTTATAAATCAATATTTACAAGGCGGTGGCATTGAAAAGCTAGTTATTGATAAAGCGAATAAAAGTTGGCATTTTGATTTACAAGTACCGCGTATTTTGCCTACAGAATTATATGAATTGCTAGAAACAAAGCTTAAGCAATCATTTTCTCATATTGCAAGAACAACATTTGCATTAGAAACAGAGAACAAACAATTTACTGAAGAAGAAGTGAGGGCGTATTGGCCACTTTGTACAGAACGAATTACATTTTCACCTATGTTTGCTTATTTAAAGAAGCAGCTTCCGCAGGTCAATGGAGTGAAGTTACTTATAAATGTGAATAATGAGCTGGAATCTACTGCTTTAAAGAAAAACGTTGCGAAACCAGTAGGGGATCAATACGAGGCTTTTGGATTCCCGCGTTTCCAGTTAGACACACATATACAGCAAAATACAGAAGAAATGCAAAAGTTTCGTGAGCAAACGCAGCAAGAAGACCGCGAGCGTGTTATACAAGCTATGGAAGAAATGGCGAAGAAGCAAGCTGAAGAAAGCAGCGTTGTGCATGAAGGGCCGATCACACTCGGGTATCTTATTAAGCCAGATGAAGAGATTACACCAATGCGAGAAATTCAAGATGAAGAAAGAAGAAAAACAGTTCAAGGATATGTCTTCCATGTGGAAACGAAAGAGCTTCGTAGTGGACGTACGTTATTAACTTTAAAAATAACGGATTATACAGATTCGATTATGATCAAAATGTTCTCACGTGATAAAGAAGATATTCCAATGCTACAATCCTTGAAAAAAGGAATGTGGGTGAAGGCTCGTGGTTCTGTTCAAAATGATACATTTGTTCGAGATTTAGTAATGATTGCAAATGATATTAATGAAATAACAGGACCGTCTCGTAAAGATAAAGCCCCAGAAGGCGAAAAACGAGTAGAGCTCCATCTTCACACGCCAATGAGTCAAATGGATGCTGTTACTCCAGTTTCTAAGCTTGTTGCTCAAGCAGGTAAATGGGGGCATGAGGCTATTGCCATTACAGACCACGCTGTTGCACAGTCATTCCCAGAAGCATATTCAGCTGGGAAAAAAGCCGGAATTAAAGTTATATATGGTGTGGAAGCAAACTTAGTGAATGACGGTGTACCAATAGCGTATAACGAAGCGCATCGTTTACTTGCAGAGGAAACGTATGTTGTTTTCGACGTTGAGACGACAGGTTTATCAGCTGTATATGATACAGTTATTGAGTTAGCTGCTGTAAAAGTAAAAGGCGGCGAAATTATTGACCGCTTTGAATCTTTTGCAAATCCGCATCAACCATTATCGGCAACGATCATTGAATTAACAGGTATTACAGATGATATGTTAACCGACGCACCAGAAGTGGACGAAGTGTTTAAAAAGTTTGAGGAATGGATGGGTGACCATACACTTGTTGCTCATAACGCAAGCTTCGATATGGGCTTTATTAACGTAGGATTTAAAAAAGCTGGTTTAGAAAAAACAAAAAATCCAGTAATAGATACGTTAGAGCTTGCACGATTCTTATTCCCAGAAATGAAAAATCACCGTTTAAATACGTTGTGTAAAAAGATGGATATCGAATTAACGCAACATCACCGTGCAATTTATGATACAGAAGCAACGGGATATTTACTTGTAAAAATGTTAAAAGAGGTAATTGAAAAAGGTTTTGAATATCACGATCAATTAAACGATAGTATGGGACAAGGGGATGCATATAAACGCGGGCGTCCAAGTCATATGACATTACTTGCTACATCGGATGTTGGATTGAAAAATTTATATAAACTTGTTTCATATTCTCATTTAAATTACTTTTACCGTGTACCACGAGTACCAAGATCACTATTAAAAAAGTATCGTGAAGGTATTTTAGTAGGAACGGCTTGTGATAAAGGTGAAGTGTTTGAGGCGATGATGCAAAAAGCTCCTGAAGAGGTAGAAGAAATTGCGCAGTTCTACGATTACATTGAAGTAATGCCACCAGAAGTGTTACGTCATTTAGTAGAGCGTGAACTCGTTCGAGATGAGGGACAATTAAAAACAATCATTTCTAACTTAGTAAAACTAGGTGAGACGTTAGATAAACCAGTTGTTGCTACCGGAAACGTACATTATTTAGATCCAGAAGATGCAATGTATCGTAAAATTTTAGTAAGTTCACAGGGTGGAGCGAATCCGTTAAACCGACATTCATTACCACCTGTACATTTCCGTACAACGGATGAAATGTTAGAGTGTTTCTCATTTTTAGGTGAAGACGTAGCGAAAGAAATTGTCGTAACGAATACACAAAAGATTGCATCATTAATTGGTGATGTTCATCCAGTAAAAGATGATCTATATACACCGAAAATTGAAGGTGCAGATGATGAAACGCGTGATATGAGTTATAAAATGGCGCGTAGCATTTATGGTGAAGAGTTACCTGAAATAGTAGAAGCCCGTTTAGAAAAAGAATTAAAAAGTATTATTGGTCATGGATTCGCCGTAATCTATTTAATTTCACATAAACTTGTGAAAAAATCATTAGTAGACGGATATCTAGTAGGTTCGCGTGGATCGGTAGGTTCATCATTCGTTGCAACGATGATGGAAATTACAGAAGTAAACCCATTACCACCACATTATGTATGTCCGAAGTGTAAGCAATCAGAATTCTTTAATGATGGTTCTGTAGGGTCTGGTTTCGACTTACCGGATAAAGAATGTCCTACATGTAATGTTCCATACGTAAAAGATGGACATGATATTCCGTTCGAAACGTTCCTTGGATTTAAAGGAGATAAGGTACCCGATATCGATTTGAATTTCTCCGGGGAATACCAACCACGTGCCCATAACTATACGAAAGTACTGTTCGGTGAAGATTATGTATATCGTGCAGGAACGATTGGTACAGTTGCGGAAAAAACTGCTTATGGATATGTAAAAGGTTATGCAAATGATCATAACTTAACGATTCGAAATGCAGAAATTGATCGCTTAGTAGCAGGATGTACCGGTGTAAAACGTACAACAGGACAGCATCCAGGTGGTATTATCGTTGTGCCAGATTACATGGACATTTTTGATTTCTCACCGATACAGTATCCGGCAGATTCAATAGGGGCTGAGTGGAGAACGACACACTTTGACTTCCACTCGATTCATGATAATTTATTGAAACTTGATATACTAGGACACGATGATCCGACAGTTATTCGTATGTTACAAGATTTAAGTGGTATTGATCCGAAAACAATCCCAACGGACGATCCAGAAGTAATGAAAATTTTCTCAGGGCCAGAATCGTTAGGCGTAACGGAAGAACAAATTAACTGTAAAACAGGTACACTTGGTATACCAGAGTTTGGTACGAAATTCGTAAGACAGATGTTAGAAGAGACGAAACCGACGACATTCTCAGAGTTAGTCCAAATTTCTGGATTATCACATGGTACGGACGTATGGCTAGGTAATGCAAACGAATTAATTTATAACGGTACATGTACGCTGAGTGAAGTTATCGGTTGTCGTGATGACATCATGGTATATTTAATCTATCAAGGTTTAGACCCATCATTAGCCTTCAAAATCATGGAGTCAGTACGTAAAGGTAAAGGTGTACCAGAAGAATGGGAAGAGGACATGAAAAATAATAATGTACCAGGTTGGTATATTGATTCATGTAAGAAGATTAAGTACATGTTCCCTAAAGCCCATGCGGCTGCATACGTACTTATGGCCGTGCGTATTGCATACTTTAAAGTACATTTCGCGCTTCTATTCTATGCGGCATACTTTACGGTTCGTGCAGATGACTTTGACGTAGAAGCGATGGCGAAAGGTTCAGCATCTATACGTGCAAGAATTGATGAAATTGCGCAAAAAGGTTTAGATGCATCGCCGAAAGAGAAGAGTTTATTAACGGTACTAGAAATGACACTTGAAATGTGTGAGCGTGGATACTCATTCCAAAAGGTTGATTTGTATCGTTCACATGCAACAGACTTTATTATTGATGGAGACTCATTAATTCCTCCATTTAATGCGGTACCTGGTCTTGGTACGAACGCAGCTTTAAGTATTGTGGAAGCTCGTAAAAATGGAGAATTCTTATCAAAGGAAGACTTGCAGCAGCGTAGTAAGGTTTCGAAAACAATTATTGAGTACTTAGATAGTCAAGGTTGTTTAGGTGATTTGCCGGATCAAAACCAGTTATCACTGTTCTAATAGGTAGGAAAAGTCTTTGCAAATCAACATTTGCTATGGTATACTATTAACCGAGATAACCATGTCATGTATATTGTGTGAAAAAAAGAGTGGGGAAACCCACTCTTTCGTGTTACTATCTACATTTTATTGATGTGGAGAGGTAAGAAATTTCTGTCGTATATACATATTTTGTTACAAGTTTTACTTCTTAAATTTGGTAATACTAAGACAGATATTCCCTGCTTAACGGCAGGGGCTTTTGTTAGCTAACGAGAAAGAATAAGATAGACCGTTCTATGGGCGGGGTCTTTTCTTGTAAATGGTACATGGCGGCAGGAAGGAGGCTGTTTATGGATAAGAAAGTCACAGAAGTTGTAGAAGCATTTGCGCAGCCAATCGTTGAAGAGTTAAATCTTGAACTTGTAGATGTAGAGTATGTGAAAGAAGGACAAGACTGGTTCTTACGCGTATTCATCGATTCTGAAAAGGGAGTCGACATTGAAGAATGCGGTGCGGTGAGTGAACGTTTAAGCGAAGCTTTAGATAAAGAGGATCCAATTCCTCATCTTTACTTTTTGGATGTGTCATCTCCTGGAGCAGAACGCCCATTAAAGAAAGAGAAAGACTTCCAGCAAGCGGTAGGAAAACAAGTGGCAATTAAAACATATGAGCCGATTGATGGTGAAAAGATGTTTGAAGGAAAAATGCTTTCCTACGATGGTACTACAATTACACTATTATTAACAATTAAAACACGTAAAAAAGAAATCCAAATTCCAATGGACAAAGTTGCAAATGCGCGACTTGCTGTTACGTTTTAGTTAGAAGGGGGATCTTCATGAGCACTGAGTTGTTAGATGCCTTGCTCGTATTAGAGTCAGAAAAAGGAATTAGTAAAGATATTATTATTGATGCGATTGAAGCAGCGTTAATCTCTGCTTATAAACGCAATTTTAACCAAGCACAAAACGTTCGTGTGAGCTTTAACCCACAAGTGGGAACAATCCAAGTTTTAGCACGTAAAGACGTTGTTGATAATGTGTTTGATCCACGTCTTGAAATTTCTGTTGAAGAAGCAAGACAAATTAATCCAAACTATCAAGATGGTGACGTACTAGAAATTGAGGTAACGCCAAAAGATTTCGGTCGTATTGCAGCACAAACTGCAAAACAAGTTGTAACACAACGAGTGCGTGAAGCAGAGCGTGGTGTTATTTACTCTGAGTTTAGTGATCGTGAAGAAGATATCATGGTTGGTATCGTACAACGTCAAGATGCTCGTTTCATCTATGTAAGCTTAGGGAAAGTAGAAGCTTTATTACCTGTAAGTGAGCAAATGCCGAACGAACAGTACAAACCACATGATCGTATTCGCGTATTCATTACGAAAGTAGAAAAAACAACAAAAGGACCACAAATTTACGTATCACGTACACATCCTGGTCTTTTAAAACGTTTATTCGAAATGGAAGTTCCTGAAATTTATGATGGAACGGTTGAAATTCGTTCTGTAGCACGTGAAGCAGGAGATCGTTCTAAAATCTCTGTACATGCAGAGAACATTGATGTGGATCCAGTAGGTTCTTGTGTAGGACCGAAAGGACAACGTGTACAACGCATTGTAGACGAACTAAAAGGTGAAAAGATTGACATCGTTCGCTGGTCAAATGATCCAGTAGAATATGTTGCCAATGCTTTAAGCCCATCACAAGTTGTTAAAGTGCTTGTAGATGAAGAAGAAAAAGCAACAACTGTTGTTGTTCCAGACCACCAACTGTCATTAGCTATCGGTAAACGTGGACAAAATGCACGTCTTGCAGCTAAATTAACAGGTTGGAAAATTGATATTAAGAGTGAGTCTGATGCGAAACAACTTGGAATTGTAACAGAAGAAGATAGCGTAGTCGCATTCGGATTCGATTCAGTTGAAGACGAAATCGAGTAGAGGTGATGAGTATGAGCAATCGAAAAGTTCCGTTACGAAAATGTGTTGCAACGCAAGAAATGAAATCAAAACGAGAGCTCGTTCGCATTGTTCGTTCCAAAGAGGGAGAAGTGTCTATTGATTTAACTGGAAAGAAATCAGGACGAGGTGCTTATTTATCAAAAGATAAAGAAAGCATTCTTCAAGCTCAAAAGAAAAATGTTTTGGAACATCATCTAAAAGCGAAAATCGACAGTTCTCTTTATGAAGAACTTCTTGAGCTTGTTGAGAAGGAGTCGAAATAAGTGTCCGATTGGAAATCGTTTTTAGGACTAGCAAACCGGGCTCGAAAAATTATTTCGGGTGAAGAACTCGTTTTAAAGGAAGTACGAAGTGGCAAAGCAAAACTTGTGTTGCTATCTGAAGATGCGTCAGTAAATACTACAAAGCGTATTACGGATAAAGCGACGTACTACAACGTACCAATGAGAAAGGTCGAAAATCGACAACAATTAGGGCATGCGATTGGGAGAGATGAGCGAGTCGTTGTAGCTGTGTTAGATGAAGGCTTTGCGAAAAAGCTGCGTAGCATGCTCGATACAAATTACCGGGGGTGAAGGTATGAGTAAAATTCGAGTGCATGAATATGCGAAAAAACATAATATCTCAAGTAAAGATCTTATGACAAAACTAAAAGAAATGAATATCGAGGTTTCGAATCATATGACAATGTTAGACGATGAAGTAGTAAACAAATTAGATAATGAGTATCAAACTGAAAAACCTTCTGTTGCAGATGAGTTTGAAGTAGAAGAAAAAGTTGTTCGTAGTAAAAAGAACAGCAATAAGAAAAAGAAAAAAGGCAAAGGAAACGAAGATAAGCGTCAAGAGAACTTTGCTGGAAGACAACAAACACAAACTGTAGAAACACCAGATAAAATTACTTTCTCTGGAAGTCTTACAGTAGGTGATCTTGCTAAGAAATTAAGTAAAGAGCCATCTGAAATTATTAAAAAGCTCTTCATGCTTGGAATTATGGCAACAATTAACCAAGACTTAGATAAAGATACAATTGAGTTAATTGCTAACGACTACGGTATTGAAGTAGAAGAAGAAGTAATTGTAAGCGAAACTGAGTTTGAAACATTCATCGATGAGCAAGATGATGAAGAGAACTTAAAAGAGCGTCCAGCTGTAGTTACAATCATGGGACACGTTGACCATGGTAAAACAACATTGCTTGACTCTATCCGTAACTCTAAAGTAACTGCTGGTGAAGCGGGTGGAATTACTCAGCATATTGGTGCATACCAAGTTGAAGTAAATGACAAGAAAATTACATTCTTAGATACACCTGGTCACGCGGCGTTTACAACGATGCGTGCTCGCGGTGCACAAGTAACGGATATTACAATCCTTGTTGTTGCAGCTGATGACGGTGTTATGCCACAAACAGTTGAAGCAATTAACCATGCGAAAGCAGCAGGAGTACCAATTATTGTAGCTGTGAATAAAATGGATAAACCAGCTGCGAACCCTGATCGCGTAATGCAAGAACTAACAGAATATGAATTAGTTCCAGAAGCATGGGGCGGAGACACAATTTTCGTACCAATTTCTGCGATTCAAGGCGAAGGAATTGACAATTTACTAGAAATGATTCTTCTTGTAAGTGAAGTAGAAGAGTATAAAGCAAATCCAAACCGCTATGCAACTGGTACTGTAATTGAAGCCCAACTTGATAAAGGTAAAGGAACTATCGCGACATTACTTGTTCAAAACGGTACGCTTCGAGTAGGAGATCCAATCGTTGTTGGAACTACATTCGGTCGTGTTCGTGCAATGGTAAGTGATATTGGTCGTCGTGTAAAAGTTGCTGGTCCATCAACTCCTGTTGAAATTACAGGTTTAAACGAAGTACCACAAGCAGGAGATCGTTTCATGGCATTCGCTGATGAGAAGAAAGCTCGTCAAATCGGTGAATCACGTGCACAAGAAGCGCTACTTGCTCAACGTGGTGAGAAATCTAAATTAAGCCTTGAAGATTTATTCCAACAAATCCAAGAGGGCGATGTAAAAGAAATTAACTTAATTGTGAAAGCGGACGTACAAGGTTCTGTAGAAGCAATGGCAGCATCACTTCGTAAAATTGATGTTGAAGGTGTTAAAGTTAAAATTATCCATACAGGCGTAGGTGCGATTACAGAATCTGATATCATTTTAGCTTCTGCATCTAATGCGATTGTAATTGGATTTAACGTACGCCCAGATGTAAATGCGAAGCGTACAGCTGAATTAGAGAACGTTGATATTCGTTTACACCGCATTATTTATAAAGTAATCGAAGAGATCGAAGCAGCGATGCAAGGTATGCTAGATCCAGAATTTGAAGAAAAAGTAATCGGTCAAGCAGAAGTACGTCAAACGTTTAAAGTAACAAAAGTTGGAACAATCGCAGGTTGTTACGTAACAGATGGTAAAATTACACGTGATAGCGGCGTGCGTATTATCCGTGATGGTGTGGTAATCTATGAAGGTCAACTTGATACGTTAAAACGTTTCAAAGACGACGTAAAAGAAGTTGCTCAAAACTATGAGTGTGGTATTACAATTGAGAAATACAACGATCTTAAAGAAGGGGACATCATTGAAGCGTACATTATGGAAGAAGTGAAGCGATGATTATCGCTTCTCTCTCATTCGAGTGTATGATCTACGATGTGCATTCTTTAAAAGAGAAACGAGCAATTTTGCAACGGGTGTTAACTCGTGTGAAACAGCGTTATAACGTAGCTGTTTCAGAAGTAGGGCATCAAGATGTATGGCAACGTACAGAAATTGCGATTGTTTCCGTATCCTCAAATCGTGTTATTTGTGAAAAAGAAATGAATCGTGTACTTGAGTATATCGATTCATTTCCTGAAATTGAACGTACGATAACACAATTGGAATGGTATTGAATGAGGTGAAGAGTTATGAAATTACGTGCAAACCGTGTAGGCGAGCAAATGAAAAAAGAATTAGGCGACATCATCAGTCGTAAAATTAAAGATCCACGTGTCGGATTTGTTACTGTAACAGATGTACAAGTGAGTGGAGATTTACAAATTGCTACAGTATATATTTCTGTTTTAGGTGATGAAGAACAGAAAGAAAGTACATTAAAAGGTTTAGCGAAGGCAAAAGGCTTCATTCGTTCAGAAATTGGCCAACGTATTCGTCTTCGTAAAACGCCTGAAATTTCCTTTGAATTTGATGAATCTATCGGATATGGTCATCGAATTGATACACTTTTACATGAAATTAATAAAGAAGGTAAACGTGAAGAATAATGGATAGACATTTGTCTATCCATTTTTTCAATGTAAAATAAGTTTTAGGTAATGATTATGAAAGAATTACGATGAGGTGAACATATATGGAAGGTGTAGTATTATTACATAAGCCAAAAGGCATGACATCACACGATTGTGTATTTAAATTAAGAAAGATATTGCGTGAAAAACGAATTGGTCATACAGGAACATTAGATCCAGATGTAACAGGAGTATTGCCTATTTGTGTTGGACGAGCAACGAAGATTGCACAATTTTTAACAAGTGAAACGAAAACATATGAAGGTGAAGTAACATTAGGGTTTTCAACAACAACTGAAGATGCTTCAGGTGAAGTTGTGGAAACGAAACATGTAGATCGTGTTATTACTCGTAAAGAAGTGGAAGAGGTTCTTGCCGCATTAACAGGTACGATTGAGCAAATGCCTCCGATGTTTTCGGCTGTAAAAGTTAACGGGAAAAAATTATATGAATATGCAAGAGCAGGACAAGAGGTTGAACGTCCAGTTCGTACAATTACAATTCATGAATTTGTATTACTGGATGAACGTGAAGTGTTTGAAGGAGAAAATATTTCATTCCGTTTCCGTGTAACGTGTAGTAAAGGCACATATGTAAGAACATTAGCGGTAATGATTGGTGAAAAACTTGGTTTTCCATCACATATGTCTCACCTTGTAAGAACGGCTTCAGGTGAATTTGTATTAGAAGATTGCATATCATTTGAAGAAATTGAAGAAAACGTGCAAAATGGAACAGTAGAGTCTATCTTCATTTCAATTGATGAAGCGTTAAGTAAGTTCCCGAAAATGGTTGTAGATGAAAAGCAAGCAGAAAAAATAAAAAATGGTATGTTCTTAAAAAATGAATTGCAAATAACGGCGCCATTTATAACAGTGTTTGATAAAAACGATCGTTGCCTTGCAATTTATGAGCACCATCCAAAACACCCTGGTATGCTAAAGCCGATGAAAGTACTTGTGAATAATCAAGAACTAAAGCTATAATGAATTATTGGAAGGATTATTACAGAAAAAGGTGAATTCAAGCGTGAAACTTATTCATTTAACTCATCCACATGAACAAAATAAATTAGAATTACCACCTACTGTAATGGCATTAGGATTTTTTGATGGCATTCATTTAGGACATCAATGTGTGATTCGAACTGCGAAACAAATAGCGGATGAACGAGGATATAAAAGTGCAGTGATGACATTTTATCCGCATCCATCTGTTGTTTTAGGTAAAAAGGAAGCGCATGCGGAGTATATTACACCAATGTGTGATAAAGAAAAAATAGTCGAGAGTTTAGGAATCGATATATTATATGTTGTTAAATTCGATGAATCATTTGCAGGCTTATTGCCACAACAATTTGTAGATGATTATATTATTGGTTTAAATGTAAAACATGTAGTAGCAGGATTTGATTATTCATATGGACGTTTAGGAAAAGGAAAGATGGAGACTTTACCATTTCATGCAAGAGGGGAGTTTACACAGACTGTGATTGAAAAAGTTGAATTTCAAGAAGAGAAAGTAAGTTCTACGGCATTACGAAAGTTAATTCGAAATGGCGAAATGGAGCAAATTCCATCTGTTTTAGGTAGAGCATATACAGTAGGAGGAACGGTTGTACACGGTGATAAACGTGGACGTCAAATTGGTTTCCCAACAGCTAATGTAGGTTTAAGTGATGAGTATCTATTACCACCTGTAGGTGTTTATGCAGTGAGATTAAAAGTTCACGATGAATGGTACGATGGTGTATGTAATATTGGATATAAACCAACCTTTAAAGAAGATGAGCGCCAACTATCTATTGAAGTGCACTTATTTGAATTTAACAAAGACATATATGATCAAAATGTTACAGTAGAGTGGCATATGCGTATAAGAGAAGAGAAGAAATTCAATGGCATCGATGAGTTAGTTGAACAAATCGCTAAAGATAAGAAAACAGCACAAGAATATTTTACGAACGAAAAGAATATACTTGCTTTTTCAAATGAAAAGTAGTATTCTATGTTATGTACTTTATGACAACCATTGCTTGGCATTGCGACTCACCGACGCTTGCTAGGTAATCGGGGGTTTAATTAATAGGAGGTGAAATAGGATGGCTTTAACACAAGAGCGTAAAAATGAAATCATTGCACAATTTAGAACTCATGAGACTGATACTGGTTCTCCAGAGGTTCAAATTGCTGTCCTAACGGAGCAAATTAACACTCTAAACGAGCACTTACGTACTCACAAGAAAGATCATCATTCACGTCGTGGTCTATTAAAGATGGTTGGTAAACGTCGTAACTTACTAACTTACCTTCGTAATAGCGATATCACACGTTACCGTGAATTAATCACAAAGCTTGGCTTACGTCGATAGTCAAAGAAGCGGGAATATTCCCGCTTTTTTGTTAGGTAAAAATATATCTTCTACTCTTTATAGCTTACTTCATTTTCGGTAATACTAGAGGTAGAATATTGTGATATACTATCCATTTACATAGAAGAATTGAATACTTTAAATTGAGAGGGGTACTTAAATGAGTCAAGAAAAGCAAGTCTTCTCGATAGATTTAGCTGGTCGCCAGCTAACAGTTGAAACAGGTCAGCTTGCAAAGCAAGCGAACGGAGCAGTATTAGTAAGATATGGCGATACAGCGGTTCTATCTACAGCAACTGCATCAAAAGAAGCAAAAAATGTAGATTTCTTCCCACTTACAGTAAACTATGAAGAGCGTTTATATGCAGTCGGAAAAATTCCTGGCGGTTTCATTAAACGTGAAGGTCGTCCAAGTGAAAAAGCAATTTTGGCAAGTCGTTTAATCGACCGTCCAATTCGTCCACTTTTCGCAGATGGTTTCCGTAACGAAGTACAAGTTGTCAGCATCGTAATGAGTGTTGATCAAGATTGTTCTTCTGAAATGGCAGCTATGCTTGGTTCTTCATTAGCGTTATCGATTTCAGACATTCCATTTGAAGGTCCGATCGCGGGTGCAACAGTTGGTCGTATTAACGGCGAATTCGTTATCAACCCAACAGTAGAACAGCAAGAACAAAGTGATATTCACCTTGTTGTAGCTGGTACGAAAGATGCAATTAACATGGTTGAAGCAGGAGCAGATCAAGTGCCTGAGGAAACAATGTTAGAAGCAATTATGTTTGGTCATGACGAAATTAAACGTCTAATTGCATTCCAAGAAGAGATTGTACAAGCTGTAGGTAAAGAGAAATCAGAAGTGAAACTTTATGAAGTTGACGCTGATCTTAACCAATCTGTACGTGAAATGGCTGAGAAGGATATGCATTCTGCAATTCAAGTACATGAGAAACATGCACGTGAAGATGCAATTAACGAAGTGAAAAAGCGTGTAATTGAGCATTACGAAGCGCAAGAAGCTGATGCTGATACATTAGGACAAGTAAATGAGATTTTATATAAAATTGTAAAAGAAGAAGTACGTCGTCTTATTACAGTTGAGAAAATCCGCCCAGATGGCCGTAAAGGTGACGAAATCCGTCCATTAGCATCAGAGGTTGGCATTTTATCTCGTACACACGGTTCTGGTTTATTCACACGTGGACAAACACAAGCATTAAGTATTTGTACATTAGGCGCATTAGGCGATGTGCAAATTTTAGATGGCCTTGGTGTAGAAGAATCAAAACGCTTTATGCACCATTACAATTTCCCATCATTTAGTGTTGGTGAAACAAGACCAATGCGTGGACCAGGTCGTCGTGAAATTGGTCACGGTGCACTAGGAGAACGTGCTCTTGAGCCTGTAATTCCGTCTGAAAAAGATTTCCCATACACAGTCCGTCTTGTATCTGAAGTATTAGAATCAAATGGTTCTACTTCACAAGCGAGTATTTGTGGTAGTACTTTAGCAATGATGGATGCTGGTGTTCCACTTAAAGCTCCAGTTGCAGGTATTGCAATGGGCCTAGTTAAATCAGGTGAGCATTACACAATTTTAACTGATATTCAAGGTATGGAAGATCATTTAGGTGATATGGACTTTAAAGTAGCAGGTACAGCACACGGTGTAACTGCACTACAAATGGACATTAAAATCGATGGTCTATCTCGTGAAATTTTAGAAGAGGCATTACAACAAGCGAAAGTTGGTCGTATGCACATTCTAGATCATATGTTATCTGTAATTGCAGAGCCACGCACTGAATTATCAGCGTACGCTCCAAAGATTATTACAATGACAATTAACCCAGATAAAATCCGTGACGTTATCGGACCAAGCGGTAAACAAATCAATAAAATTATTGAAGAAACTGGCGTTAAAATTGACATCGAGCAAGATGGTACAGTATTCATTTCTTCAATAAATCAAGAAATGAACGACAAAGCTAAGAAAATTATCGAGGATATCGTTCGCGAAGTACAAGTAGGGGAAATCTACGAAGGAAAAGTGAAACGTGTTGAGAAATTCGGTGCTTTCGTTGAATTATTCAGCGGTAAAGATGGATTAGTTCACATTTCTGAACTTGCACTTGAGCGTGTAGGTAAAGTAGAAGACGTTGTGAAAATCGGTGATGTAATTACAGTTAAAGTTATCGAGATTGACAAGCAAGGTCGCGTGAATTTATCTAGAAAAGTATTGCTAAAAGAAGAGCAAGAAAAAGAAGCTGCTAAAGAAGAAAACAAACAAGAGCAGCAATAAGTAAAAGCCAGTTTAACTGGCTTTTTTTGTTATGTAAAAATATGATTTGCATATATTTTTATGTCAGTATAGGTATAGTTTTCATTATAACGCTCAAATTAACAAAGATAAGAAGGAAAATGGTTTTTTATATAGTTAATGGGAGGGTTTATATGAAAACTCGTATATTGGCATACATATGTATATTCTTTTTATATGTCAGTGCAGGTTCTTATTCTGTTTTTGCACAGGATCACTTATATGAAGAAATTCAAAAGCATGCAAAACAATATGAGATTGCACCGCAAAATGCGATGATTGATAAGATATGGAAAGCAACACCAGGATATAATGGAAGACAAGTTGATATGGAAGCATCCTATAACAATATGAAGAAATTAAAGCAGTTTGATCAAAAACATCTTGAATTCAAGGAAGTATCACCGAGTGTCCACTTAGAAGATTTATCACCAGCACCAATTTATAGAGGTCATCCGGATAAAAAGATGGTCGGGTTAACAATAAATGTGGCATGGGGAAATGAGTATTTGCCTCGTATATTAGAAATATTGAAAAAACATGATGTGAAGGCGACCTTCTTTTTAGAAGGACGTTGGGTGAAAGAAAATTTACGATTTGCAAAAATGATTGTCGATGCAAAGCAAGAAGTTGGAAATCATTCTTACACACACCCTAATATGAAAACATTATCGTCTGATGAAATAAGAGATCAGTTACAAAAAACAAATCGAATGATCGAAGCAGCTACGAATCAAAAGGTAAGATGGTTTGCACCGCCGAGTGGAAGTTTTCGGGATGAAGTCGTGAAAATTGCAGATGATTTTCAAATGGGAACGATTATGTGGACTGTTGATACAATTGATTGGAAGCGACCTGAGCCAGGTGTACTATTGCAGAGAGTAATGAGAAAAATACATCCAGGTGCTATCGTATTAATGCATCCTACTTCGTCCACAACAGAAGCATTAGATACAATGATTACAAAATTGAAGGAACAAGGATATAAAGTAGGGAATATAACAGAATTACTGGATGAAAAACGTGTGGATTAAATACATTTGCATGACATTCATCCTTAAACTTGTTATCATTAAATAATAGCACTTATTTAGAGAAACTGGCATTAGGAGGAAAGTTTTTGATTAAAAAATATACTTGTAAAAATGGTGTAAGAATAGTTATGGAGAATATACCAACTGTAAGATCGGTTGCGATTGGTATTTGGATCCATGCAGGATCAAGAAATGAAAATGAAAAAAATAACGGGATTTCTCACTTTTTAGAGCATATGTTCTTTAAAGGAACAGAAACACGTAGTGCACGTGAAATTGCAGAATCATTTGATAGCATTGGCGGACAAGTGAATGCTTTTACTTCAAAAGAATACACTTGTTACTATGCAAAAGTGCTAGATGAGCATGCTAAATATGCTCTAGATGTATTAGCAGATATGTTCTTTAATTCAACATTTGATGAAGAAGAACTGAAAAAAGAGAAGAATGTCGTATGTGAAGAAATTAAAATGTACGAAGATGCTCCAGATGATATTGTGCATGATATGTTAACGAAAGCAACATATGAAACGCATCCGCTTGGATACCCTATTTTAGGAACAGAAGAAACGCTTAATACGTTTACAGGTGATACGCTACGTCAATATATTAAGGATCATTACACACCTGAAAATGTAGTTGTATCAATTGCAGGAAATATTGATGAAGCCTTTTTACAAACAGTAGAGCAATATTTCGGTAGTTATGAAGGAACGACAAACCGTGAACAAGTACATAGCCCAATTTTCCATTTTAATAAGGTAGCACGTAAAAAGGAAACAGAACAAGCTCATTTATGTTTAGGATATAAAGGCTTACAAATGGGACACGAAGATATTTATAACTTAATTGTATTAAATAACGTTTTAGGCGGTAGTATGAGTAGCCGTTTATTCCAAGAAGTACGTGAGCAACGCGGGTTAGCTTACTCAGTATTCTCTTACCATTCTTCTTATGAAGATACAGGTATGTTAACGCTGTATGGTGGAACAGGTAGCCAACAATTAGATACACTGTATGAAACAATGCAAGAAACATTAGAAACATTAAAAAATACAGGTATTACAGAAAAAGAGCTTATGAATAGTAAAGAGCAATTAAAAGGAAACTTAATGTTAAGTTTAGAAAGTACGAATAGTCGTATGAGCCGTAATGGTAAAAATGAATTGCTACTTCGTAAGCACCGTTCACTTGATGAGATTATTGAAAGTGTAAACACGGTAACAAAAGAAAATGTAGATGAGTTAATTCGTAACATGTTTACAGATGAATTTTCTGCAGCATTAATTAGTCCAGATGGAAAACTTCCAAAAGGAATAAAACTGTAATTACCATATATGATTTAAAAATAACCGTATCTCTTTTAAATGAGATACGGTTATTTTTTGTGAGTATATAGAATAGGTACTAATTATGGATAACTTAAATGAATAATTTGGGTAGGGGGAGAGAGTATGCGATTAAGTGAACTAAGTGGGAAAGAAATTGTTAATTTAGAAAGAGCAGAAAAAATGGGGGTTTTAGGCTATGTGGATTTAGAGATTGATGAGAAGGATGGACAAATACAGGCTCTTATTATACCTGCTGGGAAATGGGGAGGTTTTAAAAAGGAACCACAAGAAATAAGAGTCGCATGGAGTCAAATAAAAAAAGTGGGTCATGATATGATTCTTTGCGATATTACAGATCGTTCAAATTCGAAGTGAAAGATGGCCATTTTGGTCATCTTTTTTGTTCATTTTACTCAGAGCAAAATCCAACATAATGTCTTTTCCTACGCCGAATTTTGAGGTGGGGCCTTCCTGCATACAAATAGGGGGATACATGATGGGTGCTTTTTGTTTTTCAATCACCTAAAACTCGTACATTACATATGATGTGGAGGAAAAAGAAAAAGTAGGCACTTTTCTTATAAATGACAGAAAAAGAAGGTGAATTAGGGAATGTTGACTGAGATGCATATTGCTGTCATAGGAGGAGATGCAAGACAGCTAGAAGTAATTCGCAAGCTCGTTGAATTGGATGCGAAACTTTCATTGATAGGGTTTGATCAGTTAGACCATGGCTTCACAGGGGCAGCAAAAGAAAGTATACAAAATTTAGATTTCACTTCTGTAGATGCAATTATTTTGCCAGTTGCAGGTACAAATGCCAAGGGAGAAGTAGATACTATTTTTTCAAATGAAAAAGTTTCTATAACGAAAGAACAAATTGAAAATACACCAGAACATTTTACTATATATTCAGGTATTGGTACGCCTTACTTGGAAAATCTCGTATCTACTACAAACCGTAAACTAATTAAATTATTTGATCGTGATGATGTGGCAATCTACAATTCTATACCAACTGTAGAAGGTACATTAATGATGGTAATTCAACATACCGACTATACAATTCATGGTTCTAATGTAATGGTTTTAGGATTTGGTAGAACAGGGATGAGCGTTGCCAGAGCATTTCAATCATTAGGAGCCCATGTCAAAGTTGGAGCAAGACGATCAGAACATATTGCACGTATTACAGAAATGATGTTTTCTCCTTTTCATATGCAGGACATTGAGAAAGAAGTAGGGGATATCGATATTGTCATTAATACAATTCCTCATCTCGTTGTGACAGCGAATGTCATTTCAAAAATGCCAGCTCATACGTTAGTAATTGATTTAGCTTCTAAACCAGGTGGTACCGACTTTAGATATGCGGAAAAAAGGGGAGTTAAAGCGCTGTTAGCACCTGGATTACCAGGTATTGTTGCTCCAAAAACAGCAGGACAAATTTTAGCGAACGTTCTTTCTCAGTTATTAGCAGAAGATGTAATCGCAAGAAAGGAGAATGGGGAATGAATTTAAAAGGGAAAAGAATAGGGTTTGGTTTTACTGGTTCACATTGTACGTACGAAGAAGTAATGCCTCATTTAGAAAAGTTAATTGCTGAGGGAGCTGAAGTGCGTCCAGTTGTTTCTTACACTGTTCAATCAACAAATACGAGATTTGGAGAAGGGGCAGAGTGGATTAAAAAGATTGAAGAAGTAACAGGTTTTAAAGCGATTAATTCAATCGTTGGCGCAGAACCGCTAGGACCTAAAATTCCACTAGATTGTATGGTAATTGCACCACTAACAGGAAATTCTATGAGTAAATTTGCTAATGCAATGACAGACTCTCCGGTATTAATGGCAGCGAAAGCGACGCTAAGAAATGGTAAGCCCGTCGTATTGGCTGTTTCGACGAATGATGCGTTGGGACTTAATGGGGTAAATCTCATGCGCCTAATGGCTACAAAAAACATCTACTTCGTCCCATTCGGTCAAGATGCACCAGAGAAAAAACCAAATTCAATGGTAGCTCGCATGGAGTTACTGGAAGATACAGTATTAGAAGCGCTGCAAGGGAAGCAATTGCAACCGGTTGTCGTAGAAAAATTCAGATATATGAATTAAAAAACGAAAAAAAACGGACAATTTTCGATGAAACCATCATTCTTACTGTAGAATATGATAAAATTAACGTTATTAAGATTAGAAGGGGTATTGTATACTCCTTCTCATTCTAAGTTATAGAAGGATTGGTATCTAGAAAGGGGCATAGTGATGGAAAAGCAAAAAACTTTTCATGTCGCTGTAGTTGGAGCAACCGGCGCAGTTGGTGAACAAATGTTAAATACTTTAGAGAAACGAGAATTTCCAATTGGGAAGTTAACGTTACTTTCATCTAAACGATCTGCAGGTAAGAAACTTGTATTTAAAGGCGAAGAATTTACAGTTCAAGAGGCAACTCCTGAAAGTTTTGAAGGAGTAGATATCGCACTATTTAGTGCTGGTGGATCTGTATCAAAACAATTAGCGCCAGAAGCAGCAAAGCGCGGTGCGATTGTTGTTGATAATACAAGTGCATTCCGTATGACAGAAAACGTGCCACTTGTTGTACCTGAAGTAAATGAAAACGACTTAAAAGAACATAACGGTATTATTGCAAATCCAAACTGTTCTACAATTCAAATGGTAGTAGCTCTTGAGCCAGTTCGTCAGCAATATGGTTTAAAACGAGTAATCGTTTCCACATATCAAGCTGTATCAGGTGCTGGTGCGGCAGCGATTGAAGAACTTCATGAACAATCACAAGCAATCTTAAATGGTGAGGAAGTAAAGGCGAATGTTTTACCTGTATCAGGTGATAAGAAACATTTCCCGATTGCTTTCAACGCGATTCCACAGATTGATAAGTTCCAAGATAATGGATTTACATTTGAAGAAATGAAAATGATTAATGAAACGAAAAAAATTATGCATATGCCAGAGCTAGAAGTAGCGGCAACATGTGTACGTTTACCAGTTGTATCAGGTCACTCTGAGTCTGTTTACATTGAAGTAGAAAAAGAAGGCGTAACAGTAGAGGAATTAAAGAATTTACTTGCAAATGCGGAAGGTATCGTTCTGCAAGATAACCCAGAAGAGCAATTATATCCAATGCCAGCTACTGCAGTAGGTAAAAACGAAGTATTCGTTGGAAGAATTCGTAAAGATTTAAATAACGATAAAGGATTCCATCTTTGGGTCGTATCTGATAACTTATTAAAAGGCGCTGCATGGAATTCTGTTCAAATTGCAGAGCGCTTAGTAAAATTACAATTAGTGTAAACGGCTAAGAGAAGGTGCAAAATATGAAAATTATTGTTCAAAAATTTGGTGGCACATCTGTACGTGATGAAAATGGACGTAAGCATGCGCTTCATCATATAAAAAAATCGCTAGATGCGGGTTATAAAGTAGTGACTGTCGTATCTGCTATGGGTCGTAAAGGTGAACCATATGCAACTGATACGTTGTTAAGTCTTGTAAATCAAGAGGAATCTCACATTTCTAATCGTGAGCAAGATTTATTATTATCATGCGGAGAATTAATCTCAGCAATCGTTTTCTCTAACATGTTAAATGAGAACGGTATAAAAGCAGCGGCATTAAATGGTGCACAAGCTGGTTTTGTAACAAATGATGATTTTACAAATGCTAAGATTATTGAAATGAATTGTGATCGTATACACGAAGAGCTAGAAAATGTAGATGTAATCGTTGTGACAGGATTCCAAGGACAAACGAAAAAAGGTGATACGACAACACTTGGACGCGGAGGTAGTGATACTTCAGCTTCAGCTTTAGGTGTTGCGCTTCATGCTGAATATATCGATATCTTCACAGATGTAGAAGGTGTGATGACTGCAGATCCTCGCATTGTAAAAGATGCACGTCACCTTCAAACTGTAACGTATAACGAAATTTGTAACATGGCATACCAAGGTGCAAAAGTCGTTCATCCACGTGCAGTTGAAATTGCGATGCATGCAAAAGTACCGCTTCGTGTACGTTCTACGTACTCTGATAGTGAAGGTACGCTTATTTCAGCATCTGACGGCGCTACAAAAGGCCGTGATGTAGAAGAACGTCCTGTTACAGGTATTGCACATGTATCAAATGTGACGCAAATTAAAGTACTTGCAAAAGAAACAGCATATGATTTGCAGCAGCATGTGTTTAAAGAAATGGCGAATGAAGGAATCAGTGTCGATTTAATTAACATTTCACCTACTGGGGTAGCTTATACGGTGAGTGATAATGTATCAAATCGTGCAGTTGAACTATTACAAAACCTTGGATATGAGCCAATTGTGACAGAGCATTGTGCGAAAGTATCTATTGTAGGAGCTGGAATGGCAGGATACCCAGGGGTTACTGCGAAAATCGTTACAGCTTTAGCTGAAAAAGGTATTCAAATTCTGCAATCAGCAGATAGCCATACGACAATTTGGGTTCTTGTAAAAGAAACTGATTTAGTGGAGGCTGTAAATGCATTACATAGTGCGTTTGAGCTTTCAAAAGAAAAGCAACTGGAACAATAAGGAGTGAGACCATGATAGATTTTGGGACAATTGCAACCGCGATGGTAACACCGTTTGATATAAACGGCAATATCGATTTTGCAAAGACAACGAAATTGGTAAATTATTTAATTGATAACGGTACAACAGCAATCGTGGTAGGAGGAACGACAGGAGAATCTCCTACATTAACTTCAGAAGAAAAAGTAGCGTTATATCGCCATGTCGTATCTGTTGTCGATAAAGGGGTGCCCGTAATCGCTGGAACAGGTAGCAATAATACGCATGCTTCTATTGACTTAACGAAAAAAGCAACAGAGGTTGGTGTTGATGCAGTAATGTTAGTAGCACCGTATTATAACAAACCGAGTCAAGAAGGAATGTATCAGCACTTTAAAGCAATTGCTGAAAGCACGCCACTTCCGGTTATGCTATATAACGTTCCAGGACGATCTATTGTACAAATCTCCGTTGATACAGTTGTTCGTTTATCAGAAATAGAAAACATTGTTGCGATTAAAGATGCAGGCGGCGATGTGTTAACAATGACAGAAATCATTGAAAAAACAGCGGACGACTTTGCAGTATACAGCGGTGATGACGGTTTAACGTTACCAGCTATGGCAGTTGGAGCGAAAGGTATCGTTTCTGTAGCATCTCATGTTATCGGAAATGAAATGCAAGAAATGATTGCAGCGTTCCAAGCAGGTGAATTTAAGAAGGCGCAAAAATTACATCAATTACTTGTAAGAGTAACGGATTCATTATTTATGGCGCCAAGCCCAACACCAGTAAAAACAGCATTACAAATGGTTGGATTAGATGTAGGTTCTGTACGTTTACCACTTCTTCCGTTAACAGAAGAAGAAAGAGTAACGTTACAATCTGTTATGCAATCTATCCCTCGTTAATAAAAATGACCTAGTGTAGAACTAGGTCATTTTTTATTTGTATGAAAGTCTTTTCCTCTCTTTTCTTATCTTACCTATATATGTTTTTATAAGGTCATTAACTGGTTTTTCATTATATATTGCAACATGTAAAAGAAAATAATCGTAACCCTTTAAAAGAATTAAAAAGTCATAGTTATTATAGAATGAACACTTGTATAAACGTATTAAAATACCAATTCTATTTTTCGGATAAATTGCTTCAAATATGACGTAATTCATAAAAAAACTTCATTTTATAAGTTTTTTGTTCAATTCTAGAAAAATAAGTCTTGAAAATCTATATTATGAAATGAATTTAGAGTATTTATAGCTATTTCTTCAAAACGATATGGGGTACGAAATCGGAGTAAATATAAAGGACATCAGTTCGATAAGTTTGTTGGGAATGCGTTCTTTTCCTTTTTCTTTCGCACGATTTAACTTGTGTTCTATTTCTTGTATCAGGTATAATATGGCTAAGTAGCTTAGTACGGGTATGCTTAGCAAAATTGGTAAAAATTATAATTTGATTACATTTTCATATCATATCGAATAAGATATTTGATTTATATAATGAAAGAGAGGTGAAACCTGGTTTAAAAAATAAACAAGGACATGATATCGCATAACGGTAAGGACATTCGTCTTGGACGGTGAATATATGGTGGTTGTAGAGTTTCCCCTGGTGTCTCTGCAATTTTAGTGAAATCAGTGTTTGAAAGATTTTTAAACCAGGCAACAACATGAAGAGAAAAGAGAATGAGTCTGTTAAAGTATTTGCTCTTGGTGGAGTAGGTGAAATCGGGAAAAACATGTACTGTGTTGAAATTGATTCTGAAATCTTTATTGTAGATGCAGGGTTAATGTTCCCGGGAGATGAAATGTTTGGAATTGATATCGTTATTCCTGATATTACATATTTAGTAGAAAACCAAGAGCGAGTAAAAGGTTTATTTATTACTCACGGTCATGAAGATCATATTGGTGGCATTGTTTACGTACTTCGTAAATTATCAATTCCAGTGTATGCAACGAAATTAACGGTAGGACTTATACAAGAAAAACTTGGCGAAGCGGGTATGTTAGGCCGTGTAGATTTAAAAACAATCGATTCAAATTCAACAGTAGAATTTAATACTACAACGGTGTCGTTCTTTGGAACAACACATAGTATTCCAGATTCTGTTGGTGTTTGTTTCCATACATCAAAAGGTGCAATCGTATATACGGGAGACTTTAAATTCGATCAAACTCCAATTGGAAATAGTGGAGCAGACCTTGGGAAAATGGCTCAAATCGGAAATGAAGGCGTTCTATGCTTATTATCTGATAGTACAAATGCTGAGCGTCCAGGCTATACGGGTTCTGAAAAAGAAGTTGGTGTAGAAATTTCTAAAGTGTTCTACGGTGCAGAAGGACGTATTATCGTTGCTTCATTTGCATCGAATGTACATCGTATTCAACAAGTATTTGATGCAGCTGCTGAAACAGGACGAAAAGTAGCGGTTGTAGGACGTAGTATGGTGAAAGTGGTAGATATCGCAAGACGTCTCGGTTATTTAGATGTTCCTGAAGGTATGGTTATTTCACTACAAGAAGTAGACAATTTCCCAGAGAAAAAGGTAGCTATTTTAACGACAGGTAGCCAAGGTGAACCGATGGCAGCCCTTTCTAGAATGGCAAAGCAAGCTCATAAACAAATTTCAATTCGTAAAGGTGATACGGTTATTATCGCGGCATCTCCAATTCCAGGTAATGAAATATCTGTATCGAAAATTATTGATTTGTTATTTAGAGCGGGAGCTGAAGTTGTTTATTACGGTGAAAGAAAAGTTCACGTTTCAGGTCACGGTAGCCAAGAAGAATTAAAATTAATGTTAAATTTAATGAAACCGAAATATTTTGTACCCGTACATGGTGAGTTCCGTATGCAAAAAGCACATGCATACTTAGCTGAAGATGTAGGTATTGCAAGAGAAAATATCTTTATTGTAGAAAAAGGCGATGTAATTGGTTTTGGTGACGATGAAGCGAACTTAGTTGGCAAAGTGCAAGCTGGCAATGTGTTAATTGATGGATTAGGTGTAGGTGATGTTGGTAATATCGTTCTTCGAGATAGAAAAATGTTATCTCAAGATGGAATATTAGTAGTTGTTGTAACACTGGGTAAAGATGAAAAGAAAATTATCTCTGGTCCAGAAATCATTTCACGTGGATTTGTATATGTACGTGAATCAGAAGCGTTAATTGACCGTTCTACAGAGATTGTACGTATGATTGTTGAGCAATCAATTAAAGAATATTCAATTGAATGGTCTATGTTAAAACAAAATATTCGTGAATTATTAGGACAGTTCTTGTACGAAGAGACGAAGAGAAAACCTATGATTTTACCGATTATTATGGAAGTATAAAAAAGATCACCTTTACGGGTGATCTTTTTTCTTTTTCACTCTATCGAATGAAATTTATAACTTAAGAAATACTAGTTATATACGAGTGAAAGGGGATGCGATATGACAGAACGTGATCGTTATACAAATGAAGAGAAAGAGGCTGAGCCGAAAGAAACCGGAAAAGAAGCTTCAATAGTGGAAAAAATTCAGCAGCTTGGACAAACGAATGTACCGCAAATGAATGAATCACGTATTCATTGTTTAACAATTGTTGGACAGGTGGAAGGTCATGTTCAGTTGCCACCGCAAAATAAAACAACGAAATATGAGCATATTATTCCGCAAATTGTTGCGATTGAACAAAATCCGAAAATTGAAGGCTTGCTTTTAGTGTTAAATACAGTTGGAGGTGACGTTGAAGCTGGGCTAGCAATTTCTGAGATGGTCGCTTCACTTTCAAAACCGACAGTATCTTTAGTTTTAGGCGGAGGGCATTCTATCGGTGTACCGATTGCCGTTTCTACAGACTATTCATTTATTGCAGAAACTGCGACGATGACAATTCATCCGATTCGTCTAACAGGTCTTGTTATAGGTGTGCCACAAACATTTGAGTATTTAGATAAAATGCAAGAAAGAGTCATTCGCTTTGTGACGAAGCATTCGAAAGTAACGGAAGATCGTTTTAAAGAGCTTATGTTTGCGAAAGGGAATTTGACGCGAGATATTGGTACGAATGTAATTGGTGGAGATGCAGTGAAGTATGGTCTTATAGATGATGTCGGTGGTATCGGAAATGCGATTCGAAAATTAAACGAATTAATAGATGGTCGCGCGGATGATCATGCAGAAGGGACAATGTTACAATGATTTTATATACAATTATGCCAGAGCAACTCGTGTATCCAGCCGATTATTCGCAATGTGAAAGTCAAAAAGTCGTAAATATAAATGGTGTTGAATTAATGGTTTCAGAAGAAGAACATGGGTATTATTCTATTGTACGCGTGTTAAGTACGGATCCGCTTCACTACTTAGAGTTTGAGCCGGGACAGAAAATAACCTTTTAGCAAAAAGAAGGATTTTGTTTAGAAGCTATGGTATAATATAAAAAACAAGACGGTTGAGCAGCCATGAGAGGGCTGCTTTCTTCTGTTTATTTAACATTTTACAAGAAGTGTAAAAATAGAAGATATAAGGACCTGAAAAAATAGAGAAAACAAACATATAAGCAGAGTTTTTTAGGAAGTTTTACTTATATGTAGATCACGAGGTGAAGAAATGGCAAAACAAAAGCAAAGAGGGACGAAGGCAAAGACAAGACGTACGATAAAGCCAACTTTGTATTATGAAATCGTCGGTTTAACTCTTTTTGCACTTTCAATCATTACGATTTTACAGCTAGGCGTTGTAGGAAAATCGTTTGTGTTATTTTTTCGCTTCTTCTTTGGTGAGTGGTACATAATTGGTGTGTTAGGTGTAATAGCTTTATCCGTTTCATTCGTTATAAAACGTGGATGGCCGAACCTTTTAAATAAACGGTTAATCGGTTTTTATTTAATAGTATTGGCGATATTAATGTTTAGTCATATTACATTATTTAACCTTCTTACGAAAGATGGAGCAGTGCAAAATACTTCTGTTATTGTAAGTACGAAAGATAATTTCTTTCTTGAAATGAAAAAAGGGCCAGATAGCGTTCATTTAGGTGGTGGCATGTTTGGTGCACTTATGTTCGCGACTTGTTACTTCTTATTTGACGAAGTAGGAGCTTATATTATTGGTATTATTTTAGTTATTCTCGGTATACTTTGTATAACAAATAAGCATATTGGAGAAGTGTTAGCTCCAGTTGGCAGAATTCTTAGAAGTCAATTTCAAGTGATGCAAGGGGACTATAAAGATTGGAGAGCCAAAAGAACGGCTGAACAAACAGAAAAGAAAAAAACAACAAGAAGCACAAGGAGCAAACGCGCTGCAGAACATGAAGAAATTATTGAGCCGATGGAAGAAATCTCAATTGATCCTCCGATTATTTCGAATTTCACTGAGAATTATCCTGTAAATGAAGAAGAGGATAAACGAATTGAAGTAGAGGAAGAAGAGTTAATCACTTCACCGTTTATTGAAGAGGCTCCACCAGTTGAAGAGCCGAAGAAAAAGCGTGGAGAAAAAATCGTTGAATCGCTAGAGGGGGAAACACAAGCACCTCCTATGCAATTTTCAAATGTAGAAAATAAAGATTACAAGCTTCCTGCGCTTGATATATTGAAATTTCCAAAGAATAAGCAAGTTACAAATGAAAATGCGGAAATTTATGAGAATGCTCGTAAATTAGAACGTACTTTCCAAAGTTTTGGAGTGAAAGCGAAAGTAACAAAAGTACATAGAGGTCCTGCAGTTACAAAATATGAAGTGTATCCTGATATGGGAGTAAAGGTAAGCAAAATCGTCGGTTTAAGTGATGATTTAGCACTTGCGTTAGCGGCGAAAGACATTCGTATTGAAGCGCCTATTCCCGGGAAATCAGCTGTAGGAATTGAAGTTCCGAACTCAGAAGTCTCTATGGTAACGCTTAGAGAAGTTCTTGATTCTAAAGCTAACAATCATCCGGAAGAGAAGTTGTTAATAGGTCTTGGACGAGATATTACAGGTGAAGCTGTATTAGCCCGTTTAAATAAAATGCCCCATTTGCTAGTGGCAGGTGCGACAGGTAGCGGGAAAAGTGTATGTATTAACGGTATTATTGTTAGTATTTTAATGCGTGCAAAACCACATGAAGTAAAATTAATGATGATTGATCCGAAAATGGTAGAGTTAAATGTATATAACGGTGTGCCTCATTTGTTAACACCAGTTGTAACGGATCCGAAAAAGGCATCGCAAGCATTGAAAAAAGTTGTGAGTGAAATGGAGCGCCGTTATGAATTATTTGCTCATAGTGGCACGCGAAATATTGAAGGATATAATGACTATATAAAAGAGCATAATAATCAATCAGAAGCGAAACAACCCGAATTACCTTATATTGTCGTAATTGTGGACGAGTTAGCAGATTTAATGATGGTTGCTTCATCGGATGTAGAGGATGCGATTATGCGTCTAGCGCAAATGGCTCGTGCTGCCGGTATTCATTTAATTATTGCAACGCAGCGTCCGTCAGTTGATGTCATTACGGGAGTTATTAAAGCAAATATTCCATCACGTATTGCATTCGCTGTATCTTCTCAAACAGATTCTCGTACAATTCTTGACGGCGGTGGTGCAGAGAAACTGCTAGGTCGTGGAGATATGCTATTTATACCAATTGGTGCATCGAAGCCTGTACGTGTACAAGGTGCGTTTTTATCAGATGATGAAGTTGAGAGAGTTGTAGAATATGTTATTGGTCAACAAAAAGCGCAATATCAAGAAGATATGATTCCGCAAGATGTTCCTGATACGAAGCAGGAAGTAGAAGATGAATTATATGATGAAGCAGTTCAGCTCGTAGTGGAAATGCAAACAGCATCGGTTTCTATGTTACAACGTAGGTTTAGAGTTGGTTATACACGTGCTGCCCGTTTAATTGATGCAATGGAAATGAATGGTGTAGTAGGTCCGTATGAAGGTAGTAAACCACGTGAAGTGCTCATTAATGATGTACAAGAAAAAAGTTCATAAAAAAAGCCTAATTGTTTTTACAATTAGGCTTTTTTATATGCTGGTTTTGTTATATACTATATTCAGCAATAAAGAAAGGGCTTACATTTAAGACGATTCTTTAGAATACGAATACTTTGGTGTGGTTTTTTGTGAACGTTCGATATTTAATGTAGAAAATTGTTAAATTTTATTGACACGTATGGGAGCAAGTGGTAAGATTACTTCGAAAAGAATCACTGCCTCATATAATCTTGGAGATAAGGTCCATAAGTTTCTACCTGGCAACCATGAATTGCTAGACTATGAGGGGAAAAGTGTGTAACAAAGGATGTAAGAGATCTTTGTGCCGAACTTTTTCTCGCTATGAGGAATGTTTGTGGTGCAAAGTTTTTTTTATGCAGTAAAGAGTGAAAATTTCATCTTAAAAAATTATTAATATTTATTCGACAATTATGCCTGTTTTTAGTATTTAGCAATTTTTATTATGTTGTAAGTTGAAAAAAGAGAAAAGAAGTCTTACATCAGAGGTCGAATAATTGAAATGCGGGGGAGTCTTATGTCAGTAAAATCCGATAGTCGTCACCTATATTTACGGGTGATTGATCACATCAAAGAAAAAATTAAAGATGGGGCTTACAAAGAAAGACAAAAGTTACCATCAGAGTTTGATTTAGCGAAAGAACTTGGCGTAAGTAGAGCGACTTTAAGGGAAGCGCTGCGTATTTTAGAAGAAGAAAATGTTGTCATTCGCAGACATGGTGTAGGAACATTTGTAAATGCAAAGCCGTTATTTTCTTCTGGGATTGAACAACTTTCTAGTATTACAGATATGATTTCTAGTGTGGGGAAAACACCAGGAACTATCTTTTTATCATCATCTACAACAAGTTTAACAGAAGAAGAAAAAGAGAAGTTTAATAGTGAAGATGGTTTTAATGCAGTGATGATTGAGCGTGTGCGTACAGCAGATGGGGAACCTGTTGTATATTGTATCGATAAACTTGCAAAAGAGATATTGCCAGATTTATCGGGATACAACGAAGAATCATTGCTTACAGTGATACATAACAATACGCACAAACGTATCACATACGCAGTTGCTCACATTGAGCCGATTGGCTATCATCCGAAAATCTCACCGATTTTGGAATGTGAACCGGAAACGGCACTGCTAGTGTTAAAACAAATGCACTATGATCAAAATGATGAGCCAATCTTATATTCTATCAATTACTTTAGAGCTGATAAGTTTAGCTTCCACGTATTAAGAAAACGTATGTAGGTGAGTTCCTTTTTAGGGAGGTGACAGCAAGAAGTTAGGGACAGCGGCGTATAAAAAAATAGACAAATCATTTCAGGAGGGGTTTCTAGTATGAAGAAAAAAACAGGTCTTTTATTATCATTAACATTAGCAGCAAGTGCGGTGTTAGGTGCATGTGGTAACTCGGATAAAGCGAGTAGCGACAAAAAAGAGTTTAAGGTTGGTATGGTTACAGATGTTGGGGGCGTTGATGACAAATCATTTAACCAATCAGCTTGGGAAGGTTTAACGAAGTTCGGTAAAGACAATGACTTAAAGAAAAATGAAGGATATCGTTATCTTCAATCTAGTAAAGATGCGGATTATATCCCGAATTTAACGAAATTTGCGAAAGATCATTATAACACAACATTTGGTATTGGTTACTTAATGGAAAAATCAATTGCAAAGGTAGCTGAACAATATCCAAAAGAGCAATTTGCGATTGTAGATACAGTTGTAGAGAAGCCGAACGTAACAAGTATTACATTTAAAGACCATGAAGGTTCATTCCTAGTTGGTGCTGTAGCAGCGATGACGACAAAATCAAATAAAGTTGGGTTTGTTGGTGGTGTAAAAAGCCCATTAATTACAAAATTTGAATCAGGCTTTAAAGCTGGTGCAAAAGCAGTAAATCCAAATATCGAAATCGTATCACAATATGCTGATGCGTTTGATAAACCAGAAAAAGGCTCTGTATTAGCTTCAGCAATGTACGGTGGTGGAGTTGACGTAATTTACCATGCTTCAGGTGCAACTGGTAACGGTGTATTCACAGAAGCGAAAAACCGTAAGAAAAAAGGTGAAAACGTTTGGGTAATCGGTGTTGACCGTGACCAAAATCAAGAAGGTATGCCTGAAAACGTAACTTTAACATCAATGGTAAAACGTGTTGATATTGCAGTAGCAAAAGTAGCACAAGAAGCGAAAGATGGTAAATTAAAAGGCGGTAAAGTAGAAGAATTCGGATTAAAAGATGACGGTGTTGGTATTGCGAAAACTACTGACAATGTGAAAAAAGTAAATCCAGAAATCTTAACAAAAGTAGAAGAGTTTGAGAAGAAAATCACTGACGGTGAAATTAAAGTCCCTGCAACTGACGAAGAATATAAAACATATGAAGCTTCTCTAAAGAAATAATAATAGAGAAATAGCAAAGGTTAGTTCGTAGAACTAACCTTTGCATATATATAAATACTTTTAATAGAGTGTAATTAGGGAGTGTTCCCTGCTAAAAGGAGGAACAAAATGGAATACGTAATTGAGATGAACAATATTACAAAAGTATTCCCAGGCATTGTAGCGAATGATGATATTACGCTGCAAGTAAAACAGGGAGAAATACATGCTTTACTTGGAGAAAATGGTGCAGGGAAATCCACATTGATGAATGTACTATTTGGTTTGTACCAACCAGAACAAGGTGAAATTAAAATTAAAGGAAAACCTGTAAAAATTACAAATCCGAATATAGCAAATGACCTTGGTATTGGGATGGTCCATCAGCATTTTATGCTTGTTCATAATTTTACAGTTACAGAGAATATTATTCTTGGAAATGAGCCGAAGAAAAACGGGGAAATTGCTGTTGAAGAAGCGGCAAAAGAAATTAAGCAATTATCTGAACAGTATGGTTTGGCTGTTGATCCACATGCGAAAATTGAAGATATTTCTGTTGGGATGCAGCAAAGGGTTGAAATATTAAAGACTCTTTATCGTGGTGCTGAGATTTTAATATTTGATGAGCCAACCGCGGTGTTAACTCCTCAAGAAATTCATGAGTTGATTCAAATTATGAAAAAGCTTGTGCAAGAGGGGAAATCTATTATCCTTATTACACATAAGTTGAAAGAAATTATGGAAGTTTGCGATCGTTGTACAATTATTCGTAAAGGTAAGGGGATTGGTACTGTTGATGTAGCGGAAACGGATGAGCATAAACTTGCAGAGTTAATGGTCGGACGTCAAGTGAATTTTAAAACAGAAAAAATAGAAGCTAAACCAATGGAAGAAGTACTATCTATTGCAAACCTAATTGTTCATGATACGCGCAAGTTACCTGCTGTAAAAGGCCTTGACTTAACTGTTCGTGCAGGAGAAATCGTTGGGATTGCAGGGATTGATGGAAATGGTCAAAGTGAATTAATAGAGGCGATTACTGGTTTACGAAAAGTTGAGTCAGGTTCTATTGCAATTAAAGGAAAAGAAATAACGAATTGGCCTGTTCGAAGAATAACAGAAGAGGGGATTGGTCATATTCCTGAAGACCGTCATAAACACGGACTTGTTCTCGATTTTTCTGTTCGGGACAATATTGTTTTACAAACATACTATAAAAATCCATTTTCAAAGAAAGGGATTTTAAATTTTAGTAAAATTACAGAAAAAGCGAAAGCACTTATTGAACAGTTTGATGTACGTACACCTAGTGAACAAACGTTAGCTCGCGCTCTATCTGGTGGAAACCAACAAAAGGCAATTATTGCACGTGAGGTAGATCGTAATCCAGATTTATTAATTGCAGCACAGCCAACACGTGGTTTAGATGTAGGTGCGATTGAATTTATTCATAAAAAATTAATTGAGCAGAGAGATAATGGTAAGGCAGTATTACTTTTATCTTTAGAGCTGGATGAAATTTTAAATGTAAGTGATCGAGTGGCTGTTATATACGAAGGGAAAATTGTAGCGATTGTCGATGCGAAAGAAACAAATGAACAACAGCTTGGATTATTAATGGCCGGCGGGACAGGGAAAGAGAAGGTGAACACAAATGGCTAAAAAATTTTTAACAGAACGAACAATTAATATTTTAGTACCTGTGTTATCCGTAGTTTTCGGTTTACTTGTTGGTGCCATTGTAATGTTAGTTAGTGGATATGATCCAATTGTTGGATATGCCGCGCTTTGGGAAGGGATGGTTGGCAATCCACAAGCTATCGGTGAGACGTTGCGTACAATGATTCCGCTTGTATTAGCTGGTCTTTCAGTAGCATTTGCATTTCGTACAGGTCTTTTCAATATTGGAGTGGAAGGACAATTATTAGTTGGGTGGCTTGCTGCTGTTTGGTTTGGATATGCAGTGTCGTTACCAGCAATTTTGCATATTCCGTTATCTATTTTAGTGGCAGCAATTGTCGGCGGTTTATGGGGTTTTATACCTGGATATTTAAAAGGGAAACTTAAAGTAAATGAAGTAATTGTTACAATTATGATGAACTACATTGCACTTTATGTTACCTATGATCTTATTAAACGTTTTATCCACGAAGGTAATGAAAAATCTTATGACGTACAAGCAAGTGCTTCGTTAGCTTCTGATTGGTTATCTTCATTGACAGATGGATCTCGTTTACACTGGGGAATTGTTGTGGCTATTATCATTGCGATTGTAATGTGGTTCTTATTAGATAGAACAACGTTAGGGTATGAATTAAAATCGGTTGGTTTTAACCAAAATGCCTCTCAATACGCAGGAATGAAAGTATCGCGTAATGTTGTATTATCAATGACAATTGCTGGTGCTTTTGCAGGAATTGGTGGAGCTATGGAAGGATTAGGGACATTCCAAAGTATGACAGCAATGTCTTCGTTTACTGGTATTGGATTTGATGGGATTGCGGTAGCACTTTTAGGCGGAAATAATCCATTTGGTATACTATTAGCAGCTTTACTGTTTGGTGGTTTGAAAAGTGCAGCACCACAAATGAATTTCGAAGCAGATGTACCTTCGGAGTTAATTAACGTTATTATTGCATGTATTATTTTCTTTGTAGCGTGCAGTTATGTTTTACGCTGGGCACTTACACGCATGAGCAAGGAGGGGAAATAAATGAGCTTTTTAGATATTTTAGCCATTCTTGTGACGGGTACGTTATATACGGCAGCGCCACTTATTTTTACGGCGTTAGGTGGAGTGTTCAGTGAACGTTCTGGAGTTGTAAATATAGCGTTAGAAGGTTTAATGTTATTTGGTGCATTTATTGGTATTGTTACAACGTTATTAATGGGTGATACGTGGGGATCGATGACTCCTTGGATTGCATTATTATTTGCAGCAATTGGTAGTGGATTGTTTGCACTTCTTCACGCAGTAGCATCCATTACATTCCGTGCAGATCAAGTAGTGAGTGGGGTAGCGATTAACTTCTTAGCACTTGGTTTAACAGTATTTGCGATTAAGAAAATCTTTGGCAAAGGACAAACTGATTTCATTCAATACCGCATTGAAAAAATCGATGTTCCGGGTCTTTCGGATATTCCGGTAATCGGAAAAATCTTTTTCTCTAATGTACCGTTAACATCATATATTGCTATTATTTTAGCGTTTGTCGTTTGGTATATCATTTATAAAACGCCGTTCGGTCTTCGTCTTCGTGCGGTTGGTGAGCATCCAATGGCGGCGGATACGATGGGGATTAACGTATATAAAATGCGTTATATTGCAGTTGCTATATCTGGAATGTTTGCAGGGGTTGGTGGAGCGGTCTTCGCTATGTCGATTTCTGGTAACTTCTCAGGTGCTACAATTACTGGACAAGGTTTCTTAGCGTTAGCAGCAATGATTTTCGGTAAATGGAATCCACTCGGTGCTCTTGGAGCGGCTCTGTTCTTCGGATTTGCTCAATCATTAGGAATAACAGGCGGTACAATTCCAGTACTAAAAGAAATTCCAAGTGTATTCTTAACGATATTGCCGTATGTATTCACAATATTAGCGCTTGTTGGTTTTGTAGGTCGTTCTGAAGCTCCGAAAGCATTAGGAACTCCTTATGAAAAAGGAAAACGATAAGTATAAAAAAGCTCGCACATTAGTGCGGGCTTTCTTACATAGACTATATTTAATACGGAATTTTACTATGTTCCTTACATATTACAGTTTTTAGAAAGAGCTTAATGTAAGTATAGTGAGGAAGAAAAGTTGATTTTTTATTTCTAAAAACTGTATATTGAAGAGGAATATTCCTATATACGTAAAGGAGGGCTATAAATGAAACTGATGGAACAACAGTTACATGAGTTAGGTGGTTTACGAGTACATATTATTCCAACTGATAAATATAAAACAAATACATTTGTATTTCGTTTGAAAGCACCTTTAAATGAGGAGACGGTGACGGAGCGTGCCCTATTGCCATATGTATTGCAAAGTGCGACAGAAAAGCTTCCTTCTGTAATTCGTCTTCGTCAATATTTAGAAGAATTATATGGATCTTCTTTGGCAGTAGATGTAAGTAAAAAAGGAGAAGACCATATCATCTCTATTTATGTAGACATTGCAAATGAAGTATATTTACATGATGCACCACCGTTATTTGAAAAAGCGCTTTCTATGTTATCGGATATCGTTTTACATCCAGCGAAAGAGGGGAATGGTTTTCTGCCTTCTATTGTAGAAAGTGAAAAGAGAGCGCTCTTACAACGAATTGAAGCGACGTATGATGATAAAATGCGTTATGCAAACGAGCGTTTAATTGAAGAAATGTGCAAAGTAGAACCATATCGTTTAAGCGCAAATGGGAAAAAAGAGAGTGTTTCTTCTATTACAAATGAAAGTTTGTATCAATATTATCAAAAAGTGTTAGCGGAAGATGAAATGGACCTATACATTATTGGTGATATTTCAGAAAACGCAGTTGATCTTGTAAGTAAGTATTTTTCTATTTCAGCACGTCCTGTGAGGGAAAGAAATGTACTTCTTCATAAGAGAAATAATGAAGAAAAAGAAGTTGTGGAAAAACAAGAATTAAAACAAAGTAAATTACACATCGGTTATCGTACATTTATTACGTATAAAGACGAAGATTATTTTGCGCTGCAATTGTTCAATGGATTGTTTGGAGGATTTTCTCATTCGAAGTTATTCGTTAACGTTCGTGAAAAAAATAGTTTAGCGTACTACGCAGCATCTCGCTTTGAAAGTCATAAAGGTTTATTATTTGTCATGTCAGGAATCGAAGCGAAAAATTATGAAAAAGCGGTTGAGATTATTAAAGAGCAAATGCTTGCAATGCAAAATGGTGATTTTTCTGAAGAGGAGATGCATCAAACGAAAAGTGTCATTCGAAATCAAATATTAGAAGCGATTGATACACCGCGCGGATTTGTGGAAATGCTGTATCATGGTATTATTTCAGATCGTACGCGTCCGGTTGAAGAATGGCTTACAGGTATTGAAAGTGTGACGAAAGAAGAGATTGTGAAAGTTGCTAAAAATATTGAACTAGATACAATTTACTTTTTACAAGGAACGGAGGGAGAATAAATGGAGAAAATTGTTTATGAGCAATTAAAAGAGACACTCTATTATGAAAAACTTCCTAATGGATTAGATGTATATATTTTACCGAAGCAAGGATTTAATAAAACATTTGCAACGTTTACGACAAAATATGGTTCTGTGGATAATACATTCGTACCACTAGGTAAAGAAGAGATGATTCGTGTGCCGGATGGGATTGCTCATTTTCTTGAGCATAAATTATTTGAAAAAGAAGATCACGATGCGTTCCAATTGTTTAGTAAACAAGGGGCATCGGCAAATGCTTTCACATCATTCACAAGAACAGCTTACCTTTTTTCATGTACATCAAATGTAGAACAAAATTTAAATACATTGTTAAATTTCGTACAAGAGCCTTACTTTTCTGAAAAAACAGTTGAAAAAGAGAAGGGTATCATTGGGCAAGAAATTCAAATGTATCAAGATAATCCAGATTGGCGCTTATATTTTGGGTTAATTGATAGCTTGTTTGTAAAGCACCCGATTAAAATTGATATTGCGGGTACAATCGAGTCTATTAGTAAAATTACGAAAGACCTACTATATGAATGTTATGAAACGTTTTATCATCCAAGTAATATGTTAATGTTTGTTGTAGGTGCAATCGATCCAGAGAAAACGATGGATTTGATACGTGAAAATCAAGCGAAAAAAGATTATAAAAATCAACCGGAAATAGTACGTTCATTCGAAGAAGAACCAGATGAGGTAAATGAAAAGAAGAAAATTATTTCAATGCCTGTACAAACACCGAAATGTCTAGTTGGTATTAAAGCGACAAACTTAAAAGAAAAAGGAGAAGCCCTTTTAAAACAAGAAATTGCGCTTACGTTACTTTTAGATTATTTATTTGGGAAAAGTTCTGTTCATTACGAATCTTTATATAATGAAGGACTCATTGATGATTCGTTCTCGTATGATTATACGGAAGAGAATAACTTCGGTTTTGCAATGGTTGGCGGCGATACGAAGCAACCTGATGAACTGGAAGAGCGTTTGAAAGGTATTTTATTACACACAAATTATGATCAATTAGATGAGGCGGCATTAGAACGAGTAAAGAAAAAGAAAATAGGTGGCTTTTTACGCTCCTTGAATTCACCAGAATATATTGCAAATCAATTTACACGATATGCGTTTAATGAATCGAGTTTGTTTGATGCATTGACTGTATTAGAAAGTTTAACGGTTCAAGATTTACAAGAAGTAGCAAAATTATTATTATCAGAAGAAAAAATGAGCGTTTGTCAAGTTTTACCGAAAAAATAAAAGGTTTCACAATAATACCCTCATCTTATCATTGATAAATTGTAAGATGAGGGTATTATTTATTTGTGGGGAAAAGATTTTTTGAGATAAGAGAGGAATTGTATGAAAAAGTATGCATTAGTAACTGGAGGAAGCGGAGGGATTGGCTCTGCTATTTCGAAACAATTAATTCAAGATGGATATACAGTATATGTTCATTATAATAACAGTGAAGAGAAAGTGAATGAGTTGCAGAAAGAATGGGATGAAGTAATTCCTGTGCAAGCGAATTTAGCTTCTACTAATGGGGCAGAGCAATTGTGGAAACAAATTGAACATCCTCTTGATGTTATCGTATATGCAGCTGGGAAGAGTATATTTGGACTCGTAACAGATGTAACGAACGATGAATTGAATGATATGGTAGAACTTCAAGTGAAGAGTATCTATAAATTATTATCAATGGCACTGCCTTCAATGATTCAGCGGAGAAGCGGTAATATTGTACTTGTTTCGTCTATATGGGGACAAATTGGTGCATCATGTGAAGTGCTTTACTCGATGGTAAAAGGTGCGCAAAATTCATATGTGAAAGCTTTAGCAAAAGAAGTTTCATTAAGTGGAATAAGGGTGAACGCGGTGGCGCCAGGTGCAATTGAAACGGAAATGTTAAACGTATTTTCAGAAGAGGATAAGAATGAAATTGCAGAAGAGATTCCGTTAGGTAGGCTGGGATTGCCAGAAGAAGTAGCAAAAACAGTGTCATTTCTTGTATCTCCAGGTGCATCTTATATAACGGGACAAATTATCGGAGTGAACGGCGGTTGGCATTGCTAAAAATTTCTTACATAAAAAATGAAAAACTGTACAAATTAAGCATGATTCTATTACTAAGTAGTGAGGTGCTTACACATGTCAGTTTTAGATAATTTTGATCAATGGAAGAGCTTTTTAGGAGAACGTTTAGAGCAAGCGCAAGGAAAAGGTCTTGATGGTGGTGCTGTATCAGATATGGCATTTCGTGTTGGTGACTATTTAGCGAATGAAGTAGAAGCACGCAACGATCAAGAGAAACTATTAGCTGAGCTTTGGAAAGTTGCTGACGAACAAGAGCAACATACAATCGCAAACTTAATGGTAAAGTTTGTACAACATAAGTAAAAAATAGAGAGGAGATTCTCCTCTCTATTTTTTTTGTATAATAATTGAAAGGGATAGATTATACATTTAGCTTCCCTATTAAGGTGAAATCATATAATATAGTACGTAGGTGTAAAGTAAGCAAGGGGAGTGATCTTGGATGATTGAATGGTATTTTGAATATGAAATACATAAAAACCGACCTGGCTTGCTTGGTGACGTTTCTTCGTTAATCGGTATGCTCGGCATTAATATTGTCACAATTAATGGTGTAGATAATGCAAGGCGTGGATTACTCCTTATGTGTGATAATCAAGAGCAAATCTCTAGACTTGAATCAATTTTAAATACGATGGATAACATAACGGTAACGAAATATCGTCCGCCAAAGCTAAGAGATAAGCTAGCGGTTAGACATGGTAGGTACATACAACGAGATGCAGATGATAAGAAGACATTTCGGTTTGTGCGTGATGAATTAGGGTTACTTGTAGACTTTATGGCTGAAATAATGAAAAAAGAAGGCCATAAGCTAATTGGTATACGAGGAATGCCTCGTGTTGGAAAAACAGAATCCATTGTTGCCGCAAGTGTTTGTGCAAATAAAAGATGGTTATTTGTATCGTCTACTCTTATTAAGCAAACTGTTCGTAGTCAATTGATTGAAGATGAGTATAGCGACGACAATATTTTCATCTTAGATGGAATCGTGTCAACAAAGCGTGCTAACGAAAGGCATTGGCAGCTTGTTCGTGAAATTATGAGATTGCCTGCAACGAAAGTTGTGGAACATCCTGACGTATTTGTGAGTCAGTCAGAATACACATTGGATGATTTTGATTATATTATCGAGTTGCGTAACGATTATGATGAAGAGATTCAATATAATTTAGTAGATGAAATTGAGCAAGGTACGCAAAATAATTTCTCTATGTTTGACTTTTAAAGAAATATTGAGGTGTTAGTAGTGACAGAATTAGGACAAAAGCTGAAAGAAGCAAGAGGAACGAAAGGCTTGTCTATTGATCAGCTGCATGAGATTACAAAAATTCAAAAACGCCATTTAGTAGCGATTGAGGAAGGCAATTATGATGTATTGCCAGGAGCTTTTTATGCGCGTGCATTCATTAAACAATACGCAGATGCGGTTGGATTAAATGGAGAAGAACTGCTTGTGGAATATCAGAGTACGATACCGCAATCTGAAAAGCGTGACGTTCCGCAAGTATCAACTGGACAAAAAACGCAAGAAACAATGCAAAAGTCTTCATCATGGCCAATTGCAGATCATATGCCCAAAATCTTAGTTGCGCTGTTAGTTATTGCAATTGGAGTAGTAATTTGGTTTGTTTTCCAAGCGTTGACTGGAAAAGATGATGAGAAAGTTCCGAATGCTCAAAGCGAGAAAATTGAAGTTAAAAAAGCGGAAAACTCTCCGTTAGATACGAAGAAAGATGAAGTGAAAGCGGAAGAGCCGAAAAAAGAAGAACCGAAAAAAGAAGAGCCAAAGAAAGAAGAACAACCAGCGCAACAAACGGGACAACAAGAAATCAAAGTAATTGGGACAACTGGTAAGGAATCCACTTTGGAAATTCATAATAATAAAACGTTAGAACTAGAAATTACAACAAAAGGCGCAAGTTATGTAGGTATTAAAAATGAGGCAGGAAATGATATCTTTAGTGGAACAATAGAGGAAGGTCAAACTCAAAAATATGATTTATCAACAGCGAAAGTGGTAAACCTTAATATAGGAAGTGCACCGAATGTTGAATTTAAATTAAATGGCCAAGTCGTTACATTCCCGTTGAATCCAGAAGAGAATTATCATCAAAAATTCTTGATTAAAAATCTAGGGATAGAGCAACCTGCACAATAACAGTCATCGCTTCGATGACTTTTTTCAATGAACAAATGTTTTTGATATGATGGAGGAATAGCTGTGAATTTACCAAATAAAATTACAATATCTAGAATCTGCTTAATTCCAATTTTTATGGTAATTATGTTAGCGCCCTTTGATTGGGGTTCATACACAATTGGTGATGTTAATTTACCAATTCAACATTTAGTAGGAGCGCTTATCTTTATTGTTGCTTCGGCTACAGATTGGATTGATGGACATTACGCAAGAAAGTATAATCTTGTAACGAATTTAGGGAAGTTCCTTGACCCGTTAGCTGATAAATTACTTGTTTCAGCGGCACTTATCACGTTAGTTGAGATGCAATACGTACCTGCTTGGATCGTTATTGTCATTATAAGCCGTGAGTTTGCGGTAACTGGTTTACGTCTTGTACTTGCTGGAACAGGGGAAGTAGTTGCGGCAAATCAACTAGGGAAAATTAAGACGTGGACACAAATCATCGCGATTGCGGCATATTTATTACACGATGTGCCTTTAAATTTAATCCATATTCCAGTTGCTGATATTTTTATATGGATTGCATTAATTTTTACTGTTATTTCAGGATGGGATTATTTCTGGAAAAATAGAGCTGCTTTTGTAAACTCAAAATAGAAGTTTATGGGGGAATTGGGATGAATGCTGAAATTATTGCGGTTGGAACAGAATTATTACTTGGACAAATTGCAAATACAAACGCCCAGTTTTTATCTGAAAAGTTAGCTTCAATTGGCATTAATGTGTACTACCATACTGTAGTTGGAGATAATAACAAACGATTACAGCAGGCGATTGAAGTTGCAGAAGAGCGTGCGGACATGCTTATTTTTACAGGTGGATTAGGCCCGACAAAAGATGATTTGACGAAGGAAACAATTGCGTCTAGCTTAGGGGAAGAGCTTGTATATGACGAAAATGCATTAGCATTAATAAGCGATTATTTTAAGCGTACAGGTCGTGAGTTCACTGAAAATAATAAAAAGCAGGCACTCGTTTTGAATGGGGCAAATGTATTTGCAAATGATCACGGTATGGCACCTGGTATGGGGTTAAATAAGAACGGAAAAGTTTATATTTTATTACCAGGACCACCGAAAGAGATGAAGCCAATGTATGTAAGTTATGTAGAGCCTTTTTTACGTAACTTTACAACAGGAGAAAACATTTATTCTCGCGTGCTTCGCTTCTTCGGAATTGGAGAATCTCAATTAGAGGTGAAAGTTCAAGATTTAATTGATGGACAAACGAATCCGACAATTGCCCCGCTTGCCAATGATGGAGAAGTGACATTACGTTTAACTGCTAAACATCAAAATGTTGATGAAGCAGAGAAACTCATTCAGCATGTGGAAGATTTGATTTTAGAAAGAGTAGGAGAGTTTTTCTACGGGTATGACCAAGAGTTTCTGCATTATAAGGCGATAGAGTTATTGAAGAAAAAAGGATTAACTTTAGCGTGTGCGGAAAGTTTAACAGGTGGTCTCTTCGGTAATCAAGTAACAGAAAGTGCTGGTGTATCTTCCGTATTTAAAGGCGGTGTCATTTGTTATCATAATGATGTGAAGCAACATGTATTACATGTACCTGAGGAAGTGTTGTCTACTGACGGTGCAGTTAGTAAAGAATGTGCTCGTTATCTTGCTGAAAATGTTAAAGAATTATTAAAAGCGGATATCGGAATTAGTTTCACTGGGGTAGCAGGACCAGATGCTTCAGAACATAAAGAGCCGGGAACTGTATTTGTTGGATTGGCGATTAAAGATGAACCAACTGTAGTCTTTCCTCTAAATTTAAGCGGAAGTCGTCAACAAATTAGGGAACGCTCAGCAAAATATGGATTTTATCATTTGTATAAAAAGCTAGAAGAGATATAAGTCTCTTTTAGCTTTTTTTAATGGTTAAATGCGGTTATATTTAATGAAAAATAAAAAAATCGAATAAATGTTCGATTTTTGTTGGCAAATTGAATTGAAAATAGGTATAATAAGATTAGCAATTCAGTTAAGGAGGAATTTTGAATGAGTGATCGTCAAGCAGCGTTAGATATGGCGTTAAAACAAATAGAGAAGCAATTCGGTAAAGGTTCAATTATGAAATTAGGAGAACAAGCAGAGCGTAAAGTTTCTACGGTTTCTAGTGGTTCTTTAGCACTAGATGTGGCACTAGGAGTAGGCGGATACCCACGTGGCCGTATTATCGAAATTTACGGACCTGAAAGTTCAGGTAAAACAACAGTTTCATTACATGCAATTGCAGAAGTACAGCGCCAAGGTGGACAAGCGGCGTTCATCGATGCTGAGCATGCAATGGATCCTGTATATGCACAAAAATTAGGTGTTAACATCGATGAATTACTATTATCACAACCTGATACAGGGGAGCAAGGTTTAGAAATCGCAGAGGCACTTGTACGAAGTGGTGCGGTTGATATTATCGTAATTGACTCTGTAGCAGCTCTTGTACCAAAAGCTGAGATTGAAGGAGACATGGGTGACTCACACGTAGGTTTACAAGCTCGTCTAATGTCTCAAGCACTTCGTAAACTTTCAGGTGCAATCAATAAATCAAAAACAATCGCAATCTTTATTAACCAAATTCGTGAAAAAGTTGGGGTTATGTTCGGAAACCCAGAAACAACTCCAGGTGGTCGTGCTTTGAAATTCTATTCAACTGTTCGTCTTGAAGTACGTCGTGCGGAGCAATTAAAACAAGGTAACGACATTGTTGGTAATAAAACAAAAGTAAAAGTAGTTAAAAATAAAGTGGCACCACCATTCCGTGTTGCGGAAGTTGATATTATGTACGGAGAAGGTATTTCAAGAGAAGGTGAAATCTTAGATATGGCTTCTGAACTTGATATCGTTCAAAAGAGTGGTGCTTGGTACTCTTATAATGAAGAACGCTTAGGACAAGGTCGTGAAAATTCGAAGCAGTTCTTAAAAGAAAATACGGATTTAAGAGAAGAAATTGCCTTCTTTATTCGTGAGCATCACGGAATTAGCGAAGATTCAGGTGCTGAAGATATGGAAGATCCAAGTCTTCTTGATTAAAGTGGGATAAAAGACACGGCTTCGTGTCTTTTATTTTTGTATCATTATGAAAGCGTTGTATATTGTTGGAGATAAAATATTTAATCCATCTAAATCATTATGTGTACAGAGGGATATATGCGTGTTTTACATGAATAAACTGGAATTTACTAAGGTTTTCCAGGATAATATGCTCTCTGCTTTTTACATTCCTATATAAATTAGAGCTGAAGGTAAAGAAAGTAAAAGTAGACAACGCTTGACAATGAAAATTGCGATAGATACAATGAGAATGTATATTTTTTCTTATATACGAAACACTCTTCTCAAGAAGAGAAGTAATATTCGGAGTAAGACTTAAATCTTGCCGAAATAATAATATGACATTTTAATTGTGAAATGAAGAAAGTCCCTTAAAAAAGCGGGACGACGGTCTTTGCTGTATGTTGGTATTCAATGTACATGCCGACAGTCTTTTTTCATTCATAGCAAGGGGAGGTGAAATCATGAGTAGTACAGTTTGGATACTCATCTCCATTTTGCTTGCAACAGTCGGTGCAGTTGTTGGCTTTTTTGTTCGAAAGTCTATTGCTGAAGCGAAGATTAATGGTGCAGCCAATGAAGCGAAACGTATTCTAGACGAAGCGAATCGTGAGGCTGAAGCACTTAAGAAAGAAGCGCTTTTAGAAGCAAAGGATGAAATTCATACACTTCGTACAGAAGCTGAATTAGAAATTCGTGACCGTAGAAGCGAATTACAAAAACAAGAAAATCGTTTAATGCAAAAAGAAGAGAACCTTGATCGTAAAGACGAAACGCTCGATAAACGCGAGCTACAGTTAGAAAAGAAAGAGGAATCTCTTGTAGCGAGACAACAACAGATTGAAGAGTTGGAAAGCAAAGTGGGAGAGTTAGTTCAAAAGCAACAAACAGAATTAGAGCGCATTTCCAATCTGACACGCGAACAAGCGAAAGCAATTATTCTTGGTAAAGTAGAAAGTGAAGTTTCTCATGAAATTGCCGTAATGGTAAAAGAAAGTGAAGTTCGTGCGAAAGAAGAAGCAGATAAGAAAGCAAAAGAGATTTTATCTCTTGCAATGCAGAGATGTGCAGCTGATCATGTTGCTGAAACAACCGTTTCGGTTGTAAATCTTCCAAATGACGAAATGAAGGGACGTATTATCGGACGTGAAGGTCGAAATATTCGTACGTTAGAAACGTTAACAGGTATTGACCTAATTATCGATGATACACCAGAAGCGGTTATCCTATCTGGATTCGACCCAATTCGTCGTGAAACAGCTCGTATCGCTCTTGATAAACTAGTACAGGACGGACGTATTCACCCAGCGCGTATTGAAGAGATGGTCGAAAAATCAAGACGTGAAGTGGACGAGTATATTCGCGAAGTCGGAGAGCAAACAACATTTGAAGTGGGTGTTCACGGATTACATCCAGATTTAATTAAGATTTTAGGTCGTTTAAAATACCGTACAAGTTACGGGCAAAACGTCTTAAAACACTCTATGGAAGTGGCATATTTAACTGGACTTATGGCAGCAGAGCTTGGTGAGGATGAAAAACTAGCAAGACGTGCTGGTCTATTACATGATATCGGTAAAGCGATTGACCATGAAGTAGAAGGTAGCCACGTTGAAATTGGTGTTGAACTCGCAACGAAATATAAAGAGCATCCTGTAGTTATAAACAGTATTGCATCTCACCACGGAGACACAGAACCAACTTCTATCATTGCAGTTTTAGTTGCAGCAGCAGATGCATTATCAGCTGCAAGACCTGGAGCTCGTAGTGAAACACTTGAGAACTATATTCGTCGTCTTGAAAAGTTAGAAGAGATTTCAGAGTCTTATGAAGGCGTAGAAAAATCTTTCGCAATTCAAGCAGGACGAGAAGTTCGTATTCTGGTAAAACCAGATACAATTGATGATTTAGAAGCTCATCGTTTAGCTCGTGATATTCGAAAACGTATTGAAAATGAACTGGATTACCCAGGGCATATTAAAGTAACTGTTATTCGTGAAACACGTGCAGTGGAATACGCAAAATAAAGTGGTGAAACACCACTTTATTTTTTTGTGTTGGAATTGGTTAAAATAAAGGAAATTAGTTATACCTAGCATACAAGTGAAACAAACTTATAATAAATATATTGTAAGATAATTACTTGAAGCTATAGTAATAAAAAATGTAGTACATAGGAAGGGTAAGACATATGAGAATATTATTTGTTGGGGATGTAGTAGGATCTCCGGGTAGAGGTATGATTCAACAATACGTACCGGCACTAAAGAAGAAATATACACCTACAGTAACCATTATTAATGGAGAAAATGCAGCAGGTGGACGTGGAATTACGGAAAAAATATATCGTAACTTTTTAGAATGCGGAGCACAAGCGGTTACACTTGGAAATCACGCTTGGGATAACCGTGAAGTATTTGAATTTATTGATGATGCAAAATATCTTGCAAGACCAGCTAACTTCCCAGAAGGGACTCCAGGAAAAGGGCTTATTTTTGTGAACTGTAATGGAACAGAAGTTGCAGTTATTAACTTACAAGGACGTACGTTCCTTCCTCCAATTGATTGTCCATTCCGTAAAGTGGATGAATTAATTAACATTGCGAAAAAACGTACGAATATTATTTTTGTTGATTTCCATGCGGAAACTACAAGCGAAAAACAAGCGTTAGGTTGGTATGTAGATGGTCGTGCTACAGCGGTAGTAGGTACACATACGCATGTTCCTACAGCAGATAATCGCATTTTACCAAGCGGAACGGCATATATCACAGATGTTGGTATGACAGGGCCGTACGATGGAATTTTAGGTATGGACCGAGAAGCAGTATTGAAGAAGTTTTTAACAAACTTACCAGTACGATTTGAAGTGACAAATGGTAGAACACAATTAAGTGCAGTGCTAATTGATGTGGATCCTAATACAGGAAAAGCTAAGAAAATTGAGCGTATCTTAATTAATGATGATCAGCCATTTTTTGAGTAATTTCTATTAAAATTTAGATAAGTTATTATTTTTTAATTTTTTAGAAAAATTACAGAAATTTAGCAGGAATACGTGTCATTCCTCGTGAATATAAGTTAAAGTGAAATAATTGCTAATACTTTTTATAGAAACGAGGAGGAAACGCGGAATGGAAATATTAAAAGTTAAAGCAACGTCGGTCCCTAATTCTGTAGCTGGTGCACTTGCAGGTGTTATTCGCGAACGCGGAACAGCAGAAATTCAAGCCATTGGTGCAGGTGCATTGAACCAAGCGGTAAAGGCAGTAGCAATTGCAAGAGGATTTGTAGCGCCTAGTGGTTTGGACCTGATTTGTATCCCAGCGTTTACGGATATTATGATTGATGGGGAAGAGCGTACAGCAATAAAATTAATTGTAGAACCTCGTTAAGTTTAAACAACCTGTTTGCAGTATGCAAACAGGTTGTTTTTATAATGGAGGAATGGAAATGAAAATATTTGATGCCCATTGTGATGTACTCTTTCAGTTATGGAATGCGAAGGGGAAAAAGGATTTTAAACATGATTCGCAATTACATATTACGTTTGAACAGTTAAAGAGAAGAAAAGGAAGTATACAATGTTTTGCTATATATGTTCCAGAAATAGTGGCGTATGAAAAAAGATTTGAAGTGGCATTACAAATGGTAGATATTTTTTATAATGAAATTCTATCACTACCGGGTGTAAAGTTTATTCGAACAAAAGATGATATGAACATGTTAAAACAAGACGAGATTGGAGCGATATTAACACTAGAAGGATGCGAAGCACTTGGAAAAGATGAAATGAAATTACGGTTGTTTTATCGCCTAGGAGTACGTTCTTTTGGGCTAACATGGAATTATGCCAATTTATTAGCTGATGGTGCACTAGAGACGCGTGGGGCAGGTTTAACGACTTTTGGTAAACATGTTGTACAAGAACTGAATGCATTACATGTATGGACTGATGTTTCTCATTTGAATGAAAGAAGTTTTTGGGATGTGATTGAAATTGCAAGAAATCCAATTGCCTCCCACTCAAATTGTAGGAAACTTTGTCAGCATCCACGTAATTTAAATGATGAACAACTTAAAGTTCTTATAAAGCGAAATAGCGTGATTGGTGTTACTTTTGTACCACAGTTCCTAACAAGTGAAAAACAAGCGAATATAACAGATATAATAAGACATATCGAATATATTTGTTCGTTGGGGGGAGAGAACAATATAGGATTTGGTTCGGATTTTGATGGGATATTAGAAACGGTTGTAGATGTATCAGCGTATGGAGATTATGAAAATGTAATTAACGAGCTTTGTAAACACTATGCTGCATCTACTGTAGAGCGATTTTTATATGATAATTTTGTTGAACATATAAGCTTTTAAAATTTTTGTTTTAAAAATCCAGAAAAATTAGAATTAATTCATTTGATATTATTGCTTTTTTTAAGACCTAATACTAGAATGAAAAACAAAATAGCTTTATACTAAAGATTCAGGGAAATCAGAAGAGGCATAATTTGCGTCCATTGTAGTTTATTTGCATAAAAAATGCTAAACTATTACTGTAAAAAAATACACTACAATGAATGCAGCCAAAAGGGGTGTAGGAGATGATTAGTCAACTTTCATGGAAAGTTGGAGGCCAACAAGGTGAAGGAATTGAAAGTACAGGAGAAATCTTCTGTATTGCATTAAACCGATTAGGATATTACCTATACGGTTACCGCCACTTCTCATCACGTATAAAAGGCGGCCATACAAATAATAAAATTCGTGTAAGTACAACAGAAGTACGCGCGATCTCAGATGATTTAGATATTTTAATTGCTTTTGATCAAGAAACAATTGATTTTAACTTCCACGAATTACGTCCAGGTGGGATTGTAGTTGCAGATGCGAAATTTAATCCGACAATACCTGACAATACAGATGTAAATCTATATGTGATACCGTTTACAGATATTGCTTCAGAATTAGGCACATCATTAATGAAAAACATGGTTGCTGTTGGAGCATCAAGTGCGGTATTAGGATTAGATGAAACAGCTTATTTAGATGTTGTTGAAGAGATCTTTGGTCGTAAAGGAGAGCAAGTCGTTCAAAAGAACATGGATGCAATTAAGCGCGGCTCTCAATATATGAAAGAGTTACTAGGTGAAAAAGTAAACATGATGCAGCTTGAAAAAGCTGATGGTCAGAAACGCATGTTTATGATTGGGAACGATGCAATTGCATTTGGTGCAGTAGCTGGTGGTGCTCGCTTTATGTCTGCATATCCAATTACACCTGCATCAGAAATTATGGAATACTTAATTAAAAAATTGCCAAAAGTCGGCGGAACAGTAATCCAAACTGAGGATGAAATCGCAGCTTGTACAATGGCAATCGGTGCAAACTATGCTGGTGTTCGTACATTAACTGCGTCTGCTGGTCCAGGTCTATCTTTAATGATGGAAGCAATCGGTTTAGCAGGTATTACAGAAACGCCATTAGTAATTGTTGATACACAACGCGGTGGCCCAAGTACAGGATTACCAACGAAACAAGAGCAGTCTGATTTAATGGCAATGATTTACGGTACGCACGGTGAAATTCCAAAAATCGTAATGGCGCCAAGTACAGTGGAAGAAGCTTTCTATGATATTGTAGAAGCGTTTAACTTATCTGAAGAATATCAAGTACCTGTTATTTTCTTAACAGATTTACAGCTTTCTTTAGGGAAACAGACAGTAGAACCACTTAAGTTAGATAAAGTGGAAATTCGTCGCGGTAAGCTTGATTTAGAAGCGGAATTACCAGAACGTGAAAATAAAGCATACTTCAAGCGTTATGAAGTAACAGAAGATGGTGTTTCACCACGTGTTTTACCTGGTATGAAAAATGGTGTTCACCATGTTACAGGTGTAGAACATGATGAAACTGGTAAACCATCTGAATCAGCTATAAACCGTAAAGATCAAATGGACAAACGTTTCCGTAAAATGGAGAACTTGAAGTTTAATACCCCTGTTTATAAAAATGTTAAGCATGAAGAAGCAGACGTATTGCTTGTTGGATTTAACTCAACTCGTGGTGCAATCGAAGAAGCAATGGAACGCTTAGAACAAGAGGGTATGAAAGTAAACCATGCTCATGTGCGTTTAATTCACCCGTTCCCAACAGCTGAAATCGATCCACTTGTGAAAAATGCGAAGCGTGTTGTAGTGGTAGAAAACAATGCAACAGGTCAACTTGCTAACATTATGAAAATGAATCTTGGTAACGGTGAGAAAATTTCTAGTCTTTTAAAATATGATGGGAACCCATTCTTGCCGAAAGAGATTTACAACGAATGCAAAAAAGGGGTTGTATTAAATGGCAACATTTAAGGACTTTCGTAACAGTGTAAAACCAAACTGGTGCCCAGGTTGCGGAGACTTCTCAGTGCAAGCTGCAATTCAACGTGCGGCAGCTAACGTTGGCCTAAATCCAGATGAACTTGCTGTTATTTCTGGTATCGGCTGTTCAGGTCGTATTTCAGGATATATTAATTCATATGGTGTGCATAGTATTCATGGTCGTGCCCTTCCAATTGCGCAAGGTGTGAAAATGGCAAACCGTGATTTAACAGTTATCGCATCAGGTGGTGACGGTGATGGATTTGCGATTGGTATGGGACATACGATCCATTCTATTCGTCGTAACATTGACATTACGTACATCGTAATGGATAACCAAATTTACGGATTAACAAAAGGGCAAACTTCACCACGTAGTGAAGCTGGATTCAAAACGAAAAGTACACCACAAGGTTCAATTGAACCGTCACTAAATGTTATGGAAATGGCTTTAACAGCTGGTGCAACATTTGTGGCGCAAAGCTTTTCAAGTGATTTAAAAGAATTAACACAAATTATTGAAGCTGGTATTAATCATAAAGGATTTTCATTAATTAACGTGTTCAGCCCATGTGTTACTTACAATAAAGTAAATACTTACGATTGGTTTAAAGAGAATTTAACAAAACTAAGTACAGTAGAGGGATATGATCCGTCTAATCGCATGATGGCTATGCAAACATTAATGGAAAATAACGGATTAGTAACAGGTTTAATTTATCAAAATACAGCGCAACCTTCATACCAAGAACTAGTAAAAGGATATAGTGAGAAGCCTTTAGTGCAATCTGATTTAAATATGGATCAGAAAATGTTTGATGAACTTGTTGCTGAATTTATGTAATATAAGAAGAGGAGGTTGCCATTTGGCAACCTTTTTTTATGAGTGAAAATAAGGTAGTCTTATTTACTTAGAAAATTCAGAATGGTACAATAATATGTAAATCGTTGTATGGAAATGGCAAGTTCATTGCTAATAAAATGTAAGATAAGACAGCGCCAATTTTTTGTTAAAATTGGCGAAACGCTTCATACTATGGTAATGTTTATAGAGATAAAGCAATATGCTTTTTAGTAGGACAAAAAGAAATATAAAAAGGGAATGTCTATTTGTGTGGGGAAGACTTCATTCTTATAGATGATTAGATTGGTTACTCAAGTTTCAAAGGACAAGTTATCTCTCAAGCTATCTAACCATTTTTGAGGTGGGTCTAAGCGCATTAAAATGGACTATAAAGTGTGTATAGTTAAGGGTGAAAGGAGATTACCGATGAACGAGCAACAACGATTAGCAAGTCAACAAGCAAATTCCTCTAAGAAAAAAGAAGAGAAAGATTATAGTAAATACTTTGAAAGTGTATACCAACCACCTTCCTTAAAAGAGGCGAAAAAACGAGGGAAAGAAGAAGTTAAAATTGAACGGGATTTTGGCTTACCTGAAGAGTTTCGCAATTTCGGTACAGGAAGAAAGTTCTATATTCGTACATATGGTTGTCAAATGAATGAGCATGATACAGAAGTAATGGCAGGTATTTTCACTGCACTTGGATATGAACCAACCTTTTCAACTGAAGAAGCAGATGTAGTATTATTAAATACTTGTGCTATTCGTGAAAATGCTGAAAATAAAGTGTTCGGTGAACTAGGGCATTTAAAGGCGCTAAAACGAAGAAATCCTGATCTTTTAATTGGTGTATGTGGTTGTATGTCTCAAGAGGAATCTGTTGTAAATAAAATTATGCAAAAAAATCAGCATGTAGATATGGTGTTTGGAACGCATAATATTCATAGATTACCGTACATTCTAAAAGATGCAATGTTCTCGAAGGAGACGGTAGTTGAAGTTTGGTCCAAAGAAGGAGACGTAATTGAAAATCTTCCGAAAGTACGTCGTGGTGATATTAAAGCTTGGGTAAATATTATGTATGGCTGTGATAAGTTCTGTACATATTGTATCGTACCGTATACACGCGGAAAAGAGCGAAGCAGACGTCCAGAAGACATTATCCAAGAGATTCGTCATTTAGCTGCGAATGGTTATAAAGAAATTACGTTACTTGGACAGAACGTAAATGCATATGGTAAAGACTTTGAAGATATAGAATACGGTCTTGGCGATTTAATGGACGAACTCCGTAAAGTTGATATTGCCCGTATTCGTTTTACAACGAGCCATCCACGCGATTTCGATGATCACTTAATTGAAGTGCTTGGAAAAGGCGGCAACTTAGTAGAACATATTCACTTACCAGTTCAATCTGGAAGCACAGAAATGTTAAAAATTATGGCACGTAAATATTCACGTGAGCATTACTTAGAGCTTGTAAGAAAAATTAAAGAAGCAATTCCAAATGCGGTATTAACAACTGATATTATCGTCGGTTTCCCGAATGAAACAGATGAGCAATTTGAAGAAACGATGTCGTTATATCGTGAAGTAGGGTTTGATACTGCCTTTACCTTTATTTATTCTCCGCGTGAAGGTACACCAGCTGCAAAAATGAAAGACAATGTACCGATGGAAGTAAAGAAAGAACGTCTTCAACGCTTAAATGCATTAGTAAATAAATTGGCAATTGAAAAGAATAATCGTTATAAAGGTCAAATTGTAGAAGTGTTAGTTGATGGGGAAAGTAAAAATAATCCAGAAGTACTTGCAGGTTATACTCGTACGAATAAACTTGTAAATTTCGTTGCTCCAAAGTCTTTAATTGGTCAGCTTGTGAAAGTAAAAGTAACGGATGCAAAAACTTGGTCTCTTAACGGAGAATTAGTTGAAGAGCCGATTGAGGTGGAATAATAGATGAAAGTATATTCGAAAGATGAAATTGTTGAGCAAGCGAAAGAATTAGCAAAAATGATTTCTGAAACAGAAGAAGTTGATTTCTTTAAGAAAGCAGAGGCGCAAATTCATAAAAATGAAAATGTGAAGCGCGCAATTGATGAAATTAAAGCACTGCAAAAACAAGCAGTAAACTTGCAACATTACGGGAAATGGGAAGCTTTGAAAAAAGTAGAAGCTGAAATTGATGCCCTGCAAGATAAGTTAGATAGTATCCCAGTTGTACAAGAATTTAAATCTTCACAAACATATGTAAATGACTTACTACAGCTAGTTGCAAGTACGATTTCTAACAACGTAACAGATGAAATATTAATTTCAACTAATGGCGATGTATTGAAGGGTGAAACGGGCGCAGCGGTAGAAAGTAAAAAAGGAAATTGTGGTTGTTAAAGAGATGTCGAATTGACATCTCTTTTTTTAGTGGATTAAACGTAAGTTCTTCTCAAAAAAAGAATGACACATTCCGCTATTGTCACGCATATGATTAAGTGAATAGTGATTGAGGAGGGTTACGAATGTCCGAATTTAGAGAGATTATTACAAAAGCAGTGGTTGGAAAAGGACGTAAGTATACAAAGTCAACGCATACATGTGAATCGAATAATGAGCCAACAAGTATTTTAGGGTGCTGGGTAATTAACCACTCGTACGAAGCAAGAAAGAATGGAAAACATGTGGAAATTGAAGGTTTCTACGATGTGAACACTTGGTATTCATTCGATGGCAATACAAAGACAGAAGTTGTAACAGAACGTGTAAACTACACAGATGAAGTAAGCATTGGATATCGTGATAAAAACTTTTCTGGTGATGATTTAGAAATTATTGCTCGTGTCATTCAGCCACCAAATTGTTTAGAAGCTCTTGTATCACCAAATGGTAATAAAATTGTTGTAACGGTAGAACGTGAATTTGTAACAGAAGTAGTTGGCGAAACGAAAATTTGTGTAAGTGTAAACCCTGAAGGTTGTGTAGAATCAGATGATGCTTTCCAAATTGAAGATGATGAGTTTGAAGAGTTAGATCCGAACTTTATCGTTGATGCAGAAGAAGAGTAATAGAAAGCTAGGGAGAAGTTCTTCCTAGCTTTTTACTTTACATAAGTGGTGCTTAGATGAACATGATTGCTAATGAAATGTGCTATAATGAAGAAAGACTCCTGAAATAGGAGATAAGAGTGTCCGTGAAATGTGACATATATGAATATAGATTATTATGTAAGAATTATGGAGGATAAGTATGACGCAATATACGCCTATGATACAGCAATATTTAAAAGTTAAGGCAGACTATCAAGATGCCTTTTTATTTTTCCGCTTAGGTGATTTTTATGAAATGTTCTTTGAGGATGCGGTTAAAGCAGCCCATGAACTTGAAATTACATTAACGAGCCGAGACGGTGGTAGTAGTGAACGTATACCGATGTGCGGTGTACCGTATCATGCGGCTAAAAACTATATTGAACAACTTGTTGAAAAAGGATATAAGGTAGCGGTTTGTGAGCAAGTAGAAGACCCAAAAACAGCTAAAGGTGTAGTGCGCCGTGAAGTAGTACAATTAATTACGCCAGGAACGATGATGGAAGGGCGTACGATTGATGAGAAAGAAAATAACTTTTTAGCCGCATTAACACATTTTGAAGATGGATCATATGCGTTAGCTTGTAACGATTTAACGACTGGGCAAAATACAGTAACGTTATTGACTGGTTCAGTAGAAGATATTTTATTAGAAGTGTATGCAACTGGTTCGAAAGAAATTGTTGTAGATTCTTCCTTTTCTAAAGATGAACTAAACAAGTTAACTGAAACGTTAAAAATGACGATTTCATATGAAGATGCAACGGCAATTCCTGAAGGGCTAGAACATCTTGTGAAAAATGTTTCACAAGCAAAGTTAATTAAAGCAGTTGGGCGCTTATTTAACTATGTAATAAGAACGCAAAAACGTTCATTAGATCATTTGCAGCCTGTGGAAATTTATTATACGAATCAATTTATGAAGATTGATGTGCATTCAAAGCGAAATTTAGAGCTGACAGAAACACTTCGAACGAAAGAAAAAACAGGATCATTATTATGGCTATTAGATAAGACGAAGACTGCTATGGGTGGTCGTATGTTAAAACAGTGGATGGAACGTCCACTTATACAGAAGGAACGAATTGAAGAGCGTTTAGAAATGGTTGAAACGTTTGTAAATGATTACTTCTTGCGTGAAGATTTAAAAGAAAAGTTAAAAGAAGTATATGATTTAGAACGTTTAGCAGGGAAAGTTGCATTTGGTAATGTGAATGCACGGGACTTATTGCAGTTGAGACGCTCGTTACTGCAAGTGCCAGCTATTTTAGAAGCGATTAGTTTGTTAGATAACGCGTATGCAGCGAGATTAATTCAAGGTGCAGATCCATGTGAGAGCTTAACAGAATTACTAGGAAGAAGTATTCAAGAAAATCCACCACTTTCTATTAAAGATGGAGATATTATTAAAGATGGTTATAATGACAAGCTTGATCAATATCGTTACGTGAGTAAAAACGGAAAAACGTGGATTGCTGAGCTTGAAAAACGAGAGCGTGATATTACAGGAATTAAATCGTTAAAAATCGGATACAACCGTATTTTCGGGTACTACATTGAAGTAACGAAAGCAAACCTTGGAGCATTACCAGAAGGCCGCTATGAGCGTAAACAAACGCTTGCTAATGCGGAACGTTTCATTACAGATGAACTAAAAGAAAAAGAAACATTAATCTTAGAAGCAGAAGAAAAAATTGTACAACTAGAATATGATCTATTTACAGCACTTCGTGAAGAAGTAAAAGTATTTATTCCGAAATTACAGCATTTAGCGAAAGTAATCAGTGAATTAGACGTACTGCAAAGTTTTGCGACAGTGAGTGAAGAAGAACAGTTTGTAAAACCTGTACTAACAACGAAGCGCGAAATCTTTATTAAAGATGGTCGTCATCCTGTCGTAGAAAAAGTATTGAACGGGAAATTGTATGTACCGAATGATTGTATTATGCCAGAGAGTATGGATGTATTTTTAATTACAGGACCGAACATGTCTGGTAAAAGTACGTATATGAGACAATTAGCACTTGTAACGGTTATGTCGCAAATCGGTTGTTTCGTACCAGCAACAGAAGCAGTATTACCTGTATTTGACCAAATCTTTACGAGAATTGGCGCGGCGGATGATTTAATTTCAGGTCAAAGTACATTTATGGTCGAAATGTTAGAAGCGAAAAATGCCATTGCAAACGCATCAGAAAGAAGTTTAATTTTATTCGATGAAATTGGACGCGGTACATCTACGTATGATGGTATGGCACTTGCACAAGCCATCATTGAACATATTCACGACCAAATTGGTGCAAAAACGTTATTCTCTACACATTATCATGAATTGACAGTGCTAGAAGAAAGTTTGGATCAACTGAAGAATGTACACGTTTCAGCTATTGAAGAGAACGGAAAAGTAGTATTCCTTCATAAAATTCAAGACGGGGCAGCAGATAAAAGTTACGGAATTCACGTTGCGCAACTTGCGGAGCTTCCAGATAGCTTAATTGCTCGTGCGAAAGAAGTGTTAGCGCAATTAGAAGGACAAGAAGAAATTATTATTCCAAAGCGTGTAGAAGTGAAAATGCAAGAGCAAGAAGTAATTCCAGAACCTGTAGTTGTAAAAGAAGCGCCAGTAGAAATAGAAGAAACAAAGGTAGAGAATGAAGAAGAATCACAACTATCATTCTTTGGTGGAGAACAGTCCCCGAAAAAACAAGACAAGCCAGTTCTAGATACAAAAGAAACGGCAGTACTTGCGCAAATTAAAAAAATTGATTTACTTGATATGACACCTTTAGAAGCGATGAATGAACTGTATCGCTTACAGAAAAAGTTAAAGAAAGGATGAGTAAGTAGATGGGGAAAATTCGCAAACTCGATGACCAACTCTCAAACTTAATTGCGGCAGGGGAAGTAGTAGAGCGTCCTGCCTCAGTTGTAAAAGAACTTGTGGAAAATTCTATCGATGCGAATAGTACATCTATTGAAATCCACTTAGAAGAAGCTGGGTTATCGAAAATTCGTATCATTGATAACGGTGATGGTATTGCAGAAGAAGATTGTATTGTCGCTTTTGAACGACATGCGACGAGCAAAATTAAAGATGAAAACGATCTGTTTCGCATAAGAACACTCGGTTTCCGCGGTGAGGCATTGCCGAGTATTGCCTCAGTTAGTGAATTAGAATTAATCACTAGCACAGGTGATGCACCTGGTACGCACCTTATTATTAAAGGTGGAGACATTATAAAGCAGGAGAAAACAGCGAGCCGAAAAGGAACAGATATTACAGTACAAAACTTATTCTTTAATACACCAGCGCGTCTTAAATATATGAAAACCATTCATACAGAGCTTGGTAATATTACAGATATCGTATATCGTATTGCAATGTCACATCCAGAAGTATCGTTAAAGCTATTTCATAATGAAAAGAAATTGCTTCATACATCAGGAAACGGTGATGTAAGACAAGTACTTGCATCGATTTATAGCATTCAAGTTGCGAAGAAGCTTGTTCCAATTGAAGCGGAATCTTTAGATTTCACAATTAAAGGCTATGTAACATTACCAGAAGTAACGAGAGCATCTCGAAATTATATGTCAACGATTGTAAATGGTCGTTACGTTCGAAATTTCGTATTAATGAAAGCTATTCAGCAAGGATACCATACATTATTGCCAGTCGGACGATATCCAATCGGCTTCTTATCGATTGAAATGGATCCAATGCTAGTTGACGTTAACGTACATCCTGCGAAATTAGAAGTTCGTTTTAGTAAAGAACAAGAATTGCTAAAGCTTATCGAAGAAACATTGCAAGCAGCATTCAAAAAAATACAGCTCATTCCAGATGCGGGTGTGACAACGAAGAAAAAAGAAAAAGATGAAAGTGTGCAAGAACAGTTCAAGTTTGAGCATGCGAAGCCGAAGGAGCCATCTATGCCGGAAATTATTTTACCGACAGGCATGGATGAAAAACAAGAAGAACCGCTGGCAGTGAAGCAGCCAGCACAACTGTGGCAACCGCCGAAGCAAGAATGGCAACCACCACAATCGCTCGTAAGGGAAGAACAAAGTTGGCAACCATCTACAAAATCGATAATAGAAGAACCGATTCGAGAAGAGAAATCGTGGGACAGTAACGATGAAGACTTTGAATTAGAGGAATTGGAAGAAGAAGTTCAGGAAATCAAAGAGATCGAAATGAACGGTAATGACTTACCACCACTTTATCCAATTGGACAAATGCATGGAACATATATTTTCGCTCAAAATGATAAAGGCTTATATATGATTGACCAACATGCTGCGCAGGAACGTATTAATTATGAATACTTCCGTGATAAAGTAGGACGAGTAGCACAAGAAGTACAAGAACTACTCGTACCATACCGTATTGATTTATCTCTTACCGAATTTTTACGTGTTGAAGAGCAACTAGAAGAACTAAAAAAAGTTGGACTATTTTTGGAGCAATTCGGTCATCAATCCTTTATCGTCCGCTCACATCCAACGTGGTTCCCAAAAGGACAAGAAACAGAAATTATCGACGAAATGATGGAACAAGTCGTTAAACTAAAAAAAGTTGATATTAAAAAACTACGTGAAGAAGCAGCCATCATGATGAGCTGTAAGGCGTCCATTAAAGCTAATCAATATTTAACAAACGATCAAATATTTGCTTTACTGGAAGAACTTCGTACAACAACAAACCCATACACGTGCCCGCACGGAAGACCAATTATTGTGCATCATTCTACTTATGAGTTGGAGAAGATGTTTAAGAGGGTTATGTAGGGATACTGTTCATAGAGAAAATGGTCTCTAGTTATTTTAATAAAATATAGAAAGAAATAAAAAGGAGCGATAGTAACAATTCGCTCCTTTTTCATATAATTCTTTTGCAACTATATTTTAAAAATTTATAAACTAGAGATAACCTCAACTTATGTATACTTTATATGTGCGTTCTCAATTTGTTTGTAAGGAAAGAGGTTTTTATTTTACAGATTTATCAGAATTATGTAAAGTATAGATAAAATCATAAAATGGGGTGTTATCTATGTGTACTAGTTTGACATTACAGACAAAAAACGATCAGCATCTTTTTGCAAGAACGATGGACTTCACATTAGATATGAATCAAGAAGTAATAATCATTCCTCGGCATTACCAGTGGAATAATATAACTGGTGAAATCATTAATACGAAACATGCTGCGGTCGGAATGGGAATTAATCATCAAGGAAGGATCATTATGGCGGACGGAGTAAATGAAGCAGGTATGACATGTGCAACACTCTATTTTCCAGGATTCGCTACTTATAGTCAAAGCATAGATGACAACAAAACGAATTTAGCTCCATTTGATTTTGTAACTTGGAGTCTGACACAATTCAATTCTGTCAAAGAGTTAAAGAAATCTGTAGATAGCCTTACCTTTTTGGACATACCGTTACCGGATTTAGGACTTACGCCACCACTACATTGGATTTTGGCAGATAAATGGGGAGATTGTATTGTACTGGAGCCGACAAATGAAGGATTAAAAATGTATGACAACCCACTAGGAGTGATGACGAATAGTCCGGAGTTTAATTGGCATTTGCAAAATTTAAGACAATACATAGGTCTTAAATCGCAGCCATTCGCGCCAACAGAGTGGAGTAACTTACCATTAAGTGCTTTTGGTCAGGGATCGGGCTCAATGGGACTTCCAGGGGATTTCACTCCACCATCAAGATTTGTGCGGGCAGCATATGGCAAACAAAACATTCAAGGTATAGATAGTGAAGAAGAGGGAGTATCAGCTCTTTTTCATATCTTATCAAATTGCGAGGTTCCTAAAGGTGGAGTAATAACAGAAGAAGGTGCACTAGATAATACCATATATACAAGTGTAATGTGTATGGAGTCCGGAACATATTATTATCATACTTACGATTGTAGACAAATTATAGCCATTCATTTATTTCATGAAAATTTAGATACAGATGAGATTAAAGCCTATCCGTTCCAACGGAAACAAAAAATATTTTACGAAAACTAAGTAGCTTTGAAACAACGTTTGGTAAATTTTTAAATATATATAATAGAACAATAATGGCCTATATAATTCATGGGTGCTTCTTTAACTTTGTGATTCATCATAAATCTACTCCTTTCTCCGATTACTTCAACAAGTAAAGTTTTGCTGGTAGGCTTTATTTATAAATAGTAAAGGACAAAAAAGGTGCGGAAAATATCCATACCTTTTTTGTTCTTCCATTATCTATGTATAAAAAAGCGCTGTATATCAGCACTTTTTAAAAGTACATGAGTTGTATAAGAAAGATTTATTAACTATACAAGGCCTAATATAGGTTATTATTTGATTCATTGCTATAAGGGTCTATAAGGTTATTTGTTTTTATTATTATTAATTTTTTCCGTATATAGCACCTGTTCCTTATAGTGTTTTTTAATTGGGAAAGTATGTGTACCAGAGCCGTTTTTGAAATTTTTATTGATAGGATTCTTTAGAGGGATTGTTGTAGTTTCTGTAAATTCATATGGGTAGTTGATTTTAGATTTATCTTCAAACATGAAAAAGCCTCCTTTTAGGATTTCCTGAATTCTTTACTATAACATGATATGCATATAGATTTTTTTTGGACTAGTTATTTATATAGGTTAATGGAATTTAATTACGTAACTACTGAAGTGTTCTAAAGGAAAACAATTCGAGAAAGATATTGTATGAATAGCTGCTCGCTATTGTTGTTGTTGTTTAAATTATCATGGTGTATGTGAAATTCTGAAGAGACTTAGTATATATGTCTATCTAACAAGCACTATGTGATGAACTCTTTTATGTTAGGTGAAGTGAATTTTGTATATATATTCGTTATAAATTGTTTTTATAATATGATTCATATAGGTTTTTCCTGATAATATAATGCGGAATATTATAGTGTTATTATGTTATTAGGAACATTTAATGCTGTTTCATAACTGAAAGGGAATTGAAAAAAAACTGAAACTTTTCTCATAAAAATTCAATCTAACTTGAAAAATGAAAGGAAAATGAAATTTTCCAAAAGATATTCTTTGTTAAGATAAAAAGCATACATAAATAAAGTGTTGACATATCTTAAAAATGTATTTTCAAGATATAGTGGGGGAAAAGATGAGAATAGAAAAACAATTAATAAAAAAGATGTATTATGAAACATTTCTAATGGAGAATGTAACAAAATCACCTCTTGACGTACTTGGAGAAGCTTATGTAAACGAAGAAAAAAATGAGGTTTCTGATGGATCTTATATTCGTTTTGCACAAGGTGAATTTTATTATCGCCATCAAGATTTTGAAGCAGCTATTTTTAAATGGGAGAAGGTTAGTAATGAATTAGCACCGTGGGCACAAAAAAATATTGCGGATGCGTATTTCGAACTGAATCAATTATCAATTGCTGAAAATGTATACACTTCCATTACTACTGATAATAAAATATTGATGACTGAAATTAGATTACAATTACTTTCTCTTTACATAGAGCAAAATAATTTTGATTCAGCTTTCGCTGTTATTAAAGAAGCAGTTTCTTTAAATCCAGACTATCCGAATGTTACAAAAATTGCCCGTTCCTTTTATGAGGAACAACAAGATTTTGATAGTGCAGTAGAGCTTGCTGTGAATGAGTTGATTCGAACAGAATCTTATCCGTGGTTTGAGGTGTTAAAAGGATATATCGATAAAGGATTTACTAAACATATTTCACCAGATTATTTTTATGATGCATTAGTTACATTAAATAATGTAGATCAAGTACAATTTACGCAAATGGTTTCATCACTTTGGAACAGTTATAAAAATGAACAAAATTACTTATTGTGGCTTAACACAATAAATGAATTTTTCTTACATATTGAAATAGAGTCTTCCGATATATGGGACAAAATTTCTTCTCTTTACGAAGAAACATACTTTGCATTAATTCAAGGGAAATATACGCTTAGACAATTACACGATATCATTCCCAATCTTTTAACAAATTGGTTGAAAGTAGTTAATCCATCGTATGCTGTATTTCCATCAGCAGCTGTATTGGCATGGGATGAAATTTTTCCTACCCAAATAGATTCATCAAATATAAAACATGCGGAAAACCTACTGTCATATTCTATGAATCATGTGAATGCTTTAGAGTACAGTCTACATCTTTTTGAATCTATTACACAGTGGGCACAAAAGCAAAATATAGAAATAGGTCACCGATTTAGATGGTTAGTTGACGAACTTGCGGATTTAAGAACAAATCGTATTTTAGTAACGGGAACTTCAGGGAACGGAAAAACTACATTTATTAACTCTATATTAGGAGAAAATATAGTAGAAAAATCAATTTCAAATGTAGTAGTTTTAAAAAATGATGCTCATACAGAAATTAACGCCATAACAGACGCTGCAATTACAACAACGGAAGATATCTCTGATTACCATAATATGATGTCTCAGCACCATCAAACATATAGAGATAGAGCATGTGTCGAATTTAAATTACCATGCAGATTTTTAAGTGAAAATAAACTTACATTTGTAGTTACACCCGGCTTTAATAGGAATAACGACACTAGGGATGAGGTATTTGAATATCTAAATTCTGTAGATGAATTATTGTTTGTATTGAATGCAGATTCACCTTTTACTGATAAAGAGCGTGATATTCTATTAAACATTCAAGAGCATACACCAAATTTACAAGTGCATTTCTTATTAAATAAAATCGATAACATTTATAGTGAAGCAGAAGTAAAAAGAGTACTACATGATACGGCAACGAGAATAAACACATATTTCCCGCATGCGAGGATTTTCCCTTACTCTTCGTTATATACAAGTAATCAACAATTGAATGAATTAACAGAGTTTATTCATTTTAACTTTAATCATAAAAATATCGATGCAGAACGTACTGAAAAGCTATTATTTTTCATTCGAAAAACAATTACATATCTTTTGGATAAACGAGTTGAGAAAGAAAATAATCTAGTGGATGCTATTAATTGGAATGAAGATATGCTAGTGAAACTAAACGGTAGCATGAATAACCTTACTGCATTTGAGAGGGAAAAAATTCATTTCATTACACAGTCATATCGTACAATGAAAATGGAAATTACAAACGATCTTACTGAAAATATACCGAAGATATTACAGAGTTGTTCTGATTTAATGAGTGAAGACAGTGATTTCGGTCACATGGATACAGAACTAAACAAAGCAATGAACGAAAGAGTGCATAAATATTTAGAACAAACTGTATTACCTAATCTTGCTCTTTCTATGCAAAATTGGATTGCCACTTCTCATAATGAGCTCCTTCAAAGTCAATCGTACTTAGAAGAACTTAGTGAAGGACTTAATTCTTTATTTGGAGAAAATCGAATACAGTTAGAATGTGACTTTAAAGTGCTTGATGACTGGCGCAGAGATACTGACAGAATGACGACTAGAATACAAATGGATGAAGTAAATATTTTACGTCGATTTACGCCAGCACAATTTTTATTGAAAAGTGCCGGTAAATTATTTGGAGTTCTTCCGAAAAACAAAACTATGCTATATAGCAAATACAAACAGTATGTAGAAAATGAAGATTATACCGAGGTAACTGATTCTATTATGAAGAAATTTTTCTTGCAATTTGAGCTATTCGAAAACACACAAGAGCGAGATATTCATATATTCTTTAGGAATCCATTTAACTCCTTGAAACAAGCTGTAGAGAATATACAATTAGAAATACAAGAAAAACAAGAGATGTTACATAAAATGAAATCAAACCCTGAAGTTTATCATGATTCCATCATGCTCTTTGAATTGAGATTACGTCAATGTGAAGTGATTTTACATATAGGTGATGATCATGCTTATACAGATGTAAGTTTAGAGACAAGCGTAGAATAAAAATGAAATATATGAAACTGCATCATGTATTATAGGAGAATAAAAGGGAGCAACTATAACGAGTTGCTCCCTTTTCATATTAAGATTATTTTTCAGTCTCTTTAATTTTAGTTTGTACTTCACCAGTTTTAATTTTATTACTTTCTGAGAAACGTAATAAATCGCCTTCAATAATTTTGTCAGACATTCGTAATTCATTTTGTGCACGTTTAATGAGTGCTTCTGCTTCTTCTTTTTGCAAGTCTACAATTTCACCTGTTATGCGGTCATAGAAAGTATTGTTTTTGTATGCATACTTGTTTGTAATGAAGCTACCATCACGTAAAACAACAAAACCGGCATATTCATCCGAAAACATATCATGGCCAAAACGAATATCGTTTGTAGTATCAATTCCTAATAAATTGAGAATAGTAGGTTTCATATCGATTTGTCCCGTAGGCTTTGAAATCGTTCGACCTTCTGTTTGTCCAGGGATATGAATATATAAAGGTGTGCGTTGTAAATTTAAAGTATCAAATTCTGTTATTTGATCTTTTTCTAAAAACTGTGCCATCGCGCGATTATGTTTTTCAGAAATGCCATAATGATCACCATATAAAACAATAATAGAATCATCATACATTCCCTCGGCTTTTAAACGCTCAATAAATTTTTTTATTGATTCGTCTAAGTAACGTGCTGTTACAATATAACGATCAAATACGCCATTACCAGAGTTATATGGTTCAATGAATTGTGTATCTTCATCATACGTAAATGGATAATGGTTCGTTAAAGTAAGAAAACGAGCGTAAAATGGTTGATCAACAGTTTTTAATATATCTACTGATTGATCAAAGTATTCGATATCTTTTAAGCCCCAATTTAAATTTGTTTCGGGCGTAATTTTGTAATCAAGTTCATTATAGTAACGATCATAACCGAGAGCAGAGTACATGATGTTACGATTCCAAAATGTGGCGTTATTCGCATGGAATACAGAAGTGAAATAACCTTGCTGACGTAGAATTTCTGGAGTCGCAGTATAATCGTTGTTACCGTGTGTGAAGAATACAGCTCCTCGATTTAATGGATACAATGACGTATCGATTAGAAATTCAGAATCGGATGTTTTTCCTTGCCCAGTTTGGTGGAAAAAGTTATCAAAGTAATAGCTTTCATTTATGAATTCATTCAAAAATGGTGTAACTTCTTGTCCGTTAACTGTTGCTCCTATTAAAAAGGTTTGCAGGGATTCAAGAGTGACAACAATTACGTTTTTTCCTTTCGCTACACCAAACATATTAGGGTTCGGCTCACTTTGGTTTGCCTTCACGTAGTTTTCAGTTTCTTGTAATTTGCTACTATCAGCAAGTGCCTTTTGTGATCCTGCTTTTACTTGCAGTGTTAAATCATAAACTTGATGCGTGTATAGTCCTAAATTTTTAACAAGCATAACTCGGTCAAATGATCTTGTTAATAGTTCAGGTCGCTCTTTTTCTGCAAGATGTAGATTAGCAAAAAATACACCAATCGTTAAAAGAAAATATAACAAGCGTGCCGGATGAGTTACACGTCCTGTTTGGAAGACTATTGATTTTTTCTTCAATAAAATAAAGAAGAAAATAATGTCTACGAATGCGAGTATAATTTTGTAGTTCAATATTTCTATAATACTGCCGCCTAATTGGCCGAAGTTTGATGTTTGTCCAAGTACTGGTAACGTAACGAAATCGCTATAAAAATCATAGAACATTACATTTCCAACGAGTACGATTGTTAATACGAAGTTGATACATAGCGCGATATAATTTCTTTTTTCACCGGTTGCAAATAATGCTAATCCGACAAAAGCTAATGATGCAGCGAGCGGGCTAATAAACAAAATAAGCTCTTGTGTAGAAGATTCAATTTTTAAATCAAAACTGAATCTTGTAATAAGATATGTTTTTAACCATACTGCTAAAGCAATTATTAAAACAAAGCTTATATTTTGCATTTGTAAATTGATTTTATTTTTCATTTTTACTCCTTCTTTTTGTAATTTATTTAACTTGTGTTATATATTATATTTTTATAACTATTATAGTATACTGAACCATTTAGCTAATGGTTTCTAAAGGTAATAATATAAAGTATTCACATACGTACAATGAGGAAATTTAAAGCGTAAATCTATTTTTTAGAACAGAGCAGAAAAAGTCATAGTTGTAGTAAAAAATACTTATAGACATCCTAACATATTAAACACTATGATGATGTTACAAAATATCGAACAAATGAAAATGGAAATGAATAGAGGATTTTAAAACTGTTGACATTCAATTTGTGAGAATTGAATGTCAATGGCTATGTTAAATATGTATCTCATAAAACTCTGATTTTTTGTGGGGAAATAGTAAGCTATTACTATGGAAGTTAAAATATTTAATTGCAATCTGAATGAAGGAAATTAAATGTGAGATAAATATTTTCCAACATATAACCCACTTGCAGCAGCTTGAGATAATGAATGAGTGACGCCTGAACAATCCCCAACTAAAAATAGGCCATTTATACTCGTTTCAAAATGATTATTGAGTTTTATCGTAGGAGCATAAAATTTTCCGTCAATTCCATATAATAAAGTATCTGTATCGATCGGTTCTTGGATGAATTGTTCTAATCGTAATAAAAATTCTTTAAGTCCTTCAATATATAATGGAGGAATTTCTGTATTCAAATCTCCATAATCTCCTTGTAGCGTAGGTTGTATACGGTTATATTTCATGTCGTTCGCTATTGTAGGCTGTTTATTTAGTAAGTCCTCTAAGCGCTGTATAACAATCCGATCTCGTCCTTGGTTAATGTTTTTAATAATTGAACTTGCATATACATTTGCTTCTTTGAGAGTTGGAAAATAGCGCGGGATAAATAAAGTGAAGTTTAAGTTAGGTGTACCAGTTCCTTTCTCTCGAAAATTTTGACCGTCAGGCATAACTAAACCTTCTTCGTACTTTCTAATAATGCGTCCTTTTGGATTCATACAGTATGTAGTCGCTGTGAAATCTTCATGCTCATAAGAAAGTTTAGTCTCAAATGTATCTTTTAATATAGAACGTAATTGGTGTTCTTTCATCTCTACCCTGATACCTAAATCTACACGAGTTTGTTCCTGAGAAATATGTAGAGAAGTGCACATCTCCTTTAACCAATTTGCTCCGGAACGCCCAGTTGCAAATACTAGTTGCCTAGATTGAAATGTTCCTTCATTTGTATCTATAGTAAAATGATCTTTCTGTTTCATAATATGTTGTACATCTATATGAAATTGTATATTTATTTTCGTAAGTAAAAATTCGTAGAGTTGCTGAAAAATTTCATTTGAAAGGGTAGTACCAAGATGCCGTACTTCTGTTGTTAGCATTTGTAAACCACACGATGCAGCTCTCTTATTGAGATTTGGATTTTCTGTAGAATATTTTGAAACTGAATTTCCTCCGAACTGACATAGAATTTCATCTACTTCAGCCATAAGTTGTATAAAGCCCTCTTTACCAACTTTTTGCTCAAGTTCTCCACCAAATCCGTTTGTATAATTAAATTTCCCTTCAGATTTTCCTAAACCAGCAAATCCGAAATATTTATCACATGTAGTACAATTACACGCTTTTCCTTCGTCTAAAGGACAATGGCGAGCTCCTAGTGCTTTACCTTTATCAAGAATTAAAACTTTTTTGTTACTTTTAACTAGTGAATAAGCCAGAAAAATGCTACTTACTCCAGCGCCGATAATTGTAACATCATACATATTCTTTCACCTGCTAACGAATAGTTTGTTTTTTATTTTTCTAGTGTATAACAATTTTATGAAGGTAAGAAATAAATTTTATTAATAAAGGGGAGTTTTTGAACTTGACGCTTTTTTAATTTCTTAGAGTGATGAAGTAAATATAAGTGTCTTTATTTACAAGAAGAATTAGTTTTCAAAGACCACTATATCACATGATAAATAAATTCTTACATACAAAAAAACAGACCTTTTAAGTGAAGAGGTCTGTTAATGATTTTAAATGTTATTTAGCGAAGACGTGGTTACCAATTACTGCTACTGTTTGACGTGTCGTAATCCACTTGTCTGTTGATGTTTTCGGGTTATAGAAATAAAGCCAATCAGAATGTATTCCATTTGTGGAGATAGCCTCTTCTACAGCCATTTTTGCTTCTGCGCTTGCAGGCTGATTAATTCTTCCATCTGTAACAGGAGTAAATGCATATCCGTATTTAATAGGTTCATAAATAACGCCTGTTATTGTATTTGGAAAACCTTTTGCGTTTACACGGTTTAGTATAACTTTAGCTACTGCTACTTTTCCTTTATATGATTCGCCACCTGCTTCAGCGGTAACTAAGCGTGCCATTAAGTCTTTTTCTTTTTCTGAAATACTTGAGTTGATTTTTAAATGTTGTCCTGTATAAAGCTTGTTTTCGATTGTGTTGTTCATTTGTTTTATAGATTGAACGGTAACATTGTAACGCTTTGCTATCGTTTCTAATGAATCTCCCGGTTGTACCTGATAAATAATTTGTCCAGAAATGTTCGCAGGCTTGGCGTTTTGGCGAACAGTGATTTCATTTGAGTTGACGGAACCCGGGATATGTAACTGTTCGCCAATGAAAGTTTGATCGTTTCCTTTATTATTAGCCTGTTTAATGGATTGTATTGAAACGCCGTATTGTTTACTAATGCCCCAAAGTGTATCATTCTTTTTTACTGTATGAATGGTAGAAGCTTCAGCTGTACTGTGACTACATACGAATGTAATTGCAGCTGCAGATAAAGGGATTATATGTTTTATTTTTAATAATTTCATTGTAAATCCTCCTAGGAAAAATAAGGTAAAACGGTTAAGTAATGTAGCTTAAAATGTCTACATATAATATTTTAATGTAAGTATATTAGCACATATAAAATAAATAATCATTATAAGTTTCTTATTTATTTAGTGTAGAGTCCGAATATGAAATATTGCATATAAAAATACGTTGAAGTTCCTTTAAATTTTTCTAATTTAGGATATGTGAATGATTTTTTAACTTTACTTCTATGTAATATTTCATATTTATGAAATGTTATTTATTTTTTACTCACCAGATTATATTATATTCAATAAGTTTGATATAAAACAGAAAAAGGAGGAATAATAATGAGCAGTAAGAAATTTATTTTGAAATTATTCATATGTAGTACGATATTTATCACATTTGTATTTGCTTTACATGATAAGCAAGTAGTTGCAGCAAGCTCTGTTAATGAGTTTGAAAATTGGTCAAAGTGGATGCAATCTATACCTGATAATATCTCATTAGCACGAATTTCAATTCCAGGAACACATGATAGCGGGACGTTCAAATTACAAAATCCAATAAAGCAAGTGTGGGGAATGACGCAAGAATATGATTTTCGTTACCAAATGGATCATGGAGCTCGTATTTTTGATATAAGAGGACGTTTAACAGATGATAATACGATAGTCCTTCATCATGGGCCATTATATCTTTATGTAACACTGCATGAATTCATAAACGAAGCGAAACAATTTTTAAAAGATAACCCAAGTGAAACGATTATTATGTCTTTAAAAAAAGAGTATGAGGATATGAAAGGAGCAGAAAGTTCCTTTAGTAATACGTTTGAAAAAAGTTATTTTGTGGATCCTATCTTTTTAAAAACAGAAGGAAATATAAAATTGGGAGATGCTCGTGGGAAAATTGTACTACTAAAAAGATATGGTGGTAGTAATGAATCTGGAGGATATAATAATTTCTATTGGCCAGATAATGAGACATTTACCACAACTGTAAATCAAAATGTACATGTAACAGTACAAGATAAATATAAAGTGAGTTATGATGAGAAAGTAAAATCTATTAAAGATACGATAAATGAAACGATGAACGATAGTGAGGATTTAAATCATCTATATATTAATTTTACAAGCTTGTCTTCTGGTGGTACAGCATGGAATAGTCCATATTACTATGCCTCTTATATAAATCCTGAAATTGCAAACTATATAAAACAAAAGAACCCTACAAGAGTAGGCTGGATTATTCAAGACTATATAAATGAAAATTGGTCACCACTGCTGTATCAAGAAGTTATAAGAGCGAATAAGTCACTTATAAAAGAATAAAGATGATGAGGATAAGAAGCGATAAAATACGTCGCTTCTTATTGAAAATACAGTGTATCTTGTAAATGGAACAATTTTCGATTTATCTCAATCGATGTTTCATTATGAAAAGACTAAACTTTTAAATCGAATTAATTTCAAATGAAAATTGGCATAAATAATCCTGGGAAAAAGCAACTGATCATAAGTGTTCAGTTGCTTTTTATTTTTAAAGTGGATGAGCAAAAAAATATAAAAGTGGTTGGTCCGTTTTTTGCAAACATCTATTATGATAAGAGAAGAAAGGTAGTATGTTATCAACGTTTTAAAGAGGAAGTTCTTAATAAAAATAGACTGGCCTTAGAGAGGTGAAAATACAATGAGCTTTGCGATTTCACTAGTCGTTATTATTGTAATTGTATCACTGTTTGGGACCGTGCTAGTTGCACGAAATGTAGAGGAGAATTACGGCAAGTCCACAAAGAGAAATGTGAAAAATTTATCTGCCATCTATATTGTCCTTCTTTTTGTTCTACTGCTAGGGGTAACATGGTATGCGGTAATAATTTGATAGTTTGTAACCGAACTGCAACGAGAGCATGAAGCTGGAATTTCAGAAGCTATCGAGTAATTAGAGACGGAGCTATTTTAATATATCCATTTTTGGATGAGAAAATGTGACTAATTAATACTATTTTTATGGTGAATACTGTTAGTAATAAATTGAGGATAGTTCGTTTTGAAAGGAGGCAACTATATGGAATGGAAACCAAATCGTGCAGATAAGACGCCTGTATATAAACAAATAGCGGGTTATATTGAAAGGGGTATTTCTTCAGGTGAGTTTCCTTCTGACAGTAAGTTACCTTCTGAGCGTATGTTAGCAAAAGAATTACAGGTGAATAGGAGTACGATAGTAGCTGCATATGAAGAATTAAAATCACTTGGAGTAGTAGAACGGCAAAAAGGAAGCGGAACGCGGGTGAATACAGATATATGGGGTGTTTCGCATAAACGAATACCAAACTGGGGTAGGTACGTCGAGGATGGGTCATTCTTACCTAATGTACCACTCGTTCAACAAATTCGAACGGAAACACAAAAAAACGACTTAATTAATTTAGCGAGTGGTGAATTGTCACCAGAATTAATTCCGAGTGATAGATTCCGAACGATTTTGTCGGAGAAAACATTTATGGAAAACCTCGGTTATGACCATCCACTTGGAAATGAAATGTTGAGAAAAACAATTGCAGCACATGTTCAGCAATATAAACAAATTGAAGCAGATTCGAATTCTATCCTTATTACATCTGGAGCACAACAGGCACTTAATCTTATCGTTCAATGCTTATTAAAACCTGGTGATGCGATTGCAATTGAGGACCCTTCGTATTGTTTTTCACTGCCGATATTTAAATCAGCTGGCTTAAAAATATTCCATTTACCTGTTGATCAGCATGGAATGAATCCAGATGACTTAATTGATTTGCATAAAAAGCATCGTATTCGTATGGTATTTTTAAATCCGGATTATCAAAATCCAACTGGAACCGTGCTTTCATTGGCAAGACGTAAAAAGATTTTAGAACTGTCTTCTGAATTTGGCATACCGATTGTAGAAGATGATCCGTATAGTTTAACTTCATTTAATGGTGAAGTGAATCCAACATTAAAATCAATGGATCAAAACGGGAATGTTCTTTATATAAGTTCACTATCAAAAATTGTTGCATCAGGATTACGTATTGGCTGGGTAATTGGCCCTACGCGTGTAATAGAGCGTTTAGCGGATGCGAAGCAGCAAGTTGATTTTGGCCATAGTGTATTTACACAGTGGGTGGCAAATCAATTTTTAGAATCAGAAGATTTTCATGCACATATTACAATGCTTCGTGGACAATTGAAAGAAAGAAGAGATGCGTTAATTAGAAAGCTTAAAGAAATATTAGGGGATCAGGTTGAATTTTTTGTTCCAGAGGGTGGAATACATTTATGGTGCAAAGTGCAAGGAACGTTTGATGAATATCATTTATTAGGCGAATCTATACGAAATGGTGTAGCGTTTGTTCCGGGAAGTGTTTTAGGTACTAAAAGTGAATATATTCGTTTTACTTTTGGGAGAGTGAATATAGAACAAATTCAACTTGGAATTGTACGGTTTGCTGATACGTTAAATGAGATTTCATAACATGGGTGTGAGATAGTGAAAAGAGGAGAAGAAATGAAGTACGTGACACTTTTGCTTCAAGTATGCGTGCTATATATATTTAGCTTAGTTGGTCTATGACTTCTAGTTTTGTAGTTGTTGCAGGAATCACAGGTGCTATTATCGGACCAACAGTACTTAAGTTTTTCCGTATAACGAGTACAATTGGAAAAGGAGTGGGAATGGGCTGCTCCTCACATATTATCGGGGTAAGTCGTCTTGTGAAGGAAGGCGAGAAAGAAGCGACGATCGGTTCGGTGACGATGATTGTAACTGGAATACTTATTAGTATAATTATACGGTATGGAACGAAATTTATATTTTAAAATGTAATGGAGATGATGAAAATGACAACATGGTTTATAGTTACATTATTTATTTTTGGTGCGATTAAAGTACTAGTTTCTAGTATGCCGACTTCTGTTGTAGAATCAATTATTAGTAGATTTGAATTGCATCAAAAACTTGAGGAAGAGAATACCACTATATTGATAGACGGAAAAAATATAGAGGGGGAAACGAAACTACAAGTTATTCATGAATTTAACGAAGCTCTATTTTTAGATAAACATTATTTTCCGCCGCACGGGGAAGGAACACCAATCGTTATTAACACGAAGAAAGGGAATAAAGAGATTCGATTTTCTCTGTATAGTCATGAGGAACATGTTGATGTAATAAAGCAGTATAAAAAGAAAATCGTTGCCTATCGTTTGCGTTCAAAACGCCTTCAAAATCCTACATCATTAGCAATAACTGAAGATTATGCTTAAAAAGAGATCGTTATAAAAACGGTCTCTTTATTAAAGTGGGTTATATAATTATTAAATTTTTATTCATATCGTAGTCCATTTGAAAGGGTATCAATAGCTTTCCAATCGTCAACAACAATTTGTTTATTATTTTTATGCATGATATTGTTAGCTATTAGTTTTTCAATGACTCGATTAAGATGACGGGTAGTTGTCCCGATTAATGAGGCTATTTCATGATGATCTTTAGTATGAATTTCGCGCCCAAATAAATTAGATGGATTTCGGGCTGTACATAAATAACTAGCAAAGCGTGTTTCCACAGAAGCTAGTAAATTGATACGTGAAGCTGTTGTGCAGGTTTGTAGTTTATAAGTGACGTGATGAATGAGTTCTTGAAGGAAGATTACATCTTGTAATAAGTAACTTGTTACATAATTTTTATCAATAAAAAGAAAATCCGTCTGTTGTTCGGAGGTTACATGAGATTGTATGTTTACGGACTGAATTAATTCAATATCTCCCATGATAGAAACGGCAGAACAAAATCTTAGTAATAATGCTTTACCTGTAATTACACTTGAAGTTATTTTTGTACGACCTGACATTTGAATATATAGGCCATCAATCATTTCGCCTTCGTGTAGTACAGTTTCTTTCGCTTCATATCTAAGGATCTTAAATGGATGATTGAATTGTTGGAATAGCTTTTTTATGTACTCGTTATTTAAGTAGCTTAATAATAAGGTATTATCTACAATATTTTGCATAATGTTTCTCCTTTTGGGACATCTGTCCTTTCTATTATAAAATAATTCATATACATTAAAAAGAAAGGAGTGATGTATATGAAATTTATTTTTGATATTGATGGTACTATTTGTTTTAAAGGGAACGCAGTAACGAAAGGGATAATTCACGCGCTAGACGTATGTCAAAGTAAAGGGCATGAGGTTATATTTGCATCAGCTAGGCCGATTAGGGACTTATTACCGGTGCTACCAAATCATATGCATCATTATTCAATGATTGGTGGGAATGGGGCATTTATTGCAAAGGGAAAGGACACTATTGAAGTTATAACTTTTGATCCAGGAACGGTAAGTGCTATACATTCAATAATAAAGAAACATAGCCTTTCATATTTGATAGATAGTCATTGGAATTATTCTTATACAGGAAGCGAGAATCATCCTATCTACAAAAACATAGATCCTAATCAATTGGCTAATAATGTACATATTGATGAAATTAAGGAAGTAGTGAAGGTGGTATTATTTCCTGACCATGTTCAAAAAGAATATATTATGAATATGTTAACAGAACTTCCTATACGTATTTATGAACATGATAATGAAGGGATCGTGGATATAAGCCCTGAGAATATTGATAAATGGGTAGGGTTACAACGATTGGGTATAAAAGAGAGAGAATTCGTAGTGTTTGGTAATGATTCGAACGATTTATCAATGTTTCTACACGCTAAGGAAAGCATTTGTGTTGGGAGTCATGAAGTATTATTGGGTCATGCATCCACATGTTTAAAAATAGATGAACAAAGTATTGTTAATAAAATAATTGAGTTATCCGAATTATATGCGTAATAAATATATGAAACATAATAAAAAAGAGTACGAAAAGGTTTGCTAGCCTTTTAGTACTCTTTTTTATTAATTATGAAATAATATACTTTCCAAATAAAAGAAAAGAAAATCATATAGCCAAATAAAGAATATGTATGATTCCAATCCAAACTATGAATAAAGAAACCGAATCTTTCAGAAATCTGTTCAAAAATGCTAGCACAAATACCTATTGAAATAATAAATAGAATTCTAGAAACTGTAGATAATGTTTTTGAAATTTGTATGAAAATCGTTGTTAAAATCGGTAGTACAAATAAAGTAAAGCCAATGTTAATTGAAAATATGGATGAGAAAGGTCTAACCGGAAAGGAATACATTTGTTTCGCAACAAAGAAAGCATCTAAGAAAGTTCCGATAATAGAAGAGAATAAGATTGTAATAACTAATGCGAAAAGGTTATTCTTCTTCTCGAAGGAGGACGTTTTTCTTTGCAAGAATTGCCAACTCAATTTTTTCGAGTGTTTTACAGTAGTCTTCTGTAATTTGTCCATGTATCCTTTCCTCCTTATCGGTTAAATAATGTATGACTTGCCAGTCGTTAAACCAATCTTCATGTTCTGTTTCTTCATGTTTCATATTTTTCCATACATACATAAGTGCAGGGCTATATATACGGTGGGCATCACTTTTTAATTGGCATTTCTTTATTCTTCGTTTATAAAACTCTCTTGAAAAGGATTCATTCACACTTGAAAATAAATGTGGCCAATAATCTTTTCGTGATCCAGTATGTGGATGAGTGTCAGCCCATTGTAGTATACGAGCTAAAACGTGTTCATCATGAAACAATAATGTATATAATCGTTTTCCGAGCAAAATTCGTTCGTGTAAGGAAGTGAAATGTTTCATTGTATCACCAATTAATATTGTTTTTTGTTCAGTATTTTCTTCAGAGAAAGGGAAGAGAATATGATTAAATTGAAAGAAATCAAAAAGTTTAAATCCAATACTATTTAGTACATTTTTTTTGAAGTATTTATTTTGAATCACTCTTTTTTCTAAGTAGTTTTGTTCATTAATAATAGTCGCAATCGTTAATATTTGTTTGTTTCCAGTTTTCCAAAAAAAGTTCCACATTGTTTCCATGAATGTTGACACATTGAGGTGAGGGAGGAGATGAAAAAGATTTTTGTTTTTTTTAACACTCTGTTCATATAATAAAAATTGTGGATACACATCTTGAAAGATAAGCCAATTACCCCGTTCTAAAAAAGAAAAGAAAGTAAATTGATCTTTCTCAGATAACAATTTCGTATATAAATCCCCCTTTAAATCTGTCATGTTCCAACCGCCGTTCCGCGATACCATATGTCCAAGCAATGCCCAATGTATTTCAGGATATCTTTTGTAAAATTGATAGTAAGCACGAGTTCTTGTAACATTATTTTGATTCAATAATTTTGTTCTTTCTTTAATTGTATGTATGAATACTTTTTCTTCGTTCGAAAGGGGAGAAAGGAAGTTATTTACGTTGATGCATTTTTGTTTTAGCTCGTTTTTTATTGAGAAGAGGGATAGAGGAATGTTTTTGGAAAGTTTATGATTTGGATTGTCGTGTTGCATGTAAATCCCTCCTATTCAAGTCTGTTATCATAAATATATTAGTAACTACTTACATAAATGATATGTGAAGGAAATGAAAAATTGCAAAGTACAAAAAAGGAAAAAAGAGTCCGTCTCTTCTTTCCTTTTCTTGTATGTATTTACGCTACAGAGAATGAACACCTTTTTTGAGAAGAGTAGAAAATGAATCAGCATGAATAGGCTTGCTGTAGTAGTAGCCTTGAATAAATTGACAATTATTTTTTTGAAGGAAACGCACGTGTTCTTTCGTTTCTACACCTTCAGCGATAACTGACATTCCTAATGTATTTGCTAATGTGATGATCGTTTTAATAATTTCCATTCCATCGTCACATGTTTCAGACATTGTAATAAATTCTCTCGGGATTTTTAACGTATCGATTGGATATAAAGGTAAATAAGCTAGCGAAGAATAACCTGTACCAAAGTCGTCAATTGAAATGTGAACGCCTAAACTCTTTAGTGTACGCAGTTTTATTAATGTTTCTCGCTCATCCATCATTGCAATTCGTTCTGTTAATTCAAGATCAAGAGAACTTGCTGGTAAACCTGTATTTGTTAATGTAGCAGAAATAGACTTTACAAAATCTTCTTGTTCAAATTCTTTAGCAGATAAATTTACGCCTATTTTTAAATGAGAATATCCGAGTGTATGCCAACGTTTCATTTGTTGACATGCTTGTTGTAATGTCCATTTTCCTATTGGAATGATTTGTAGTGTTTCTTCTGCAATCGGAATAAACTCGTATGGAGAAATAATACCTAATTCAGGATGATTCCACCTGATTAAAGCTTCAGCACCGATAATGTCGTTAGATTCGCTATCAACTTGAGGTTGATATAAAAGGAACAATTCTTCATTTTGAATTGCATTTGGTAAATCTTTTTCTAATCGTAATCGTCTTTCAATTTTGTTTGCAATTACGTCATCATAAATAGAGACAGAATTAAGTTCTTTTGCTTTCGCATCATACATTGCAACATTAGCGTTTTTCAGAAGTGTAGCGGTATCGATTCCGGAATATGGATAAATAGCGATGCCAATACTTAGTGATAAACTTAATGTATGTTCATGTATGACAAACGATTTTTCCATGCATTCAAATAACTGGTTGCATAACTCGAATAAAGAATCTTCATCAGTATAGTTTTCAATTAAGACTGTAAACTCATCACCACCGATTCTTGACAGATGAGTATGTGATGGAAGACAGGATTGGAATCGCTTCGCTACTTCTTCTAATATGTAATCCCCTGCCGAATGTCCAAGTGTATCGTTAATTGCTTTAAAGCGATCTAAGTCCAAATATAATAATGCAAACTCGCTTTCTGTCGTTTTAGCATTTTTTATAATTCTTTTTAATTTCTTATGGAAAAAGGCACGGTTCCCAATTTTCGTTACAGTATCATGGAATGCTAAATATTTTATTTCTTCTTGTTGTTTTTTTAGTGCAGTAATATCTTTCACCATAATATAGCTTCCTGAAATTTGTCCGTCTATCATAATAGGGACGATAGTAACGTATAAAAAATAAGTAAAGCCATCTTTATATTGAGAACTAAGTTGTAAGGATGCCGATTCTTGTTGTTTCACTTTTTCTAATGCACATGCTAGTTTATGTTTATCTTCATCTAAAATAATTGAAAAACATGTTTCACCAAGTAACTCGTTCGTTGGTGCTCCAAGTAGTATACTTCCAGCTTTATTTACATTTAAGAATACACCATTTAAATCAATTGTAAAAATAGGATCAGGGTGATATTCATATAATGATTTGAATTTTTGTTGCTTTTGAGATAGAGCCTCTGATTTATGAACTAAATCTGAAGTCCGTAATGTAACTTTTTCTTCTAATTGGGCATTAAATACTTGTAAACGTTTGGTTAGGGAATTGTTTTGCATACGTACAATAGAATGACGAATGAGTACGAAAATAAAAGTAATACAATTTCCCGTAATGAGAGTGGAAGATGCTGTTTGTTCTTTTAACGTAAACCCGATTAGTATTGCAACGGCAAGATAAGGAAATACAACTAAAGCCTTCTTTCCTATTATAGGGTTAACAATGAAATAATTTTTATGGCTATTATGATCTTCTGAAATAGATCCAGCTATTGCAATAAGTAATATAGGTATTCTATATAAAAGACGTAATAATGTTATCGTTTCAGTTGATAAATGATTATTTAGGTAAAAATAAATATAGTTAAAAGTTGCAGAACTTATTAATACAAAAATAAAGATATAAATTTTCCGTTTGGAATTAAAAATTGTTGGACGGAAAAAGAGACTAACACCTAGTAGAAGAAATAATAAATCTGCAATTGGATATAGAAATGAAAGGAAAACATCTCCTAGTGAAAGAGAGAATATATTTAAATTTGGTTGATTAAATAAATACCACTCCAATGTGAATATGGAAGTAAGTACTATGCATATATCACAAATAAAGAACGCTTTTTCCCATTTATCGCATTCTTTTAAGATTTTATAGCAGAAAGCGATAAGACAAAAGAGTAGAAAAAACATGTAAAATACATCAGAAATTGTAAAATGATGTATTGGAATTTCGAAGAAGCTATCTTGATATGTATATACTATTTTTCCTAATAAAAAACTACCAATTGCTATTGTGATACATATCCAAAACGGATTTGAACTGACTTTTTTAGAATATATAGAGTAAATGAGTGATACAAATGTAATAGCTTCAACAATAAGTGAAGCGAAGCGTACATCTGAATTTGAAAAATGAGTAGGGAACAGATAGAAAAACATAAAATAGATTGAATAGCATATTAATGTCGCAATTAATATACATAGTTGTAAATTTTTATTTAATTTCAATAAAATCACCTTCTTTAATTATGCACTATATTCGTAATATCTATACATAATAATATTATTTAAGAATTGTATCAGATTTCCTTATAAAAATCATGCGTATAAGGAAAGTGATGAAGAGTTTAATACTTCTTAAAATTAAAAAAACATGGCGTTTGATAGTATGTATTACATCAAGATTTTAAATGGAAATTGTATATTTAGTCATCCTTTGAATTTTAAAGGTTTTTTAGTGGTTCGCAAGTGAATATGTATAATTGCATAAGGGTATAACATTCAATTTTATATAAAATTGAATGTTATAAAGTATAAACTCAACTTTTGTATGCATCTATTCTCATACGAATGAGGGATTTCAAAAAGATGTTGCGTATATACAATAATACGTAAGTATGTATGAAATCTCTAGTATAGGAGGAAGAGCATGAAGAACTGGGTAAAGTTTCGAATAGCACGTCCAACTGATCAGTTTGAAAAGGTGATAGAATTCTATGAAAAAGGATTGGGCTTAAAACGTATAGGTGAATTCTATGATCATGAAGGCTATGATGGGGTCATGTTTGGACTCCCAGATGAAGAGTATCATTTAGAATTTACAAGACATATAGATGGGAGCCCATGTCCAGCTCCGACAAAAGATAATTTACTCGTATTTTATATGCATGAAGATAGTGAAATGAAAAAGGTGAGTAAAAGGTTGCATGCATTGGGATATGATGAAGTCGAACCAGAGAACCCATATTGGAAAGATAAGGGGATAACGATAGAGGATCCAGATGGCTGGAGAATTGTGTTGATGAAATTAGAAGAATAATGTGTAATTATGCTTGAAGTTCAAGTAGGAGGAAATACGTAAGAGAGCTTTCTTTTGAGGAGATACACTCATGGAAGGCTTTTTTTATTTGGAATCTGAAAAATAAAATTTGAAATTATGTTCTGAAAAGTTATAAAATAAGAACGTGTATTCCTATGGGGGTGAGAGGGGTGCCTGTAAAGATGAATAGAACACTAGGGGGACTTTTTTATGATATGCCGGATTAAGGATGCAGAAATATATTATGAAATTATTGGCGAAGGAAAACCAGTCATTATTATACATGGCTGTGCACCTGATCATAGGTTAATGCAGAGGTGCATGGAATCAGTATTCGAAAAATATAAAGGTTACCAAAGAATATATATTGATTTACCTGGCATGGGGAAATCGAATGCTCCAGATTGGATAAATAGTTCAGATCATATGTTAGAACTGTTAATTGCATGTATTGAAAAAATTATTCCAACGAAAAACTTTTTATTAATAGGGGAGTCCTATGGCGGATATTTAGCTCGAGGTATACTCACAAAGCTGTTTGAAAGAGTTAATGGATTACTATTAGTATGTCCTGTTGTTGTAGCGGAGCAAGAAAAAAGGATCCGCCCGAATAAACAGGTAATTGTACAAGATAAAGAGTTTTTAAATAAGCTTACTTCAACTGATAGAGAAGAATTTTGCGAGTTAGCAGTGGTCGCGAATGAATATACATATACGAGATTTAAAGAGGAGGTTAAGCCGGGACTAGATATTGCTAATTATGAGTTTATTGAAAGGTTGCAAAAAAATTACTCTCTTACTATGAATTTTCATCATATGAAATATGAGAAACCTGTTCTTTTACTAGCTGGAAGACAAGATATATCCGTAGGTTATCAAGATATTATAGAAATTATTGATGATTATCCAAGAGCGACATTAGCGGTGTTAGATATGGCAGGGCATAATTTACAAATTGAACAACCTGAATTGTTCGAGAGTTTAGTAGGAGAATGGATTAAACGGACAAATCAGCAAAGTTTATAAAATATGAATGAATTAATATTTTCGAGGAGGAAGTATGAATACATATATTTATATGGTTAGGCACGGTGAATCACCAAAATTAGAAGAGGGTGAAAGAACACGTGGATTAACTGAAAAGGGAAGTTTAGACGCTCATAGAGTAACAGAGATATTAAAAACAGAGGGAATCGATACTTTCATTTCAAGTCCGTATAAGAGAGCGGTATTAACGATAGAAAAAACAGCCGATTTCTATGAAAAAGAAATATTAATATATGAAAATCTTAAGGAGTGTATGTTTTCCAGTGGAGATCAAGTTATATCAGATAAAGAAGTGTATCCACTTGTAAAGAAGATGTTCTCTAATCCGGACTTTGCACGAACGGAAGGAGAGTCATATGCGGATTGCCAAAGAAGGGTAGTGAAAGTATTAAAAGAAATCTTAATGGATTTTCAAGGACAAAAAATTATAATTGGTACACATGGACTTGTCATGACACTCATGATGAATTATTTTGATAAGCAATATGGTTTCGAATTTTTAATGAATACGTCAAAACCAGATATATATAAGATGGAGTTTAAAGAAGAACAATTAATGAATGTAGAGAGATTATGGAAAGCAGAATAAAATTGGTTGTATGGGCTTTATTGTAAAAGTTACTTTTATAGCAAAATCTTCTTATTTGAATAGAAAGTATTTTTATCAACTATTTTTAGAATGTTAAATCAATAAGTAATTATTCAGTTTCTGAATAATATAATTGGAAGTTGGTTTAAGTAAACAATTTTAAATGTGACAAAACTCCAAACGTTGGATTTATATTCAATAGGAGAAAAAGATGTAGAATTTTGTCTTACTGTCCTCGTTTACTTTTTATTTCATTACATATAGGCTTTGTGGTGTAAGGGGAGACATCACCTTTACGCAAAATCTATAAGGAGGTCATTGTAATGAAACAAATTAAAAAGTTTGCGGGAGTTGCTTTAGCGGGGACGATTGGATTAAGTGGACTACTGTTTTTAGAACCAAGTGTAAGCGCTGCGGAAGTACAGCAAATGAAAGAGGAGAATTTCAATGCAATTGATGTATCGATGAATCCAAATGAATTATATGTATTAAGTGGCAGAAGCATTGATGTTCTTTCTGGAGATAAAGAAGCAATTCAGCTAAACAAATACACAATTCGTTTTAGTAAACCTGGGAAGTACGTTATTAGGGTGAATGGTTGTATTTATAATGATGTATATACTTTTATTGTGAATGAGTAGCATATATTCTTAAATTGTGAGATGAAAAAGAAACACCCTATTTGCGGTGAGAGCCGTAAATAGGGTGAATTTATTTGTATTAAGTTGTGTTTTATAAATTTTCATTAATTTGCTCTTTGTTTTTGTTTTGTAAAGTATGTAGGAGTGTTTGAAACATTTTAAATGATTGCTGGAAGATTGGACTTTGAATAAAAGTGTATAGAAAAGTTACGACAAAAACAGGGCCACCGAGCATAAATCCAATAACTAGTACAAAGCATTCTACTATGATTCTAGCACGGCTAATAGATAGACCGGTTTTGTCGGAAATAGTAAGCATGAATCCATCACGAGGTCCAGCGCCGATTCCAGCCGCAACATACATACCTCCCCCGATACCTGTAATGGCAATGCCAGAAAATAAAATGAGTAAGTTTAACCATAAATAATCACTAGCGTTTGGAAGAATATTTGATTGTAAGAAAAAGTCCATAATCGGACCGATAAGTAGTGCATTTAAAAATGTTCCTACATTTATGTATTTTCGATCTACTAGTAAAGAAATGAGAACGAGACATAATCCACATACGACACTCCACGTACCAATCGTCCATCCAAACCTTTGGTAGAGAGCCATGTTTAAAACTTCCCAAGGATGTAAACCGAGAAATTTAACTTTTACTGCAAGAGCATTTCCAAGGCCGAAAAAAATTAATCCTAAGAAAATAGCGAAAGAGAGTTAGCCTCATTTTTAAAACCTCCCATATTGTATAATTATGTATATTACATGTAAGAGTTCTAATGTACAAATATTACGACTTTTCAGCCGGTATTTAAAATAGCTAAAATGCAAATGAAATATATGTATTCACAGTCAAAAAAGTTAAAATATTTCGTCTCAAGGATTATAATAGAGAAAGAAATATAAAAGGGAGTGAACGAGTTTGAAACAAGAACTTATTGAAAGATTTACGAGATATGTAAAAATTGATACGCAATCAAATGAAGAAAGTCATACAGTGCCAACAACACCTGGACAAATTGAATTTGGTAAGTTATTAGTGGAAGAGCTAAAAGAAATTGGGTTAACAGAAGTGACGATGGATGATAACGGTTATGTAATGGCAACACTTCCTGCTAATACGGATAAGGATGTTCCTGTAATTGGCTTTTTAGCACATTTAGATACGGCGACAGATTTTACAGGGAAAAATGTAAAACCACAAATTCATGAAAACTTTGACGGGAACGCAATTACGTTAAATGAAGAGCTAAATGTTGTGTTAACACCAGAGCAATTCCCAGAGTTACCATCTTATAAAGGTCATACGATTATTACAACGGATGGTACGACACTTCTTGGAGCAGATGATAAAGCTGGTTTGACAGAAATTATGGTTGCAATGAACTATTTAGTACATAATCCACAAATTAAGCATGGAAAAATAAGAGTTGCATTTACGCCGGATGAAGAAATTGGCCGTGGCCCAGCACATTTTGATGTAGAAGCGTTTGGTGCATCATTCGCTTATACGATGGATGGAGGTCCATTAGGTGGTTTAGAATATGAAAGCTTTAATGCTGCAGGTGCTAAGTTAACGTTTAACGGAACGAATACACATCCTGGAACAGCGAAAAATAAAATGCGTAACGCAACTAAACTTGCTATGGAGTTTAATGGGTATTTACCAGTAGAAGAGGCGCCGGAATATACTGAGGGCTATGAAGGATTCTATCATTTACTTTCTTTAAATGGTGATGTTGAGCAAAGTAAAGCGTATTATATTATTCGAGATTTTGATCGTGAAAATTTTGAAGCGCGTAAACATAACGTTGAAAATATTGTGAAGCAAATGCAAGAGAAGTATGGACAAGATGCAGTCGTTTTAGAAATGAATGATCAATACTATAACATGCTTGAAAAGATTGAACCAGTGAGAGAAATTGTTGATATTGCATATGAGGCAATGAAAAGTTTAAATATTGAACCAAACATTCATCCGATTCGCGGCGGGACAGATGGATCACAGCTATCATATATGGGATTACCAACGCCGAATATTTTCACAGGTGGTGAAAACTATCACGGTAAATTCGAGTATGTTTCGGTAGATGTTATGGAAAAAGCTGTTCAAGTTATTGTAGAGATTGCAAGACGATTTGAAGAACAAGCTTAAAAAAGAACCAAGTAGTGCAGATGTGCTACTTGGTTTTTTAGTATAATACTCGCCACAAATAAAAAGTTGCGTAAGACTCCCAGTTCATCCAATTTGCCGCAAAATCTTTTATTTCCTGTTTAGTCGGTTTACTTTCGGAACCTGTTATATATTTAATTGCATTGTGCAAGCCAACATCGTCAATTGGAAAGGCAGAAGGAAAGCGTAAACAGCGCATTAAAACATAGTTGGCAGTCCACGGTCCTATACCATGTATAGCGGTTAATTGTTTTTCAGCTTGTTTCACATCTTGTATTTGCAGTAAAGATTCTTTTGATAGTTTTCCTTCTGTAATAAGCTTTGCAATACCGATTAAATATTCACATTTTCTAGTCGTCATTTTTAAGTTTTTGAGATCCTCTACATGTAAATTGGCAATCGTTTCAGGAGAAGGGAATATCCAATGTTTTCTATCGTTCCATTCTACATAATTTCCAAAGTGTTCGACTAATCTTCTTTTTAGCGTATAAGCATATGTGAGATTAATTTGCTGACCGATAATTCCCCAGGAAAGTGCTTCAAATAAGTCTGGAATACCTAAAGTACGAAGTCCATAATATTGTTCAATTGGTCTTTGAAGGAGTACATCATGTTTAGCCAATGTATAAAAGGGAGCTAAATCAGTAGTTAAATCAAACCAATCCTTCACATAGTTAGCTACAGCTTCGTGTATCGATTCTTCAGATGTATATAATTCTTCTAAAAAACGTATTTGAATATGCCCATCTGTATTCATACTAATTGCAACTAAAGGATTTACATCGTGAACAGAGATAACTTTATAAATTTTGTTGTCTTCAATGTGAAACATACATTCATTGTTAGAACGTGATAGATAGCGTAAATTTTCTTGGAAACTAAATTCTGTTGGCACTGCTAAAGTTAATGCGTTACTATATTCTGCTGTCATAAGAATTCTACCTGCGACTTTTCTAATGTAAGCAATTCTTTCTTCATTTCTAATCCCCCTCTAAAGCCAGTTAGTTTCCCATTCTTTCCAATAACACGATGGCAAGGAATCGTAATAAGAAGTGGGTTAGCTGCAATAGCAGTAGCAACGGCACGCACCGCTTTAGATTTTTGAATTCTTTCGGCAATTTCTGTGTAAGAATATGTTTTCCCATAAGGAATTTCACGTACTGTATTCCAAACAGATAATTGAAATTCAGTTCCGTAAGCATCGATAGGAAATGCAAAAGTTTCTCGCTTGTTTTCTAAATACTCGATAATTTCTTTTGTATATACTTGTAAGTAATCTGGACTATGGATCAATATATGTTGGGGAAGCTTTTTTCTAGCCCATATATTTAATTCTTCAAAGGTCTCATCTTGTGATCCAATGAAACATAGTCCATTTTCAGTTGCAGCAATATGAAATTGCCAATTTTCATGTGTAAGTAGCGTCCAATATATATAATCATTTTTGTAGGAATTCATTATTGTAACCCTCTTTCATTTCATTCTTTTTTCGATATGCAGTAGGCGTAAATCCTGTTTTCTTTTTGAATAAAGTTGCGAAATATTCTGGGTTTTCTATCCCAACAGCATTACTAATTTCTTTAATGGATTGATTTGTTTGTAATAGTTGTTCTGCCGCTTTAACAATTCTGAACTGTTGTATATATTCTATAGGACTTATTCCTGTCGTTTTTTTGAAAGTGCGTTGTAAATGAAATGAGCTACCATGGCACATTTCCGCAAGTATGTCGAGAGTTAATAATTCATCAAAGTGTTTTTCGATATACTTTTTAATTTGTTCTACCCACTCTTCATTAGGTAAAGTGAGCCCATTTGGTTTACAACGTTTGCACGGGCGAAAATTTTCACTTAACGCTTGCTCTGCATGATGAAAAATTCGTACATTGTTTTTATTCGGTATTCTTGATTTGCATGATGGCCTGCAAAAGATTCCGGTTGATTTCACAGCATAAAAGAACTTGCTATCATAGGAAGAATCATTATGAATAATCGCTTGCCAATGCTCATTTGTTAACGTAACTCCTTCATTGTACAAAGAACATCACCTCTGAAATTAGTATAACCTGAATAAAGTGCGTATGTATGTATTCACAAATGTAAGAGCAAGATTACAAAGGTGAAAATATTGGATGGCGTTTAGATTATTTTGTTGTTTCCGAAAGAATGAAAGACAAAATAACAGAGGCGAAAATTAATAGTGAAGTAATGGAATCAGACCATGGCCCAGTTGAATTACATATAAATTTCTAAAAAAAGAAGTATCCCCCTAACATTAGGCGGATACTTCTTTTTTATTCATTTTGTTAAAATTTTTCAAATCTTTCTTGAAATAATTGCGTATTAAATATATACTTAGTAACGATAATCATTATCAATGAAAATAATTATCAATGGATGAGGTATAAAAGAATTATAGCTTAGGGGAAGTGAACGCGAATGAGTTCTGGATAGAATTATTAATCTAATGAAATATATGTAAGACAAGTTTCATATAGTTAAATTTTATTGAGAATATAGTTTTGAAAATTCGAGAGGAGATGTATAAAGATGAATAAGAAGTTATTTACATTAGGGATGGTTACAGTTTTAAGCGTAGGGCTAGTAGCATGTAATAGTGCAGATAAAACTTCAGGAGAAAAAACACAACAGACAAATGCTAGTGAGACGAAAAAAGACGAAAAACGAAAAATTACATATTTAGGTAAAGAATATACAGTGCCAGCAAAAGTAGATAAAATTGCGACAGCTAGTTTAGAGTCAATGGAAGATGCGGCGGTACTTGGTATTAAGCCAGTAGGTGCAATTACTGTTGGTGGTAAATTACCGAAGTATCTTGAGAAAGATTTAGAGGGTGCAAAATCTGTTGGTGAGAAAATGGAACCAAATTTCGAAACATTACTTCAATTAAAGCCAGATGTTATTACATCAAGTACGAAATTCCCAGCAGAAACAGCTGAAAAATTTACGAAAGTAGCTCCTACATTCCCGGTATCACATGTTTCAACAAATTGGGAAGATAACTTAAAGTTAATGGGAGAATTAACTGGCAAAAAAGATAAAGCGGAAAAAATTATTAAAGATTACAATGCGGACGCTGAAAAAGCAAAAGCAAAACTAGGAGATAAGTTAAAAGACAAAAAAGTACTTGTTATTAGACTAAGGGCAAACGAATTATTCCTATATCCAGAAGGAGTATACTTCAACCCTGTAATTTATCAAGATCTTGGGCTAACTGCTCCAGAACAATTAAAAACTGTAAAAGCACAAGAGAAGATTTCATTTGAAAAACTTGCTGAACTTAACCCGGATTATATTTTCTTACAATATGAAACAACTGAAAATAAAAACCCGAAAGTGCTAGAAGAAATTGAAAGTAATCCAATTTGGCAAAGTATGAATGCTGCGAAAGAAAAGAAAGTATTTGTAAACGTTGTGGATCCAATGGCACAAGGTGGTACTGCTTGGAGTAAAACAGCATTCTTAAAAGAAGCAGTGAAAAATTTATCTAAATAATATTTTAAGTAAGGTGCGTTGAATGATATGCAGAAAACAAATGCAGTACCAGTAACCATATTATGTATAGCACCCATACTCATCTTATTTACAGTTATACTTTCTATTTTGTATGGGGCGAAAAGTATTGATGCTGAAACGGTGTGGAACGCGTTATTTCATTTTGATTCAAGTGATGTAAATCATAATATCATTATTACTTCACGTTTACCAAGGGTAGTTGCAGCTCTTTTAGTTGGAGCATTTCTAGCCATATCAGGAGCACTTATGCAGGGGATGACAAGAAACTATCTTGCATCCCCTTCTATTATGGGTGTGACGGATGGGGCAGCTTTTGTTATTACACTTTGTATGATTTTTCTTCCAGGAATGTCATCGATTGGTATGGTTGTATGTTCAATGATTGGTTCTGCATTAGGAGCCGGTATCGTATTTGGTTTTGGTTCACTCCTTCAAAATGGCTTATCGCCAGTTAGGTTGGCAATTATCGGAACGGTTATTGGAACATTTTTAAGTAGTGTATCGGCCGCGATGGCTTCATATTTCCAAATTTCTCAAAATGTTAGTTTTTGGTTTAATGCAAAGTTAGATCAAGTTGATCCTAATATAATTAAAATCACAATACCTTTTGGGGTAATTGGAATAGTTTTAGCACTGTTAATATCAAAATCTATTACGATTCTTTCTTTAGGAGAAGAAGTTTCTATTAACCTAGGGCAGCGTACAAAACTAGTTAAAGCAATGGCTATTTTATCAGTAATCTTTTTAACAGGAACAGCAGTTGCTTTAGTGGGGAAAGTAGGTTTTGTAGGTTTAATTATTCCGCACATTACTCGCTTTATAATTGGAGTAGATTATAAGTGGATTTTACCATGTGCAGGCGTTATTGGCGGCGTTTTTCTAGCGTTATGTGACGTTTTAAGTAGATTTGTAAATTATCCATTTGAAACGCCGATTGGAGTCGTAACATCTTTAATTGGAATTCCTTTCTTCCTGTATTTAATCCGGACAAGAGGAGGAGAGAGACATGCTTAAAAGCTCAAATCAACGTTTCGGAATGACGATGGGGATACTTATATTTTTAATACTATGTGCTATTTATATTAGTTTAACGAATGGTACGTTTGATATTACGATTACAGATGTATTTAAAACACTCTTTAGAATAGATCCAGTACCAGACCATGATTTAGTTATTTTTGAGTTCCGTCTCCCGCGCATCATAATTGCTGGATTAGTAGGATTAGGTCTCGGTGTTGCAGGTGCTGTTATTCAAGGGATTACGAGAAATGGATTGGCAGACCCAGGTATTTTAGGGGTTAATGCCGGAGCAGGAACAGCAATCGTCATTTTTATGTTTTTCTTCCAAGGACAATTAAAAAGCACAGACTGGGTTTCTATTATGATGATGCCAATGTTTGGTTTAGTAGGTGGATTAGGTGCAGCTATCATCATTTATCTGTTTTCTTGGAAAAACGGTAAGTTAGATTCGCAGCGACTTTTATTAACAGGGATTGCAATTGGATCAGGATTTGGGGCATTTTCTATGTATTTATCACTCAAAATGAAGTCAACTGATTTTGAAATGGCTGCAGTATGGGTGTCCGGAAGTATATATAGTGCAAACTGGAAGTACATTATTGCCATGTTGCCGTGGCTTATCATATTAATTCCTCTCATACAAAAGAAAGCTTATTTATTAGATTTATTTCAGTTGGAAGAAACGAGTATTACAAGTTTAGGTGTTTCGCTAGAAAGAGAGAAATCAATTTTACTATTAAGTAGTATCGGACTTGTGAGCGCATGTGTTGCTGTTTCAGGGAGTATTGGTTTTATTGGATTAATGGCACCACATATAGCGAAAAGACTTGTCGGTATTCAGCATAAGCATATCATTCCTACGTGCGGAGTAATCGGAATGTTTCTTGTAATTGCTTCAGACTTTATTGCAAAAACAGTTTTCACACCTGTAGAGTTACCAGTTGGAATCGTTATTTCTATTGTCGGTGTACCGTATTTCTTATATTTACTTTATAAGGCGAAAGCGTAAGAGGAGGAATAAAAGTGAGTATTTTAAGTGCAAAAAATTTAGAAACGAGTTATGAAAAGCTTACAGTGTTTCGCGATTTAAATGTGGAAATACAAGAAGGAAAAGTAACGACAATTATAGGGCCAAACGGGTGCGGTAAATCAACATTGTTAAAAACAATGGGAAGAATTTTAAAGCAAAAGAGTGGTAAAGTATATTTGCAAGGGCAAGATCTAAATACAATTCCAACGAAAGAAATTGCGAAACAGTTAGCTTTACTCCCGCAAACTCCAATTGCGCCAGGAGAGCTTAAAGTAGAAGAATTAATTTCTTATGGACGTTATCCACATCGAAATAATGTAAATAAGTTAACTTCAAAAGATAAAGAGATGATTGACTGGGCATTAGATATAACGAAAACTTCTGCATTTCGAACGAGACAAATTGCAAATTTATCAGGTGGTCAACGACAAAAGGTATGGCTAGCAATGGCTTTAGCACAAGAGACAGAAGTGTTACTACTAGATGAACCAACTACATATCTTGATATGTCTCATCAATTAGATGTATTACAAATTGTGGAGAAGTTAAATAAAGAACATAATTGTACGGTCGTTATGGTACTACATGATATTAACCATGCAGCAAGGTTTTCAGATGAAATTATTGCAATGAAGGAAGGGGAAATTGTTACAACTGGTAGTCCAGAAGAGATTATTACAAATGAAGTATTAAAAGAAGTATTTCATATTGATGCGCGTGTCATGATCGATCCGTATAACGGGGCTCCTGTTTGCTTCGGTTATGATAGCGTTGTATCTCAAGAAGAAAAAGTAGAAATATATGTAACAAGTTAAAAGGGGGGATATAGGGTGAATACTACTATTGAAAAACAGCAGATTAAAACATCTAATACAGAACAGTGGAACATGTATTCAAAATTAGAAGGTAACGAGTATCAAATTTATATTTCAAAGCCGAGGCAGCCAGCACCCGAGTCAGGGTATCCTGTTATATACGTATTAGACGGCAATGCCTTTTTTCAAACATTCCATGAAGCTGTTAAAATACAATCAGTTAGAGCAGAAAAAACAGGTGTTTTACCAGCCATTATAGTAGGTATTGGTTATCCGATTGAAGGGGCATTTTCAGGTGAAGAAAGATGCTATGATTTTACGCCTAGCGTAATTTCAAATGATGCACCTTTAAAGCCAGACGGTAAACCGTGGCCTAAAACAGGAGGAGCACATCATTTTTTTACTTTTATTGAAGAAGAATTAAAGCCGCAAATTGAAAAGAATTTTGAAATTGATAAAGGAAAGCAAACACTATTTGGGCATTCTTTAGGTGGTCTATTTGCTTTACATATATTATTTACAAATCTAAATGCTTTTCAAAATTATTTTATAAGTAGCCCGTCGATTTGGTGGAATAACCAATCTGTGCTTGAAAAAGAAGAGAATCTTATAAGTGAATTAAACAATGCAAAGGTTAAAACAGGAGTATTTCTTACAGTGGGTTCACTAGAACGAGAGCATATGGTTGTAGGGGCAAAGGAATTATCAGAGCGCCTTTTCCAAGTGAAACACGATCAGTTTAGATTTACGTTTTATGAAGCTGAAGGGGAGAATCACGCGTCTGTTGTGCCGACTTCTTTAAGTAAAGGATTGAGGTTTGTTAGTCACATATAGAAGAGGGAAAAGGTAAGCGATTGCTTACCTTTTTTTCATTATTGTTTAAAAGCAACGTATCCATCAATTAAAAAGCTAGTGAGAAAGCGAATAATTTAATATAAACGAGAAACATTCAAATGAATATTTGAATGTTTCTCGTTTATAAGGTATACTACATACATAATCAAATATATATTTGAACAAGAGGTGTTACATATGAAGGAAGAACATTGTGAACTTTGTTATTATGATGAGCAAAAAGTAAAACATGCAAGTGATATGCTAGAGAAAGAAAATATAAGTAGTGTAGCAAAAATGTTTAAGGCACTTGCAGATGAAACACGTTTAAAAATTGCTTATGCGTTGTATACAGAAAAGGAACTTTGCGTACGCGATGTCGCAAGTATTATTCATAGTAGTATTGCAACAGCATCACACCACTTAAGACTATTACAAACGATAGGATTAGCGAAAAAGCGTAAAGAGGGGAAACTTGTTTTTTATTCATTAGATGACTCCCACGTAAATGGATTAATTGAATTAGCGTTTAGTCATAGTAGTGAAATAAGTAAAAAAGAACTAAATATGTAACAATGCATTTTCATAAAGATACTTCTTTATGAAAATGCAACTTTCAAGGGAGAGGGGATAATAAGTATGGTAAAGTTAGTTTTAATACGACATGGACAAAGTGAATGGAATGTTGAAAATCGGTTTACAGGTTGGACGGATGTTGATTTATCTAGTAAAGGTTTGGAAGAAGCAAGAGAAGCCGGAGTAATGCTGAAAGCTAGTGGTTTCTCATTTGATATCGCATATACATCTGTTTTGAGAAGAGCGATGCGTACTTTATGGATTACTCTCGAAGAAATGGATTTGATGTGGATACCTGTTTATAAAACATGGAAATTAAATGAGCGACATTACGGTGCACTTCAAGGGTTAAATAAGGAAGAGACAGCAAGAAAATATGGCGATGAACAAGTAACCTTATGGAGACGTTCAACAAATGTACGCCCACCAGCACTTACAAAAGATGATGAAAGATATGAAGCAGCACATCCGAAATATAGAGATATAAAAGATTATGAGTTCCCTCTTACAGAAGACCTAGAAGATACAGAGAAACGAGTTGTTTCATATTGGAATGAAGAGATAGCTCCTAACGTAAAAGCTGGTAAACAAGTAATTATTGCAGCCCATGGAAATACAATACGTGCTTTAGTAAAACATTTAGATCAAATTTCAGATAAAGATATAGAAAATGTAAACATTCCAACAGGAACACCATTAGTTTATGAATTGGATAACGATTTAAAACCGATAGGCCATTATTATTTAAATAGGGAAATAGAAACTTTAGAAGAAAAACAGGTGTGAAATAAACGATTTATAATACCCTACCTATGTATTGTATATTAACAATGGAGGTGATTAATAGTGTTACATTATACGGTCGTAAATAAAAAGAATTGTAAGTCATGTGGATTATGTACTTCTATAGCACCTGATATATATCAATTAGACGGAAGGGGGAAATCATTTGGTGTATTAGATAACAATCAAGGAATAGTGGGTATACCAAAAACTTTCTTGCAAGCAATGTTGACGGCAAGTGACGGCTGCCCAACAAGTTCAATTCAGGTCAGAAAAGAGCCATTTATCCCACTTTAATGGGCAGTAAGACCCCCACTAATTGAAGTTTCACTTTATAAAGAAAGTAAAAATTTAATAGAGGAATTATGAAAGACAAAATTAAAAGGAGGCATTTATATGGGACATCATCACGGTCACCAACATCATGGACATGCTCATGGGCATTCACATGGACATCATCATTTTGAGGAAAGCAGGAAAGGAAATAGAAAAGGATTAATTACAGCTTTAGTAATTACAGCAACTATTATGTTCCTTGAATTTTTCGGGGGACTAGTTACAAATAGTTTGGCCTTATTATCTGATTCAGGCCATATGTTAAGTGATACAAGTTCATTATTATTAAGTTTAATTGCTATTGGATTGGCAGCTAGAACAGTTACTTCTAAAAAAACGTATGGATATTATCGGTTTGAGATTTTAGCAGCATTAATTAATGGAGTTACGTTATTTGTTGTAGCAGGGCTTATCGTATGGGAAGCAATTGGTCGTTTTTTTGAACCACCAACTGTTGCAAGTGGTCCAATGATGTTAATCGCATCAATTGGTTTACTAGCAAATTTAATTAGTGCATGGGCACTTATGAGACAAGGTGATGTGAAAAATAATGTGAATTTACGTAGCGCGTATTTACATGTTCTTGGAGATGCTTTAGGATCAGTGGGAGCATTAGTAGCTGGTGTACTTATGTCGTTATTCTCATGGTATATTGCAGATCCAATTATTTCAGTAGTTGTTGCTTTATTAATTTTAAAGAGCGCGTGGGGAGTAACAAAACATTCCATTCATATACTTATGGAGGGTACACCCGTTGCAATTGAACTAGAGAAAGTAAAGCAAGCGATTAAAGGAGTAAAAGGTGTACGTGATTTACATGATCTTCATATTTGGACAATTACATCTGGATTAGATGCATTAAGCGTCCATGTAATGATTGATAAAAAACAGGATGATCAAGAAGTACTTCAAAATATTATTAATATGTTAAAACAAGAGTTTCATATTGAACATGCTACCATTCAAATTGAAACACTTACTATTAAACATAATGAAATGATCGTCTAATTATAAATGTAAACAAAAGGCTATGGGGAAATTCTCCATAGCCTTTTGTTTGCGTAAGTAGAATTGTCCTTTTTGAAAGTTTTGTTTCAATTTTTCGTCTAAAGAGACAAAAAGTTGTCACAATTCGTTCACAATTAGCATAAACATAAAATAGACGAAATGAACTTATTTCCGAAAAGGCTTGGTTCATTCCAATTATGATTCGTAGAGCTGAAAAAGCACGGATGAAAAGTTCACTATATTCTCAAGGAGGTAGATCGTATGAAAACTATTCTTGCTATTGCTGGGCTTATTTGGGTTTTATCACATGGCATTCCAATTTATGAAGGAGAACAAATTCGCAGTGCTCTGAATAAAAATTTTAATGAATATCATATTATTGATCGGCAAGATAACGTTGTGACTGTTCGTGTAAATGACTGTTTTCATACGGTAACCGTTGAAGGAACTTCAGTAGTGAATGATACAAAAGTATGTGATCAGCAATAATTATATATAGGAAGAAAAAGTCTCAATTTACATGTGTGAAGATTGAGGCTTTTATATTTGGGAATGAATAATAAGCGGGGATGGAAAATCCCCGCTTATTATTGTTTTTTGAAAAAAGGAAAGGGTATAATGAAAATTGAGACTGAGAAGCTAACAATGTATTAAAAATAATCATAAAGTGGAAATATACTCATATGGGGTATCATGCATGGATATTTAATGCTATAATTGGTATACTCGTAAAAGTAATTGTTTTATTGGATGAAGAGAAACTTTAAGAAGGTGATAATATGGGGCATAAAGAGCATGAAGCAGTAACACATAGATCAGAAAAAGAAAAAGAGCAAATTATAAATAGATTAAAGAGAATTGAAGGGCAAGTTCGGGGTATTCAAAATATGATTGAAAACGATCGGTATTGCGTGGATATTTTAGTGCAAATTTCAGCGATTAATGCAGCAATGAAAAAAGTAGGAATGGGTGTATTAAAAAACCATACAAGTCATTGTGTTTCAGGTGCAATTAAAGATGGTAATGGTGACGAAGCAATTGAAGAATTAATGACAGTATTTGAACGTTTTTCAAAAGCGTAAAAACAAGCTAGTACGTAACTGGCTTGTTTTTTGTTTACTTTCATATAAGGTTTCGGGGTATTGATGTGAAAAAGTGTATGTAAAATAAACTTTTAGAAAATAATTGAAAAATCATGATACAAAACTATTGATTACCTTAGGGGGGTATGGTAATATGTAATTGTGATTAACAAACAATAAAGAAACAAGAGGAGGATTTTAAATGGAACAGTTAACATTACAAGTTGAAGGTATGTCTTGTGGACATTGTGTAAATGCTATTGAAAGTAGTGTGAAAGAACTAGATGGCGTTGATCAAGTAAAAGTTCAATTAGCAGAAGGAACTGTTGAAGTTACTATCGACTCGTCAGTTGTAACATTAAAAGATATCATTGCTGTAATTGAAGATCAAGGATACGATGTTCAATAATTATTTTTAGATATGGAAATAAATCGTACTTTCTATAAAGTACGATTTATTTTGCTAATAATTATACCTCATAAGGGTATATAGAGGTGAGAGACATGAATGAACAAAAAGAGGCCAATCTTCAAATATCAGGAATGACATGTGCCGCATGTGCAAATAGAATTGAAAAAGGCCTAAAAAAAGTAGAAGGTGTTCATGATGCAAATGTAAATTTTGCACTTGAAAAAACAAAAATAATGTATGATCCCCAAAAAACAAATCCGCAACAATTTAAGGAAAAAGTTGAATCGTTAGGATATGGAATTGTAAGTGATAAAGCTGAATTTACTGTTTCAGGAATGACATGCGCAGCATGTGCGAATAGAGTAGAAAAGCGTTTAAATAAGTTAGAAGGCGTGAACGAAGCGACAGTAAATTTCGCTTTGGAATCGGCTACAGTAGATTTTAATCCTGATGAAATTAATGTAAATGAAATGAAGAGTGCAATTACGAAATTAGGATATAAATTGGAATTGAAATCAGATGAGCAAGATGGATCAACTGATCATCGCTTACAAGAAATTGAGCGACAAAAGAAGAAGTTTATCGTTTCGTTTATTTTATCATTCCCGTTACTGTGGGCAATGGTAAGTCACTTCTCATTTACATCGTTTATTTATTTACCTGATATGCTTATGAACCCTTGGGTGCAGATGGCTCTTGCAACGCCAGTTCAATTTATCATTGGTGGACAGTTTTATGTTGGAGCTTATAAAGCGTTACGTAATAAAAGTGCTAACATGGATGTTCTTGTGGCACTTGGAACGTCGGCTGCCTATTTCTATAGTGTATATTTAAGCATTCAATCTATCGGTTCTTCGGAGCATATGACAGATTTATATTTTGAAACGAGCGCGGTACTTATTACACTAATTATTTTAGGTAAATTATTTGAAGCAAAAGCAAAGGGACGTTCATCAGAGGCAATTAAAAAGTTGATGGGTTTACAGGCAAAGACAGCTACAGTTGTGCGAGATGGAACAGAAATGAAAATTTTAATCGAAGAAGTAGTAGCTGGTGATATCGTTTATGTAAAGCCTGGTGAAAAAATTCCAGTAGATGGTGAGATTGTAGAAGGAAAGTCAGCAATAGATGAATCGATGTTAACAGGTGAAAGTATTCCAGTTGATAAAACAATTGGGGATGTAGTAATCGGTTCTACAATGAATAAAAATGGATTTTTAAAAGTGAAAGCAACTAAGGTAGGAAGAGATACTGCATTAGCTCAAATTATTAAAGTAGTAGAAGAGGCACAAGGTTCAAAAGCTCCTATTCAAAGGGTAGCTGATCAAATTTCTGGTATTTTTGTACCAGTTGTAGTTGGAATCGCGATTATTACATTTGCAGTGTGGATGATCTTTGTTACACCAGGTGATTTTGGCGGAGCACTTGAGAAAATGATAGCAGTACTTGTTATCGCTTGCCCATGTGCATTAGGTCTTGCAACGCCTACATCTATTATGGCTGGATCAGGAAGATCAGCTGAGTATGGTATTTTATTTAAAGGCGGAGAGCATTTAGAAGCAACGCATCGATTAGATACAGTTATTCTAGATAAAACAGGTACTGTGACAAACGGGAAGCCTGTGTTAACAGATGTAATTGTAGCAGATGGATTCCATGAAGAAGAAATACTACGTTTAGTAGGTGCGGCAGAAAAAAATTCTGAACACCCACTTGCAGAAGCGATTGTAGATGGAATTAAAGAAAAGAAAATTGATATTCCAAGTTCAGAAACATTTGAAGCGATTCCTGGATTTGGTATTGAATCAGTCGTAGAAGGAAAACAATTATTAATTGGTACACGCCGATTAATGAAGAAATTCAATATTGATATTGAAGAAGTTTCTAAATCAATGGAAGAGTTAGAACGAGAAGGAAAAACAGCAATGCTTATTGCGATCAATAAAGAATATGCTGGTATAGTTGCCGTTGCAGATACTGTAAAAGATACGTCAAAAGCAGCTATCGCAAGACTTAAGAAAATGGGTCTAGACGTTGTTATGATTACAGGAGATAATACACAAACTGCTCAGGCAATTGCGGGGCAAGTAGGTATTGATCACGTAATCGCAGAAGTATTACCAGAAGGAAAAGCAGAAGAAGTGAAACAACTTCAAGCGCAAGGTAAGAAAGTAGCAATGGTTGGAGATGGAATAAATGATGCTCCTGCACTTGCAACGGCGGATATCGGTATGGCAATTGGAACGGGAACGGATGTAGCGATGGAAGCGGCGGACATTACGTTAATCCGTGGTGATTTAAATAGTATTGCTGATGCAATCTTTATGAGTAAGATGACGATAAGAAATATTAAGCAAAACTTATTCTGGGCACTAGCTTATAATGGCTTAGGAATCCCGATTGCAGCGCTTGGCTTCTTAGCGCCTTGGGTTGCAGGAGCAGCGATGGCATTTAGTTCTGTATCGGTCGTATTAAATGCATTACGATTGCAAAGAGTGAAGTTAAAATAAAGGCTTTATGTGCATAAAGGAACAAAAGAAACAGCATAATGGTCAGATTTTTATTAATTATGTAATGAAAAAAATAGCCCTCTCGTAAACGAGAAGGCTATTTTTCATTATTTTACAGCTTCTTTTAGTTCTTTACCAGCTTTGAAAGCAGGTACTTTAGAAGCTGCGATTTGCATTTCTTCACCAGTTTGTGGGTTACGGCCTGTACGAGCAGCTCTTTCGCGAACTTCGAATGTACCGAATCCGATAAGTTGTACTTTTTCACCAGCAGCTAGAGTGTTAGTGATTGATTCTACTACAGTTTGTACAACTACAGTAGCTTCTTTTTGAGAAATCTCAGCATTTTGTGCTACGTTTTTAATTAATTCTGTTTTGTTCATGTTTTTCACCTCATATGTAAATAATGCTATTTAAGTTGTTATTATAACGTATAAAACATTCGAGAACAAGTGTACGCACATATATTCGTAAAAAAAATGGAATTTGTAATATTTTTTAGATACGTCTATATAGACGGTTCATTTAAGCGGATACAGATTTTTTCTTTAATTCGGTTTGCTCTTTATTGGAAGGTAGTTTCTTATTATAAGATATGAAATAAGGTAATGCCACAAATAACATACCTCCCACTAAGTTTCCGAAGAAAACAAAAATGAAGTTTGGAAAATATTCAATCCATGTTAAATGACCAGCAAAAATTGCAGCTGGGATGACAAACATATTGGCTACAACGTGTTGAAATCCAATTGCAACAAAAGTCATAACTGGGAACCAAATGCCGATAATCTTTCCGATAAATTCTTTACTTCCCATACTAAGCCAAACAGCTAAACAAACGAGCCAATTACATCCGATGGCAGAAATGAAGGCTTGTAGTGGTGTATCTTGTAGTTTAGCTTGCGCAATAGAAACTGTTTTTGCTAAAAAAGCTCCCTCTGTTAATCCGACGACATGACCGAAAAAATAAGCAACGAATACAGCACCTATGAAGTTGCTAAACGTAACAATAACTAAATTTCGAATGAAGTGAAATAAGTCGATTTTTTTATGAAGCCACGCCATTGAAACGGTCATCATATTGCCAGTTACTAACTCACCGCCTGCAAGAATAACGAGTATAAGACCGATAGGGAATACAGCGGCACCTAGAAAACTAGTAAATGATCCCCAAGCTTTTGGCATTGTTCCAATAACATGAATATCGAGTAAATACCCTAATGCTATGAAAGCACCGCCAAAAAAACCGAGAATTAGCATAGGGAGTAATGATAAATGAGCTTTTTTTCTTCCGGAATTAGCAGCAAGTTCCGTGATTTCTTCTGGTGTAAATACAGACATGAATAATCTCTCCTTAATAAAATGATAAAAGAATAAATGGAACATTTTTAAGAATCTATGTATTATAAAAATATGTTATGACTTCTGTATAAATTTGTCAAAGTGAGCAGGGCTGGAATTGAATATAACTAACATTGTTCGTGTTGTCACATGAATGTAACAATAAGGTTTTAAAGTACTTCTAGAGGTGAGAACATGAATACGTATCACGTAAAAGAAGAACAAAAAAAATCAATCGTCAAGATATCTATAATCAGTTTCGTAAGTGTAGTAATGATTTCTATAAGTTTGTATTTCTATGCGACAGAAATAGAACGAAAACTAGTAACAGTTACGTGGAATGAAATAGAAGCTTCTACAATTCCTAAAGAGTTTCATAATAAAAAAATATTACAGTTCTCAGATGTACATTTAGGACCAGAATTCACACTGAAACAATTAGAAAATTTGGTGGAGAAGATGAATGCATTAAGTCCAGATGTAGTAGTTTTCACAGGGGATTTAATAGATAAGTTTGGATCGTACAAAGCCGAAAGAGAAGAAGCGAAAGGGATTTTACAAAAAATACATGCGCCCTTAGGGAAATATGCAGTGTTTGGGAATCATGATAGGGGCGGCGGAGGTAGTTTATTTTATAAAAAATATATGGAGGAAGCTGGTTTCGCTGTGTTAGTCAATGAAGTGCAGAAAATTAAAGCGGAAAACGGCAAATATATTACAATATCAGGTTTGGATGATTTTTTATTAGGTAAGCCGCAAATAGACTCGACTTTAAAACATGTAAGGCAACAAGATTTCAATATGTTATTAGTACATGAGCCGGATGTTGTAGACAAAATAGTACGTTACCCAGTTGATTTTCAAATGTCAGGCCATAGTCACGGAGGACAAGTTCAAATCCCTTTTATCGGTCCATTCATTACGACAAAACTAGCTGAGAGTCATGTTGAAGGTATGTATGAATTAGAAGGAAAGAATAAGCCATTACATTTATACGTAAATCGTGGGATTGGGACAACTCGAATGCCTGTTAGATTTTTGAGTGTACCTGAACTTTCAGTATTTGTATTGAAGCAAAATAGTAACTAATGTATTCAATTCCACATCATCATTCTTAATTTGATTTTGATGAACGAGCGATGTTAATTGATGGTAAATAAAAAACAACAATAGGTCATATAAAACCTATTGTTGTTTTTTATTATTTTTGCAAGGAAATCGCATCAAAATATGTTCTATAGTTATTAGAGAATTCAAAGTTGTTTTTTGCATCCCAATTAATAGACCAAGACATTAGGCCGCGGAATGCAGGATAGCCACTCTCATTTGAAAGTTTATACTTTCCTCCGAAAGGAATTCCCTTAATGATATAATCTAAAGCTTTTTTCATTTCAGTTGGAGAAATATACCCACCACTTGGAGCGGCCGCTGGTGCTGCAGGAAGTCCAATCATGACTTGATCCGAACGAAGAGCTGGGAACATGTTATTTGCATTACCACCTACAGGAAAACCATGTAAGAGCATATCTGCCATAGCGACCTCGTAGTCTGCAGTACCTTGATTGTAGTTATTACCGTCCATTCCAATGCCACTGCCAGCGTTGTAGTGTTGAACGTGAATGTATGTTAGTTTATCTTTCACTCCGTAAATAATCGGTAAATATGCGCCCCAGATGTTTCCGTATGCGCTATAACCGCCTTGAACATAAGCTGTTTCAGGAGCCATGCTTAATAGAAAGTCGGGACCGTAATGATCTGAGATTGTTCGAATAGCCGAAATAAGATTTACGATTTGAGGAGTAGTTGGGTTTTTGAAATTAGTGTCATTACCGTTTAAGTAAATACCTGATTCAAGGTCAATATCTATTCCATCAAAACCGTATTTATCGATTAGAGATTGTATGGAATTAATGAAACGTTGCTTAGCAGCATTGTCAGGAAGTAAAACGACCCCATTTTGTCCACCTATTGAAAGAACTACTTTCTTTCCTTTACTTTTTAAATAAGAAATATCTGATTTGAATTCTGCATCTGTACCATACACAGGAGAAAATTCAACAGTAGAACGATCACCACCAGTTTCCCCAAAAGATACATTGATTACATCCCATTTTGGTGAAACGTCTCTTAATTTAATAATGCCAGTACCGTTATCAAAGTTATGCCAGTATCCAACGAGTAGTTTTGATCCTAAATTGTTTGCTGCTTGTGCTTGAAAGGGGGATAGTGGTAACAGTAAAAAAATTACTAACGTACAACAAATGAATTTGAACTTGTTTAACATATCAACACTCCTATACAAAAAGTTGTCTAGATGTATAATCTTGTTTATTTAATAATATCTGAAAATTCATTCTTTTGTAAGGTAACTATAATTTTCTCAACAATTGTATACGGGAAATTGTTAAACTTAATGAAATAATTTTTATAGGAGCTTGCATTACAATTGTTAAATTCAGAATATTTTGATATATTTTAAAGTGTAGGCCAAGGTTTTTCACATAATACTCTTACATAAAGTTGAACCAATCGGGCATTTACGGGGAGTAGATTCCCACCTAACTTCTTTGCTTCCCCTGAATTTTGAGGTGGGGGTCTTACTGCCCGTTAATGCGGGGCAAATTTCAAAATTACGTTTGGAAGGGGATGTACAAGCGTTGGAAAAAAATCTTAAGAAAGACCTCAAAATACGCCATATTACAATGATTTCAATTGGTGGCGTAATAGGAGCTGGTTTGTTTGTTGGAAGTGGGGCGGTTGTACATTCAGCCGGACCAGGTTCTATCGTTTCATATGCATTAGCAGGACTTCTAGTTATTTTCGTTATGAGAATGCTTGGAGAAATGGCAGCTATTAACCCGACAAGTGGGTCATTTGCAACATATGCAAGAGAAGCAATTGGTCCATGGGCCGGTTATACAATTGGGTGGCTATATTGGTTTTTCTGGGTAATTGTTATTGCAATAGAAGCCACAGCAGGTGCTGGTATTATTCAATACTGGATTCCAGAAATCCCACTTTGGTTATTAAGCTTAATATTAACGATTTTATTAACATTGACGAATGTTTTTTCGGTGAAATCATTTGGAGAGTTTGAATATTGGTTTTCTTTTATTAAAGTAATAAGTATCGTTTTGTTCCTTTGTCTTGGACTAGCTGTTATTTTAGGATTTGTACCAGGAACGGAAGCACCTGGCACTTCGAATTTAGTAGGACAAGGAGGATTTATGCCAAACGGTATAAGTTCGGTGCTACTTGGAATTACTGTCGTTATATTTTCATTTATGGGATCTGAGATTGTTGCAGTAGCTGCTGGAGAATCTGCTGAACCTGTAAAAGCAGTAAAAACAGCAACAAATAGTGTAATTTGGCGTATTCTCGTATTTTTCATTGGATCTATCGCTGTAGTTGTTACACTTCTTCCATGGAATTCAGCGAACATACTAAAAAGTCCGTTTGTAGCGGTACTGGAACATATAGGGATACCAGCGGCAGCACAAATTATGAATTTTATCGTTTTAACAGCTGTACTTTCTTGTTTAAATTCTGGTTTATATACGAACTCAAGAATGCTTTTTTCGATGGCAGAAAGAGGAGATGCTCCAAAGGCGTTTTTGAAATTGAACAATAGTGGTGTTCCAGTTCGGGCAGTTTTATTCGGAACGTTCTTCGCTTATATTGGAGTTGTTTTTAGTTATATATCTCCAGATAAAGTCTTTTTATTTTTAGTGAATGCATCTGGCGGGATTGCGTTGCTCGTTTATCTCGTTATAGCTGTTTCGCATTTAAAGATCCGTAAAAAAATGGGGAAAGTAGAACAACAAAATTTGAAAGTGAAAATGTGGTTTTTCCCGTATGTAACGTATGTTACAATTGCCGCTATTATAGCAGTTTTAGTTGCGATGCTTGCAATTGAATCTTTACGTTCACAAGCACTTTTGACGATGCTTGTTACTGTTCTTATAATACTTTCTTATTTTATTTTTAATAGAAATAAAAATAGTACAGTATCGAATACTACAAGTAAGAATGAGGAATCTGTTCGATTCTAATTTCTTGTTTTCGAAGAGATTTACACCCAATCATTGCTATAAAAGAATCATATATAATCATAGAAATGAGTAATTACTATTGTCATAGTGAATATAAACTTTTTTCTTGACTTTTTATACGAAGGCGAGCAGAATGGTAAAAAAGGAAGGGGGGATGACGATGGAAGATTACGTATTAGAGCTGTATAACCTGCTATATACGACAGAATGGCAAGATATTGTTTCGTTTCTAGGAATCGTATTTTGTATGAAAATAGTAATTGTATATATGGAAGAGCAAGGTATGTTCTATTCCTTCTCATCCCCGTTCGATATGCAACGCGAGCCGTTGCTAAACTATGCCAATGTGAATTACGAACAATTTCCTTTTGTTATTTTCTTTATGATTCGATTTATTACAGCAATTGTAAAGAAAAAGGAAAGTGACGATGAAGAGTGCCACTCAACTTGTAATATAGCGAATGTTTTTTAAGCTAAATACAAGGAGGAGATTTATATGTGGTTTCGATTTCTTATGATTGGTTTCTTTTCATTAACAGCAATTTCTTTAATGGGATACCAAGTGTCTGAAATTTTTCAAGCATATAGCGATACATTTTTTAACAAAAACTAATCGCATTGCTATTTGAATAATAAAGCGATAAAATCCTTCTTAAGAAGTTTTATTAAGAAGGGTTTTTTTTCTTTGTTTTGTCTTGCTGTGTCAAACTATTGTCACATTTACACTGTGAATAGTATGTTAAAATAGTGAGGTTACGTATACATATTTGAAGGAAGAGGGAGTGACCATTTTGGTGGATCAATCAACAAATCAGAAAAGCTATGCTCCTATTGTGATAACGCTTTCTGTAATTGTAAATGCGATTATTTTATTTTTGTTCTTTGGACCTGTTGGCTATGAAGGAGAAGTACATTTTGATGTAACGATTTTACCAATGTTAAACGCAATTTTTAATAGCTTTACGTTCGTATTCTTATTAGCAGCGCTATACTCTATTATTAAGAAGAATGTGAAAATGCACCGTGGTTTCATCCTGGCAGCATTTACGACGACGTTGCTATTTTGTGTTTCTTATTTATCGTATCATTACTTAGCGCCGGCAACACATTTTGGCGGAGAAGGGTTTATTAAATATGGGTATTTCATCATTTTAATTACACATATTATCCTGGCAGCAATTATTGTACCACTTGCATTGTTTGCACTTGTATTTGGTTTTACAAATCAATTAACACGTCATCGTAAAATTGTACGTTGGACGATGCCGATTTGGTTATATGTAAGTTTATCTGGTGTTATTGTTTACTTAATGATCTCACCTTATTATCAATAAAAAATCTCAGCCTATAGGCTGGGATTTTTTTGTTAGGCAAATATTTTTGTGAAATGAAAAAAATATGGTATACAAAAGTATAGTTACTTTTCATATAGAAGGGATGGTAAAGGGATATGCAAAATTTTGTATTTCGTAATCCAACGAAACTTATTTTCGGTAAAGGGCAATTAGAACAGTTGAAAACTGAAATTCCACAGTTTGGTAAAAAAGTTCTTCTCGTATACGGGGGAGGTAGTATTAAAAGAAACGGTATTTATGATAATGTAATTTCTATTTTAAAAGATATAAATGCAGAAGTGTTTGAATTGACAGGCGTTGAACCGAATCCACGTGTATCAACTGTAAAGAAAGGAATTCAAATTTGTAAAGATAACGGTGTTGAATTTATTTTAGCAGTTGGTGGAGGAAGTGTAATTGACTGTACGAAGGCAATTGCTGCTGGTAGTAAGTACGATGGAGATGTGTGGGATATTGTAACGAAAAAAGCTTTTGCTAGTGAGGCATTACCATTTGGTACTGTACTTACGCTTGCAGCAACAGGATCTGAAATGAATGCTGGTTCTGTCATTACAAACTGGGAAACGAATGAAAAATATGGCTGGGGTAGTCCAGTTACTTTCCCGCAATTTTCAATTTTAGATCCCGTTCATACTGCGTCTGTACCGAGGGATCAAACAATTTACGGTATGGTAGATATTATGTCGCACGTATTAGAGCAATATTTCCACCACGGAACAAATACAGAATTACAAGATCGTTATTGTGAGTCTGTTTTAAAAACAGTAATTGAAACCGCCCCTAAGCTTTTAAGTGATTTAGAAAGTTATGAGCATAGAGAAACTATTTTATACTGCGGTACTATGGCGCTAAACGGTATTTTAGCGATGGGAGTAAAAGGAGACTGGGCAACACACAATATTGAGCACGCAGTTTCTGCGGTTCATGATATACCACACGGAGGTGGCCTTGCGATTTTATTCCCGAACTGGATGAAGCATGTTGTAGATGAAAATGTAAGTCGTTTTAAACAATTCGCTATTCGTGTATTCGATGTAGAAACGGATGGAAAGACTGATCGAGAAATTGCGTTAGAAGGAATTGAGGCGTTACGTCAATTTTGGACTTCAATTGAGGCACCAGTAACGTTATCTGATTATGCTATTGGAGAAAATGAAATTGATGTAATGGCGGATAAAGCGATGGCTTATGGCGAATTTGGTAACTTTAAAAAATTAAATAAAGACGATGTTTTAAGCATATATAAAGCTTCCCTATAAGTGAAGCGAGTAAAGGAACCCATTTGATATAACAATCCAATGGGTTTCTTTTTTGTTGTTTATAACTGTTTATGACTGATTTTGATTATTTGTGGATGTTTATGGTTGATTTTTGTGATCGTTTTCATTATACTGTAATCAAAGAAGAGGTGAATGAAATGTTAACTCCTGAACGTCATCAAATGATATTGCAACTTGTAAAAGAGCAGAAGGTTGTTAAATTACAACAATTAGTGGAAAGAACAGAAAGCTCTGAATCAACAATTCGTCGTGACTTAGCACAATTGGAAAAGCAAAGGTTATTAAAAAGAGTTCATGGTGGTGCGGCTGTTTTAACGGGAAAAGGACAGGAGCCAACGATGGTTGAAAAATCATCCAAAAACATTCAAATAAAACAACAAATTGCGAAGTATGCGGCTAACGTTGTGGAACAAGGTGATTGCATTTATTTAGATGCAGGAAGTACAACATTTGAAATGATTCCATTTTTAATAAATAAAGATGTTACCGTTGTTACGAATGGACTTATGCATATTGAAGCTTTAGTTGAAAATAATATTCGTGCATATTTACTAGGCGGAATGATGAAGAGTAGGACGAAAGCTTTAATCGGTGCAATGGCGCAGGAAAGTATGCAGAAGTATCGTTTTGATAAATGTTTTTTAGGAGCGAATGGTGTACATGAACAGCTTGGTTTTACAACACCAGATCCAGAAGAGGCACTTTTAAAGCAAATGGCATTAACATTAGCAAATGAAGGATATTTCTTAATAGATGAAAGTAAGTTTTCGGAAGTTGCGTTTGCGAAAATTGCCAATGTGGAAGAGGCAAATATTATTACAAACCATTTAGAAATTGATTTAGAAAAATATAAAAGACAAACCAATGTAATTGAGGCTGATAAACAATGATCTATACAGTAACTTTAAATCCATCTATTGATTATGTAGTACAAGTTAATTCCTTAGATTTAGGCGCAGTAAATCGAGCGGAGAAAGATATGAAGTTTCCTGGAGGAAAAGGAATTAATGTTTCTCGCGTTCTTCATCGTTTAGGTGTTGAAAATGTAGCGCTTGGATTTACTGGTGGATTTACCGGTCGATTTATTAAAGATGTATTACAGACAGAAGGTGTAATAACAAACTTCATCCAAGTAAGTGAAGATACTCGAATTAACGTGAAAATAAAAGGACGAGAAGAGACAGAATTAAATGGACAAGGTCCTAGTGTGACTAAGGAACAATTTGAACAATTAATGAAACAAATTGAAAGTATGGAGCAGGGAGATTGTGTTGTACTAGCTGGAAGTGTACCAGCGTCTATCCCAACTACTTTTTATGAATCAATCGCAGCGTTCGGAGCTGAAAAAGGCATTCGTGTAGTAGTAGATGCAAGTGGTAGTGCCTTGCAGCATGTAGTTAAAAATAAACCATTTTTAATAAAGCCTAATCATCATGAACTTGGTGAGTTATTCGGAGTAGAGATTTCCACAGTAGAAGATGTTTTACCATATGGAAGAAAATTAGTTGAACAAGGTGTAGAGCATGTTATCGTATCAATGGCCGGAGATGGGGCTTTATTATTTACGGCAGAAGGTATATATGAAGCAACTATTCCAAAAGGTGTTGTAATTAATTCGGTTGGGGCTGGAGATTCTCTCGTTGCGGGATTTGTAGGAAGATATGAACAGACAAAAGATATTGAAAAGGCATTTCAATATGGCGTTGCAACAGGGAGTGCAACAGCATTTTCAGCCGATTTATGTGAAAAGGAAAAAGTAGAAGAATTATTGTCGCAAGTAATTGTAACTAAGCGATAGGGGGAAGCAACATATGAAAATTACAGAACTATTAAAAAGGGATACAGTTATTATGAATTTGACAGCTTCAAATAAAGAAGCTGTCATGGATGAGTTAGTTGAGAAATTAAACGGGGCAAATCGTTTAAATAGCAAAGCTGAATTTAAAGAAGCTATTTTAAAGCGGGAGTCACAAAGTACAACCGGCATTGGTGAAGGGATTGCTATACCTCATGCGAAAACAAAAGCTGTTAAGCAACCAGCGATTTGTTTTGGTAGAAGTGTAAGCGGTATCAACTATGAATCGCTTGACGGACAACCAGCGCATTTATTCTTTATGATTGCTGCGAGTGAAGGGGCGAATAATACGCATTTAGAAACGTTATCACGCCTATCTACACTATTAATGGATGAAGGGTTTCGTAAGCAATTGTTAGAAGCGAAGGATGAAGAAGAACTTCTTCGTTTATTTGATGAAAAAGAAAATGAAAAAGAAGAAGAGGTTGAAGTTGCAAAACCAGAAGGGAATGAACCGTACGTATTAGCTGTTACAGCTTGCCCGACTGGAATCGCTCACACATATATGGCTGCAGATAGCTTGAAAGCAAAAGCAGAAGAGCTAGGAATTGCAATTAAAGTTGAAACGAACGGATCAACAGGTATAAAAAACGGTTTAACGAAGGAAGATATTGAACGCGCAACGGCTATAATTGTTGCGGCAGATAAACAAGTAGAAATGAACCGTTTTGCTGGGAAACATGTTATTCAAGTGCCAGTCGCTGATGGGATTAGAAAAACGGAGACGCTTCTTAATCGGGCTGTAAAACAAGATGCACCAATCTTTAAAGGTGTAAAAGAGGATGGAAAGGTAGAAAATACGGAGAAAGAAAAAGGATTAGGAATTTATAAGCATTTAATGAACGGCGTAAGTAATATGCTTCCATTCGTTGTTGGTGGCGGGATTTTAATTGCGCTAGCGTTTTCGTTTGGTGGTATAAAAGCAGAAGGTCCTTTAGCTGAATTGTTCATGTCTATTGGAGGAGGGGGAACAGGGGCATTTCTATTCCTTGTACCAATTTTAGCAGGATTTATTGCTAGTTCTATTGCTGATCGTCCTGGTTTTATGCCTGGTGTTGTCGGAGGATTTTTAGCGGCACATGCGAATGCTGGATTTTTAGGTGGATTAATTGCTGGTTTCTTAGCCGGATATGTTGTTTTAGGATTGAAAAAATTATTTTCAGGGTTACCAGTACAGTTAGAAGGAATTAAGCCTGTTTTGTTATATCCAGTCTTTGGATTATTGATTACAGGAGTTGTTATGCAAAAAGTAGTAATTCCGCCTGTAGTAGCATTGAATGAAATGTTAACAGGATGGTTAAATGGTTTGAACGGTACAAATGCTATATTACTAGGTCTTATTTTAGGTGCGATGATGGCAATTGATATGGGTGGTCCAATTAATAAAGCAGCATTTACGTTTGGTATTGCTGCGATAGAAGCGAAGAACTTTGGGGTGCATTCAGCGGTTATGGCCGGTGGTATGGTGCCACCGCTTGCAATTGCGTTAGCAACTACCTTCTTTAAATCGAAGTTTACAGAGGCGGAACGTAAGTCTGGTTTAACAAATTATATTATGGGGGCATCGTTTATTACAGAAGGTGCGATTCCATTTGCAGCAGCAGATCCGGTTCGGGTAATTGTCAGTTGTGTTGTCGGTTCAAGTATTGCAGGTGCATTATCAATGTTATTCCAAATTACATTACCAGCACCGCATGGTGGATTGTTTGTTATCGCTTTAGTAAATAAACCAGTGTTATATATTTTCTCGATATTGATAGGGGCAGTTGTTTCTGCTCTTATGATGGGAATTTGGAAAAAGAAAGTTAAATAATACGTGTAAAGGGAGTAGCTTTTATTAGCTGCTCCTTTTTATTACAAAAAAGGAGGTTAATAATTGGAGAATGATGAATTTTGGTAAAAGATGTAATGAAATATGATTTTTTTGTAACAAAAAAGTAATACTGTAATTTTTTCTGGGAAAAAATTCTGGTGCTTGTATGTGGAAAATATATGAAAACTATTGAAGATTCTATTAGAAATGGGGTTCATTAATATGGAAATTTATGTTACAACTCATTAATCGCATATTACGAATGGTTTGTAATTGTGTGATTTCGAAAAATACTAAAAATCTGTTGCTATAATAAAAATACGAAAACAAAGCAAATGGAGGCTATTCATGAAAAAATTATTAGGTATAGCAACGGCGGCAGTTTTTGGTCTTGGGATTTTTGCAGGTTCTGCGAAAGCAGAAACGATTGTAACAACAGACGTATTAAATGTTAGAGAAAACCCAACTGTAGAGTCTAAGCTTGTAGGTAAAATGTTAAGTGGAAATAAATTAGATGTTGTAAATACAGAAAACGGATGGACAAAAATTAAATTAAATGGTCAAGAAGCGTTTGTAAGTGCTGAATTTACAAAAAGTACATATTATGTGACGGCGGGTGTGTTAAATGTTCGCGCTGGAGCGAATACTGACTCGGAAATTCTTGGTAAACTGAATAAAAATGATGTAATTGAAACGACAAATCAAGTTCAAAATGAATGGTTGCAATTTGACTATAATGGAAAAACAGGATATGTTCATGTGCCATTTTTAACAGGAACGGCACCAGTGATTGAAAAGAAAGAAGTTGCAACGAAAGAAGAAGCGCCGGAAAGAGTAAATACGCCGGTTAAAAGTAATAAAGTAGTTAAGGGTAAAGAATCTGTTAAGAATGTAGAATCAAGTAAACCTGTGGCAAAACAGCAGTCAACTACGAAACAAGTTGCGAAATCTAATGAAACAAGTGCACCGGCTGGTGGACGTGAAATAACGGTAGAAGCGACAGCATATACAGCAGATCCGAGTGAGAATGGTTCGTATGGTGGTCGTGTATTAACTGCAATGGGGCATGATTTAACAGCGAATCCAAATATGAAAGTAATTGCTGTTGATCCTAAAGTAATTCCACTTGGATCAAAAGTATGGGTAGAAGGATATGGAGAAGCGATTGCTGGAGATACTGGTGGGGCAATTAAAGGAAATCGTATTGATGTTTTAGTTGGCTCAGATGGTAGTGCGAATAGCTGGGGGCGCAAATCTGTAAAAGTGAAAGTGATAGAGTAGTGTATATGTATTAATATAAAAGGCGGTTGCTTGAAAGTATGTAAGCAACCGCCTTTTATGGATTATTGAAAAGGGTAAATAGTTTTACCTGTAATAATTTTATATGCACTGCAAAATTGGTTTTGTATATACTCTGTATCTTTATTTTCTAGATGTAATGTTGTTTCTTGGAGAGCAGAATGAAAAGAACGTAGTAAACAATTTAAGGCAAAGTATAATTCTTCTTGTGAACAATTGTGTTCTTTTGTAGCAGTAGCTAAAATGAGGTCTTTTGTCAAAGATGAAAAATTGATAGTGGATTGTTTCATAGTTAACTCATCCTCTCGAAGGTATTTTTAATCATGTATATGCGGAATTGGACAAACTATGTTCTTTTTTATTTATAATTTCATGTACCGTAATGAAAGAACTTGCAATCATGCCGTTAAAATTGGTAAGATTGGATATAATCAATAGATGGAGTACATTACATAAAGAGAGTTGAATGATATGGGAGAAGTGCAACGTGAAAAAGTTGCTGTCATCATTGGACCAACTGCTGTTGGGAAGACGAAGTTAAGTATTGATCTTGCCAAAGCGTTAAATGGTGAAATTATAAGTGGAGATTCCATGCAGATTTATCGTACGATGGATATTGGAACCGCAAAGGTGACGAAAGAAGAGATGGACGGAATTCCACATTATATGGTTGATATAAAAAATCCGGAAGAATCATTTTCGGTTGCCGAATTTCAAGAACGTGTTCGTAAGCATATTCGCGAGATTACAGAGCGTGGTAAATTGCCGATTATCGTTGGTGGAACTGGTCTGTATATACAATCTGTTTTATTCGATTATCAGTTTACGGATGATGCTGGTGATGTTATATACCGAGAACAAATGGAAAAGTTAGCATTAGAACGTGGTGTGGAATATGTACATAAGAAATTACAGGAAGTAGACCCAGAAAGCGCTGAGCGTATTCATGCAAATAATGTACGCCGTGTCATTAGGGCGTTAGAAATTTTCCACACGACGGGTGAAAAAATGAGTGATCAACTTGAAAAACAAGAAAACGAGTTATTATACGATGTTTCCTTAATTGGCTTGACAATGGATCGTGAAATGCTATACGATCGCATTAACTTACGAGTTGATATAATGATGGACCAAGGTTTATTAGAAGAAGTAGAAGGGTTGTATAATCGAGGGATACGAGATTGTCAATCTATTCAAGCGATTGGGTATAAAGAGATATATGATTATTTTGAGGATCGTGTCTCTTTAGAAGAAGCGGTATCACAATTAAAGACGAATTCACGTCGTTATGCAAAACGTCAATTAACGTGGTTCCGTAATAAGATGGATGTCACATGGTTTGATGTTACAGACGGTGAAAAAACGTCAGAAATTTTACGATACATAGAAGGAAAGCTACAACTAAAGTCGAATAATAGTAAGTAGAGAAAAAGAGGAGGATTCGACATGAAGCAATCAATCAATATTCAAGATCAGTTTTTAAATCAACTCCGTAAAGAGAATACGTTTGTTACGCTGTACTTATTAAATGGTTTCCAGCTTCGTGGGTTAATTAAAGGATTTGATAATTTTACAGTCCTACTGGAAACAGAAGGTAAGCAACAGCTTATTTATAAACATGCAATTTCTACATTCGTACCACAAAAAAATGTTTCAATTGAATTAGAGTAGTAATAAATTATTGTACATAACAAAAAAAGAGCGAGTTTGAAGTGACCCCTAAAAGTTAGACACGGTTATTTCATTAGGCAGCTTGATCCAAATGAGTCCGGTATTGTACCGGGC